>NZ_JAUUTW010000005.1 GCF_030676415.1 Peribacillus frigoritolerans | reverse complement strand
CGAAAGCCGAGGAGGCTCCCCGACCGCCCGCGGAAAGCGAGTGCCTGGAGTGGAAATCAACGTCCAAATTGTACAAGCCATAAAAATAGACAAACTCGATTTTCATCGAGTTTGTCTACAGTCTGAGAGGGCGCTTTTGCGCCCTCTTTTTTTACTATCTCCGATGCTCTACAAGGTCAATGACCCCTAATACAACATGTGCCAAACCGAAACCAAAAACCGTATTAGCTACCATTTTGTTTGAGCCCCGGGTCTGCTTCATTGCATAACCCGCAGCTGTAACGGCTGTGCCCAACGCTGTTGGAATTAATCCTTTACGAATATCCGTCGTTTAATCCCTCCACATCGAAGTTAGCGGTGCCTTCACGGGCGCCTTTTCTAGTGTAACCTTAGCGGACTACCATTCTTTTTCAAAAAGGTAAAAATGGTAAAGGTGAACTAGTTGTAAATAGTTCCAATTAATTTACCTTTTTTAGGGAAAACGTAGTATGATGTATGTCATTCATCCTTGCTTTTTAGGTTTAAACACCTGCGGAAAAAGGAATCTGAACATTGAAAGAGATGGACGGACTGTAGGATACAGTAGGCAGAAAGAAGAGAGAAGGAGCGGATGACTTATGTTCATCATCTGGTGGGCTGTAGCCATTTTTATATTTTTCATTGCCTTAGAATCTGGTGTTTCATTTTGGCTTAATTCAGAAATAGAGGAAGAAATGTCTAAGCCCAAGGAAATGTTTCATATTATCCGGGATAAATTGCTGAGGAAGAGTGTTTCATGAATGAAAGAAGGGATGCAGATTCAAATCTGCATCCCTTCTTCATTTCAATCATCATTATTTTCATTTTTCTTGACTTGCCACCAAATATGTCCATCTTCTGCAAGGAGTTCATCGGATGCAAGTGGACCTGTGGATCCCGCTTCATAGTTAGGGAAAGACTCATCTTTAGTGTTTTCCCATGCATTGGAAATGGTATCGACGAACTTCCATGAGAGGGCAACCTCGTCCCAGTGCGTAAAGTTTGTAGCATCCCCGCGCATACTGTCAAACAATAGCTTTTCATATGCCTCGGGAGAATTGATGTGTTCGATCCCTTTGTTTGAGACGGTCAGCTTCATTGGCTTTGTATTGGATGTCGTCCCGGATTTCTTAACATTTAAGTACAGTGTGATACCTTCGTCAGGCTGGATATTGATAACCAGAAGATTCGGGTTCAGCGTTTCTTCCGTTTTATAATACAGATTCATTGGGATATCTTTGAATTGAACAACGATATTCGTTGATTTGACATCCATTCTCTTACCCGTACGGATATAAAAAGGAACACCGGCCCATCGGAAGTTATCAATCATCAATTTACCCGCAACATAGGTCTCTGTGTTGGATTCGGGATTTACGTTATGTTCATTGCGGTAGGCCGGAAGTGTTTGACCGCCTATCGTTCCTTCACCATACTGGCCACGGACGAAGTATTGATTGACTTCGTCCACTTTCATTGGTCGAAGTGAACGTAATGCCCGCACTTTTTCGCTTCGGATCTCTTCTGTCGTCAAAGCGATCGGGGGTTCCATGGCAAGCAAGGCCACCATTTGCAGCAGATGGTTTTGGACCATATCCCTAAGGGCACCGCTGGTTTCGTAATAACGGCCACGTTCTTCAACGCCAAGTGTTTCGCTTGAAGTAACCTGGATGTTGGATATATATCTGTTATTCCAAAGCGGCTCGAATAGGGCATTGGAAAAACGTATGACCTCAATATTTTGTACCATTTCTTTACCTAAATAATGATCGATACGGTAGATTTCATCTTCAGCGAATGCAGTTCGAATCTGCTCATTCAATTTTTGTGCTGTTTCGAAACTGTGTCCAAATGGCTTTTCTATGACCAGGCGCTTATATCCATCCGTGTCAGTCAGGCCTTGAGCTTTAATCTGTTCGGCAATCGTTCCGAAAAACTCAGGTGCCATCGCCAAATAGAAGATCCGGTTTCCTTCTAATTGATATTGTCCGTCTAATTGTTCGGCGATGTCTTTTAACTGCAAGTAGGATTCCGAACTTGAGACGTCATGGGAGTGATAATGGAAATGGGAAATGAATTCGTCGACCTTTTCTTCCGCATGTCCGAACGTAAGTATCGAGTCCTTGACACTCGTTTGGAACTCCTCGTTCGTCAATGGCCTCCTTGCCACTCCAACGACGGCGAACTTATTGATTTTCTCTTTTTGAAATAGACGATATATGGAAGGAAACAATTTCCTTTTCGCTAAATCTCCGGTAGCACCAAAAATCATGATCAATGCTGTGGGTTTATTGTTTTCTGTCATGTTAAAACCTCAACTTTCCGTTAAATCTGTCTATAAAGTTGGAATTCCCGTATGTGTCCACCAATTTCTAATTTTACGTTTAGCTTTCCCTCAAAGCAATCAATTTGCGCATTTTTTCTCATATTTCATTAAAAGTTTAATTTGGCTTCGTTTTAATGGGTCATAAATGAAAGAGCACCTTGGTTATGCTATAGTTAAGTCATAAAGTATTTGCAACGGAGGTAGTATCGTGGATTTCGTTTTATTGGGTACAGGCGCAGGCGTCCCGGCTAAAGCGCGTAATGTGACATCAATCGCCCTTCAATTATTGGAAGAGCGAGGGACGGTTTGGCTATTCGATTGCGGGGAAGCAACACAGCATCAAATTTTAAAAACGGCGGTCAAACCGCGAAAGGTTGAAAAGATTTTCATCACCCATTTACATGGTGACCACATCTTCGGACTCCCTGGATTTTTAAGCAGCAGATCTTTTCAGGGCGGAGTGGATAAATTGACCGTATATGGTCCACAAGGCATAGATGCATTTATTAAGACGAGCTTACAGGTGAGTGGCACTCATTTAAAATATCCCTTGGAAGTCATCGAAATAGAGGAAGGCGCAGTGTTTGAGGACGAACAATTCACAGTTACGGCCATGTCGCTCGATCATGGCATTTACAGCATCGGTTACCGGGTTGTGGAAAAAGATCGTCCGGGAAGCTTACTTGTCGACCGGCTGCGTTCTGAAGGTGTGAAGCCAGGTCCGCTTTTTAAAGCATTGAAAAATGGACAAACGGTCCGTCTCGATGATGGCCGTGTCTTAAATGGGAAGGATTATCTCAGTGCTCCGCAAAAAGGCAGGATCATCACGATTCTTGGTGATACAAGAGTGTGCAGCAATGCTGTCATTCTTGCTGAATCGGCGGATTACCTTGTTCATGAAGCTACATTTTCAGCGGAAGAAGCTGAAATGGCATCAGCCTATTATCATTCGACCACCGTTCAGGCGGCAGAAACGGCATTGAAAGCGGGAGCTAAACATCTAATCCTCACCCATATCAGCTCACGGTATACTCCGGAGGATGCTGAGAGGTTAAAAGAGGAGAGTAAAGCGATCTTTGCAAACACGATCATGGGTGAAGATCTGATGGCAATTAAAGTTCCTTTATATTCAGAGGAATCGGGAAGCTGAAATCAAAGCCAATGTTTGATATAATAAATCAATTGTTCATTGGATATTTAAAGGAGTGTAAATATGACTGACCAAAGTGACCTACATACTAAAGCAATGGATTTTCTCTTAAAAACAAGCCGGACTTTTTTCATTCCAATCAGCTATCTTCCAAAGGGATTACAGGAGGCTATTGGAGCTGCATACCTTTGCATGCGCGCTATCGATGAGATCGAGGATCACCCCGGTCTTTCTGCAGATAGTAAGGTTTCCCTTTTACAGGCTCTTAGTGGGCTGCTTGATGCGGATTTCAGGGAAGAAGATCTTCAATCGTTATTTGAACCATATAAGGATGATCTGCCCGAGGTGACCCTGCTTCTTTCGGACTGGATTGAATTTTGTCCTCCCGGTGCAAAAGCCAAAGTCCTGGAGTCGACAAAGGAAATGGCCGAAGGCATGGCAAAATGGGTTACTAAGGACTGGCAAATCCATAATGAAGAGGAGCTCGATGATTACACATATTATGTTGCAGGTTTAGTGGGAGTCATGCTGTCTGATATGTGGAACTGGTACGATGGAACCGAAACGGACCGTGAACTTGCCATCGCATTTGGCCGTGGGCTCCAAACGGTCAATATCCTGCGTAACCGTGAGGAAGATGCAGAACGTGGTGTGAACTTTTATCCGGATGGCTGGGGTTTCGACGAGATGCTTGCCCATACCGAACATAATCTTGCATTAGCAGATGCGTACATTGGAGAGATTGAAACGAAAGAGATCATCCATTTCTGTAAAATACCCTTGGAATTGGCAAAAGCCACATTGAAGGCCCTAAAAGAAGGCAAAGAAAAAATTGATCGTGCTACAGTTACCGAAATTGTCAGCCAGGTTGTCGAACACTGATTTTTCATATAGCTGCTGTGAAAGTTACCATACCTTTCACAGCAGCTTTTTTCATGTTTTACATGTAGAACTCAAAAAATTCTAAAAAGTTAAAAAATATATTGGAATAATTGGGACTAAACGATTATAATTTAGGAAATAAAAGCGAAAAAGCTGGCGTCGATAGAAAAACATAATCTTAAATAAGAAAAAAGCGGGGGGAAAATATGAAAAAGAAATTATATTCAACTGCAGCTATGACATTGGTCGCAGGTTTATTATTGGCTGGGTGTGGAAATGACAAGGAAAAAGATGCGGCGAAGGATGAAAGCGGAAAGGATACCTTCAACATTGGGGTATCTCAAATCGTTCAGCATGATTCCCTAGATCAGGCATATGAAGGCTTCCAGGCGGCATTGAAGGACAGTGACATCAATGCCGAATATGATCTTCAGATTGCACAGGGTGACCAAAACAACAGTCAGACGATTGCCAATAACTTCGTTGGGGATAAAGTGGATCTGATTTTTGCGAATTCGACTCCTAGTGCTTTAAGCTCTTTAAATGCGACCAAGGATATTCCGATCGTCTTTACATCGGTTACCGATCCTGTAGCGGCGGAGCTTGTTACTTCTCTGGAAAAACCAGGCGGAAATGTGACGGGTACGACGGATTCCCATCCTGAAGCCATTTCAAAGTCAATGAAATTCCTAGCGGAAGAGCTTGGCGCCAAGACAATTGGAACGGTTTATAACACAGGGGAGCAAAATTCAGTCGTCCAAATAAAAAATGTGAAAGCGGAAGCGAAAAAAGCAGGATTGAAAGTCGTGGAAGCATCCGTCTCGACTTCAGCGGAGGTTAAACAGGCAGCGGAATCATTAATCGGAAAAGCGGATGCTTTCTATATCATTACTGACAATACAGTTGTCTCGGCACTGGAATCGGTTATTTCTGTGGCAGGTGATCAAGATATCCCATTGTTTGTTGGCGAGCTTGATTCCGTGAATGCTGGCGGTTTTGCAGCATATGGCTTCAGTTACTATGATATTGGTTATGAAGCTGGGCAAAAAGCGGTTGAAATCCTGAAGGATGGTAAAAAACCTGGAGATATCCCGGTTCAATATCCACAAAAACTGAAATTGGTCATCAATGAAAAGGCAGCAAAAGATATGGGTGTTGAAATAAAAGAAGAATGGAAAGCAGATGCTGAGTTTGTAAAATAAACTCTGCTTTTGTTCGGGGAAGGAAGAAAAAAATGTTCTCAGCCTTATTCAACTCTTTTGAGTCGGGAATGATTTATGCGATCATGGCACTCGGTGTCTATTTAACATTCAGGATTCTCGACTTCCCGGATATGACAGTGGAAGGCAGTTTTGTGACAGGGGCCTCTGTTGCTGCCATTATGATCGTTAACGGTTTCTCGCCGATCGTTGCCACGTTGAGTGCCATGGTGGCAGGGTTCATCGCTGGGACAATAACGGGGCTCCTGCATACGAAAGGGAAAATCAATCCTCTCTTGGCAGGTATTTTAATGATGATCGCACTCTACTCCATCAATTTGCGGATCATGGGTGCATCCAACATTCCGTTGCTTTCTCAAACAACCATTATCACGAATATCCAGGATGCCTGGGCTGGCACCGGGCTGGACAATTTGTTGAATGGTCTTTTATCCTTCGTGGGTCTCGGTGACAGCCTGCCAAAAACGTGGGCCATATTAATCGTTATGCTGATTGTGGCTGTAGTCATCCAAGCTGGAATGTCCGCTTTTTTAAAAACGGAAATTGGTCTCGCTTTACGGGCCACTGGTGATAATGAAGCCATGGTCAAGAGTTTTTCCGCCCATACCGGAAACATGAAGATCCTGGGACTTGCAATCGGAAATGCACTAGTGGCTTTCTCGGGATCCTTGGTTGCCCAATATAACGGTTTTAGCGATATAGGCATGGGGATTGGAATCATTGTCATCGGGTTGGCATCCGTCATAATCGGTGAGGCTTTATTTGGTGCAAAAACGATTGCACGTGCAACGCTTGCGGTCATTGGAGGGGCGATCATTTACCGAATCGTCGTAACTTTGGCACTTCGCGTAGAATTCCTGGAAACAGGTGATGTTAAATTAATCACGGCACTTATTGTGGTCGGGGCACTTGTCATTCCTAAAATTTCCGATAAACAAAAGGAAAAAAGCCGGAAGAAAAGGCGGCTTAAAGAAATACAGATGCGTCATGATGGGACTTTATCGAAAGGGGGGGAAGAATATGCTTCGGTTAAATCAGATCTATAAAGTTTTCAATGAGGGAACACCAGATGAAAAGCTAGCCCTTGGAAATCTGGAACTGCAGATGACTAAAGGTGAATTTGTAACAGTCATCGGAAGTAATGGAGCAGGTAAATCGACGTTGATGAATATGATTTCCGGTAAGATTCTCCCTGATGCAGGTGAAGTCATCATCGATGGCGAAAACGTATCGGCCATTGAAGAACATGCCCGTGCTAAAATGATTGGACGAGTTTTTCAAGATCCCATGCTGGGTACGGCACCACATATGACGATTGAAGAAAATATGGCGATCGCCTATGGCAGAACCAATAGAAGAGGTTTAGGCTTTGGGGTGACAAAAAAACGGAAAGAACTTTTTAAAGAATGTTTGGGTACCCTTCATTTAGGATTGGAAAACCGGATGACTGCAAAAGTGGGATTATTATCAGGAGGGGAGCGCCAGGCACTATCATTGCTGATGGCGACCTTCACCGACCCTAAAATCCTGCTTCTTGATGAACATACAGCAGCGCTTGATCCTTCACGGGCAGAGCTCGTTACTAACCTGACGAAGGAAATCGTCGAAAAGAACCAGTTAACGACGTTGATGGTGACTCATAATATGCAGCAGGCAATCGATCTTGGAAATTCATTAATCATGATGGATAAGGGACAGATCATTTTTGAAGCTAGAGGAGCTGAAAAGCAGAAGCTAACCGTCGAAAAACTGCTTAACGAATTCCAGCGCATCAAAGGCGAAAAAATGCTCAATGACCGTGCAGTGTTGATTTAAGATGATGAAAAGGCCCGACCCAGGTGAGACTTAACCTTGGGTCAGGGCCTTTTTGTTTTTGGGGTGATTATTCAGTTCAGGTCCTATTACTGAAGAAATGCTTGGCATAAGGAAAATGGCTATCGTGGGGAGCTCATAAACGATCTTGAATGATAATCGATGTTAATCGCTGTCGGCTGTGCTCCATGATGAATTATCGTTCTTTCTGTTTCCAAAAATCATTTTTATGAATGGCCTTTTCTTCGTCTTTTTAGTGGCAGCAGCTTCTTCAGCCGCGAGGAAATAATCAAGTGGCTGACCCATTGGTGTTTCTAACGCTTCGATACGGGCTTCGAGCTTCTTAACGAGTTTGTGCATTTCTTCCATTTCACTTCTGTGCTGTAAAAGCTGATAGGATACTACATCGTCCGCTTTTGTTTTCAGTCCATTTTCAAGCCTGATGACCCGTTCAAGCAGTTGATTATGATCTTTATTCGATTCGGAGTGTTTCTGGATGGTTGCTTTTCTAATCTTTTTCTCTGAGATGCTGACCTTTTGGAGAATGATGCCCTCGTTCAGCTGATCTTGGATTTTTCTCAATAATGCAATGTCTTCATCCGAAAACTGGTAGTGGCCAAGCTGATTCCGTTCTACTTCCATGTTCAATTGGGTGACCCAGCGTTGAATCGTACTATGGGAAACATTCAGTAACCGGGCAACTGCACTTGTATTCATCGAGATTCCCCCTTTTGGTTGTTGAATTCGATAAGTTTGGGGGAATTCCTTTAGAGCTGACAAAACATGTATTCATTCGGCAAAGAAAGTGGAATTCCTACGTAATTTGCATGAGGAGCAATCCAAGGTGGAATTCCCCTTGGAGCCTTTGCAAATGGTGCGCATTGTTAGGAACTTTAAGAAGCGTTTGTGATGGTTGGCTGATGGTCAATCAAGCTAAAAAGGGAAAAGTGATTTAGATGTCGAATGTACCCTTAAAACATGGAAAAAGGAGGACTAGTATGAACAGGATCAACATTATAACTTTAGGTGTCAGGGATATTACTGAATCATTAAGGTTTTACCGGGACGGGTTGGGATTCCATACATCGATTAAAGAAGACGAACCCGCAATCGTTTTTTTTAATAATGCCGGAACGAAACTTGCTTTGTATCCTTTAGAGGAGCTAGCAAAAGACATCCATGAGAAAAAACCGCCCAAGAAAAATGGTTTCCCGGGACTTACGCTCGCTTATAATGCTAAATCAATTGAAGAAGTGGATGATGTGATCAACAAGGCTGAAAAGGCTGGCGGAACAATCGAGAAATCACCTCAGGATGTTGTTTGGGGAGGATACAGTGGATATTTTTCAGACCCCGATGGTTACTATTGGGAGGTTGCGTATTCGAAGGATTGGAGTTTCGATGAAAATGATATGCTGATTATAAAGTAACGCTCACTCCGGAAGGATTACCCTTTTTAAGATGTCCGGATCATAAAAAAGGGCTATTGCCTGGCCACTGCCGTAGGAGCGGCCAGGCAATAGCCGATCATCATCATGCGGCTTACGGCGAGACTACATATTTGGCTAGTTCTTTACTTATTTGATTGCCCATTCGCTTCGATTGCTCTGTCGCTTCCTGTACACAGGCAATGAATGCTTCTTCCACTTGATGTGCTTGAAGTGCTTTCAGACCTGCTTCAGTCGTTCCGCCTGGTGAAGTTACTTCCTTCCTTAGTACGGCAGGCGTTTTAGGTGATTTCTGTAACATATCGGCCGCACCCATCAGTGTCTGGAGAATCAATTGCTTAGCGGTTTCGGAATCGAGACCTATTTTTTCTGCTGATTTTTCCAATGCCTCGACCAAGTAATAAATATAAGCCGGACCGCTGCCTGATAAGCCTGTTACCGCATCTAGCTGGGTTTCGTCGACGACTGCCACCGTACCTACCGTTTCAAAAAGGGTGATCGCCGTTTGTAATTGCGATTCTTTCGTATGACAGTTGGCCGCAAGGGCCGTTGCTGATTTTCCTACAGCTGCCGATGTATTAGGCATGGCACGGACGATCGAAAACCGCTTGTTGGCGATTCCTTCCAAGCTTGTTGTATGAACCCCGGCAACAACGGAAATGAACAGCATTTCTTCACGAATGTATTCTTTTATTGATTGCATCGTTTCTAAAATATCTTTTGGTTTCACCGCCAGTACGACAAGGTTTGCATCCTGTACTAATAGCTGCAGGGATCTTGTGGCAGTTACACCATATTGGTTCCTTAAATAATCGAACCGATCATCATTTGATTTATTTGTTACAAAAATATTTGCTGGTTCAATTACCTGTTGGGTCACCAGCCCCGAAATGATTGCTTCTGCCATCGATCCAGCTCCGATAAACGCGATTTTTTTCATATTTCCCGCTCCTTTTTCCTTTTAAATTTTCGGCCTTATTTTTGAAAAACAAAAAGACCCCTCATCCAATAAAGGACGAAAGGTCTAGCTTCCGTGGTACCACCTTTGTTCAACTTTTCCATAATAAATAAACAGAAAAGCTGCACTTGAATCCTCTAACGCGGGAATTACGTCAGGTTTTCCTGAAGGCTCATAAGGTAGGTTCAATAATGAGGGGGCGATGAAGCCTTTCAGCACATTCCGAGCTTCACTCTCTTTACGCCATCAATAATTTACTTGGCCTTAATCAAAGCCATGCCGTCTTTAATTACTTGTGATTATGAAGGATATATTAGCACTCTGTCAATGATAATATATGCATGGACGACAAAAAATAGACATGAATTATGTGAAAATAATGACAGTAATTAAAAATACATGTAAAATGGTAATTATACATGATAAGTGTACTTAGAATCCTGTTTAGCGTATAAAAAGATTTATATAAATATAATTTTCTAAGGTGGAAAAGATTATGGCGAATTGGAATGGAGATATTGCAAAAATTGCTTTGCCCACGCCGTTTGCAGTGGGTGATGTGAATGTTTATGTAGTTAAAGGGGATGCTTTAACGTTAATCGATACTGGAGTGAAAACAAAACGATCAAAGGAAGCCTTGACTAACGGGCTTGGGGAGTTGGGTCTGAAACTGACTGATATCGAACAAATCATTTTAACCCATCATCATCCTGATCATGCTGGTGCACTCGATTTCTTTGAAAAGGAAATCCCGGTTTATGGACACAAAAACAATCAGCGCTGGCTGACTATCAGTGATGAATTTCTTGAAACCCATAATCGTTTTTTCCTTGATTATGCCACAAAGTTCGGAGTGGCAGAAGAGTTGAAAAATAAACTGATCCATAACCGCGACGAAATCAGTTTCCTTAGTGAACGGAAGCTGCATGGATATTTGGCTGAGGGGGATGAACTCCCTGGTCTTCCAGGCTGGAAAGTGATCGAGACTCCAGGGCATGCGCAAAGCCATTTATCCTTTTACCGGGAAAGTGACGGGGTCATGATCGCCGGCGATCATTTGCTTGCCAAGATTTCACCTAATCCATTAATGGAACCACCTTTACTTCCCGGAGGCATGAGGCCTCGTCCGTTACTGCAATATAATGCATCACTTCAGAAATTATTGGATTTTTCCATATCCACTGTTTACTCCGGACATGGATCTGAAGTGGAAGGAGATGCGGTTGCCGACTTGATTCAATATAGATTCGAGCGGCAGCATAACCGTGCCATGCAGGTGAAAAGCATGCTTCAAGATAAGCCTTTATCGGCCTTTGAAGTGTGTCAGCAGCTGTTTCCGAAAGTATACCTTCAGGAAGTGGGCCTGACACTTTCGGAAACGGTCGGTCAGCTGGACTATTTAGAAGACTTGGGTGAAGTCGAAACAGAAATCCGATCAGGGGTCATTCTGTATTCAATCGCTTAATGTTCGCAAGGAGGCTCACTTTTTTGAATAAGTTGCAAGGCAAAGTCATTGTTATTACCGGTGCTTCCGGAGGGGTTGGCAAGGAAGTTGCCATTCAAAGTGCAAAGCAGGGGGGGCGTCTCGTCCTCTTGGCCAGAAGCATGGATAAATTACTACAGCTAAAGAATGAACTGATCACCCAATATGGGATTGATGCATATGCCTATAAGCTTGATGTTGCAGACACTGATCAGGTGACAAATGTGTTTAATGACATCCATGCGCAAATAGGTGAAGTGGATGTATTGGTCAACAATGCTGGTTTCGGCACGTTTAAAGAAGCGCAGGATACGGAATTAAATGAAACGAAAGCAATGTTTGCTGTCAACGTCATTGGATTAATGGCCTGCACAAAGCTGGTTCTTCCGTATATGAAGAGGAGAAAATCGGGGCATATCATCAATATCGCTTCACAGGCCGGTAAAATCGCCACTCCTAAATCAACATTGTACTCTTCGACCAAGTTCGCAGTTCTAGGCTATTCAAACGCACTTCGGCTCGAGTTGATGGAAGATCATGTTTTTGTGACCACCGTCAATCCTGGCCCCATAGAAACGAATTTCTTTAACATTGCAGATGAATCAGGTACATACTTAAAGAATGTTGAAAAATTCATGCTTAAGCCTGAAGATGTCGCTGCTAAAATCGTAGCGGCGATGCTGACCAATAAGAGGGAAATCAATCTCCCTGGCTGGATGAATTTAGCTGGGAAATGGTATAACATGTTTCCAAAGGTCACCGAAACATTAGGAAAAAAAGCATTTTTTAAAAAGTAGGCTAGATTTTCGATACCGGACAAGGCGAAAGATGCTCTAATAATAGGTGAAGGGGAATGTCGATGACATTCCCCTTTTTTTGAAATAACAGAAGTTTTCATTTGGATTGGTAACTATTTCATGGGGAAACCGTCTATTCTATTAGGAGGGATTTTCATGAAGATGATTGTAAACCTTTATATATTCGTTGCCTTCATTCTTGGTAGCTGTCAATCCTCTGATTGGAACATGGATGAATCCATTGATAAGGGGGAAGAAGGTTTCATTACGGATCTTGACGATAAAAGGATTTTGATTAAAGGGACGTACTATATGGTGACCGATGATACATATATTCAAGATCAACATGGTAATGACCTCGATTATTCCGACCTGGAAATCGGGATGAAAGTGAAACCATGGCACCGGGGCGGGGTGAAGAAATCATTTCCTGGGAAAGCGGAAGCGGAATTGATTCTTGTTTTGACGGATGAAAAAAGCTTAGCGGAACAAAGGGCGGTCACTGCTGCCCTCAATCATGTCAGCAAAGCGGAAAGTCAGCGATTCATGGTTCTCGATGTCGTCCATTTACCCTCAGAGCATGTTTATAATATCGAAATGATGAATCGTTCCAACTTGGACTCTTCATTCATGGTTACAGTCGAGGATTTGACGGATGAAATATTATATATAAAATAAAAAAACCGGACTGAATCACTTTGAATTCTGTCCGGTTTTTTTAATGGGATTTCGCTCACAAGGATGAGCTCATGTCCTGGATTTTATAAAGTTTTCGCACCTAAATATTTTGGTTTCCAATAAGGATTATCCATATCCGTGATGGTTATTCCTTTAGAAGACGTAGCACTAATGAATTGACCATTTCCGATATAGATCCCAACATGGGATACTCCTGTTCTTCCGGAAGAAGTATCAAAGAATACAAGATCACCTTTAGATGGTGAAGATACTCTTAAACCCGTATTGGAATAGAGTAAGGATGTTGTACGCGGTAAGGTAATTCCTTGTGATTTCTGGAATACGTAATAGACGAAGCCTGAGCAGTCGAATCCAGTTGGTGTTGTACCGCCCCATTTGTAGGGTTTGCCTATTAAGGTTTTTGCATAGCTGATCAAGCTTGTATTATTGACATTATAAACACCAAGCGCATTAAATGTGCCTCGGCCGGCAATACCGTCGACAGTTAACCCTTTGGCTTTTTGGAATTTTTTTACTGCGGATACAGAATAGGTACCATAATATGTAGTCAGTGAACCTGAATATGTGAAATAACCTTTGGTTTTTAAAAGTTGTTGTAGTTGTTTGACATCACTATGTGTCATTCCGGGTCTGAGGGTTTGGTCTCCAATATTGGCAAAGGCTTGCAGTGGGGTTAGCATCATGGCAGATGCAACAGCAGCTGAAGCGATCCATTTCTTCATAATTTTCATTTCCTCTCTATCTATCTCTCTATTATTCTTAACAATATTATCCTACAATACCATTATGACAATTAGACATAATTTCGGTTACAGTTTCATTACAAAAAATGAGTAATAAGACTAAAATTAAATAGACGAAAGACTGTTGAAAAGGGGTGGGGAATTTTAAAAAACTGAGTATATTGATCCATTAAAAATTATTCAAGCTACCAATTGATTCTTTTTAAAAAAACTATTTGGATAAGTAGTTTAAATATGGTATTTAATCCATTTTTAGTATCCTTTATATTTTTCAAGGAAATTACAATAAAAAGTAGAAATTTGTATGAAAACTTCCATTGAATAAGAACGTATATTCGGTTAAAGTTATGAATATAATAAAAGCGAACGTATATTCTTGTTAGGGTGAAGAAATGATGGATTATGGGACGATGCCGAAACAATCAATTATGTGTATCGATATGAAAAGTTTTTATGCAAGCTGTTCAGCGGTCATGCTTGGTCTGGACCCGCTTGATTGTTATCTGGCGGTGGTTGGTGATTTGAAGAGGACAGGGAGCATTGTGCTCGCGGCTTCTCCAAAAATGAAGAAGGAATTTGGCATCAAGACAGGTTCGCGGATGTTTGAGATCCCGAATGATCCGAGGGTTGTCGTCGTTGAACCTAAAATGGCGACCTATTTAAGGGTTTCGACGGAAATCACCCGCTTGTTCAACCGTTATGTCCCCAAAGAAGCGATTCACGTATATAGTGTGGACGAAAGTTTTGTGAAAGTCGATGGTGCCGCTTCTTTATGGGGAGATGCCCGGATGATAGCTGAAAAGATAAAGGATGAAATCGAACGGGAATTACAGCTCCCCTGTGCCATTGGAATTGGACCGAACATGCTTATGGCAAAACTTTGCCTTGATTTGGAGGCCAAACATAAAGGGATTGCAGAATGGAAGTATGAGGATGTGCCAAGCAAACTTTGGCCGATTTCCCCGCTTCATGAAATGTGGGGGATTGGCAGGCGTGTGGAAAAAACCCTTCATGGAATGGGAATATTTACGGTTGGGCAGCTTGCCAATTATGATCTTGAATTACTTGAAGCGAAGTTTGGGATCATGGGCAATCAGCTTTACCACCATGCGTGGGGAATAGATTTATCCGATATGGGGGCAGCGATCATCGAAGGGCAGGTGAGCTTCGGCAAAAGTCAAATCCTGCTGCGGGATTATAAGGAGGAGCATGAGGTAAAGCAGGTCATGCTGGAAATTTGCGAAGAAGTTGGAAGAAGGGCACGCACCCATCGCAAGGCAGGGAGGACGGTGAGCCTAAGCATTGGTTACAGCAAGGATGAGTTTGGCGGAGGTTTCCATCGTTCGCGTTCGATTAGCGAACCGACCAACATTACGATGGAGTTATATAAAGTTTGCCTGGAGCTTTTTCATGGGAACTATAAGCAAAAAACGGTTCGGAGCATAGAGGTCAGACTCTCGAATATTGTGGATGATAACGAAATGCAGCTGACTTTATTCGATGCTTCGCGCTGGAAGAAGCGGGAATTGAGTTACACGGTTGATCGAATCCGCCACAAATATGGAGCCAAATCGTTATTGCGTGCAGTTTCGTATACAGAAGCAGGTACAGCCGTTTACCGAAGCAAGCTGCTTGGTGGGCATAAGGCGTAAGGCTGACTTTGAAGGGAGGGAAAAGAATGATTCGTGATCGCGGCCGTATCAAATGGACATCGATGATGTTGCCGGAGCATGTGAAGATGCTTCGGGATTGGGTGGGGGAGGATGGCTATGAAACGAAGCGCATCTTGGATGAGCAGCAACTGGAAGAAATGAATGCGGTAATGGGGGAAGCGATGGAGGAAAGAAAGGATGTCACGATTGCTCATTATGAAGGAAACCGGTATCAGCTGTTAATCGGCAGGATCCATTATTATAATGAGCTCACCCAAAAGCTTCATATCGTTGATCGGTTTCAGCAGGCTCACTATATCAGGCTTTCCGATATAGCAGATGTAAGGATAATGGAATGATGGGCGGAAGGGCTGTTCCCAAGGTACAGCCTTTCATTTTAAAAACGGCATCGTGATGAAAGGAATCACGGGGCGTAAGAGAATCGGCATCTGCTAGCACGTCAATGAAAAAAGTGATTATCGTGTGGGCTGATCTTGCAAAAGGAAGCAGGCAGTTTCTTTAACAGAAGCGTTTTTATCGTTTATAATGGGGGAATGCAAAGACACCGGGAGGATGTAATCATGTATATTGAATGGACGGAAACAGCGGCTGAGAAAATAGCGGGTAAGATACAGGGACAAGAAGGGTATTTACAGTTGAAATATGATACTGATGGCTGTGGCTGCGTGGTAAGTGGTGTGACCGCGCTATGGTGGGTCAACGAACCTGAAGAAGGTACCGAAAAAGTGGAAACAAACGGGATTCCTCTATATGTGGAGAAATCAAAAATGATTTTTCTTGATGAAGTCATGAAAATAGACTTTGTTCCGGAAGCGAACAGCTTTCAATTGAAAAGTCCGAATCAAATCTTAAATCCGAGGATGAGCTTTTTTAATAAAATCTGACTAAAAGCAAAGAGGGGATCTTGGATACCCTCTCTTTTCTTCTCAGACAAGTTTTAGAAACTGATCGATTTGATCTTCATATTCTTTTGGATTTTCATTATAAGATTGAGCGTGGGCCCCTTTTTTAGCGATGTAAAGCTGCTTTGGGCCCTCTTTTGCTGCATATAATTCCGCTGTCATGGAAGCGGGGATGAAACTGTCATTTTCACTATGGATGAAGAGCACGGGGTTTCGGATATTTTTCATATAATCGATTGGGGACACTTCATTGGTCCAATATCCGTCACGGAGTTTGATGAACGTACGCCCAAGCGGAAACACGGTCCAAGAAGGAAATGGGACTTCATGCTTGAGCTGGTGTTTGATCTGATCCTCGAAATTTGAAAATGGACAGTCGGCAATGTAAAAATCCGCACCATCTTCAAGCATTCCGGCATATAAAAGCAGGGTTACGGCCCCCATGGATTCTCCATGGATGCCAATATGAAGATCGGGACCTTTACGTCTTTTCAATTCATCGATTACAGCCTTCAGGTCGAATTTTTCATAATGTCCGTAACTGCTCGTCTTGCCCCCGGAATCCCCATGCCGGCGATGGTCATAAATGATGGCATTGAAGCCCCGCTTAAGAAAAATATTCATGTACTTAATCGAATTGACTTTGTTCTCCGTCACACCATGAGAAATGACCACCCACTTATTGGTGTCGTGCGGCTCGATAAACAAGCATTTCAAGGAATATCCGGATGGTGACGATACCCAAATTTCCGTTTTAGGAAGATTATCAAAATCCTCCCTGATCAGGCGTTTAGCCATGATTTCACGATTCTGGATAAAATCATCTTCCTTCTTTTTCATATACATGATCCGATTGGAAAAATAAATGCCGACGCCGATGATATACGTTAGGATTCCGGCCAGTGTAAGCCACCATTTCTTCATGAGAGATCCTCCTCGGTTGATTTCCTTTATTTTACCATGAGGAAAATGGGAAAACACTGTTTGAAAACCATGACGAGGAAAACGGCAGTCGTGATATAATAACTTCATAAATGGCCAGGAGGTTTTAAGGATGAAAAAGAAACAGCCGCGAAATCAAAACCAAAGCAAAAACCAAGATAAAGATTCATCTTCATTGAAACTTGGTGATATGATCAATCAAGATATCATGTCCCAGCTTCGTCAAAAGCAAAAAGAACTTAATGAGGCTGAACAAGAGAAAAGGGCAGCGGAAGAAGAAAAAAAACGCGAAGAAAGAAAGCGGCGGGAGAAGAATAAATCATTCGAAGAACTATTGGGTGAAAGCAATCTGAACTGGAAGAACTATAAATGAAGAACAGGGAGCAGTTTAAGTTTTAGAGGGCTGGCTCCCTTTTTCTGTTCAGGAAGACCATTCCTTGCTGATATTCCTTTATTTTATAAAGTATAACGATTATATTAAAGATAAGTTCGATATGCTTTCATATCGGATGGACTACTATTAGCTGGTGATATGATGCAAAGTAAAATAGAAAAAGTACTGGAAGACCAATTATGTTTCCTGCTTTATGCAAGTTCAAGGGAAATGACGAAGAAATATAAACCGCTGCTTGATAAACTCGAAGTGACATATCCTCAATATCTGGTTCTTCTTCTATTATGGGAACAGGATACACTTACAGTAAAAAAACTAGGGGAGCTCCTTGCCCTCGACTCAGGAACGCTTACCCCCATGTTGAAACGAATGGAGCAGAATGGCTTGATTGTCCGTGAACGTTCGACTGAAGATGAACGGTCTGTCATGATTAAGTTGACGGAAAAGGGACTTGGGTTACAGGAAGAGGCCTGTTTCATTCCCGATCGCATTTCAGCTATGTCGGGTGATGATAAGAAGGTGGTTGAGGATTTAAAAGCTTCGCTGCTCCAACTATTGAAAACCTTACAGAAATTTTAGCAAAGAGACGCTTGGTAACCCCATGGATCTTAGTTTGTTGAAAAAAGGAGATTCGGAATGGTCTAATCCCAAACCATGATTCTAAAAGAAGACTTGGTTATCTTTCATGAATTTTCACGTTTCTATATGGGATGAAACCTCACTGGATTGAAGAAATTTGCGACACTCCTGCATAACTGGCTAACCGAGACCCCACAGACACTTGCTTTGATGCGGCTTGGCAGCCAGTCGGCGGAAAGGGAGCGGATTTCTGAAAACTAGCTGAAACTTTTTTAAATAAAAAACTGCAGACAAACTCGGTTTTCTTCGAGTTTGTCTGCAGTCTGAGACGCTTGGTAACCCCAAGCGTCTTTTTGTTGGAATTCAAGAAGAAGGCCGTTAATCTACATCTATTTCAAAGGCGACGTCCACATTGCCGTTGATTGCTTTTGAATAAGGACACATTTGATGTGCTTTATGAACAAGGGTTTCGAAAGTCTCCTTGTCGACCCCGGATCCCTTCACAGCCAAAGTTACAGCCAAGCTGTACTGATGCATCTCACCCATCAATAGGCTGACGCTTGCGGTGACTTTGGAATCGAAAGAAACGCGTTCAATTTTACCAACTGATTGCAAAGCACTATCAAAACATGCAGCATACCCAGCTGCAAAAAGCTGTTCCGGATTAGATGCTTCAGGCATCTGTTTAGCCCTTGGTGTTCCAGGCATCGCAATATCAACCGTGAAGTTGCCGTCAGCAGAAATTGCCGTTCCTTCTCTTCCGCCATCAACTGTTACAGATGTTGTAAATAATGTTTTTGTCATCATTTTTTCTCCCTTATTTTTAATTGTTCACAATTGAATTGTACAATATTAAATTTAGGATGTCCAATGAAAAAAGTTGAAAAACCATTTGTATGAAGTTATCGATCAAAATTGGTTTGGAAAGGGATTAGAATGATGGGAAACTTGAAAGAGGTACAGAAGCAGTAGGGCAAAAAAAACGATGGAATGGAAAAAGGCTGACTATCACGTTGGTTAAACGGAGATAGTCAGCCTTTTTCCTTTGGAAAATTTAGTTCAGTTCTATTCTTTTTAATCCCGGTGACTTTCATATTTGTTCACTTTGGTCAACTGCTTCAGGATATCCAACTCGGTTTTGGACAGTGAAGGACTGTTAGCGGCCTGGCAGTTCTCACGGAGCTGCTGTACTGAGCTTGCTCCTGGTACAACGGTAGCGACGCTTGGATGGGACAATACATATTGAAGTGCCGTTTCATTCAACTTCCTATCAGAAAGTTTGTCCTTTATTTGCGGAAGCAAATCTTTAAGTTCGTGATAGCTATAGTCAAGGTATCCATCCTCATTTGCCTTTTCAAGCATTTTTTCACTGAGCAGCCCTTTGGCAAGGGGGCCACGGGCGATCATGCTGATCTGTTTGTTGGCCAAAAGGGACATCCACTCTTCTGGGCGGCGGTCGAGTAGATTAAACTGCATCATCACGGAATCAAGCTCAGACTTTTCAGTGAATTCCTTGATTACATTCGGACGAATCGAGGAAATTCCATAATACCGGATATAGCCTTCTTTTTTCAAATCTTCAAATGCTTCTACCGTTTCTCCGATATTGTCTGAAATCGTGCCGCCATGTAACTGATAAAGATCAATATAATCAGTTCCCAATCGCTTTAAACTATCTTTTACTGCCGTTTTAATATAAGCGCCAGACGGATCCCAGCTCCAGGCATCTTTATTTTCATTCCAGCGGTTTCCGACCTTGGTGGCTATGTATACCTTATCGCGAACCGATTTTAAATTCTTTCCGACGATTTCTTCATTCATACCGAAATCATATAAGTCAGCAGTATCAAAATAATTGATTCCTTCATCTAAAGCGGCCTGTATGATTTCGGATGCCTGATTTTCAACAGTCCCCAATGACATGCATCCGAGCCCGATTTCAGAAACTAGCAAGTCAGAATTTCCTAGTCTGCGTTTTTTCATGTTATCCACTCCCTTTACGTTCATTGTAAAGGAGAAACCCATTTCACTCAAAGAATTCACTTGATTCGTTTTAAAGGAGTGGGCGGCACCTGATCGTGTATGTCGGCAATCCAATCATTGATATAGACATATTGATTTTGTAATTGTTTTAGTTTTTGAAGGATTTCCCAACTCTTTCCGGATAAAGTAACGCTTTTTTCCAATACGTAAACTTTCATTAAATCGCCCTCCATCTTTATTATGGTAAAATGTATGAGGAATCATGCTGCAATTAGAACAGAGGAGTGGTCAGGATGAAAAAATTTGAAGAAAAAACGCTGTCTTCGGAAAAAATCTTCACAGGAAAGGTAATCAGCCTGCAAGTGGATGATGTAGAGCTTCCTGATGGGAAAACGGGTAAACGTGAAATAATCAAACATCCGGGAGCGGTTGCCATCATAGCTCTCACGGCAGAAAATAAAATCATCATGGTTGAACAGTACCGTAAAGCGCTGGAGAGAAGCTTAGTGGAAATTCCTGCAGGAAAGCTGGAAAAAGGCGAAGAACCGGTTCTGTCGGCTGAACGGGAGCTGGAAGAGGAGACAGGTTATGAATGTGAAAAAATGGAGCACATCATATCCTTCTATACATCCCCAGGTTTCGCCGATGAATTGGTCCACCTGTATGTGGCCCACAATTTGAAAAAGAAAGAAAATGCGGCCCCACTGGATGAAGATGAATTTGTAGAGATGCTTGAACTCACGTTGGAGGAAGCTCAAACGTACATGGATGAAGGAAAGATCCAGGATGCCAAAACGGCATATGCAGTTCAGTATCTGCAATTGAAAAAGGCGATGACATCATAAATGAAAGAGTTTTACGCCGACCTGCATATCCATATAGGCAGAACGAGAAGCGGAAGGGCCGTGAAAATAACAGGTGCTAAAACGTTAACGTTCAGCAATGTGCTGCAAGTGGCAAGTGAAAGGAAGGGCCTTGATCTAATCGGTATAATCGATTGCCATTCACCTGAAATTATCGAAGAGATCGAAGCGGGGATTCTGGATGGTGAAATCACGGAAAAGATTGAAGGCGGACTTCAATACAAGAATACAACCATCATTCCAGGCTCGGAGATTGAAATTTATGATCAGAATTGTAATGGACCGATCCATGTCCTCGCCTATTTTCCCACTTTAAAAGCGATGAAGGAATTCTCCTCGTGGATGAGCGGACATGTTAAAAATATCACCTTGAGCTCCCAAAGGATTTATTGTGATGGACGAACGCTGCAAAAGATCGTGAAGTCACTGGGCGGCCTGTTTATCCCGGCACATGTTTTTACCCCTTTTAAAAGCTTATATGGAAAAGGGGTGCGATCCAGTCTGACAGAAGTATTCGATCCGAAGCTAATTGATGCCATCGAACTTGGTTTAAGTTCAGATACAGAAATGGTCAAGGATATCGAGGAGTTGGACTCCTATGTATTCGTAACAAATTCAGATGCGCATTCGCTTGGGAAAATCGCTCGTGAATATCAAAAAGTCCTGCTTGAAGAACCAAGTTTCAATGAGCTGGCAAAAGCCCTTAAAGAAAAAGGGAATCGTAAGGTGACCGTTAATTATGGATTGAACCCCTTATTGGGAAAGTATCATCAAACTGTATGTTCAGGGTGTTTACACCAGGTATTGAGGGATAGTGAACAATGTCCCAAGTGTGGTAATAAATCCATTATTAAAGGGGTATCGTCCAGGATCGAAGAACTCTCCAATTCCGAGATGGACGGAAGAAACGGTAGGGAAAGGCCGCGATATATCCATCAAGTACCACTCGATTTCATCCCAGGACTCGGACCTAAATCCATGGAAAAACTGCTGGTGGCATTTGGAACAGAGATGAATATCCTTCATGAAGTTACGCTTGAACAGCTTATGGAAATCGTTCCTGAAAAATTGGCGGGCTACATTGATTCTGCCAGAAAAGGGACGCTTTCTTTTGAAGTGGGGGGCGGAGGAAAGTACGGAAAGGTCAAAAAGGAATTAACCTGAAAAAAAGTCCTGACAGATGAGATCTGTCAGGACTTTTTTAGTTTGTTGTTTTTGCATAAATGGAGGTGTCCCGCACTTCCTTGCCGTCTGCACTAAGGCAGTCATTACGCAAAATTCCTTCAAGGGTATACCCTAGCTTCTCAGGAATCCGTTTGCTGGCAATATTATTAGGGTCACAGCGGATTTCGACTCGTTTTGCGCCATAATGGTAAAAGGCGAATTTAGTTAACTTTTCCACTGCCTCCGTTATGTAGCCTAGTTTACTGTATCTCGTATCAATCCAATAGCCAATTTCGAATCTAGGGATATCCCAGTTAATTCGGTGCAAACCAGTGGAGCCGATGAATTGATCGTCTTCTTTCCTATAAATATGGAGTCTGATATCCTCTTTTAAAATAAAGTCCGCAAAAGACTTAAGGACGTTCTGTTCAGAAGTGTCCAAAGAAACATCTTGATGGGCAAACGGCAGCCACTGTTTCAATTCAGGTTTAGAATGGACAATGGCTTCGTAAAGGTCCAGGCCATCACCAGGCTGACAAGGTCTTAGATATAATCGCGGGGTTTCAATTTTTTCGGGAAAGTCCATTAATATAGCTTTCATATCCTGCCTCCATATATATATATATGTGGAAAATTATAACATAAAACAGGTTCAAGATGTTCGGCTGTTGGAGAAAGTTTTCTTAGCATAAATGAGAGAGTGAAAACATAGATTCTAGTAAGCGGAGTTGGGAGGATGAAAGATGAAAAAAAAATCTGTCGTACAAAATGCCGTAATGAAACACATTAACGAACATTCCTCATTATATGTCTTTATCACTGTGCTTTTTTTGATGGGTGTCATTTTTGGGGCAATATTGGTGAATAGTTTGAGCTTTACCCAAAAGGAAGACTTGTTCTATTATTTATCGCAATTTTTCGGACAAGTATCCAAAGGTGAATTTGCATCTTCGCATGATATGTTCAGCCAAAGTATTATGCATAATATAAAATATATCGGGGTCATCTGGATTCTCGGAATATCGGTCATCGGTTTGCCTGTCATCCTGGTTTTGTTATTTATAAAAGGGATGGTTGTTGGGTTCACAGTCGGCTTTTTAGTCAATCAAATGGGATGGAGCGGGTTCTTATTATCGTTTGTCGCCATTCTGCCCCAAAATATATTCATCGTCCCGATATTCATCGTGATAACCGTCCTTGCCGTCTCACTATCCATGAAAATGATCAGCCGGATTTTCCTTAAGCAGGTTCGTGAACCGCTGAAGCCGATAATTTCACGGTATATTTTCTCATTGGTTTTGTCGGGGTTATTTTTGATTACTGCTGCTGCATTTGAAGCGTACCTATCCCCTTCTTTAATGAAAAATGTCGTAAGTTTATTGGGTCATTGATGGAAATTTACCGCTCCCGCAAATTTTTTTATCATTAATAAGAAATCTATTTTGACAGTTTTCCCTCTTTTGATATAATGGATAGGATAGCGGCGCGGGAGGGAATATTAGGTATGGAAATAGAAAACAGAATTGATAGGATAAAAAAGCAGTTACACTCGTCCAGCTACAAATTAACGCCTCAGCGAGAAGCGACCGTCCGCGTTTTACTTGAGCATGAAGAGGATCATTTAAGCGCAGAAGACGTTTACCTCCTTGTCAAAGAAAAGTCGCCGGAAATTGGATTGGCAACAGTTTACCGTACGCTAGAGTTGCTGACTGAATTGAAGATAGTAGATAAAATTAACTTTGGAGACGGGGTTTCCCGTTATGATTTAAGACAAGAAGGAGCTGCGCATTTCCATCATCATCTTGTTTGTGTGGAATGTGGTGCGGTAGATGAGATCCAGGAAGACCTACTTGAAGACGTAGAAGACATTGTGGAACGCGACTGGAACTTCAAGATAAAAGACCATAGATTAACCTTTCATGGCATTTGTCATCGATGTCATGACAAAGAAGAAAATTAAGGTGAATGAAGTCGGACCTTTTCCATTTAATGGAGAAGGTTTTCTGCATTTTAAAAACCTATTTTCTCAAGTAAAAGCTGTTTTTGTTTTCTCCTTTCCGAAACACGTATAAAACTTGTCCTGTTGGGCATAGATTGATACAAAGGATCTAATGGGAGGGGAAAGTTGATGAAAACATCATTATCGCTTGTTTTGCACACGGCTAAAGTGATGGTTCTCTTTGTTAGCTTCACTGTTCTTTTTTATATAGGAATGGTATGGTTAAATCAGGAATATCAAAGTTATCATCGTTATGATGAACCGAAAGGCATGGCTGTAAAAGTATCGAAGGCTGTTGATACGGGTGATGATGCATGGCTTGAACGCTTAATGTTGTTTTATTTAAACGGGGAGTAATGAATATGGAGAATCAAATTAGGGATTTCATTCATTTTTTAACCATTGAAAAAGGACTTGCCAAGAATACGCTCGTCTCGTATGAGCGTGACTTAAGATCGTATTGGAGCTATATGAAAGATGTTGAAACCATTGAAGATTGGAATGATTCACGGCGGGTGAACATCCTGCATTTTCTCGTGCATTTGAAGGATCAAGGGAAATCATCGAAGACGGTGGCGCGTCATATAGCCTCCATTCGGTCTTTTCATCAATTTCTTCTAAGGGAAAAAGTAACCGATCAGGATCCGTCCATACATATAGAAACGCCAAAACCGGAACGAAGCCTTCCAAAGGTATTAAGCATGGAAGAGGTTGAAGCACTATTGGAAGCCCCGAAGAAAATGGATGAATTCGGTTTACGCGATAAGGCGATGCTAGAACTGATGTATGCGACGGGTATGCGTGTCAGTGAGTTGATATCCATGGATGTGAGTGATGTCCATGCATCGATGGGTTTTGTCCGTTGTGTAGGGAAAGGAAATAAAGAAAGGATCATTCCGATTGGACAAACTGCATTGGGTGCGATTGAACATTATATGGAAAGTTCCCGGGGGAAAATGGCCAGCCCCAAGCACAGGACGGATTCACTTTTTTTAAATCATCATGGAAACAGGCTGACAAGGCAGGGATTTTGGAAGATTCTAAAAAAACTTGTAAAATCGGCACAAATTGAAAAAGAAATTACACCGCATACACTAAGACATTCTTTCGCGACACATCTATTGATGAATGGGGCTGATTTACGTGCCGTCCAAGAAATGCTTGGTCATGCGGATATTTCGACAACTCAAATTTATACACATATTACGAACGTGCGGATCAAGGACGTATATTCAAAATTCCATCCGCGAGCTTAAAAGAATAGTAGAATGATAGAAAGGTTGTGAATTTAACTGCGAGGCAGTTGAAGGAGCAGCCTTTTTTCTTTGTGGACTTGACTGCTATAAGGGGTGCTGATGATTCTAACGCACATCTTATGGCACTTTGTTTCATTCCGAAATATATTATTTGTCTCCATCATGGTAATCGTTTACAATGTAGAGAGGTCAGACTTCTGACGTTCTCGCGATTTCATTTAAATGAAGAGTAACTGAGCAGAATAAGGGTATTATAGGGAGTATAAAAAGTGATTTACTATTTTAGGAGGAATGACTCATGAAAGGGAATTCAGCATTTAAACGAATATTTGTAATAGTTATGGATTCAGTTGGGATTGGCGAAGCACCTGATGCAGATTTATTCGGCGATAAAGGGGCGGATACACTCGGCCATATCGCAGAAAAAATGAATGGATTGAACATGCCGACTCTCGCAAAATTGGGTTTAGGCAATATCCGTGAAATCAAGGGGATTGATAAAGCTCAGAAACCTCTCGCATACTATACGAAAATGAAGGAAGCCTCTACAGGAAAAGATACGATGACTGGACATTGGGAAATCATGGGATTGAATATATCGACTCCATTCCGTGTATTTCCAGATGGTTTCCCGGAATTATTAGTCAATGAACTCGAGGCGAAGATGGGTCGGGGAATTATTGGGAACGTCCCTGCAAGCGGCACGGAAATCATTGAAAGGCTTGGCGAGGAACATATGAAAACGGGTGCGCTGATCGTATATACATCAGCTGATTCCGTATTACAGATTGCTGCACATGAAGATATTGTCCCGATAGAAGAATTATACAAGATTTGTGAGATTGCCCGTGAAGTGACAATGGCTGATGAGTTCAAGGTTGGACGCGTGATTGCCAGACCTTTCACAGGTGAACCAGGTAACTTCAAAAGAACGCCTAACCGTCATGATTATGCATTGAAGCCTTTTAACCGGACAGTGATGGATGAATTGAAAGATTCTGGATATGATGTTCTCGCAATCGGGAAGATCTCGGATATCTTTGATGGGGAAGGCGTCACTGAATCATTAAGGACCGTATCCAATATGGATGGAATGGATAAATTAATCCAAACGGTAGAACAGGATTTCAAAGGGTTAAGTTTCCTTAATCTAGTCGATTTCGATGCTTTATACGGTCACCGCCGCGATCCAGAGGGATACGGAAAGGCATTGGAAGAATTCGATGCCCGGATGCCGGAAGTCCTTGATAAACTGAAAGAGGATGATTTATTGATCATCACTGCCGATCACGGGAATGATCCGGTCCATGAAGGAACCGATCACACACGTGAATATGTACCATTATTAGTCTATTCCAAACGATTTACAGAAGGTGCCGAACTCCCGATAAGAGATACATTTGCTGATATTGGGGCGACGGTCGCTGCTAATTTTGATGTGAAAATGCCTGCCTTCGGAAAAAATATATTGGGCGATCTAAATTTAGGGGAGATTAAATAGATGTTTAATAAAATAGAGACTGCTGCGTCATTTATAAAAAGTAAAATTGAAGGCTCTCCGGAGATAGGACTGATTCTTGGTTCCGGACTTGGAGTATTGGCGGATGAAATTGAAAATCCCATAACGATTCCATACCACGAAATCCCGGAATTCCCGGTATCGACTGTTGAAGGACACGCTGGACAGCTTGTCATTGGACATTTAAGTGGCAAAAAAGTTGTAGCCATGCAAGGACGTTTCCACTTTTATGAGGGCTACTCCATGGAGAAGGTCACTTTTCCTGTACGTGTAATGAAACTTCTGGGTGTTGAGCAGTTAATCGTAACGAATGCTGCCGGAAGCGTTAATGAAAGCTATGAACCAGGTGACTTGATGCTCATTACGGATCATATTAATTTAATGGGGGCAAACCCATTGATTGGTCCTAATGAAGAGCGTTTCGGCCCTAGATTCCCTGATATGTCGGAGGCTTATAATAAAGACCTTCGGACGCAAGCAAAAAAAATAGCAGCTTCACTAGGATTGGATATTAAAGAAGGTGTCTATATCGGAAATACAGGACCAACCTATGAGACACCTGCAGAAGTGAAAATGGCAAGGATCCTTGGGGGGGATGCAGTTGGTATGTCGACAGTTCCGGAAGTTATCGTAGCTAGGCATAGCGGTATGAAGGTGCTCGGAATTTCATGCCTTACCAATATGGCCGCAGGCATTCTGGATCAGCCTTTGTCGCATGAAGAGGTAATTGAAACGACTGAAAAAGTGAAAAGCAGTTTTCTTGAATTTGTTAAGCATATCGTTAAAGACATATAAAACGAACCAAAAAAATACAAGTACACCTAAAGAGAAGCGGTGTCTTTGAAAAAGTGGGGATTCTAATATGAGAATGGTAGATTTAATCGAGAAAAAGCGTGATGGAAAGTCTCTTACTACAGAAGAAATACAGTTCATCATCAAAGGGTTTACCGATGGATCGATTCCGGATTACCAAATGAGCGCTTGGTCAATGGCTGTTTATTTCAAAGGCATGAATGAGCAGGAACGTGCTGATCTAACCATGGCAATGGTCGAATCAGGAGATCAAATTGATTTATCGATGATTGAAGGAATTAAGGTCGATAAACATTCAACAGGCGGTGTTGGCGATACCACGACTCTAGTGCTTGGACCATTGGTTGCTGCTGTAGGTGTTCCAGTGGCAAAGATGTCAGGACGCGGGCTTGGCCATACAGGCGGAACGATCGATAAGTTGGAGTCTGTAAAAGGATTTCATGTCGAAATAGAAAATGACGAGTTCATTCGACTTGTTAATAAAAATAAGATAGCTGTAATTGGTCAAAGTGGTAACCTGACACCAGCCGACAAAAAGTTATATGCATTGCGCGATGTTACGGCTACCGTTAACAGTATCGGTTTGATTGCTGGCTCGATCATGAGTAAGAAAATCGCCGCTGGTGCTGATGCAATCGTACTTGATGTTAAAACGGGAGCGGGCGCTTTCATGAAAACTCTCGAAGATTCCGAAGAGTTGGCGCATGCAATGGTTAGCATTGGAAACAATGTGGGGCGAAACACGATGGCTGTCATTTCCGATATGAGCCAACCGTTGGGTTACGCAATCGGAAATGCTTTAGAAGTGAAGGAAGCCATCGATACGCTTAAAGGAGAGGGACCGGAAGATTTAACGGAACTTTCTTTAACACTAGGAAGCCATATGGTATACCTTGCCAAAAAGGCAAGCTCGCTGGAAGAAGCAAGAACCTTGCTGGAAAATGCGATTAAGGATGGTTCTGCACTTAACTCATTCAAGGTTTTCCTAGAAGCGCAGGGAGGCGATGGTTCGGTTGTAGATCAGCCGGAAAAGCTACCGCAGGCTGCTCATACTTTCGAGCTGGAAGCGAAAGAGGATGGATATGTATCGGAAATCATTGCTGATGAAGTAGGAACGGCAGCCATGCTGTTAGGTGCCGGGCGGGCGACAAAAGAATCAGAGATTGATTTGGCAGTCGGACTGGTACTTCGTAAAAAAATCGGGGAAACCGTGGCAAAAGGTGAATCCCTTGTGACGATTTACAGTAATTTTGAAGATGTTTCAAAGGTAAAAGAAAAATTGTATGATAGCATTGCGATTTCAAAAGAGAAAATAGAAAAACCTACATTGATCTATAAAGAAATCATGGAATAAACATTTTCCAAAAAAGGCCGCGCTTTTGAGCGGCCTTTTTTACGTTTATCCCATTGAATTTTAAAAGAGGATGCCCATGCGCATCCTCTTTTAATTTGGTTCACTTTGTTACCCTATATCCAGTATATGTTCAAAATTCATCTTTATTTGTATAAAAATGGGTTTAATGGAAAAAATAAAATCTATACAGATTGGAGGGTATGGAGATGAAGCGGATTCTTTCTCTATTTTTAACCGTTTTGGTAGCAATGGGTTTTAGCATCCCGCATACAAAAGCAGCTGAAGAAAAAGGAGTCGAATTGGCGGCAAATGCTAAATCAGCTATTTTGATTGAACGGGATACAGGTACTGTTCTCTATGATAAAAATGCAGACGTTCGTCTTTCACCGGCAAGCATGACGAAAATCATGACGATGCTGCTGATCATGGAAGCAATTGATAAAGGCGAACTTAGCATGAAGGAGAAAATCAGGACTAGTGAGTATGCAGCTTCGATGGGCGGTTCCCAGATCTTTCTTGAGCCAGGTGAAGAAATGACCACAGAACAAATGCTCAAGGGCATCTCGATTGGTTCGGCGAATGATGCATCGGTGGCGATGGCTGAACGTCTAGAAGGTTCGGAAGAAGAGTTTGTTAGGAAAATGAACAAAAAGGCGAAAGACCTCGGGTTGAAAAATACAAAGTTCCAAAACGCAACAGGCCTTCCTGTTAAAGATCATTACAGTTCGGCACATGATATGTCGATCATGGCGAAGGAATTATTGAAATACGATACGATTACGAGGTTCACGGGTACATATGAAGATTATCTCCGTGAAAATACCGAAAAGAAATTCTGGCTGGTCAACACGAACAGATTAGTGAAATTCTACCCTGGGGTCGATGGACTGAAGACAGGATTCACAAATGAAGCGAAGTATTGTTTGACAGCGACTGCCAAAAAAGGGAATATGCGTGTCATTGCCGTCGTTTTCGGAGCCGTTTCTCCAAAGGAACGAAACGCTCAGGTTACCAAGATGCTGGATTATGCATTTTCACAATACATCACATACCCGATTTATAAGCGCGGCGAGGTGTTAGGTGAAGCCAAGGTAAGTAAAGGAAACAAGAAATCCGTGGTGGGAGTCACAAGTGAACCTATTTCAGTTTTGACAGCCAAAAACGGAACGGCAAAGGACTTTACAAAAAAAATCACGCTTGATAAAGATTTGGATGCCCCGATTAAAAAAGGTGATGAAATTGGTACGCTTGAATTGAAGAAAAACGGTAAGGTGTATGTCGAATCTCCGATTGTTGCGAAGGAAACTGTTGAAAATGCCAGCTGGTGGCAATTGTATAAACGGGCTTTCGGCATGTTTACCCAAGCGAAATAGAATAAATTGTCGCATTGCCTGTTAATCGTACTAATTTAGGCGAAACTCCACTAGTTTTGCTAGTAAGGAGGAATCGGCAGGTGAAAAAGAGAATTTGACTCTTTATAAGACAGTGAAGGAGGCTGTATATAATGAGTCTTACAGTTAATATGGAGGCGAAAAATCGCGTATTGTGCATTCGCCTCAAAGGTGATTTAGATCATCATACAGCAGAAAAATTGAAAAACCAGGCAGAGGCAGCCATTCAAAAGCATAATATCAAGCATATCATCCTTAACATGGAAGAATTGGATTTTATGGACAGTTCAGGGCTCGGAGTTATTTTAGGGCGCTATAAACAGGTAAACAAAAAGCAAGGTGAAATGGTGGTCTGTGCAATTTCTCCAGCAGTAAAGCGGTTATTTGAGATGTCAGGGTTGTTTAAAATTGTTAAAATGGAACTATCCGAAAAAAACGCTTTGCAAAGACTGGGGGTTGCCTAAGATGAAAAATAAAATGGAAACGAAATTTTCTGCACTTAGCCAAAATGAATCTTTTGCCAGGGTAACTGTTGCGGCTTTCATTGCCCAATTGGACCCGACGATGGATGAATTGACAGAGATCAAGACTGTCGTGTCAGAAGCCGTTACGAATTCGATTATCCATGGGTATGAGAGTGACCCGGAAGGTTGGGTCTACATTTCAGTGGTCATCGAAGGCGATACTGTGGAATTGACCATCCGGGATGAAGGACTGGGCATTGAGGACGTCGAGGAGGCTAAACAGCCGTTATTTACGACAAAACCCGAACTTGAACGTTCCGGTATGGGATTCACCATCATGGAAAACTTCATGGATGAAATCAATATAATTTCCCATAAGGGCGAAGGCACGATCATTCGATTAAAAAAGCACTTAACTACAAGCAGAGCTTTGTGCAATTAAGGGAGACTTGCATATGGATGTGGAGGTTAAAAACGAGAAGAGCAAGAAAGGCCAGCCCCATTTAAAAGATGAGGAATTGCGGAATTTAATCCAACGCAGCCAGAGCGGTGACCAAGATGCGAGGAATCTGATTGTCAATAGCAATCTGAGGCTTGTATGGTCAGTAGTGCAAAGATTCCTCAATCGAGGTTACGAACCGGATGACCTTTATCAAATAGGCTGTATTGGTCTGTTGAAGTCCGTGGATAAATTTGACTTATCGTTTGAAGTGAAATTCTCAACGTATGCTGTGCCTATGATCATTGGTGAAATCCAACGTTTTATCCGTGATGACGGAACGGTTAAGGTAAGCCGGTCATTAAAGGAAATGGCGAATAAAATTCGCAGGGCCAAAGAGGAACTTTCAAAGACGTATGGCCGTGTTCCGACTGTCAATGAATTGGCGGAACATCTAGAGCTGTCGCCAGAGGAAATCATTATGGCCCAAGAAGCTAGCAGGAGCCCTTCATCCATTCATGAAACGGTTTACGAAAATGATGGAGATCCGATTACTCTTCTTGACCAGATTGCCGACCATAATGAAACATCCTGGTTCGATCAAATCGCTTTGAAAGAAGCCATACATGAATTGAATGAACGTGAAAGGCTGATTGTTTTCCTGAGGTATTATAAAGATCAGACGCAATCGGAAGTGGCGGCAAGGCTTGGTATTTCCCAAGTTCAGGTGTCTAGGCTGGAAAAGAAGATTCTTCAGCAAATGAAAAACCACATGAATCAGTGATTCATGTGGTTTTTTTATTGAGCTGAAAATAAATATTGATTTTAGGAAAAAGTAAAAGTGATTCTTATCAGGTAGGATGAAAATATGAATGGGGTCGAATTTTTAGTTGAATTTAGGAATAAAAACGAATATTATAGTAAAGGTCGCGTTTTTCATTCGTTTTTTATCTTTCTTTCAATGAATAATGATCAGGAAAACGACGATGCAGTACAATATTAGGACACCTTGTTTTTTCGTGCAAACGGTTGTCGGTGTTTCCTTTAGATCTGGAGGTCTAAAATATGTTTATGGAAAAGTTTTTTTCCCTGAAAGAAAATGGGACGGATGTCCGTACAGAAGTCATGGCGGGTGTTACGACATTTTTAACTATGGTTTATATCCTTATTGTGAATCCGGCTTTATTGTCTTCAATCGGAATTCCATTTGAACAAGTTTTCATGGCAACGGTCATATCAGCGGTGATTGGTACCCTTATCATGGGGCTCGTTGCAAAATACCCGATTGCGATAGCACCAGGGATGGGTTTGAATGCTTACTTTGCCAGCGTGGTGGGGGCACAGGGCCTTTCATACCAGACCGTATTCGGTACGGTTTTCATTGCTGGTTTACTATTTCTATTAATTAGCGTGACAAGCTTGCGTAAAATGATAATTGATGCGATTCCTAACTCATTAAAATATGGCATCACATCCGGAATTGGTTTATTCATTGCGTTTATCGGATTGAAAAATGCTGGAATCGTAGTGCCTAATGAATCAACGATGGTGACACTTGGCGATTTGCATCAGCCTGGAACCGTTTTAGCGTTAGCAGGTTTATTTATTACCTTGATTTTTATGGCCCGTAATATTAAAGGGGCAATTTTCATTGGTATGATCATTACGGCAATTATTGGCTACTTTATCGGTTTGCTCAACTTCGATGGGGTCTTATCTGTACCTCCAACACCGGTATTTTTCGATATCGATATTGCCGGTGTCTTCACGAATTCTTTATATTCAATTGTTTTCGCCTTTTTACTTGTGACGATCTTTGATACGACAGGAACCTTGATTGGCGTGACGGAACAGGCAGGACTAACGAAGGATGGGAAAATCCCTCGTGCCAAGAAAGCCTTTTTAGGTGATGCGATTGCGACGACAGTCGGCTCGATGTTTGGAACAAGCCCTTCGACTGCCTATGTGGAATCGAGCACGGGGGTGGCCGCAGGCGGACGTACGGGATTAACCGCAACTGTCGTGGCAACCTTGTTTGCTGTATCGATTTTCTTTTCGCCATTGATATCGGCAATTTCTTCAGTTCAAGCAATCACAGCTCCCGTTTTGATCATCGTGGGATGTTTCATGATGGAAGGGCTGGCTAAAGTCAATTGGAAAATTTTCGATGAGGCATTTCCGGCATTTGCGATCATTTTAACGATGCCGCTTACTTCAAGTATATCTACAGGGATTGCAATCGGGTTCATTACATATCCCCTTATGAAGGTATTCAGTGGAAAAGGAAAATCGGTACATCCGCTCATTTATATTTTTGGATTGATATTTTTGGTTCAGCTGGTCTTCTTCCCCACTCATTAAAGTATGAATCTAAATCAAAAAGACATGCTGTCATTGCAGCATGTCTCAGTTTGTAGACAAAAGGGGTTCGGAATTAAAAAATTCCGAACCCCTTTTGAAATTCCCTTTTAAATTTTGACCAAAGGTTAAGAGATTTGGGCTCTTCGAGCCACTATGTTAAGCCATTTTAGGACCCTGCCATGTCCCCGTGGCCATCTTCTTTAAATTAATGGCAGCGAAAGTAAGCATCGCTTGCATCGACAATTTTTTAAGTCCCCTTAAAGTAGTCCAACGCATACCATGCTTTTCTTTTGCATCTGCGAATACACGCTCAATCGTTTCTTTGCGTTTCGCATATATAGGTTTTACATCTTGATGGTGACGCAGATGATCTGCTTCTTCCACATATGCTTGCCAGATATGCCGTGTCACTACTTTTTGATGGTCTTTGCTTTCTGTACACCGTGATAAAAAAGAGCATGTTGCACAAATTTGTTTTGGCGATTTGTACTCGCGATAGCCCTCTTAATTTGTTGTTGAGTACTTTAAAGTTTCGCCCGAAGGGCAAAGGTAACAATCAAAGTGTTCATCATAAACATAGTCATGTTTGCGAAAGAATCCTTCTTTTGTACGAGGACGTGTATAGGGTAAAGCCGGTGTGATTTCTTTGTTAAATAGGTAGCTTGTAATCGCTGGTGTTTTATAAGCTGCATCTGCGGCAACTGCTTCTGGTTTTCCAACTTTCTCAATCACTTGCTCAACAAGTGGCTCCAAAATATGACTGTCATGTGTATTACCAGGTGTTACAATCGTTCCCAATACAAAACCGTTGCGGTCTGCGGCCGCGTGGAATGAATAGGCAAACTGTTTTGTTCGTTCATCTTTCACATAGTAGCCACTCTCAGGATCCGTAGTACTTTCTTTAATTGCTCTGGTTTCTTCCTTATCAAAATTATCTGGTGGAAAAGGTTTCTTTCCATGGTTTTCACGATCTTGATTTATTTCATCTTGAAGACGTCCTTGATATGCTCGTGTTTCTTTGCGTACGATTTTCTTTTCAAATTTGCGCTTATTCGCATTGGCTTTTACATGTGTGGAATCGACGAATACGTGTTCAGCACTTATTAACTTTCTATCAGCAGCTGATATTAAGATGCGATAGAAAATCTGTTCAAACAGGTCTGTATCTTTAAAGCGTCGCTCATAATTTTTCCCGAACGTTGAGAAATGAGGTACTTTATCATGGAAACCATAGCCTAAGAACCAACGGTAAGCCATATTTGTTTCAGCTTCTTCAATCGTTTTACGCATGGAACGAATACCGAAGGTATATTGAATGAATGTCAGTTTAACTAAAATAACTGGATCAATACTTGGGCGTCCTACCTCTGAATACATATCTTTCACCAAGTCGTAAATGAAAGTGAAGTCAATGGAAGCCTCCATTTTACGAACCAAATGGTTCGCCGGCACCAGTTGATCTAAAGTAATCATTTCAAGTTGATCTCGCTGAATAGAATTATGTTTCGAAAGCATCCTCATCACCTCAAGTTTTAATCGTTCTATTTTAAAACAAAAAAGACTGTAGGCAAAAGGAGTTCTATCTAAATTTTTAAACATAGTTGATTGGAACGGAAGGTGCGAGACTTCTGCGGGAATAGCGAGTCCAAGGGAGACCCCACAGGCGCAAGTGCGCCGAGGAGGCTCCCGGACCGCCCGCGAAAAGCGAGTGCCTGAAGTGGAAATCAACGTCCAAATTTGTACAAGCCAAAAAAAACTGTAGACATGCTGTCATTGCAGCATGTCTTTTTTTGTTTTCAATTTAGTAATATTTGGACATGGTTCACTTCCTGCATTTTCAATCTGTTTCCAATCCATACTACTATCATAAGGAAATAAAAGGTCGGGATGTGATGATAGTGGCAGTTGTATATATCAGGATGAGGAACCGTGTACAAGTAAAGGGAAATCAAACGGTGAGGATAAAAGATATTGCAAGGATAATTGGACCTGAAGAAGTGATTACCAAAATTGAAGAAATCATATTATTAACGGTCAAGAAGGAAGATAGGAATATTATTGTCATTGATTTGGCTCAAGTTATCATGGCCATCCGCAAGATGGATCAGACTATTGAAGTGGAGACATTCGGGCCCTCCCAAACGATCATCGAAATCATCCTCTCGAAAAAGAAAATGTCATACCTGACATTCGCCTTCGTTTGGTTTTTGTTATTTGTCGGCGGCGGGATGACGATCATGAATTTTCATGTGGATGTCAGCATGGGGGAAGTGCATCAAAAAATCTTTACTATAATAACGGGAAAAGTGGAAGATAAGCCGTTATTGATCCAAATCCCATATAGCTTCGGCCTTGGTATGGGCATGATTCTATTTTTTAATCACTTCTTTAAAAAACGCTTCAATGAGGAACCTAGTCCGCTCGAGGTTGAAATGTTCAACTATCAGCAGGATTTGGACCGTTATGTAATCATGAATGAAAATAAGGAGAACGTGCGCCACCTTGATGACCGGTAAAATCATCTTCGGAATCTTTGTCGGTTTAGCCGGAGGTTTTGCGACAGGTGCCGGTTTTGTAGCGTTTTTAACTGTACTTGGGGTGATTCCGAGACTGACTCAGCTGACAAAAACAATGAAAATGATACATTACTACGAAGGAGCCATCATTGCCGGAGTTGTCGCAGGAACATGGTTAGGATTACAGGAAACGGAACTTTCCCTCCCGTATTTTTTATTAATTCCAATCGGTTTGGCTGACGGGATATTTAATGGGATGCTCGCTGCTGCCTTAACTGAAGTCCTGAATGTATTTCCGGTTCTTTCAAAACGAATCGGAATTCAAGAAAAGATCATTTATCTGTTAATGGCACTCGTATTGGGAAAAATAGCCGGATCATTATTCCAATGGATTTATTTTGTCGATTTATAAGTGTATGAGGTAACTATTCCTGTGATGAAAGGTAGGCCCAAGATGGTGACCAAACGAAAAGTGATATTGATTACGGATGGTGATGAGTATGCGAAACGGGCTGTCGAGCATGTAGCCAAGGAAATTGGGGGAAGATGTATCTCCATGTCCCAGGGTAATCCATCACGATATACGGGCTTGGAGTTAGTTGAATTAATAAAAAAGGCGAAGTATGATCCTGTATTGGTCATGTTTGATGATAGCGGTTTTATAGGAGAAGGATCAGGCGAACAGGCAATGAAGGTAGTTGCCGGACACCCTGATATTAATGTCCTTGGCGTAATAGCGGTCGCTTCAAAGACTAGAAGGGAAGAATGGACCAAGGTGGATATCTGTATTGACCGTGATGGTAATTTGACACCGAACGGGGTTGATAAATACGGCGCTGAGGAATTTGAACTGGGCAAGATAACAGGAGATACGGTGTATTGCATCGATCAATTACATGTTCCCATAGTAGTGGGGATAGGAGATATAGGGAAAATGTCCCATCAGGACGATTTTAAAAGAGGAGCACCGATAACGAAGCTGGCAGTGGAAATCATATTGGAAAGGAGTGGTCATGATGACTTCAGAGAAACCTCAAAACATGATACCGATTCCGAGTAGGGTAGCGGAAGTTGACGCGTACATGGAAGAGAAAGTAGGTCTAGGCGTCAGCTTCGACTTAGGAGTAAGAAGGATAAAGGTCTTAAGAAAAGATGTGCATATTTACTATATAAACGGGCTGACGGATACAGAGTACATCATTGATATCCTCGATTCTCTCATTCATAACAAAAATGCCGATATCGTGTCTACTAAAGTTTTTGATGTAGTCAAAGACTTGCTTGTACACCAATCCGTTCAGGAAATAAAGACGATGGATGAGCTTGTTGATCAGGTATTATCCGGTTTAATAGTCGTTGTTGTTGATGGTAAACCAATAGGGTTGGTTGTGGATGTCAGGAGTTATCCCGGGAGACAGCCAGTAGAACCCGATACGGAAAAAGTCGTCCGTGGATCAAGGGATGGTTTTGTCGAGAATATAATCATTAATACAGCGATTACCAGACGGAGGATACGGGATGAAAGATTACGTTTTGAAATGTTGCATGTAGGAGAACGATCGAAATCAGATATATCCATCGGCTACATTAAAGATATTGCCGATCCTGATTTAATTGATATCATTCGTAAGGAATTGAATAGTATTGAGGTTGATGGCATTACAATGTCTGATAAAACGATCGAAGAGTTCATTGTCAGGCAAGGATATAACCCATACCCGCTTGTCAGGTACACGGAACGTGCTGATGTAGCGGCAACGCATTTACTTGAGGGGCATGTCCTTATTTATGTGGATACCTCACCGAGTGTCATCATCACCCCGTCCACTCTTTTCCATCACATGCAACACGCTGAGGAGTATCGGCAGGCACCTGCTGTTGGAACCTTGGTGCGCTGGGTCCGGTTTCTCGGGATTTTCGTTTCGTTATTCTTGCTGCCGATTTGGTTATTGTTTTGTTTAGACCCTTCCCTTCTGCCGGAAAAGTTCGAGTATATCGGGCCGAATGAAAAAACGCATATACCCATTGTGTTCCAAATCTTCATTTCCGATATAGGGATAGAATTTTTAAGGATGGCAGCCGTTCATACCCCGACCCCGCTTTCCACGGCAATGGGCTTGGTTGCGGCGGTTTTGATAGGACAAATAGCGATAGATGTTGGCCTATTTGTTCCTGAAGTGGTTCTCTACGCTTCCGTAGCGACAATCGGTACATTTGTCACTCCGAGTCTAGAACTAGGGGTTGCGAATAAAATTTCCCGTTTAGTCCTGATAGTGCTGGTCGCTTTATTTAAAGTGCCTGGCTTAGTCATAGGCATCACACTCTACTTGATTATGCTCGCCAGTATAAAAACGTTAAATACACCTTATTTATGGCCGCTTCTCCCGTTTCAGCCGAAGGCCTTGTCACATATAATATTTAGAAGACCTTATCCAGGATCTATAGAACGTCCGAGTATTGTACATCCCCAGGATTTATATAGGCAGCCGAGAAAATCTAAAGGTTGATGTTGTCGAAAAGTTGTGGTAATTTAATTTTATTCGGATAAAGCGGTAAAGTTAGGCTTCACAAAGAGATAAAGCTACTATGACTCTTTGGAGTTTAAACCAATCTGTCTTTCCCTTCGAACTACTAAGCAGTCATAGAGAACAATATTTACATGGGATAATCGATACGGATGAGGCTTGTTCATATAGAGGACCTTTTACAGCAGGGTTTCTTTATTTGAGGCTGCCTCATTTCTTATTAATCTTTAGTTTTAATTCAGGAAGGTGAGGCTATCATGCATTTGTACGGAACCGGTGGTGTCAATGAACGTGGACATCTGGAGATTGGCGGAGTGGACACGATCGATTTGATCGAACAATTTGGTACACCATTATATGTTTATGATGTAGAGCTGATTCGCGAACGGGCGAGAGGGTTCAAGAGAACTTTTGAGGAATTGGGGATTTCAGCACAAGTTGCTTACGCAAGTAAGGCCTTTTCTTCGATTGCCATGATCCAGTTGGCTGAGCAAGAGGGACTTTCTCTCGATGTTGTCTCAGCGGGGGAATTGTATACGGCAATTAAGGCTAATTTCCCAACAGAACGGATTCACTTCCATGGAAATAACAAAAGTGAAGAAGAGCTACATATGGCTTTGGATTATGACATTGGCTGTATTGTAGTCGATAATTTTTCAGAGTTGACACTGTTGGGAGAAATTTGTACAAACCGTGAACAAAAAGTAAAAATCCTTCTTCGTGTAACACCAGGTATCGAAGCCCATACGCATGATTATATTTTGACAGGGCAAGAAGATTCGAAATTTGGTTTTGATCTTATTAACGGCCAGGCCGAAGCTGCCCTTCGACAAGCGCTGGAAAGTGAATTTTTGGAAGTGCTGGGACTGCACTGCCATATCGGTTCCCAGATCTTTCAAACGACCGGTTTCCTTCTTGCAGCCCAAAAAATTATCGGTAAGCTGAATGATTGGCACGGTTCGGTAGGGTTTCAACCAAAGGTATTGAATCTCGGAGGGGGATTCGGGATTCGATATACGCAAGAGGATGACCCGCTACCGGCGTCTCAATATGTTGAGGAAATCGTTAGGGAAGTACAGAACCTGATTGCTGATTCTGATTTAGTGATGCCTGAAATCTGGATCGAACCTGGCCGTTCATTAGTCGGGGACGCGGGTGTGACACTGTACAAGGTCGGTTCTGAAAAGGAAGTTCCTAATGTCCGTAAATATATTGCCGTTGATGGGGGCATGAGTGATAATTTACGTCCCGCTCTTTACGAAGCGAAGTATGATGCCATTCTTGCAAATCGACCGCTTGACCCTGTAGAAGAGACAGTGTCCATTGCCGGGAAATGCTGTGAAAGCGGAGATATGTTGATTTGGGATTTACCATTGCCAAAAGCCGGCCGCGGTGATGTCTTGGCGGTATTTTGTACAGGGGCATATGGATATTCCATGTCGAACAATTACAATCGGATTCCGAGACCGGCAGTCGTCTTTGCCGAAAATGGAGAAGCCCGGTTGGTCATCAAACGTGAGACGTACGAAGATCTTATCCATTTGGATTTGGCCCTTCATGAAGCGGCAGTCGTCCATAAAAAATAAAAAAAAGGATGGCATTGGCCATCCTTTCAGTTTTGTAGATAAAAGGGCTTTGGAAAACGTAACTTTAATCAAATGATGTTTCCGAACCAATTGACCCAAAGCAATACCTTCAACTCCTCAGGTATGGTTTCTATCTAAATGTTAAAACAAAGTTGATTGGAACGGAAGGTACGAGACTCCTACGGGAAAAGCGCGTCCAAGGGAGACCACGCAGGCGCAATGGCGCCGAGGGGGCACCCGGACCGCCCGCGGAAAGCGAGTGTCCGGAGTGGAAATCAACGGTCAAATTGTACAGCTATAAAAAAACTGTGGGCAAACTCGATTTTCATCGAGTTTACCCACAGTCTGAAAGGATGGCATTGGCCATCCTTTTTTATTTGATTCAGCTGAAAAGTGACTTGATCGCGTCTATTAAACTACTGAAGACTTCTTTCAATTTATCCAGAAATGATTGACCCTCTTCGGATTCAAGAAAATTGGAAAGTTTATCTTTAGCTGCAGTAAGCTGATCACCGACAGCGTTCCAATCAATATCCAATTCTTTTAGCTTATTGAATAAATCAATTAAACTTTGAACTTGATCATCATTTAAGGCGATTCCAAGGTCTTTTGCTGAAGACTCGACAACCTCGCGGACTTCTTCAGTATTGGCTGGTGGATTTGCAGCCATTTCCTCTTTGATTTTCGTAACCAGTGCAGAGGCTTCTTCTGTACCGATTTCGTCACCCAATTTTGCTGTTTTCACCATTTCTTCATTCGCAGCCTGTTTCACATCTTCAGGAATCTTCTTGTCGGCAGAGATTTCATAGGCTTTAATGACTCCTGTCAAAGCCGCTGTACCGGAAACGGGTATAGGTGCGGTGACATAAACGGTAGCATCTTTTACTCCAGCAGTGGCCAGTGCATTGATATACATTTCATCGGAAACCCAGTTAATGTTTTTCGACTCCAGTTTAAGTCCGGTACCTTTTTCCTCCAAAGTAATGGCAGAAGATGAAATCGCTTTTGTACCGATCAGACGGCTAGCGATATAGTCTCCTAAGTATTCATGCTCTTCCGCATTTGTAACCGTTAGAACCTCAACATCATTTGGCGCTTTCATTTCTGATAAAATCATATTTTTTTGTTCATTTGTCAAATTCTCACCAAGTGTGACAATCATTTCACCAACAGCTGCATCTGCAAAAGCTTTATATGGCAATAATAGACATAATAAAATGGTTACAATGACCCATTTATTCATTTTTTTCATGATAATCCTCCTTAACTTTTCCTGCTGAATTGGGAATCTTTCAATAAAAGGGCGGCACTTTAAATCAGATTCATAGTATTTGACGAAACAAAGGATAAAAAAGATACATATTTTCCTGAAAAAAATTTATATAGCCCAAGATAGCTACGTTCTTTTAACGAAGAAGTTGGGTGTATCTTTGTCTTTTATACCTAAGAGGGCACTCTATGAACCTAGATCACTTTACCAATGTAGTAAAATCGAAGCAAGATTGCAAGGATATTTGTCAGATTGTGTTAAGTTATAGTAGAATGAATTCGTTATTTAAATATTTGGACCATTCATAAAGGGAGTATGGGATGAGGAAAAGTAATAAGACTCTTTTACTTATGATGCTTATTATCGCTTTGATGTGGGGAATCATATACTGGCTGTTTATCGCTTAGCATATAGCACATCGATAAATCAAGTGCTGAAAGTGATGTTGAAACGAACGAGGTTTTTATGTATGATGTAAATGTTATATGTGAGGATTATTATTCAAAGCAAATTAATTGGAAACAGGAAGATAATAAAAACGTTATTTAGTAACGAGGGATATTATGTTGATTAAGTATAAGAAAAGTTATGAAAAGTTTGCCATGGGATTATTATCTTTCATGCCAAATGAAAAAGAGATAAAGACGCTTCGGAATACGATGAAGAATTATGAAACGGATGAAAATCTACAGCTGTTCTTATGGAAAGATGAAGAGATTACGGGCTTGATCGGGATAGAAGTCTCTCAAAACCACATTGAGATACAACATATATCTGTAAATCCATCCTTCCGGAAGCAAGGTATCGGTAAAACGATGGTCAGGGCCATCAAGGAGCAATATCCTGACAAAGAATTAAAAGCAAATGAGTTTACTGAAAGCTTTCTTGACAGGTGTGAAGATTTCTGAATATGAAAGTTGAATGGAGGACCACCTTTAAGGGCGGTCCTCCATTCTTGTTTTTCGAAGGGATAGCTGCCGAGCCCTTTCTGAAATGACATCCGAACGGTCACGCATTAGATGCTTATCAACTATTGATGAATTAGCCATGTCGCTATCTGCAGCCCATATGTACCCTTCTTGCAAACACATGGACTGGCATTTTTCGATCAAGCCTTGATCCGCTATCGGCAGATTAATGCTTTTATATGGCTTTTGTGATAACATTCGCTCATGGGTGTCCTCGAGCAATTTGAACAGTCGTTCTGGATCGAGTCCCAACTTCAGGAGCTCGGCCTTTTTAAGGTGGAGATTTGCCAGGGCTTTAGACAGGGTCCTTGCAGCCCCCTTTTTGTTTCCCCTGCGATCATGATACAGGGCAACCGCAATTTGAATGAGCCCGACCCAATGAGAGTCACGCTCTTTTGGTGCGATTTCCTTCCAATATTCTTCAAGAATTTCATGACATTCGAAGTAATCCCTTGTCGCATGGAAATGGACAAGGAAAGAAAGGTAGTCTTCCGCGTAATTCAATAGGAGCACCCCTTTTGTTTGATGGAATCAAGTAAGGTAAGGCAAAAAGCCATTTTCTTATAGCTTAACACCCGCTATGTATACTCACTAAGTTTAGCATAGAATTTTTTCTTGGAAAATAAAGAAAGCCGATTGCAAGGCAATCAGCTTGATTCATCAGTCTTCAATTAACACCAAGAAGCACCGACAATAACTAATAAAATGAACAATACTACAATAAACGCGAATCCGCCGCCGTTTCCAAAACCACCTGCACCCATAATGAGTACCTCCTTTGTTCTGCGATTCTTACATTTCTAGGTTATGTTGGATTTCGGAATGTGATTGGGCAACGACCCATTTGACGGTAATCCCAAATAAAAACTTTTCTAAGGGCAGTAAATTATTATTTGGATAAAGGGCGGCAATCCACTATACTTGATTAGTAAAAGAAATAGGTCTATATCGGCCAATTAGATTTAAATGAGGTAATTTAATGGGTTATAATATAAAAATTGACGCTTTCGAAGGTCCGATGGATTTACTCCTGCATTTGATTAATCGCCTGGAAATAGACATCTACGATATTCCGATGGCTGATATTACAGACCAATACCTAGGTTACATCCATACGATGCAGCATCTGGAATTGGATGTGGCCAGTGAATATCTGGTGATGGCTGCAACACTGCTTGCCATCAAGAGTAAAATGTTGCTTCCAAAGCATGAAGATGAACTAATGATTGATGAAGATGGGGAATTATTTGAGGAAGATCCACGGGATGAGCTTGTGGAAAAACTATTAGAATATAAAAAGTATAAATATGCAGCCGAAGAATTTAAAGGGATGGAAGAAGAAAGAAGCTTGATGTTCACCAAACCCCCAAGTGATTTATCTGTTTATGTTAAAGAAGCGGAAAGTGATAAACAAGAGTTGAATATAAGTCTATACGATATGTTGGGGGCTCTGCAAAAACTGCTGCGAAGGCAAAAAATTCAAAAGCCGCTTTACACGAAAGTAACGAAACAAGAGATATCGATAGAGAAACGAATGGATGAAATCATGATTGAGTTACAATCAATAAAAGGGAAGAAAAGTTTTTTTGAACTGTTTTCGCTCCCGGTTAAAGAGCATATCGTCATCACTTTTATGGCGGTGCTGGAACTGATGAAATTAAATGAAATCATCGTTGAACAGGAAGATAATTTTTCGGAGATCATGATTGCTGCTAAGGAAGGTGTAGAACCAGTTGGAAGTCATTAATTGGAAAGGGATTCTTGAGGCATTATTGTTTGCTGCCGGAGATGAAGGGCTATCCGTCAAACAAATTGCCTCTGTCCTGGAAATTACGGAATATCAAGCAACGGACATCGTTGAAAGTTTAAAGGAAGAATATATATCGGATGTACGCGGGATTCAGGTGATGGAAATAGCGGGTGTTTACCAGATGACGACAAAGAAAGAGCACTCGGATTACTTGAAAAGACTAGTGGAAACATCAAGCACTCAAGGCTTGTCCCAGGCGGCTTTGGAAACACTCGCAATCATTGCCTATAAGCAGCCGATTACCAGAGCTGAAATTGATGAAATTCGCGGAGTGAAAACGGAACGCCCCATTCATACACTTGTCACTAAAGTCTTAATAAAAGAGGTCGGACGTGCTGAAGGCTCGGGCCGGGCTTATTTATATGGGACAACAAAAGAGTTTTTGGATTACTTCGGCCTGAATTCCATAGATGAATTACCGCCTCTCGCCGATAATTCGGATGATAGCTTTGAAAATGGTGAAGCCGATCTGTTTTTTGAAAAATTTCAGCAAACAATCGAATAACATTTTTCTTTAAATTGTGATAATATAGAAAAAAATGAATGCGGAGGGATCGCGGGTGCAAATTGTAGCATGCAATGGATTTGGGCTTGAAAAGGAAAAGTCAAATTCACCTGAGGACTTCTTTAATCGATCCGTTATACAATACATAAAGGATGGAGAAGAAAAGACGCTGAATGTCCTGTATCTTCGCTATTTTGATGAGATGGTCACTCGTTGGACCCCATATCCCGCCAATCCTATATTCAAAAGCCATACCAGAGATATTTATATGGCTGATATCATTGCCATGGTCTGTCTACTCAAAGACCCGAGCCTGGTTAACCGAAAACGTATATATATAAATGCAGAAAAAGAGCTGTCTGGTTATTTCGAAAATATAGATTTTGAAAAATTGGAGAAAGTGTTTATATCTATTGACCAAGCTAAACCATATGATATAGAATCACATGTTGACTATTATATTCAATCTTAATCATTTTGAGGAGGGTTCACGGTTGGGGAATACATTGGTAAAATCTCAGCTTGAGGATGTAAAAGGCTTTTTAGAAACGACAGTGGCTCAACTAGAAGAATTTATAAATGAGACGACCTATTCTAAGCTGCAAGAGGAAAAAAGCGGGGATGAAACCTATTATAAAGGGATCCTTTCCAGTTTAAGAAGAATGCTTGTAAGTTGTGAAGAGGGCTTGGAGGCTTGCCAAATCGTTCTAAAAAATGATGTTTTCAATAAAGCTGCAGCTGAAAAGACGCTTTATAGAGTTTATCATCAATGTATCGAAGAATACTTTTCCCCAAAATCAGATCGGTGGTTTGAGGACAGCAGATCTGCCTATACAGGAAAAAACTCGATTAAATTTCACCAAAGTGTACCTGACAGCATAATATCCATTCTGAAGGCCGTGGAAAGTGGATTCCAGACCATGCGTGAAGAATTGGAGTTTTATGAAACGGATTACCGGACGAAAATGTTACAGTCCAGATAATGAAACAGCTAGGCTTAATAGGCCTCGCTGTTTTTTTAGCTATAAATGGAATCTCCGCTTAATCGAAACATAAAATACTTTGATGATTTATGTGCATAAAGGTTAGGAGGAGGTTGCAAGATGTCTGATGTAAGAGATTATGCTAAAGAGGTAAGTGATTGGGTTGATGGAGTGATGGAATATCTTGAGAAGATCGATATCACCGATTCGCCATTGCTGTCAAATATTGAACGGCTTTCCGAGTTGGCAAAAGATATGGATGGGGAAGAAATGGATTATGAGGATATGGTCCTGATTGAAGAAGAGATGGCTCGGGTCTACGAGGAAATTGAAGAACTCGCTAGAGAATTCAGTATACAGGAAAGGCAATCAGTGCCGATTGGGAAGCATACGCTACCGCCGTTACCTTATGCCTATGATGCGTTGGAACCGACGATTTCAAGGGAAATCATGTATCTGCACCATGATAAGCATCATCAAACATATGTCGATGGTCTGAATAAAGCGGAATTGATGATGAAAAAAGCGAGGGAAACGAATGATTTTTCCTTGTTGAAACATTGGGAAAAGGAAGCAGCCTTTCATGGGTCAGGCCATTATCTCCATACGCTGTTCTGGGAAGTGATGATTCCGGGAGGCAGCGGACAGCCAAGGGGTGATTTACTTAAACAGATTGAGAAGGATTTTGGAAGCTTTGCTGCTTTTAAAAGTCATTTTAGTGAAGCGGCTAAACAAGTGGAAGGTGTTGGCTGGGCGATTTTAGTCTGGGTTCCGCGTTCGCGGCGGCTAGAAATACTTCAATCGGAATTGCATATGGTTTTGACCCAGTGGGATACGATCCCAATTCTTGTTCTTGATGTATGGGAACATGCTTATTACCTGCAATATAAAAATAATCGGGCATCCTATGTGGACAAATGGTGGGACGTTGTAAACTGGCCGAAAACAGCAGTGAGGTTCACCGAAGCGAAAAAGCTTATTTGGAAAAGGCAATAACTGATAAAATACAGGAATGTCTTTGGAGAACCAATTACAAATATACGAACCGTAAAGGTTCGTTTTTTTTTTTTTTGCCTGAAATTTTGTATCGAGAATTTTTTAGGGAAAAAATGGGAAAGGTATGAAGGAGGACCTGAAAAATTTTATTTGAAAGCGACTTATGGATTCTCATTTGGATATTATAATTTTATTGAAAAGGAGATGATATCATCTCACGAAATAATGAGCATGTGTCTTATTTAAACCCTTGAAATAACATTGGAAATGTGTTAAATATGCTACTTTAAAGTATTATGGGTTTTTTTAAAATAATTAATTTATATCAATATAAAAACTGTGACCAATTTGTGAACTTAAAAATTATTAAGGTATATTTATTGACTAGTTTCTATTTAATAATTATTATAAACAGGAGCAGATAAAAAAATTAGCTATTGGAGGAATTTATTATGTCATTGATCAATAAACAAGTTGAAGATTTTAAAGTACAAGCTTACCATGCAGGAGAATTCAAAGAGGTTACACTTGAAGATGTTAAAGGAAAATGGGCAGTATTCTTTTTCTACCCAGCTGACTTCTCCTTCGTATGTCCAACTGAATTAGCTGATCTTCAAGATAACTATGAAACATTCAAGGAAATTGGTTGTGAAGTTTACTCAGTTTCAACAGATACTCATTTCAGCCACAAAGGATGGGCCGATGCTACTGATACAATCGGTAAAATCCAATATCCAATGTTAGCTGACCCAGCGAACGTTTTATCCCGTCAATTCGGTGTATTGATTGAAGAAGATGGATTGGCTCTACGTGGAACTTTCATCGTAAATCCAGAAGGACAAATTAAAGCATACGAAATTAATGACCTAGGAATTGGCCGTAATGCTGAAGAACTTGTAAGAAAAGTTCAAGCTGCACAATTCGTAGCGGAACATGGGGATAAAGTTTGCCCTGCAAAATGGACTCCAGGTGAAGCTACTCTTGAACCAAGCCTAGACCTTGTAGGTAAACTTTAATTTTTAATGGGATGGTCCATTTCTACAGGTAATGGAACCATACCCAGCATTGATTACGATTACTGGGACAATTCGTCCTATAAGATCTTATGGCAAAAGGCACTTACCTAAAAAATAAGTGCCTTTTGTTTTTCAAAATAATCAGTTTAGCACGTATTATCATTCAGCAAGGAGCACAAAAGATGAAAAAAATATATGATTTATTAATTATTGGTGGCGGACCTGCAGGCCTCTCAGCCGGCGTTTATGCAGGAAGAGCTAAGTTAAAAACAATAATTCTTGAAAAAGGAACGGGCGGCGGACAAGCTGCAACTACGTCGGAAATAGCCAATTATCCTGGTATCCGTCATATATCGGGCCCTAGGTTAGTTGAAGAAATGAAGCTTCAAAACGAAGATTTTGGCGTTGAATTCGCCAAAGCTGATGTAACGGGCGTGGATTTCTCCGGTGAGGTGAAAGTCGTTAAAACCCTTGGCGGGGACTACCATGCCCGCGCCGTCATCATTGCAACGGGTGCTACTCCAAGAACACTAGGATTTCCAGGTGAAGAGGAATTTACTGGCCGCGGTGTAGCTTATTGTTCAACATGTGATGGTGAATTCTTTGAAGGGTTGGAAGTTTTCGTTATCGGGGCAGGATATGCAGCCGCTGAAGAAGCAATATTCCTGACACGCTTTGCTACAAAAGTTACAATCATCGCCCGAGAATCAAGCTTTTCGTGTGCCCCGTCCATTGTTGATAAAGTAATGGCAAATGATAAGATTGAAGTGAAATTCAATACGGAAATCCTTGGGGTATATGGAGACGGGATGATTCAAAGTGCACGTTTCATCAATAACGCGACTAAAGAAGAATTTGAATATAAGGCGAAGGAAGAAGACAATACGTTTGGAGTATTCGTTTTCATAGGTTACGAACCGAAAACAGAGATTTTCAAGGGCCATATCGAAATGGATCATGCTGGTTACATTTTAACCGATGATGATATGAAGACTAATGTGAATGGTGTCTATGCGGCGGGAGACCTAAGGCCAAAATCCTTGCGCCAGATTATCACAGCTGTATCTGATGGCGCGATTGCAGCAACGGATGCCGGTAAATATATTGAAGAAGAAAAAGATCGCCTAGGAATCAAAGATGAACCTGAAGTTGAAAAGCCGGCAAAAAAAGAACAGGCCGCTGTCCCAGCAGGCAAGAGCGCTTTATTAAGTGATGCGTTACGTGGCCAATTAAAGGGAATATTCGGCAAGATGGAGAGCGACGTTACATTGGTGTCCATCGTCGATGAAAGTTTGCCAAAATCAGTCGAATTGCGAGACTTCTTGTTGGATGTTGCGGAATTAGGAGATAGGCTTCATCTTGAGTTATACAATAAGGGGGAAAATACGGAAATTGAAGAAAAAATCAATGCAGATAAGTTCCCTGTCGTTTCCCTCTTAAATTCGAATGGTGAATACAGTGGCGTCAAATACCACGGTGTACCAGGCGGCCATGAGTTGAATTCCTTCATTTTGGCTATCTATAACCTGGCCGGACCTGGTCAAGCGTTGGATTCAGTCGTATTGAATTCAATTAAGGGAATCAGTAAAAAAGCGAACATTAAGGTTATGGTTTCATTGGCATGTCACTACTGTCCAGACGTCGTAGTGGGTGCACAGCGCATAGCGATTGAAAACCCTAACGTTGAAGCTGAAATGGTCGATATAAGCAATTTCCAGGAAATCAAGAAGAAATATAAAGTCATGAGCGTGCCGGCGATGATCATCAATGATGAAGAAGTGGTATTTGGAGCCAAGAAAATTGATGAAATCGCTGCATTATTAGTCTGATAGAACACTAAATCGATAGGGGCCCCTATCGATTTTTTTTATGGGAAATCCCCTTTGAAAATCAGTAGATATCATGAAGGGTTACATTCTTTTATTCATAACCCTTGTCCCTTTGCATAAACTTGTACAAAAACAAGTAAAGAGACGAGGGGGCACTCATGCGTTTTCCATATAAAGGGTTACCAAGTTTGTGTATCGTCATTCTCCTGTTGTCTTTTATGGCACCTGTACAAAGCGCCAAAGCAAATGTATTCGTAAGTGCCCATAGTGCGATTTTAATGGATGAGGATAGCGGAAGGGTCATTTATGAAGTGAATGCCCATGAAAAGAATCGCATAGCAAGCATTACGAAAATAATGACGGCTATCTTGGCTATTGAATCGGGTCAAATGGATGAAACAGTGAAGGTGAGCAGCAATGCCTTCGGGACGGAGGGCTCTTCCCTTTATTTAAAAGAAGGAGAAAGAATTAAGCTCGAAGATTTGGTTTATGGCTTGATGCTTCGTTCAGGTAATGATGCAGCAGTCGCAATCAGCGAAAAGGTTGGCGGAAGCCTGGATGGATTCGTCTGGATGATGAATCAAAAGGCGGAAGAAATCGGGATGAAAAATACCCATTTTTCAAATCCGCATGGTTTGGATAATACGAAGAACCATTATTCAACCGCATATGATATGGCCATACTCACTCGTTATGCCATGCAAAATGATACGTATGCAAAGATTTCCGGCACAAAGGAACACAGGGCACCTAATTCCACAGAACAATGGGATTATGTATGGAAAAACAAAAATCGCCTGCTTACACAATTATATGAGTATTGCACAGGGGGGAAAACAGGGTATACCAAACTAGCAAAACGGACCTTAGTCACGACGGCAACAAAAAACGAGCATGACCTGATTGCTGTGACCTTGAATGGTCCGGATGATTGGAATGATCATATTCAAATGTACGAATCCGCCTTTAAGGATTATCAGCCGACAGAAATTTTACCTGAAGGCATGGTGAAAAATATGGAAAATGAAATATATGAAGGGCATGTTTACATTAAAAATAATTTTTCGTACCCACTAACAAAAGAAGAGAGAAAATTGGTCAATGTGAAAATGAAATTGTTGAAGCCCCAGAAGGCTTGGAAAGATAAAAGGGAAATCCCGGAAGTGGTCGGCAGAGCATCCATCTATCTCGATGGCAAGAAAATAGGTACGCGTTCGATTTTTTATGGGGAAGCAAAAGAAAGCTTCAAGCAACAATCATTCCAATCTTCATGGGCTGAGGTATTTGAAGCGGTATTGGGAATCGGACGCAATGGTTAATTACATTTGGGTCGGGATGTTTGTGATCGGTATTGTCTTTGGCATGATTAATGGAACGATGGATCAGGTGAATGAAGCTCTATTTGTCAGCGCAAAGGAAGCGGTCACCCTTTGCCTGGGACTGATGAGCATACTTGTCTTTTGGCTGGGTTTGATGAAAATAGCGGAGGAATCGGGGCTGTTAGATAAACTATCCAACTTGTTCAGGCCGTTCATGAGATGGCTATTCCCTGAAGTGCCTCCTAATCATCCCGCTATGGGGTATATACTTTCCAATATGATGGCAAACACATTCGGATTGGGGAATGCAGCTACGCCTCTTGGTATAAAAGCCATGGAACAGCTAAAGAAACTAAATGGAGGAAAAGCAACGGTCAGCCGCTCGATGGTCACTTTTTTAGCAATCAATACCTCAAGCGTAACGTTGATTCCGACTACTGTCATTGCGATTCGCATGAATTACGATGCACACTCCCCGACGGACATCGTTTTTCCGACCATAATAGCAACGGCCATTTCTGCCGTTGGAGGAATCGCGATAGATCGATATTTTTATTACAGGAGAAAGAGGAGCGGGAGGGAATAGGATGTTGCACTGGATGACCACCATTTCAATTTGGATGATACCGATTTTGATCCTCTGTATATTACTGTACGGCACATTGAAAAGAGTTCCCACCTATGAGACCTTCGTTGAGGGGGGGAAAGAAGGAATCAGCATGTCCTTTTCCCTCATCCCTTTCCTGGTAGGGATGCTTGTGGCGATTTCAGTATTTAGGGCATCAGGGGCCTTGGATTTCATTGTACAATCACTGCACCCCTTGCTTTCCCTTCTTCATTTTCCGTCTGAGGTTTTACCCCTTGCGATTATTAGACCAATATCTGGAACTGCCGCTTTGGGAATAACCAGCGACCTGATATCAGTTTATGGACCGGATTCTTTTGTTGGGCGCTTGGCTGCCACGATTCAGGGAAGTACGGATACTACTTTCTATGTATTGACCGTTTATTTTGGAGCCGTCGGGATCAAAAAAATGGGTGATGCCCTTAAGGTCGGTCTTTTGGCAGACTTGATCGGAATCATAGCTGCCGTTATCGTCGTCACACTTGTTTTCGGTATGAATTAAAGGCTAGGGAAATGGGTGATTCCATTTCTTTTTTTTGTCTTTTTCTTAAAAAATCGGCTATGTTAAGCTCTCCATTTTTAAGCGGATTCAAACTTTCGTCTAAAAGAAACATTTTTTTGTATGGAAAAATAAGCTATGTTACACTCATTATGGAAACCAACCCATTTAACCGTCCCATTATTGGTGTAATAATAAAAGAAAAGCTCTTAATCGCGAAAAACCTTTTGTTTTTGCCTCTCAATATGTAATAATTGTATGATTGTGTATGTATAGACAATAACAAACGAATGATTATACTATGGGGTGAAGATAGATGGAACGATTACAAAAGGTGATAGCACATGCTGGACTGGCTTCCCGCCGTAAAGCAGAAGAGTTGATATTAGAAGGCAAGGTAAAAGTGAACGGCAAAGTAGTGAAGGAATTAGGTGTGAAAGTGGGGCCTAATGATAAGGTTGAGGTTAATGAAGTCCCGCTTGAAAAAGAAGCCCCGGTTTATTTCCTATTCTATAAACCGCGCGGTGTCATTTCGGCAGTTTCTGATGATAAGAATAGAAAAGTCGTAACGGACTTTTTCCCTTACATCAATGAACGGATTTATCCAGTTGGCAGGTTGGATTACGATACTTCGGGCTTGTTGATTTTAACCAATGACGGGGAATTTGCAAACACGTTAATGCATCCGAAGCATGAAGTGGATAAAGTGTATGTGGCAAAAGTGAAAGGGATGCCTTTGCGTGAAAGCTTGAAAAAGTTGGATAAAGGTATCAAGTTGGAGGATGGCAAGACTGCACCAGCCAAGACAAGGGTATTGTCTACCGACAAGAAAAAGGAAACGGCCATAGTTGAAATCACAATACATGAAGGCAGGAACAGGCAAGTCCGCCGGATGTTCGAGGCAATTGGCCATCCCGTCATTAAATTGAAGAGGGAACAATATGGTTTCTTGACCTTGGACGGTTTAACAGCAGGAGATTCCCGGGAGCTGACTCCACATGAAGTTAAATTAATGAGGACTTTAGCAACGACCGAACCTAAACAGCGGAGAATGTAAGAAAGAATTTTTTCTGTATTAATAGGTTGAAACCACTACCCTATTCTTCCCTGGAAGAATGGGTGGTGGAAAACAACCTGTAAATACCTTTTCCTTCATGAATCGAAAGAATGTCACAAAACCTTCAGAAATGTAAATAAAAAGGACATGGCGTTAAATGGTATAATGGTATGGTTAAATTTAGTGTGGCCTTAGGAGGATCTCTATGGATAAAAAGAAGCGACGCCTAATTAGCAGAACCATCATTCTCCTGCTTTTAGGTGCAGCTTTAGTGTTTGCCCTTTATACGAACTTCACTAAAGATAAGAATGAAAGTCTGAGAAAAGGATCCGATGCACCCAATTTCGTCTTGACTGATATGAAAGGTAATGAGCATAAACTTTCCGATTACAAGGGGAAAGGCGTCTTCCTGAACTTTTGGGGTACATATTGCAAGCCGTGTGAATATGAAATGCCTTATATGGAAAATCAATATAAAAACTTTAAAGACCAGGGCGTTGAGATATTGGCGGTTAATGTCGGGGAATCTGACTATGCTGTCAATAATTTCATTACAAAGCATGATCTAACCTTTCCTGTCATGATCGATAAAGGTAGGGAAGTGGAAAATGCTTATCGCGTCGATATATTGCCTGTCACCTTTTTGGTTGATAAAGAGGGTAAAGTGATAGATATCATCACCGGAGCTTTGACAGAAGAGAGCATCCAAAAGCATATGGAGAGAATTAAACCATAAATTGGGGAGTTTTTGACATGAAAGAAGTAAAATGCGATTGTGGTCATATAAATCCGTTTGGCACAAAGATTTGTGGGAAATGCGGGATGGTGCTTGGTAACGAAAAAGAAAACAATCTTATTGATATGAGATATGAAGGAAGTGCCAGGCGTTCACAAACATATAAAAAAACGATCATTGATAAAATATGGAACTTCTTTTCTTCCGTTAAGGTAGGGGTGACGCTCATTGTCATTGCCTTGATCGCTTCAGCTATCGGGACGATTTTACCTCAGGAAATGTACATCCCTTCAACAGCTACGCCTGCAGAGCATTATGAACTGGAATACGGCTGGTTCGGAATGGTGTATTATGAGCTCGGGTTTCATAACTTGTATAGTTCATGGTGGTATTTGATTATCATAGGCATGCTGGGCATATCACTATTGATTGCCAGTATCGACCGGTTCTTTCCATTATATCGATCGTTAAAAAAACAAGGGGTCACACGTCATGACGGTTTCATGAAACGTCAGCGGATTTATGGGGTGACAAAGCTTGAAGACCAAGATATAAACCTTGAAGAAGTAAAGGATAGACTAAAAAGGCAGCGTTATCATATACGAGAGGAAAACGGTCATATACTTGCCGAAAAGGGTCGTTTTTCACGTTGGGGACCCTACGTAAATCATATTGGACTTATCGTTTTCTTAATTGGAGCATTATTGCGTTCCGTCCCTGGGATGTATATCGACAAAGTACTTTGGCTGCGTGAAGGCGAGAGAAAAGAAATTCCGGGTACAAATGGTGAATATTACCTTCAGAATAATGAGTTTACCTTAGAGGTGTATGACAAAGAGAATGAAGAAGATGAGCAGTACAGTGCTGCCATTGATAAAACCGGTACGATCGCAAAAACCTATCAATCCGATGTTACGTTGTATGAGCGCAAGGGAGAAACCTTACCTGGGGAAAAAGTGGACCTTGATAAGCTTAAAGATTATAAAATCAAAGTCAATGAACCTCTGAAACATGATCATTATGCCCTCTACCAAGTAGACTATAAACTGGATGAGCTCAGTACGATGGCATTTAATTTGATAAATAAAAAAACCGAAGAGAAATATGGAAGCTTAAAGGTTGATTTGAATAATCCTCAAAAGAAATACGAGTTGAAAGATGGATATTCCGTTGACTTGATCAGTTATTTCCCCGATTTCGAGTTCGATGAAAAAGGCGAACCTAGAACGATATCGAAGATTCCGAATAATCCAGCATTTATCTTTAAAATGCATACTCCGGATAAGCCAGAGGGTGAAGTCAGTTTCGTAGCGATTAAGGAAACTGTGGAGCCTTTAGGGGAAAACACTTATAAAATGGCTTTTAATGGTGTGGAAACCCAAGATGTCACGGCTTTGACCGTCAGGAAGGATTTAACCCTTTGGATCCTATTCACGGGTGGTATCATTTTCATGATCGGCGTTGTCCAAGGGTCTTATTGGAATCACCGGCGTATATGGATTAAGAAGAAAGATGATGAGATTTTAATGGCCGGCCATACAAACAAAAACTGGCACGGTATTAAAAGAGATATCAAACAAGCGATAGAATCAACATCACTTTCCGAACCAATGGATCAACTTGAAGAGGAGAAATCTTCTAGTAAGGGGGAAGTTTTAAATGGCTGAATTAAGCAGTAACTTTTTATATGCAGCTTTCTTATTATATCTGATCGCTACCTTTTTATTTGGGGGATCGATCAAGGATAAACGCGGAGCGGAGGAAAAGAAACAAAACAAATGGGCTAAACTGGGCATTTTCATCACCATTCTCGGTTTCGCGGCGCAAATTGGGTATTTCATCACCAGATGGATTGCTGCCGGCCATGCCCCGGTAAGTAATCTGTTTGAATTTACGACCTTTTTCGGAATGATGCTGGTCGGTGCTTTCATATTAATTTATTTTCTTTATAAAACACCTGCCCTTGGGCTATTCGCTTTACCTATTGCGTTATTGATAATCGCATATGCAAGTATGTTCCCTACAGAAATTTCGCCACTCATTCCTGCTTTGCAGAGCGATTGGCTTCATATTCATGTAACGACTGCAGCGGCAGGACAGTCGATCCTTGCCATAAGTTTCGTTACTGCCATCATTTATTTAATCAAATTCGTCGATCAGACAAAATCAAGCAAAAGAACGTTCTGGCTTGAAGTCATCATGTTCACATTAGTCTGCACCATCGGCTTCGTCATCATCACTTCTTCTTTTGCTGCCATGGATTATAAGGCGAATTTTGATTGGGTCGATAAACATGGTGCCGAGGTCAAACAGGAATTCAACCTACCGGCATTGGTAGGTCCCAATGAAGGGAAACTTATCGAGACGGATCGATTTGAACCACTGGTGGACATGCCTGCACTGATCAATGCCAAGAAACTGAATACTGTACTTTGGTCATTCGGTATGGGACTCGTCCTGTATGGTTTAATAAGGTTGATTGCCCGTAAAAGAGTGGCAGCATTGATTAAACCGATCGTTAAAAATGTGAATTTGAATTTATTGGACGAGATTAGTTATCGTTCGGTCCTTATCGGTTTTCCGATCTTTACACTCGGTGCCCTCATATTTGCAATGATCTGGGCTCAAGTGGCCTGGACACGATTCTGGGGCTGGGATCCGAAAGAGGTCTGGGCACTGGTTACTTGGTTGTTTTATGCGGCTTTCTTGCATCTGCGCATGTCAAAGGGGTGGCAAGGGGAAAAATCAGCTTGGCTTGCCGTCATCGGTTTTGCCATCATCATGTTTAACTTGATATTCGTTAATCTTGTTATTGCTGGTTTGCATTCATATGCTTGATTCTGTATTGTAATATTTAGATGAAGGGGGTCTTTTGATAGAAACGTCGAGGAGTTGGCTTATCGATTTTTCTTGAGAATGATCCCTTTTTCCATCACTCCCTTTAATAAGAATATTTCGGTGAAATAGCATTAATGAATTCTAAGTGAGAGGTCGAAGTCCTTTTTTTTGTGACAAAATGGTGAAAGGTTCATGGAAGCCAGGCGAAATTGGCTCTTTATCGTACTTTGTAAGTAAAAAGTATTAGTCATGGAAGTTTTCGTTTTGTAGAATATATGATAGGAGGCTGATTACATAATGTATAATGCTATTAAAATTCTCGTGGTGGATGATGAGGAAAGAATCCGCCGGCTGCTAAAGATGTATTTGGAAAGAGAAGAATACATAATCGATGAAGCTGAAAATGGAGATATGGCTTTAACAAAAGCCCTTGAAAATGATTATGAATTAATTTTATTGGATATTATGATGCCTGGTAAAGATGGAATCGAAGTTTGCCGTGAATTAAGGGAAAAGAAAACGACACCGATTATCATGCTGACTGCTAAAGGGGAAGAAGTGAATCGCGTTCAAGGGTTTGAAGTGGGGACCGATGATTATATCGTAAAGCCTTTCAGCCCCCGTGAAGTCGTGTTAAGGGTTAAAGCTTTATTACGCCGCTCTTCAAGCACAAGTTACATGCAGACGGAAACGACGGCAAAAGACGTGATCGTCTTCTCACATCTAACCATTGATAATGATGCTCACCGTGTACTCGCTGATAACAAAGAGGTTTCATTAACACCAAAAGAATATGAATTATTATATTTCTTGGCGAAATCCCCAGATAAGGTTTTCGATCGGGAGCAATTGTTAAAAGAAGTGTGGCACTATGAATTCTTTGGAGATCTTCGAACTGTTGACACGCATGTTAAACGCTTACGTGAAAAATTAAATCGTATATCCGAAAACGCGGCCAAGATGATTGTCACCGTTTGGGGTGTAGGTTACAAGTTCGAAGTCATTAATGACTGATGCTATGGGGCAGTGTTGTAGGGAAGCTATGGGCAACGATCCTATTGCTCGTGTCGTTTGTATTAATCGTTTTAACCGTTCTCCTGGTTGAATTCTTTGAGAACTTCCAAATTGAAAATATTGAAAATGATTTAACCAAAACCGCTGAACAAATCATTAAGGTAACCAATGAACATCAGGGATCCAGCAATGAGGTTTTACAAATAGCTTCGGAATTAATAGGCAATGAAACGAAAATGATCATTCTTAATGATGATAAAATGGTATTCTCATCCATCGGGGGAGATAATGAGTTTGAAATCACTCCGGAATCCATTAAAAATGATTCTGAATTGCTCAAGGTTTTTACCGAAAGAAAGACTGTAAAAAAGGAAATGGCCCTATCCGATGATGCGGAAAACGAGGAATTGTCCGCAATCGTAGTAGGCATTCCACTTGAATTGAATGGGGAACAGGATGAAGTTTTCCTATTTCAATCGTTGGAGTCCATGGAAGAAACCACAAAATCGACTACACAGTTCATTTTATTGGCAGCGGGCATCGCCATTATTTTGACAACGATTTTTGCTTTCTTTTTATCCACAAGAATCAATGCCCCCTTGGTGAAGATGAGGGAAGCCGCTTTAGCGATTGCCCGGGGGAAATTTGATACAAAGGTACCAATCTTGACTCAAGATGAAATCGGTGAGCTGGCCATAGCGTTTAATCAGATGAGGAAGCAACTGAAATTCAATATGAATGCACTAAGTCAGGAAAAGGAACATCTCTCAAGCATCCTTAGCAGTATGGCAGATGGGGTCATTACCTTCAATAAAGATGGCACAATTCTTGAAACGAATCCGCCAGCGGAAAGGTTTCTGCAATCCTGGTACTTTGAAAAGGGTTATAACCGGGAAGATAATGTGAATGTCCCCTTGGTTTTGATGAATCTTTTTGATGAATCAGAGTCCTTCGATAAGGAGCAAGTCGGTGAAATTACCTTGCAGGGCCGTGATTGGGGATTGATTGTCAGTCCGCTATATACAAATGCCGACAATATTCGCGGAGCGGTGGCCATCATACGGGATATGAGTGATGAAAGACGTATGGACAAACTTAGGACGGATTTCATAGCGAATGTCTCCCATGAGTTAAGAACGCCGATTTCAATGTTGCAAGGATATAGTGAAGCGATTGTAGATGACATTGCGAGCAGTGAAGAGGAAAAGGTGGAAATGGCCCGCATCATCTATGATGAGTCTTTGAGAATGGGACGTTTAGTCAATGATCTCCTCGATCTTGCTAAATTGGAATCGGGTAAAATGAACCTTAGCTATGAATGCGTACCTATTTCTCCTTATTTAAAGAGGATTACAAGTAAGTTTTCCGGGCTGGCTAAAGAAAAAGAGATCACAATATCAGCCAGTCTGCAAGACGATCAAATTCAATGGCATTTCGATCCGGACCGTATTGAACAGGTTTTGACCAATTTAATTGATAATGCGATTCGTCATACACCTCCAGGCGGTAACATTGATGTCATTCAGAGGACAAGTGATCGAAGGGGTCTCATCATTGATGTGAGGGACTCTGGATCTGGAATTCCCGAAGAAGATTTACCTTTTGTATTCGAGAGGTTTTATAAAGCGGATAAAGCAAGGACCCGCGGCCGTTCGGGTACCGGATTGGGTTTGGCCATCGTGAAAAATATAATCAATGCCCATGATGGCTTCATTTCGGTAAACAGTTTACCTAATAAAGGGACGACGTTTAGTTTTATCCTGCCTCGAATTATGGAAAATGCTGAATGAATGACGGGTGGCTTGCCAAAAAATCCTGTTTCATAAGGAACTGAGAAGACAAAGGCAATTGGATTTCTTTCCAACTTGTCTTTGTTTTTTTTTAGGAAACAAAATAAGAAGTCCCTGATATGTGGAAATTAACGGAATTTTATAATAAGATTAAAGCCGAAGTATGTAACTTTTCGTTAGGATTGACGACTATATTTATGAACGGATGTGGGGAAATGATGGATTCCGTTTTCCACGATCTTTATGAAAAATATCATCAGGAAATATATCAATTCATTTTTTATATGACTAAAAATCGAGAAACGGCTGAGGACCTTGTTCAGGAGGTCTATATCCGGGTGATGAAGGCCTATGAACGCTTCGAAGGAAAAAGCAGTGAAAAAACGTGGATGTATTCGATTGCAAGAAATGTGACGATCGATTACTTTCGGAAACAAAAAGGGTGGAAAGACAAAATCTTTCCTAACTTTGATTGGGATAGGCAATTGATAAAAGATAAAGAACCCATTCCCGAAGAAGTGGCTATCATGAACGATGAAATCCAAGGTATTTATCAATGCTTAAACCGGTGTACTGTCGATCAAAGATCCGTCATCATTTTACGATATATTCAGGGATTGTCCATTACGGAAACTGCTGAAGTATTGAATTGGAGTGAAAGTAAGGTAAAAACGACCCAGCACCGTGCTTTGAAGGCTATTAAAAAGTTGATGGAAGATTTATCAGGAAAGGAGGGCCACCGCATTGAGAAGATCCCGTTGGAAAGAAAGCGAAATTGAAGACATGCTACGCGAGCTTCCGAAATTAAAAGATGACCGAACCAAGGCAGAGGTGTTTGCGAGAATACATGATAAAAAGAAAAAGAAACACTGGATGCCTCTATTTGCGGGCGTTGCCTCCTTATTCTTAATGGTTGTTTTGGCATCATCGTTAATTATCGAAAAAAAAGGAACGACAAGTCAAGAGGGCAGCGGCGGTAGTGGGAAATTATCTCTATCTGAAAATAAGGAAATGGCGGATCTTGAATGGCAGGATGCAAGTAACAAAGAAAATCCTTTAGAAGATAAACAGGATAATCAAGAGTTTTCAAGTAAGCAAGCGGAAATCGAATCTAAAGACAAGGTTTCAGAAATGGAACCCCGAAAAGGTGAAAAGGAAAAAACATTTGCACAAGCGATCTATCAAGATGACCTTAAAAATGGATCGATCATTACGATGGGTGTCCCTGATGATCAAATGAATTTCATCGTTCCCATTTCAATTAAACTCAAACATTATGACGAAAGTGATACACTGAATCAGTTAGTTAATCAAATGTCCGATATCGATGAAGAGCAATATGGGCTATCTGACTATTTTCCACTTGATATAAAGATTAGCCAAGGAAACGATATGACCACTGCTCATATTGATTTTCAAGAAAAAAGCCAACTATTGGATGAAGATACACTTTTTCTCCATTCGATGGAGGAAACGCTTTCCTATAACAATATAGAGAAAATGACATTTTCTACAGATGGTGAGCAAGGTGCCATGTTTGCGCATGCGGGATATTTAAAGGAAGTGGATATACCTCATCAAAAAAATCGCACATACCTTCTTTACCAAAGAGATGAGTCCTCCCCAAGGTTCCTTGTTCCAAGCAATATGGGTTATGCGGACTTTGAGGAGGCGCTGCAAGCTGGAAAAGGGGAGGCGGACATCGAGGGAATTTCACCTGCAATCCCGCATGACCTGAAATGGGAAAGGATAAGCTCTAATGGAAATCTTGTGGTCATTCAATTATCAGATCAAGCTGCTATTGAAAATAGTGAGGAATCCCTTCAAGCTTTAGAAGCCATACTCTTCATAGCTAAGGATTTTGGTTTTGAAAAAGTGAAGTTTGAAAATGCTCCTATTGAAGAGGTAGGCCAGCTGAATTTAACTGAAGACATATTGGTGCCCAAAGCACCGAACCAAGTGAATTGATGCAGGGAGCAAGACTAAACGATGGGGAGGTTTTCCATATGATGGTGCTTTATAAACACCCTGTCAATGGTTGGCAAAAGCCCCTTGCATTCATAGAAAAAGTGCCCGCGCTGACGGGCACTTTTTCTTCTTATAATGAAATGCGGGCCATGAATGTAATTTCTTCTGTTTCCATTAAAAATTGTTTCATGTTGTCTTCTAATGGTAAATCAAAGCTCAAAACCATGATGGCTTCCCCGCCAGCTTCTTTTCGGCCAACCTGCATGGTGGCGATATTCACTCCGTGATCACCTAGGACTTTACCTACGTTACCGATTACACCAGGTTTATCGGTATGCTGGATATAAAGTAAATTCGATTCCGGATGAAAGTCGATTTTGAAACCATTCAAACTTACAATCCGAGAACCGTAATTTTCGATATAGGTCCCACTGATTGTTAATTCACGGTTGTCACCTTTTACTTTAAGGCTGATCAAATTCGAATAACCTAAAGAGTCCGTAGAGATTTTTTCACCAACGGTTATGTCACGCTCTTTTGCGATCAACAAAGCATTCACTTCATTGACTGATGCATCAACTCTTGATCTGAAAAAGCCAGAGATTAGACTTTTTGTAAGAATTGCTGTATCGAAATCCAATGATTCTCCTGCATACGTAACGGAGATTTCCTGAATTCCTTCATTCATGCACTGAGAAGCAATGGATCCCATTTGCTGAACAAGTTGATAGAATGGCTGTACCTTTTCAAACACTTCTTTAGATATGGCTGGAAGGTTGATTGAACTTGAGACAGGATTTCCTTCGAAATAGGTCAATACTTCTTGGGCAACCTGTACGGCAACATTTAATTGGGCTTCTTTCGTGGAAGCACCTAGATGCGGTGTAGCAATGACGCTAGCCAGTTCAAGCAGTTTATGGCCAAGTGGAGGTTCTTCGACGAAAACGTCCAGTGCCGCCCCTGCAACATGTCCTTCAACTAACATTTCATATAAATCATCTTCGTCTAGAATTCCACCACGGGCGCAGTTCAGAACATAAACCCCTTTTTTACAGGTAAGCAGTTTTTCTTTATTGATTAATCCTCTAGTTTCATTTGTTAATGGTGTATGAACAGTAATGATGTCTGCTTTAGGAAGCAATTCATCTAACGGCAGGGCCGTTACGGACATTTTCTTTGCACGATCGACAGTCAGGAACGGATCATAAACAATGACATCCATGCCAAACACTTTAGCACGTTTGGCAATTTCCCCTCCGATACGTCCAAAGCCAACTATACCTAATGTTTTACCACGAAGTTCAGTTCCCGTAAATGAAGAACGTTTCCACTCCCCATTCTTCAGTGAAGCATATGCTTGGGGAATGTGGCGCATTAATGAAGCCATCATGGCGAAGGTATGTTCAGCTGTTGAAATGGTATTGCCGTCAGGTGCATTAACCACGACAATCCCGCGTTTTGTCGCCGCGGGGATGTCTATGTTATCAACTCCGACACCAGCGCGTGCTATAATTTTTAACTGCGGCATACGGTTCATTAAATCTTCCGAAACCTTCGTTGCACTTCTCACAAGAATTGCATCGATCTGATCAAGTTCGTTTGCAGCTTCCTCTACGGTCTTCTGAATGAGATGAATATTGGATGCCTCTGATAGCGGTCCGAGTCCTTCTGGTTTAATGGCGTCTGCTACTAAAATCCGATACACGTCTAAACACCTTCCTAGGGAAAAGAATTATCTTAAATTTCAGTTAATTTTACAATTGAAATGCTGATTATGTCAATTTGGCTTATCCGGATGTAAGCGCTTAATAAAATTATTATCATCTGATCATTTGTTTAATGCCGCGATATCAATGGCTTCGTCTTCGTTTGCATAATAAAAAAAAAATTTCGAATTGTCATTTTGTAAATCCACAATTTGTTTTAAGCCATTCACTGCGACGATCAATATTCATCCTAGATGCATCAACTGAGAAAAAATGCTATCAAAAAAAGGGAATTTCAGATATAATGGGAAGTATAAAAAATTTTATAGGTCTATCTTCGGGGCGGGGCGCAATTCCCCACCGGCGGTGATGAAGGAATATCTCCTTCTAAGCCCGCGAGCCTTACAAGGCAGGATTTGGTGTGATTCCAAAGCCGACAGTATAGTCTGGATGGGAGAAGATGGAGGTTCCTGAGTGCGTTTCAACAATTATTTGCTGAACGTTTGTTTGATGTAACCTTTAATTTATCCCTTTAATTCTATTGGAATTAAAGGTTTTTTTATTGAGCATCAACATATTTTGGAACCCTAACCTCTTTTTCAGGTAGATCGGAAAAGAAGGAGAGAGAACTATGAAAAAGAACAAAGTGAAAAAAACGGTCACACTTGCCATGATGGGAAGCATTTCTTATTTATTGATGCTTTTAAATTTCCCGTTTCCAGGATTCCCGCCTTTTCTCAATGTTGATTTTAGCGACATACCAGCACTGATGGCGGCATTGATTTTCGGTCCGATGGCTGGAATTCTAGTCGAGTTCATTAAAAACCTATTGGATTTAGTCATGACAGGGACCTTGACTGCTGTACCTGTGGGGCATATCGCTAACTTTATAGCGGGAATACTGTTTGTCTTGCCAACTTATTATGTATTTCAGAAAATCAATTCAAAAAAAGGGATGACATTCGCTTTACTTGCGGGGACAGTTTCCATGGCAGTATTCATGAGTGTTTTAAACTATTTTGTCTTTTTACCGGCTTATACCTTCTTTATGGGAGGGGATGCAATGTCGGCGCCCGAGTCAAGAAAGTTCGTTACGACGGCAATCTTGCCTTTTAACGTGATTAAAGGCGTACTCATCACATCTGTATTCATGTTGCTGTTCATTAAATTACAGACATGGATCAATAAGCAAACATTATATAAAAATGCTTAATGGCATTGTTGATAGACATAAAAAAACAACCGGATATCCATATTCGGTTGTTTTTTATGTCTGTTTTTTTTGTATGAGAGGATGTAATGAGACATTGGCCAAAAGAAAAGCCATTCTCGATTGAAAATGGCTTGTACTTTTATTCGAATTTTAGTGCATCTCCATCAAATGCCTCGTCAGCAACTTTAATGGAATCCGTTGGACATCCTTCAAATGCATCCATCATGTCGTCTATAAGTACATCTGGAATTTCAACGATTCCCTCGTTATCGTCAAGGGTAACAAATGCAATCCCTTCGTCATCATAATCATATATATCTGGTGCCGCTGCTCCGCAAGCTCCACAAGCTATGCATGTTTCTTTATCCACAATAGTAAATTTAGCCATGAATATAACCCCTCCTAAGTTGATTAACAACTGATAATCTTTTTATTTCAGATTATTATCTCTTTCTTATTGTAAGACCGAATGCCAAACTTTTCAATAGAAATTGTATTGATAATTACTATCATGTAGCGGAATGTCAACGAAAAACATCGAAATAATTAACTTTGTTCTTTCCATGGTTCGTCATTTAGTCACATAAATTCCCTTGTATTCATCAATAATAACGGCGATTTTTGCAGTTTTTTGTTACAATGGGTTTATTGGTAAATGAAAAAAGGATGTGATTCCCATGAATAATTATCTACAGGCCATCATTCTATATGCGATAAAAAAATTTCAAGGCGAACGCTCCATTTATGCTATATACCATATGCTACAGGGTAAGAAATCGTCACAAACAATCCAAGATGCCCATTTATTCGGGTTAACGGATATTTTTGGGACAATGCCTCGATTTACCCGTCAGCAATTGAATCAAAACATTGAACATTTACTTAAGCATGACTTGATTAATTTAACGGATAAATCGGATGCATATGAAATTAGTATGCAAGGTGAGCGAATGTTAGGCGATTACTTTAAAAATAATCCTTTTCCGACGTATATAAATGGTTGGAAATATCACAATATCACCCCGGTTTTCTGGGGAAGGTTAAACTTACTCATTCAAACCATATCCCATATTGTCCACAATGAAAGACGTTTTTATCCGATACAGCGAAATCCCAAAATCCAATTCTTCGTAAAGGAATTTTTACATGCAAATCGTCAGGATCGAGCGTTGATCGCCCAACATCTATATGATGAACTGATATCTCTTTTAGAAAGTCAAAGTGATATGAAACGAGACATTTTCATTATGAAATTAACCGGGATAAACAGGATTGGTCTTACGTTTGAACAGATTGCAAAAAGGAAAGATGTAGAAGAAGAGTATGTTCGCTTTACATTCCTTGACTCATTGCATCAAATGCTTGCAGAAATGGAAACGGGAAAGGATTACCCTCTCTTGTCCTCATTAACCAATGATTGGAAAAGAAGTGGGAATCCTCATTTGACACAATCTACAAAGACTACTTTACGATACATCCAGGAAGGGAAAAATCTGGGTGAAATAGCTGAAATCCGCAGATTGAAAGTCAATACCATCGAAGATCACCTCGTAGAAATTGTCTTATCGGAAAAAGATTTTCCGATTTCCGATTATGTGACTATCGAGGATGAGAGGGAAATTGCTGAAGCTATTAAGGAACTTGGTACGAAAAAGCTCAAAGCAATCAAGCAGATGGTCGATAATAAACAAATAAGCTTTTTCCAAATAAGACTTGTACTTGCGAAAATAGGTGAGTGATGATGAACATAGAACGAGTCCTCAAAGAAAAATTCGGATTTGATGAATTCCGTCCTGGACAAAAGGAAGTGGTTGAATCATTGATGTCCGGCCGTCATACCTTAGCGATGCTCCCAACCGGATCAGGTAAATCATTATGCTACCAGCTGCCGGCTTATCTTTTAAATAAGACTGTCCTAATTGTCTCCCCGTTATTATCTTTAATGCAGGATCAAGCAGATCAGCTGAAGATGAGTGGCGAAAAAAGTGTATTGACCCTCAACTCTTTTTTAACGCTAAATCAAAAAAGGAAAGCTTTCGACCGGTTACATAGTTATCGTTTTATCTTTTTATCTCCTGAAATGCTTAGCCTGGATGGTGTGATAAAATCTTTGAAATCCATAGAAATAGGTTTGTTCGTCATAGACGAAGCACACTGCATCTCACAATGGGGGTATGATTTCCGTCCGGATTATTTGAATTTAGGAGAAGTGAGGCGTGTATTGAACAATCCGTTGACTCTTGCCCTGACAGCAACTGCAACCGATGAGGTCCGGAGGGACATCGTTGGTAAACTCAACATTGGACAGGCCAAGGAAACGGTCTCATCTGTTGATCGGGAAAATATTGCAATTATTGTCGAGCGAATGTTCAGCTACGATGAGAAGCTAGCCCGTGTGCTGGAGCTTGTCAGGAAATTTACCGGAAGCGGAATTATATATTTTTCCTCTAAAAAAGTGGCGGAATCAGTCACTGGGTTTTTACAGGATAACGGGATCGATAGTGTCAATTATTATCACGGTGGAATGGAACAGGAACAAAGGATGCTCATTCAGCAGCAATTCATTTCCGGCCAGTTGAAAATTATATGTGCAACAAGTGCTTTTGGAATGGGTGTGAATAAATCGGATGTCAGATATGTTATCCATTTTCATATCCCGTCCACGATGGAATCATATCTTCAGGAGATAGGCAGGGCGGGACGAGATCGGAAACAAAGTGTGGCTGTCTTATTATATAGCGAAGGGGATGAAGGGCTCCCCCTGCATTTGATGGAGCAACAGTTGCCTACGGATTCGCAAATCGATGGTGTATGTTCTTTCCTTAATGCATCACAAAAAATTCTGGCGAATTTGACCCCCTCAGAAAAAGAACAGCTGTCTCAATCCTTTTCGTTGAACGAAATCCAGCTCCGTTTTTTTACGCAGCTTATTACGGGCCATATAAATCCTCTAGATCAAGTGGCAGAGATGAAAGAGTATTGTCAAAAGAGGAAATCCAGGAATCAAGAAAAGCTGCATAAATTCCTTCACTGGATATACGCAAAGGAATGTCGCCGTTTAGGGATACTGGACTACTTTGGGGAAAAGCAAAGGGAAGTGAACCCCATCTGCTGTGATATCTGTGGGATGGATGCTGAAAAAATGGCTGATGTATGGCCGGAAGTCAAGGTGGATCCGGTCAATTCCTTTTCCACTTGGAAAAAGGAATTGGCTTATATCTTATTAAAGAAGGAAAATAGCAATGAAAAATAAGCAAGCTGAAATGATTAAACAACTTACAGATAAACAGTTGCTATATAATTTGTTTCTTACACAAATTATTCTCTTAACGTTAGCCATCTTTTTAGGTATTATTTTATTTAAAGACCGTTCTGCTTTTTTCGACTTATTTATCTTTGATGACCTGAACATTTTGCTGATTGGAATTCCTGCTGGAGTCATTGTCGTGTTATTAGATTTATGGCTTATGAAAGTGACACCATCTTCCTATCAGGATGATGGTGGTATTAACGAACGCATTTTCAGTAGTTTGTCATACCCGATGATTTTTGTCGTAACTTTAGTGGTAGCGATAAGTGAAGAAATCTTATTCCGTGGAGTGTTGCAAACACATTTTGGTTTGCTTCTTACAAGCCTCATTTTTGCAGCCGTTCATTATCGTTACCTTTTTAATTGGTTTTTATTTTTAAATGTTTTGGTTTTGAGCTTCTTTATCGGTTTTCTATTTGAAATGACTAATAATATCATCGTGACGATAACGGCCCACTTTTTGATTGACTTTATCCTTGGTATTTTAATCAGGAACAAAAAACAAAGAGGGTTTAGCAAGAAAGGGGGTGACTTGAATGAGCCGAGTGCAAAAGAATGAAAAAGAAAACGATCAGGCTGGTGAACTTCGTTCGCGAATTGAACGTCAGAAGGCTAAGTCATCATTGCCCAAGCGGAGCAAAGTCCACCAGAATAAGAAGAAAAAAAGTAAAGTGAAGATTAAGTTCCCAATGATACAATTATTAGCGTTATTTTTTATTTTGCTTCCAATTGGATTTTACACTCTTTATACATATCTGCAGGATAGGCCTGTACCTGTTAAAAAAAGTGACCAAGTCGTCTTTAGTGAGGAAGATACTGAATCGATTCCAACTACAGCAATGGCAGATGATTTAAAGGAAAAAGAATCGGCAAAGGCTGAAGCTGAGAAAGAAAAAGAAGAAGCTGAGGCTAAAGCCAAAGCACAGCAAGAAGCTGAGGAAAAGGCTAAAGCACAGCAAGAAGCTGAAGAAAAGGCCAAAGCACAGCAAGAAGCTGAGGAAAAGGCTAAAGCACAGCAAGAAGCTGAAGAAAAGGCCAAAGCACAGCAAGAAGCTGAGGAAAAGGCCAAAGCGCAGCAAGAAGCTGCGGAAAAAGCCAAAGCACAGCAAATAGCTGACGAAAAAGCAAAGAAGGCAGCAGCAGAAAAGAAAAAGGCTGCCGAAAATGTTCAAGCCGCGAAACCGGATAAAGAGGAATACAAAGTTGTCTTACATACTGTTCAAGGTGAAGAAACATTATTTCGCATTTCCATGAATTACTACAAATCACAGGAAGGGATTGCTCTGATCAGGGAGTGGAATGGGCTGAATGGCAATGAAATTTCCCAAGGTCAGGTATTGAAAATTCCGATTAAGAAATAACGATGGCACTCTGTCTTTTAGGCAGGGTGTTTTTAAAATTGTTTGACTTGGTAAAGTTTGAAGGTAAACGCGACAGGTACATTATCATTTTTTCCTCTACTCTTTCATATCATGATTTGAAAGAGCAGAGGAGGAAATGCGATGGAATCGACAATCATTTTATTGGATGAGAAAACGGATCAAGCAACAAAACAAATGCTGCAGAATGTCGTGGATCGAAAGAAAAAATTCGAGGCACTTAAAAAGAAGCACCTTCAAAGCTTATGGGCAACCATGATTGTTGCTGCCCTTTTTATGATTTATCTTTATTTTTATATCGTTGTCCCCTATTCCTATTCCTTTTTCAGTATGTTTAGTGTTTTCGTCGACCATTTTAGCCATTTTCTTTTTTTGGCGGCAGCAATTGGTCTATATGGATATATGGTTTTAATTAAGAAAAAGCTTGATAAAGCTGAAAAGGAGTTTCAACTGCTGCGTTGTGAAATCATTAATAAAAGTAAGCAACTGTGGGAAAAAGAGGAAGAATGGAAAAGTCGCCATAAGGTTTTTGAAATGATGAAGAAGAATTATGATATTAACTTATATCATGAAAATAAATGATGGTCGCGTTAAATCATATTTAATTGCGGGGGAATATGGTTTTATGGTTATATGAAAGTACGTTTGGGATAAGGTTGGAAAGAAGGTTTAACTAAGATGTTATGGTTATCTGGATTATTTTTAGTCATCATTCTGCTGTCATTTGCCACGATCATTTACATGTGGCGTACGGCTATGCAAGATAGGCTGATTTATCAAGACTTATATTTCAAAGACTTTCCTGAAGACTTTGGCGATGTTCGGATTTTTTTTATATCCGATCTTCATCGACGGATCGTTGCGGATAAATTAATTGAGGAAGCCCGTGACAAGGCAGATTTGGTGATAATCGGCGGTGACATTAGGGAAAGCGGGGTTCCCTTAGACCGTGTGGAAAAAAATATATTGAAACTAAAAGAACTGGGTCCCCTTTATTTTGTTTGGGGTAATAATGATTATGAAGGAGACTTCCATGAACTGGATGCGACTCTTTTGAAACATGGTGTGAAAATCCTTGATAATACAGCTGTTTCTTTTGAGTCTCAAAATGGCAGCAAAATCGCTCTTCTGGGCATTGATGATATATCGGAAGAACGAGATAGGCTTGACCTTGCCCTGTCGGATTGCGGCAATGAAGATTTTCGGATTTTGGTGAGCCATAATCCATTGGTCAAGAAACAGTTGACTCCGGAACACCATATTAGTCTCGTCCTGTCAGGTCACACCCATGGCGGGCAGATTCGCATTTTCGGATTCGGGCCCTATCAGATTGGCAGCATAAAAAAAGAAGGGGACTGTTTATATATGACGAGTAATGGCTATGGGACAAGCGCAGTGCCTTTGAGGCTTGAGGCTAAGCCGGAAACGCACCTCTTCACCCTGAAAAGGGGGACAGACACTGAAATAGGCGAAGCTGTGGAAAAAAACTATTAGGCTGCTTTTAATCGAGCATATCGGGATTTTACAGACCTTGAAAAATCCACTATAATTTCAACAAATGATCGTACAGTTATTGGAGGCCTTGTAAAACCATGCAAGAAGGTAAATATAATATAAAGGCAGTTTCAAAACTGCTAGACATTCAGTCGGGAACCCTTAGGGCATGGGAAAGACGCTATAAATTTATCGAACCTGTCAGGAATGAATCAGGGCACCGGCTGTATACTGAAAAACATCTGCAAATCCTAAAGTGGCTCATTAATAAAACAAAGCAGGGTTTTACAATAAGCCAAGCCGTTTCACTTCTCGAAAGTACTGGCACTCTAACGCCTGGAGTTCCTGAAACGAACCGTAAGGATGAACAAGCGCTTAAGTTATCGGATGAATTAATCGAAGCTCTATTGAATTTCAATGAAAATAAAGCCCATATGCTGATAAGCCAAGCATTCAGTATGTATACAATCGAACAAACCATAGTTGATGTACTCGGTTCAATATTGGTTCAGATTGGGGATAAGTGGGAAAGTGGGGAAATTACTTCCGCTCATGAACACTTTGCGTCGAACATCCTAAAATCCAGGATCAGTTCAGTTATGCATACGATTCCGACTAATGGTTTTCTTCCGAAAGCCATTACCGTTTGTGCTCCCGGTGAAAAACATGAATTTGGACTATTGGTCTTTACCATTTTTTTAAAGCGGAAAGGGTATGAAACCATTTATTTAGGTGAATCTATTGCTGATAAGGACCTTTTCACCGTTTTAGACATCATAAAGCCCTCTTACCTATTCATGTCATGTTCACTGAAAGAGAATCTTGATGGAACATTTAGGCTGGTTGAAGCGTTAATAAAGGATTTCCCGGATTTGAAGGTGGGTCTTGGCGGTGCGGCTCTGAGCCTTATTTCCGAAGAAAACAGTACGGCCTTCAGCGGAGTTTTAATGGGGGACACGCAATCTAAATGGGAGGAATGGCTGAAAGATTAGCGGCCGGCGGCTTAGGCTAAATAATGGATATGCACCCTGCGACCAAGGCTTCATATGATGTATGAAGATGGTAACCAGGGGGCATTTTTTTATGAAGCTGGAGCGATTAACTAATAATAAAATCAAGATTTTTTTGACCCTTGATGATTTAATTGATAGAGGTATAACAAAAGAAGATATTTTAGGGAATTCCTTAAAGGTCCACAAGCTATTTCAGGATATGGTCGAAGAAGCGTGCGAAGAACTCAGCTTTAAAATGAGTGGTTCCATTGCAATCGAAATTTTCTCCTTGCCTGCTCAAGGGTTGATAATCATTGTGACAAAGGACGAAGAGGAATTATTGACTGACGAAGAGGAATTCTTGGATTTACAAGTGAAAATTGATGACTTCCCCCATATTCTGTATGTTTTCAATGACTTTGAAGATATCGTCCAATTATCTCTTAGATTATCTTTTCAAGGTTTGCTTAAGAGTACTCTTTATCATTTTGAGGGAAGATATTATTTACTTATCGAAAATGTTAAAGACACGACCTATGACACGGTCATATCTTTAGCGGCTGAGTATGGCCATGCATCTACATTGACACTCAGCCGCATCAATGAATATGGAACATGTATAATCGAAAATGAAGCGATACATGTTTTGCTCACACACTTTAGCTGATGTAAAACGAATGAGACAAGGCAGCCACATTATGGTAAAACAATGCGGTTTGCCTTATTTGTCTCAACTTTCGGCCGAAGAAGATATACGATAAAAGAGTAAGAAAACCGTTGATATGATAACGTTTTCATTTTTAGAATATTTCCAACTTTTAAATTCCCATTTTTACTCTTGCATAAATGTAACGAAGGTGTATACTAGCACATGAAGAGGACTATTTGTACATTATAATTTTATATATGGATGAGATTTTCTAGGAGGTACTTTTAATGGAATCGGCAAAAGGCAATAGCCATGTAAATGAAGAAGAAAAACACGACGTACTGAGGTCTACCCAAACTGTAATACATAAAGCTTTGGATAAGCTGGGTTACCCGGAAGAAGTTTTTGAGCTGTTGAAGGAACCTTTGCGTTTATTAACGGTGAAGATACCGGTCCGCATGGATGATGGCTCGGTTAAAATTTTCACGGGTTACCGTGCACAGCATAACGATGCTGTTGGGCCTACAAAAGGTGGTATCCGTTTTCACCCTGATGTAACGGAACGTGAAGTGAAGGCATTATCCATTTGGATGAGTTTGAAATGCGGCATCGTAGATTTGCCATACGGCGGGGGTAAAGGCGGTATCGTTTGTGATCCTCGTAATATGTCATTCCGTGAGCTTGAAAGGCTGAGCCGGGGCTACGTGCGTGCTATCAGCCAAATCGTGGGGCCGACTAAAGATATCCCGGCACCTGATGTATTTACAAACTCTCAAATAATGGCATGGATGATGGATGAATACAGCCGTATGGATGAATTCAACTCGCCAGGATTCATTACGGGTAAACCGCTAGTGCTTGGTGGTTCTCATGGCCGTGAATCAGCCACTGCTAAGGGTGTAACGATCTGTATCAATGAAGCTGCCAAGAAACGCGGCATCGATATTAAAGGGGCACGGGTCGTCATTCAAGGTTTTGGTAACGCAGGTAGTTTCTTAGCTAAATTCATGCATGATGCAGGTGCTAAAGTTATTGGGATTTCGGATGCATATGGTGCACTTCATGATCCTGAAGGATTGGATATCGATTATCTTCTCGATCGGAGAGATAGTTTCGGAACCGTAACGAAATTGTTTAAAAGCACAATTTCTAATAAAGAACTGCTTGAATTGGAATGTGATATTTTAGTTCCGGCTGCAATTGAAAACCAAATCACAGAAGAAAATGCTGCTGATATCAAAGCATCGATCGTTGTCGAGGCAGCTAACGGACCTACAACAATTGAAGCGACACAAATCCTAACGGATCGCGGAATCCTTCTTGTTCCTGATGTCCTTGCTTCTGCTGGTGGTGTAACGGTTTCTTACTTCGAATGGGTACAAAATAATCAAGGATATTACTGGTCTGAAGAAGAAGTGGACGAAAAGCTGGAAAAAATCCTTGTGAAATCTTTTAATAACATTTATGAACTTGCACAATCAAGACGTGTCGATATGCGTCTAGCGGCTTATATGATTGGCGTAAGAAAAATGGCTGAAGCTTCTCGCTTCCGTGGTTGGATCTAAAAGATCCAAATCATGTATAAATTTATCGTTAAAATCATGTTCATTGCTTTATCATTGAAATGATTTGTAAAAACTCCTATCATGTATTGATAGGAGTTTTTATTTTTTAGACGAACGAATTACATAGTGCATGGAAAGGCAGTGGAATATAAATGAATGTTGAAGAAGTCATTATCATAGGTGGGGGCCCTTGTGGATTGGCTGCTGCAATCGCTCTTAAAGAAGTGGGAATACAGTCCCTGATCATTGAAAAAGGCAATGTGGTTGATTCCATTTACCGTTATCCGACACATCAAACATTTTTCAGTTCGAGTGAAAAACTGGAAATTGGTGATATCGCTTTTATAATCGAAAACCGTAAACCGGTCCGCAATCAGGCGCTAGCCTATTATAGGGAGGTAGTCAGAAGGAAAGAATTGCGGGTCAATAAATTCGAAAAAGTGGAAAAAGTGGAAAAGCGTGAAGATGGGAAGTTTTTAGTCAAGACATCGAAAGGTGACTATACAGCTCTACATGTGATCATATCGACCGGATATTATGATCATCCTAACTATATGTGCATTCCTGGTGAACAGTTACCTAAAGTGTTTCATTACTTCAAGGAGGGCCATCCCTACTTTAATTGTGATGTTGCAGTCATTGGTGGCAAAAACTCAAGTGTGGATGCAGCTCTGGAATTGGTGAAATCAGGAGCGAGGGTTTCAGTCCTTTATAGAGGATCGGATTACTCTTCAAGTATCAAACCTTGGATTCTTCCGGAATTTGAATCATTAGTCCGCAATGGAACGATCAAGATGGAATTTAATGCGAATGTTGCCAGGATAACGGAAGACAGCGTCATCTATCATGTAGGTGAGGAGGAAAAAGTCATTAAAAATGATTTTGTATTTGCAATGACTGGTTACCATCCTGACCATTCCTTTTTAGCTTCAATGGGCATTACTATTGATAAGGACACTGGAAGGCCCGCATATAACGAGGAAACGATGGAGACGAACGTTAAAGGTCTATATATTGCAGGAGTTCTGGCAGCCGGAAATAACGCGAACGAAATTTTCATCGAGAATGGCAGGTTTCATGGTGGATTGATTGCCTATCATTTGGCTGTTAAAGAAAAGTGAATAAATACAATTAAGGAGCTATGACCGTATGGAAAAAATATCATTAATAACGACTGGTGGGACTATTGCCAGTAAACAAACTGCGAATGGTATGTTGGCCTCTGGTGCATTAACTGGCCATGAGTTGGCATCACTTTGCGAATTGCCCAGCGATATCGAGGTTAAAGTGGTTGATCTTTTCCAGATTTCAAGCATGTCCATGTCCTTTGAGAAAATGCAACAGCTTAAATCAGCCATTCAAAAGGAATTGGAGGATCCTGAAGTTACGGGAATCGTCGTGACCCACGGTACAGATACCCTTGAAGAAACGGCATATTTCCTTGATGTCACGAGTAAAGATCAACGTCCAATCGTATTAACAGGCTCCCAACGGTCTCCTCAAGAGGTGGGCACTGATGTATATTCCAATCTAAGGAATTCGATATTATGCGCTGCGAGTGATCTTATTAGGGATGTTGGCGTAGTGGTCGTTTTTAATGAGCGGATCTATTCAGCAAAGTATGTCAAAAAAGTGCATGCTTCCAATTTGCAGGGATTCGAATCTTTTGGCTATGGATATTTGGGGATCATTGATAATGATGTCGTCAGCATCTATCAAAAACCTTTACATAGGGAGTGTTATGAAATTCAGAATCGCATCCCTAGGGTGGATATCATCAAGTGCCATACGGGTGCTGATGGCCTCTTTATTGATGCTGCGGTTGCAAACGGTGCGCAAGGCATCGTGCTCGAGGGTGTAGGAAGGGGACAAGTTACCCCTGTAATGGTAACTTCCATACAAGCTGCAATCGATAAAGGCATAACGATCATCATGACTACAAGTGCAGAAGAAGGAAAAGTTTACCCAGCTTATGATTATGAAGGCAGCGCATTTGATTTAAAACAACGCGGTGTGATATTAGGCGCTGATTATGACAGCAAGAAGGCTCGAATTAAGTTAGCTGTCATGCTGGCAAGCGAAAATCCTATAGATGAGACCTTCTTTAAGTACTGAAGGGTTAAATAAAATTTGGAAGACTTGATTCTTGGATTCAGTTTTTCTTCATTCCATGGTACGATTAAGGAAAAGAAGATGAAAAGAGGGTCAGCTAATGCTGGTCATGTTGTCAGCGGCTATTGCGCCAGGATTGGCGCTACTAAGCTATTTCTATTTGAAAGATCAATATGAAACCGAACCGATATCGGTTGTGGTCAAAACATTTTTATTCGGTGTATTTCTTGTATTGCCGATTATGTTCATACAGTATGTACTCGAAACCGAACATATCTTGAATACTGATTTAGCAAATGCTTTTTTATGGGCTGCACTGCTTGAGGAATTCTTCAAGTGGTTCATACTCATTTATGTTATTTATCAGCATGTGGCATTCGATGAGCCCTATGATGGGATTGTTTACGGAGCTGCAGTCTCCCTTGGATTCGCTACAATGGAGAATATTTTGTACCTGCTGGCCAACGGGGTGGAACACGCTTTTCTCAGGGCCGTTCTCCCTGTATCCAGTCACGCTTTGTTCGGTGTTATCATGGGATATTATTTGGGCAAGGCGAAATTTTCGGCTTCGAATAATAGGGTCTATTTATTATTGGCATTGATCATACCAATTTCGTTACATGGGGTTTACGATTATATTTTAGTTTCCCAAAAATTTTGGGTGTACTTTATTATGCCATTCATGATTTATCTATGGTGGTTAGGCATGAAAAAAGTAAAAAAAGCACGTTTGTTGTCTGACTTTCACGCAGAAAAACTTTCTCAAAATCATTACCTTAGCAAATGATACTATCAAAACGGAGTGCTGGCATATTTTGCCCGCTCCGTTTTTTTCATGTTTGGAATAAAAAAGCCAGTAAAGAAGAAAATAGAATTACATTAATTCAAGAAAAAGAGGAGTGTTTTTGGTGAAAGGAATTTCGTCAAAATGGAAATGGCTTTTGCTGTTTTCGTGTATAACTATTTGTTTCGGAATTTACCCGGAAACAAGAACAAATGCCTTTTCAAGCCAAGTCATCCAAAAAGGTGCGGTTGGTGATGATGTAATTGAACTGCAGGCACGCCTACAAAACATCGGTTATTATAATGGAAAGATCGATGGAGCCTATGGATGGGGCACTTATTGGGCACTTCGAAACTTTCAACAAGATTTCGGACTTCCAATCGATGGTTTGGCAGGGACTACAACAAAACAGAAGTTGGCGAATGCCTCAAATTTCAATAAACAATTTGTTCACGAACAGCTTAATAAAGGGAACGAGTTCACCTATTATGGGGGAGTCCCCATTGAAAAACAGGTAAAAGCGAAACGAAATGGATCTGCGTCTGGAGGGGCCGCTTCCGGAAATGCCCCTTCCAAAACAACGACATCAGCCAATCTTCCAGGAGGATATTCTCAAAACGATATACAGCTGATGGCCAATGCCGTTTATGGAGAGGCACGAGGGGAGCCATATACAGGTCAGGTTGCCGTTGCAGCAGTAATACTGAATAGGGTGGAAAGTGCTGCTTTTCCGAATACCATTTCGGGAGTGATTTTTGAACCTGGGGCCTTTACGGCTGTTGCGGATGGACAGATTTGGCTGACACCGAACGAACGGGCAAAAGAAGCCGTGGTGGATGCTATCAATGGGTGGGATCCAAGCGGAAATGCAGAATATTACTTTAATCCCGATACGGCAACAAGCAAATGGATCTGGTCAAGGGAACAAATTAAAAGAATCGGAAAACATATCTTTTGTAAGTAAAGAGGTGAAGGAAAATGATCAGGAATATAGTGATTGCCCTGCTTGTTGTAGTTGTTGCGGGAACTGCATTCTGGGGCTATCAAGAACATAAGGAAAAAAATGCTGTATTAATCAACGCGGAAAATACGTATCAGCGAGCCTTTCATGATTTAAGCTATCAAGTGGATTTATTGCACGATAAGGTCGGCAGTACTTTGGCTATGAATTCACGTTATTCATTAAGTCCAGCTTTAACAGATGTTTGGCGTATCACTTCAGAAGCCCAAAGTGATGTCGGGCAGTTGCCATTGACCTTGCTTCCTTTTAATAAGACAGAGGAATTTTTATCAAAAATTGCGGACTTCAGTTATAAAACAGCGGTACGTGACCTTGAAAAAGAACCATTGAATGATAAGGAATATGCGACTCTGCAATCCTTGTACACACAGGCAGGGGACATCCAGGGCGAGTTAAGAAAAGTCCAGTATCTAGTCCTTAAAAACAATTTAAGATGGATGGATGTCGAAATGGCTCTTGCATCAGGGAAAGAAAATTCAGATAACACGATCATCGACGGATTAAAGACGGTAGAGAAAAAAGTATCTGGGTACGGGGAAACGAATGAGATGAATCCGACCTTTACTTCTGCACAACAGAGGGATGAAAACTTCAAAAATTTGCAAGGTGAAACCATTACAAAAGAAGAAGCAATTTCGACGGCAAAAAATTATGCACACTCAAAAAGCAAAAATTTGAAGGTGAATGTGGAAGAAAACGGAAAGGGTTCCGATTATGGATTTTATAGTGTGAGCATCCTCGATAAAGATTCCGATACCGAATTGAATATGGATTTGACAAAAAAAGGCGGTTACCCTATTTGGTACATCAATAATAGGGACGTGAATAAAACAAATATTGATTTGAATCAAGCCTATACAAAAGCCGAAGATTTTTTAAAGGAACATGATTTCAGTTCACTTGAATTATTTGAAAGTGCTCAATACGATAATATCGCATTATTGAATTTCGTGACATCAGAAAATGGTGTCAAGATTTATCCAGATTCAGTCAAGGTCAAAATCGCTTTGGATGATGGATCCGTTATAGGGTTTTCAGCCGATGAGTATTTAAAATCACATAAAACCAGGGAAATAGGGAATGCGAACATATCCGAGAAAGAAGCTAAGGGCAAAATTAATAGTAATGTAAAAATAATGGAAGAAGGAAAGGCGTTAATCACCAATGATATTGGTGAAGAAGTTCTTTGTTATGAATTTCTCGGTACGATTAAAGATGATACCTACCGTATTTTCATTAATGCAGATACCGGTCAAGAAGAAAAAGTGGAAAAATTAAAGAATTCGGAACCGATATATGAGAATTTAATTTAATTTAAACTGTTATCATAAATTATCGGTTGCAGGGAAATGTGCTTAGTCACTTTCCCTTTTTCTTATTCCATGACATAACAACTTAAAAGAATATTGGATTATATAGGGAAATGCATGGGTGATATTATTCATTTTCCTTCCTTTCAGTGCAGGCGGAGCTTCCATAAGGCTTTTTAAGAGGCACTTATATTCAATCGGTTTCGCAATTATACCTGTGAATGGCGCTTACGCTAAAATCAGGTTAAAAAGCAAAGTCATTCGCGTAACGGAGAAAGAGCATGGAAAATGCTGCTGCACGTCCAATTTCTTGAACCCACAAAAAATGATGTACAGACATTAATGATGTTTATATTTGAAAAGCAGGTGGATTTAAAGAAAAAAGGCTTGTATGTTTAACATGATTGAATGAAAAACAGCGATTCCATCCATACTGCTAATATAAACGGATGGAGGGTACGGCTTGTGAAAACTTTTGAAAGACTATTAATTAAAGTGATCATCATCCAATTGGCCTGCTTATTTTTTTTCCAGTTCCTTTTGAGCAGAGAGGATCAAATCTTTGATTTGACCAAGCTCTCGAGGTATGAAGGTGTCACCAGCAATAATTATACGAAAATCATTGAAACATTCAATGGGACCCAAAAGTAAAAGCGGTGATCCGCTTTTTTTGTATGAAGATTTTCAATAAAGGTTAACTTCTGATGGCTGTAGTGATCAAAAAAAAGAACTAAGGTGATTTTGAATGTACACATCCCTTTTATTAATGATTTTCCCGCTAGTTGTGATAAAATGAAAGGGTATTAAATAATCAGCATGATTGTAGGATTCTTGGGAGGATTTATGGAAAAAAAATTATCAGTTGCAATCGATGGACCAGCAGCTGCTGGAAAAAGCACGGTTGCTAAAATTGTTGCAGAAAAGTTCAATTACATATATGTGGATACAGGTGCAATGTACAGGGCCCTTACCTATAAGGCCCTTAATCAAAAGATTCGCCTGGATGATGAACAAGCGTTATCAGAAGTTCTCATCGATACGGAAATCGAATTAAGACCAAGTGAAAATGGACAGTTGGTGTTCTTGGATAATGAGGACGTAACAGCCCAAATCAGGAACAATGAAGTGACTGGTTCCGTTTCGGAAGTGGCAAAGCACCGGAGCATCCGGGAAGAATTGGTTCGCAGGCAGCAAATCTTTGGTGAAAATGGCGGTGTCGTCATGGATGGCAGGGACATCGGTACGCATGTTTTACCAAAGGCCGAAGTGAAGGTATTTCTAATCGCTTCTGTGGATGAAAGGGCACAGCGGAGGCATCAGGAAAATATATTGAAAGGTTTTCCATCAGATATCGAAAAATTAAGGGAAGAAATCGCAACAAGGGACAAGCTGGACTCCGAACGCGAGGTATCTCCCCTGAAAAAGGCGGCAGATGCTATCGAAATTGATACGACTTCTTTATCGATTCAGGAAGTTGCAGAAAGTATCATGTCTTTAATAGAAGAGAGGAAAAGATAAAATTGGATTTTTACACATTTGCCAAAAACGTCGTAAAAGGCGTTTTAACGCCTGCGTATAGGGTTAAGACGTCCGGAAAGGAACATATCCCTAAAGAGGGCGGAGTATTGATCTGTGCCAATCACATTGATAATTTTGATCCGCCTGTAGTTGGCATGACATCTCCAAGGGATATTCATTTCATGGCGAAAGAAGAGTTGTTTCAAGCACCTGTTTTAAAGGGTATATTACCCAAAGTAAATGCATTTCCCGTAAAGCGGGGCAATAGCGATCGGGAATCCCTTAGAAAAGGTTTAAAGCTTTTGAAGGAGGGCAAGGCGATTGGTCTGTTTCCCGAGGGAACCAGAAGCAAGACTGGTGAACTGGGAGAAGGTTTGGCGGGTGCTGGATTTTTTGCGTTGCGGTCTGATGCCGTTATCATACCGTGTGCAATCATCGGCCCATATAAATTTTTGCGTCCGTTGAAGGTCGTTTACGGTCCTCCAATAAATTTTACCGAATATCGTGAACAGAAAATATCAGCCGATGATGCTACAAAAATCATCATGGACCAAATTGGGAAATTGATTTCCGAGCATAAATAGTCCTTAATACTTGACAATTTTCTGATTTTGTTAGAATTTATAAAATAAGGGTATTGTTCCTTATTGCGGATGAAAAGGAATATAACTTTATTACTCTAAAAAAACTGTTTTTATCTTTATTAGGAAAGTGTTTTTATTGAACCACTTTAAATAAAATATGTGGCCGATGAAGAGGAAGTTTGCAGATCAGTCATGGGTTAAGGAGGAGTTAGTAATGACAGAAGATATGAACCAGGTAGAAGTGAACAATTACAAAGTTGGGGATCAAGTTAAAGCAACCGTTTCAAAGGTAGAAGAAAAACAGGTCATTGTCGATGTGGAAAACAGCAAGACTGATGGAATCATACCCATCAGTGAGCTTTCAAGCCTGCATGTCGAAAAGGCATCAGATGCCGTTTCGGAAGGTGATGCATTGGAGCTGGAAGTCATTAAAGTCGAAGAAGAAGCTCTCATTCTATCAAAACGTAAAATTGACGCTCTTAAAGCATGGGATGACCTGGAATTGAAATTTGAAAATGGAGACGTATTTGAGGCTGAAGTTAAAGATGTCGTCAAAGGCGGGCTTGTTGTAGATCTAGGCGTACGTGGTTTTGTTCCAGCTTCTCTAGTAGAAGACTATTTCGTTGAAGACTTTTCTGATTACAAAAACAAAACCTTAACATTCAAGATCGTTGAGCTTGAGAAAGACAAGAATCGCTTAATCCTCTCACATCGGGCAGTGGTCCAAGACCAAAAGGAAAAGCAAAAAGCAAACGTTTTGGATAAGATTGAAAGCGGGCAAGTGCTTGAGGGCGTGGTCCAAAGGATTACCGATTTTGGTGCATTCGTGGATATTGGAGGCGTAGACGGCCTTGTCCACATTTCCCAGCTTTCCCATCAGCATGTCGACAAGGCATCCGATGTCGTTTCCGAAGGGGATAAGGTGCAGGTGAAAGTACTATCCATCGATCGTGATAATGAAAGGATTTCACTTTCCATTAAGGATACCCTTCCGGGACCTTGGGCAGGCATAGCAGAAAAAGCGGCCAAAGGCTCTAAACTGGAAGGTACCGTCAAACGCCTTGTTTCTTTCGGTGCATTCGTGGAGATTTTTCCAGGGGTTGAAGGGCTTGTCCATATTTCACAGATTTCGCACAAGCATATTGCCACACCGCAAGAAGTACTTAAAGAAGGCCAGTCTGTCGAAGTGAAAGTGCTGGAAGTCAATGAAACGGATCAACGTCTATCATTGAGCATTAAGGAACTTGAGGAACCTCAATCCAATTACAACACATCAGATTATGAGCTCCCTGAAGAATCTAAGGGATTTCAGCTAGGTGAAATGATCGGTGATCAATTGAAAAAACTAAAATAAGATAATAATGGTGATGGCCTTGGAGAGAAAACAACGAAAATTAGATCATATAGAATTTGCTCTAAAGACAGGACAGCAGCATAAAACCGGACTAGAAGATATTTCGTTTATTCACCAAAGCTTACCAGGTATTTCCTTGAATAATGTGAACCTCACAGCAGAAGTTGGCGAACTTGAATTAAGTTCGCCAATTTTTATAAATGCCATGACCGGAGGCGGAGGCCCTGAAACCGAAAAATTGAATGGTGACCTAGCCATTGTTGCACGGGAAACAGGAATCGCCATGGCGGTAGGATCGCAAATGGCAGCCATCAAGGATTCTAGCCAGCAAGCTTCTTTTAAAGTTGTAAGGAAGGAAAATCCAGATGGTGTGTTGATTGGTAATCTCGGTGGTGAAGCAACAGTCGAACAGGCTAAGCAGGCCAGTGAAATGATCGGGGCCAATGCCCTTCAGATTCATATTAACGTCATCCAAGAATTGACGATGCCTGAAGGGGACAGGGATTTTGCGGGTACCCTTTCCAGAATAGAAAAAATCAACAGATCGATCGGAATTCCTGTCATCGTAAAAGAGGTTGGATTTGGGATGAGTATGGAAACGGTGCAGCAATTACAATCCGTGGGTGTTTCAATCATTGATGTAGGCGGGTTTGGCGGAACGAATTTTGCTAAAATCGAGAATGAAAGACGAGCAAAAGTACTCGGATATTTTAATGAATGGGGCATACCGACAGCCGCTTCGATTGTCGAAGCGATTAATGTTTCACCACAGCTTTCAGTCATTGGGTCGGGTGGCATTCAAAGCCCTTTGGAAATTACAAAAAGCCTGGCATTAGGAGCGAAAGGTGTCGGATTGGCCGGACATTTCCTCAAACTCTATAAAGAGTTGGGCTTGGAACAGTTGATTAAAGAAATACATTACATACATGAAGATTTGAAGGTCATCATGACTGCACTCGGATGTGGTAATATCTCAGAGCTAAGGAAATCGAAATTAGTCATCAAAGGAAATACCTATCATTGGTTATCTCAAAGAGGCATTGATTGTTCGGCGTATGCTAAATGAATGACCACAAAAAGGAAGCATCTCAAATGAAACGAATTGAGATGCTTTTTTTTGTTCAGGGATAGACTTAACTATTCCTTTTTCGTGCCTCTTCAGGGCTTTCCATTCTTGTTGCCCCTTTATGATCCAGTGATTGGTCCCTGTCGGACTCCACCCGTTTACTTTCTTTCAATTTCTTCTCTTGACGATCTTTTCCCATGTTCACACCTCCTTTTTAAATGATAGGGGGAAGGTATTCCTCATTAAATGCCGTGCTTTAGGTTTATACTTTGAATAAACAAGCCATAATGTTCCTAAAAGGGGGACGCTGCATGGATGGGATTATATTTTATTGGATTTCATGGATAGTTTGGGTCATTGTCATGTATTTTATTCCGAAAACGGTTCCCTTTCGATTTGATTTTCTTTTTCATCTATTAGCCGTTATGGTATTAGCGGGCTATAAACTGGAGGCTCCTTTGGTTTCCGTGCATTTGAGTGGTCCGTATCTTTTCTTTATACTGTGTGTGTATATTAGGAAGATATCAATCATCAAGATGATGGAACTGATCAGCGGAAGTCTTATCATCACTCTCGCTTATGCCAGTTTTCAACTTTTTTCTTTGCTTGATCCGATATGGCTCATCATGAAACCCTCTTATCTTTTGTGTATTTTCCTGAATTATCTTATCCTATTACTTTTTAAAAATTGGAAACATCGATTGTTCGTCCTTTTAATTGGGATGATGATGGGGGATATCATATATTCTGGATTACTTGCTTACCACTCTTTACCTTATGTGGCCCTTGCTTACGCATGGCATGATAATGCAGTTCTGGTATTGGGCGCAAACATACTGTGGAGAATGTTGGAACTGGTTGGCCAATACATTTATTTAATATCCCAATCGAGATTTTTATCAAAACAAGGAAAAGAGAATTTTAATCAATGAAGAGCATGGTAAAAAATAGTTATGTGGTATTAGCCGCTTCATCAAAAGGCAGAATTATAAATGGAACCAATTGGAATTGGAAGGCTTTTATTCATACAATCATTGTTGATTGGCGAGAAATTTGTTACTATAGGATAGTTAGAGGTCTGTAGATAAATCGTAAAATGCTCTAAACAATTAAAAAGGAAGCCGTATGTCGAAGCTTTCTTCATTTTTTTGGTCTGTTTATAATCAAGTTTGAGCATGCAGAGGGTTCAGCTTCACGTCACCTTAGGAACCGGGACGTCAAGTGGACAAACTGCCCGTGAATATTTGATGAGATTAACTGAACATCAGTGTGGATTTTCTTACTGATGAAAGATTCCTTTAAATGATTATGGATACAGCCTTTTCCTTTAAAAGGAAATAATGAAAATCAATAATGCAAAGCAACCGTAATAAATGCATTCATGAATTTCGTGACTTTGACAGAGATATAGTAGCAGAAAGGGTGAATAGCAATGCCAAAACCGGTAATTGCGATAGTCGGTCGTCCGAACGTAGGAAAATCGACAATCTTTAATAGAATAGTTGGAGAACGGGTTTCGATTGTCGAAGACGTTCCTGGAGTAACTCGGGACAGGATTTATAGTTCTGGTGAATGGTTGACACATGATTTTAACATTATTGATACAGGTGGAATTGATATCGGTGACGAGCCGTTCCTAGAACAAATTCGCCAGCAGGCTGAAATTGCCATCGACGAAGCTGATGTGATAATTTTCATGACGAATGGTCGTGAAGGGGTAACGGCTGCTGATGAAGAAGTCGCTAAGATACTCTTTAAATCGAGAAAGCCAGTTGTCCTTGCGGTAAATAAAGTCGATAACCCAGAAATGAAAGATCAAATTTATGATTTCTATGCGTTAGGTTTTGGCGATCCTTTCCCGATCTCCGGGTCTCATGGACTTGGTCTTGGTGACCTTCTGGATGAAGCGGCCAAACATTTCCCTAAATTCACCGGCCAGGATTATGCTGATGATGTCATTAAATTCAGTTTGATTGGAAGACCGAACGTAGGTAAATCATCTCTGGTCAATGCATTGTTAGGTGAAGAACGTGTCATTGTTAGTGATATTGAAGGTACGACTCGCGACGCGATTGACTCTCCTTATAAGTATAATGGCAAAGAATATGTCATTATTGATACAGCAGGGATGCGGAAAAAAGGTAAAGTGTATGAAAGTACGGAAAAATATAGCGTACTTCGTGCATTAAGGGCAATTGAACGTTCAGACGTTGTTCTTGTGGTCCTGAACGCTGAAGAAGGTATTCGTGAGCAGGATAAAAAAATTGCCGGATATGCCCATGAAGCGGGTAGGGCGGTCATCATCGTCGTCAATAAGTGGGATGCCATCGAGAAAGATGAAAAAACGATGAAGGATTTTGAAGAAAAGATCCGTGCCCATTTCCTATTCTTGGATTATGCGCCAATCATTTATCTTTCTGCCTTAACGAAAAAACGGACACATACCTTAATACCGGTCATCGATCAGGCTAGTGAGAATCATGCTATCCGGGTTCAGACAAATGTATTGAATGAAGTGGTCATGGATGCCGTGGCTATGAATCCGACACCAACTCATAATGGCAACCGTTTGAAAATTTATTATACGACTCAGGTAGCGATCAAGCCGCCAACTTTCGTTGTATTCGTTAACGATCCAGAGTTGTTGCATTTCTCATATGAGAGATTTTTAGAAAATCGAATTAGGGATGCCTTTGGTTTTGAAGGAACACCAATACGAATTTTTGGACGCCAGAGAAAATAGTAAAGGTGGTTATACCATGGTGAAAGATAAAGAAAGTATCGCAGTGATTGGAGCTGGGAGCTGGGGAACTGCTTTAGCGCTCGTAATCGCTGATAACCAGCATGAAGTGAGATTATGGGGACATAATCAGAAACAAATCAATGAAATAAATCAAAATCATACGAATGAAAAATACTTGCCTGGGATTGAATTGCCATTGGGGATTAAAGGTTATTCTTCCATTAAGGAAGCATTGGTCGGGATTGAAATAATAATTTTGGCTGTGCCGACCAAAGCCTACCGGGAAGTGCTTGGTCAGATTGAAGAGGCTCATGATAAACCATTGACAATCGTCCATGTGAGTAAGGGAATTGAACCTGATTCCCTGCTTCGTATATCGGAAATGATTGAAGAAGTCTCTTCGGCTGAATGGCTTAAGGATATAGTGGTTCTTTCAGGACCGAGCCATGCAGAAGAAGTCAGTCTACGTCATCCGACAACAGTTGCCGTTTCTTCAAAGAATATGAAAGCTGCCGAAAGGGTTCAGGACATCTTTATCAATAATAATTTCCGTGTATATACAAATCCGGACTTGATTGGTGTTGAAATCGGAGGGGCATTAAAGAACATCATTGCTTTGGCTGCCGGCATTACGGACGGTTTAGGTTATGGGGATAATGCCAAGGCTGCATTAATGACACGAGGATTGGCTGAAATATCCCGTCTAGGGGTAGCCATGGGGGCTAATCCACTAACGTTTTCAGGTTTAGCTGGGATTGGCGACTTGATCGTCACTTGTACAAGCGTTCATTCCCGTAATTGGAGAGCTGGAAATATGCTTGGTAAAGGGCAAAAGCTTGAAGAAGTTTTGGAAAACATGGGTATGGTCGTTGAAGGTGTCAGAACCACTAAAGCCGCTTATCAACTAGCCCAAAAGTACGAAGTGAACATGCCGATCACTGAAGCCCTGTACGATGTTTTATTCAATGGGGAAGAAGTGAAAAAGGCAGTTGACCTTTTGATGAATCGTTCAAAAACGAATGAGATGGAAGAACTTTTTAACATATTGGATAGCAGGCAGCAGGATTAACCTCCAATCTGTTGATTTTCATAAAAGAATTTCATTAAATTAGGCATTTGATGATGCGCCTTGCTGTGTATCAGCATACAATGCAACGAAAGTAAACTAGTAATTTGACCTCGGCACGGGGGATTTAGTCAAATGAGCAGAAGATATCTAGATATCTTCTGCTTTTTTTTATGGGCAAAAAATCATCTGTTCTCTTTTAATTTATGAATAATTGAATAGATTATTCAAATTTGCATAAATCATTCTACATATTTCCTTGTTTTTTGTTAAAAATCGACTCTTTTTTTTGGTATGAAAATTGCGAAGTGTAATATGACCAAAAAAATTATATGGGAGGCGAGAAAAGTTGCTTAACTTTTCTCTCTAAAAAGGAAGGGGAATGATACATGCAAACAGGTAAACTGAAAAGGTCTTTAAACTTATGGCATATCGTATTGCTTGGTGTTGGATATATGACGCCGATGGTTGTTTTTGATACATTCGGGATAGTTTCCGAAAAAACGGGGGGGCATGTGCCAACCGCATATGTCATTGCTCTTTTAGCGATGTTGTTTACTGCAGCCAGTTACGGAAAAATGGTGAAAATTTATCCGCAGGCAGGTTCATCCTATACTTACACCCAAAAAACGATCAATCCACATTTAGGTTTCCTTGTCGGGTGGTCTTCGTTACTTGATTATTTATTTTTACCGATGGTGAACGGCATTTTAACAAAAATATACTTAACTGCTCTTTTTCCGGATGTATCCCCGTGGATATGGGTGGTGGCATTTGTCCTTTTAATGACAGTCATTAACTTATTCAATGTTAATTTTGCAGCCAATTTCAATAGCTTTCTTGTTTTTTTTCAAATGTTGGTCATCATTATTTTTGTGGTACTTGTCGTTAAAGGAGTCATGGGTGGAGAAGGGACTGGAGAGGTCTTATCGGTTCAGCCATTCATCGGGCCTCATATGGAAATGTCGACGCTCATAACGGGTGCTACAATCCTTTGTTTTTCTTTCTTGGGGTTTGACGCAGTCACTACTTTATCGGAAGAAACACCGAATCCATCCAAAACGGTTCCCCGGGCCATCTTTTTGACTGCTCTTATCGGAGGGGTTTTATTTGTGACGGCATCATTCTTTACACAGTTATTTTTCCCGGATGTTTCCCGTTTTAGCGATCCTGAAGCAGCCTCTCCGGAAATTGCCCTTTTCGTGGGCGGGAAGTTATTTCAGGCTTTCTTTCTTGCAGGAACCTTATGCGGTACCCTTGCCTCCGGTCTTGCATCTCATGCTAGTGTTTCTAGGTTGCTATATGTCATGGGGCGTGACCAAATGATCCCGAAAAAACTATTTGGGTTTATCCACCCCAAATACAACACGCCATTTTTTAATGTCATATTTGTTGGGTCCATATCAATGGTTGCCTTATTCCTTGATTTGGTTACGGCCACTTCCCTCATAAACTTTGGAGCTTTAATTGCTTTTACCTTCGTGAATATTTGCGTAATCGTCCATGCAATAAGAAACAAAGGCTTTAGAACGATTAAAGGATTTCTTTCAACTATTCTGTCCCCGGTTTTAGGCGCGGCTTCGGTGTTCATCCTTTGGCTTAATCTCGAGATGAGTTCGTTGATTTTAGGAATTGTCTGGGCGGTAATTGGGATTGGTTATCTTCTTTATCGGACAAAATGGTTTACGGAATCCCCTCCGCTATTCCATTTTGAAAAAGCACAGTGAATCAACTGTATTCATGAAACCGAGGGAGGCTGTTATATGGTTATGAGAAATGAAGAGGTCGTTAATGCTCATGCCTGTTGTTCTATTTTCGTTCATGGCGTTAACAACGTGTTCAGCACTTATAAGCAAATATGTCACTTGGTATGGTTCCGGGAGCCTGCTGGCACGCTTTTATGGTGATGCTTTTCACAGCGTACAGTTATGGACAGATGGCAAAGTCATTCCTTCGGTAGGTTTGGTGTATGCGTATACGCAAAAGTCTATTAATGTCGGTTTTCTTGTAGGTTAGTCGAAACTGATTGTTCAGCATTTTCTTTTCAGCAGCTTTTCCTTCTGTACCGGTTTATGCATGCTGAATTTGCTGATTATTGTGACGTTTATCCATGTCGGGGATGAAAATGGCTACGAAAGCAAATGCTGTACTAACGTTAGTCGCCTTGCACTTACTTCATGGTCATATTCATCTTTTTATCTATCTGTGAAATTACATACGGGGAATGAACAAGGAAAAGTGACGGAGCAAAGCTTTATAAGCATATACCCACGGGTTCTTATAAACTATGCAAACAGGTATGGAACCGTATGACGGTATGGTGGAAGCTGCCCTATCTGTATAAAAGGCCTAGGGCGAGGACGACCATCCACGAATCATAACAAGCAGGGGTAAGCAAAGTCTAACCTGTTTAGAATTAATAAGGTAAGGTGAACGGTCCTCTATAATTAAGTCTAAGGTGCATATCTGGTTTTTAGGTTAAAAGGGTCCGTTAAAGGACCCTTTTGTTGTGGAATGAATTAAGGTAAATACTGGATATGAGTAATGGTGCATGTTATTTTTTTATTTTGCAATTCAGAATTGTGATAAAATATAGGTTAGGTTACAAAAGGAGAGTGAAACTGTGTTATCTATTCCGGATGATAAAATTAGACCATTCATAACTATAACAATTGATCAGCCTACATTTTCAGACCAAAAAATTCATGAGATACAGGAACCTTTCTTCTTTCTTATGAAGGAAAATCAAGTGTTTGCCTATATCCGTATGGATGACCTCCCGTTAAACGAAAAAATAACGACAGTCGATCAGCTTTTACAGTATGCTTTTTCGATTGATAATGTCTGTAAATTGCACCCTAACATTTCCTTGCCGCTTCTGTTTCAAATTATCGGTGAACCTATCGTACTGATAAAAACGGATGAGGGCCAGCTAACCGGTTATGTAAAAAGGGAAGATGTATTAGCTGAATTATTCAAGCAGGACAGCAAACAAAATTTAGACCTGCTAAATGTTATTTTAACCTCCATTCCTATGGGGATTTTTGTGGCTGATAAAGAAAAAAATATTGTGAACTTTAATGAATCAGGCTTGAAGATGATAAAAAAGCCTTCTGAACAAGTCCTTAATGAACCTGCTGCGAACATCTTCAATAAGCAGCATATACATAGCGTGTTTGCCAGCGGGAGCAGTATTCTGAATCAGTTGGAGATTACTGATGTCATGAGTGTGCTTGTCGACTATAGCCCGATTCTGAACCATGAAAAAGAAGTCGAAGGCCTGATCATCATCGTTCAGGATTTACCGATGGTTGAGGAAATGGCCATGGAAATAGAATTGATAAAAAGCTCGAATAAAGACTTGAATGCCATTTTAGCGAATATCTATGATGAAATACTTGTAGTCAATCAAAAAGGAGAGCTGCTGCGCTATAGTGACAGCATCATCTCAGGATTCTGGGGGAAGGATTTAAAAGATTATATCGGGAAGAATCTCTTGCAATTAGAAGATGAAGGGATTTTTAATCCTTCGGTCACCCGGTTAGTCCTTGAACAAAAAAAGAAAGTATCGATTGTCCAAGATACGAAAATGAATAAGAAAGTCCTTTCCGTGGGCACCCCTGTGTTCAATGAAAAAGGGGATATTGATCGAATAGTCATTGCATCAAGGGATATAACGGAAACGACACAATTGAAATCGGAATTAAATGAAATGAGGAAAGAACTGGACTCTTTCAAAAAACAGGATCAATTTTATAAAGAGTTGGTTTTTGCAAGTCCTAAAATGGAGCAGATAATCAGCCAAGTCAAGAAAATCGCTCATTTTTCATCTACTGTATTAATCAATGGGGAGTCGGGAGTAGGTAAAGAAGTGATAGCCGAAGCCATTCATAAAATGGGCAGGCGCTCTAAACAACCTTTCCTGAAGATAAATTGCGGGGCGATTCCGGAAAACCTCCTCGAAAGTGAATTGTTTGGTTATACGAAGGGTTCCTTTACAGGAGCGGATAAAAATGGGAAGGTAGGATACTTTCAACAGGCCAATAAAGGTGTTTTATTCCTTGATGAAGTAGGTGACATGCCTATACATCTGCAAGTCAAGCTGCTGCGGGTCCTCCAGGAACAGGAAGTGATTCCGATTGGCAGCACTACACCCATTTCCATTGATGTACAAATTGTTGCGGCCACGAATAAGAGTCTGGAAAAAATGGTCGAGATGGGCACGTTCAGAGAAGATTTATTCTATCGATTGAACGTCATACCCATACATGTACCCCCTTTAAGGGAAAGGCCGGAGGATATACCACCGCTAGCCTTTCATTTCCTGCAAAAACTGAATGAAAGGTATCAGCGGAATTACCACTTTTCCCCGGATGCATTAAATATACTGGAAGTCTATACATGGCCGGGGAACATTCGTGAGTTGCAGAACATGATTGAAAGATTGGTTGTTTCTGCAGATGAAGAGATGATCGATGCTGACTTCATTCAAAGGTTCATACCTGTGGGCAGTGACTTTAAACAAACGAAACCCATCATTACGAGAATTCTTCCACTGCAGGAAGCTCAGGATCATGTCGAAGAGCAATTGATCATGCTTGCCATGAAACAGTATAAAACTACCACCAAAGCGGCTAAAGCGCTCGGGATAAGTCAATCTTCAGTGAGCAGGAAGTATCAAAAAGTGTTAGCTGAACAGAGTAAGAAAATCGAAAAAAATGCATTTTGAATAAAAGCCGTTGCCGAGTGTTGAAAATCACTTGTCAACGGCTTTTATTTTTATGAATGCTTTTGGGAAGCTTTTCAATGATTTTCCAAGGATGATTATGCAAAGTGAAATAACGATATGCATATTTGCATAGTTTTTGAGTGATTTATTAAAAAAAATGCGATTTTATTGGTTAATTAACTTGGCATGGTTCTTGCTTGATTAGTAAGTATAAGAAAAAAGGGAGGTAAGCATCAAAGTTTCATTAAAAAAGCAATCTTAATTAACCATCCACTAAAGTTATAAAAAAAAGGAGATTATAAAATGTCAATTAACGTAGAAAGTAAAAACACTCAAGCTAACCAATCAGCAACCCAAGATTATATTAAAAAAGTGCTTCAATTAATCGAACAAAAAGAAATTTCAAAAGAAGATGCGCAGTGGATAACAAAAGAAACGGTCGAGAATTTCCGTAACCATGTAAACCCAGGGTTTTTGGAATACCGGAAGACGGTCACTAAAGACACACAATTCGCTTCGGTGGAGTGGTCTGATCAAGATTCCTGTTTTACGGATGTAAATGGAAAAAAATATATTGATTGTTTAGGTGGCTTTGGTATTTATAATGTTGGCCATCGTAACCCTAAAGTAGTAAAGGCTGTAACCGATCAATTGCAAAGACAAGCCCTTCATAGCCAGGACTTACTTGATCCATTACGTGCAATGCTTGCCAAGATCCTTGCCGAAATCACGCCGGGAGATCTAAAATACTCGTTCTTTACGAATAGTGGTACCGAGAGCGTGGAGGCTGCACTTAAGCTAGCCAAAATGTACAGTGACCGATACACGATCATTTCCACGACAAAATCATTTCATGGGAAAAGCCTTGGTTCACTATCAGCAACGGCAAAGGGCATGTTCAGAAAACCGTTCATTCCATTGATACCAGGTGTGCGTCATGTACCTTTTGGTGATGTGGATATGATGAGAAAAACGTTTGAAAGTTGTGCGTTGGTCGGTGAAGATGTTGCTGCTGTGCTGTTGGAGCCTATCCAGGGTGAAGGAGGGGTCATCCTTCCTCCGCAAGGTTATTTAAAGCAGGTTCGGGCATTATGTGACGAATATGATGCTTTATTAATATTGGATGAAGTGCAAACTGGAATGGGCCGTACAGGTAAAATGTTCGCTTCTGAGCTATATGATGTAGTTCCGGACATAATTTGTTTAGCGAAAGCATTTGGCGGCGGAGTAATGCCTGCAGGGGCTGTTGTAGCCAATGAGAAAGTGTTTAAAAGCTGGTTCGACAATCCATTCATGCACACTACGACATTTGGAGGAAATCCACTAGCTTGTGCTGCGGCCATTGCTACAATTGACGTACTTTTGGAAGAAAACTTACCGCAGCGTGCTGCAGAAGTTGGTGAATACTTCTTAAATGGGTTAAGGGAAGTGGCTGTTGAGCACAAAGATAAGGTTTTGGAGATCCGCGGCCAAGGTTTAATGATTGGTATTGAGTTCCATAAAGACGAAGTGGGTTATGAATTCTCAAAAGCCCTCTTTGATAAAGGCATCTTGGTAGCAGGTACGCTTATAAATTCCAAAACAATCAGGATTGAGCCATCTTTGACTATTCAGTTGGATGAAGTCGATACAGTCATTAAAGCGTTCAAAGAGGTCTTGCCGACGCTTCAATCTTAATTTAAGTAAGCAAAAAAACATGCCTTTGGGCGGTTTCAGACAAAAAGGTTTCGGAATGTTCTCATTCCGAAACCTTTTTGATTTTTTATTGGATTTGAAGCAGTTTTAGAGAATGGTGACCTCTCCAAGGTCATTATTTAGGTCAGCCTTCGCCAAGTCCATTTGGCTATCTACTTTACATAAATGGCAGCCTCCATTTTACGAACCAAATGGTTCGCTGGCGCCAGTTGGTTTAAAGTAATCATTTCAAGTTGATCTTGCTGAATAGAATCATGTTTAGAAAGTATCCTCATCACCTCAAGTTTTCATCCTTCTATTTTAAAACAGAAATGACTCCAGGCAAAAGTGTTCTATCTAAAAGGTAAGACAAAGTTGATTGGAACGGAAGGTACGAGACTCCTGCGGGAAAAGCGCGTCTAGGGGAGACCCCGCAGGCGAAAGCCGAGGAGGCTCCCCGACCGCCCGCGGAAAGCGAGTGCCTGGAGTGGAAATCAACGTCCAAATTGTGCAAGCCATAAAAATAGACAAACTCGATTTTCATCGAGTTTGTCTACAGTCTGAAACAGCCTTTGGGCTGTTTTTTTGTTGTTTGGAGGGAGGAGGTATGGAAATTACTATACATATTTCTTGTTATATACCTGTACCTCAAAAATTTTTTTCGCGAAAAGGAGTCATGAAAACGCGAATTACACAGATTGGACAATGATTTAATTCCTTTAACGTAATTTGGTATGTTATAATAATTTCTGGAAAAAGGAGTGATGAAGATATGACACCTGCTCTGCAAAAAATGTGGATATCCTTTATAGCTATGGGCTTTATGGTTATCTCTATATTTCTAATCTACTTAAGCCGCTATAAATTAAAAGGTTTTTGGAGAGTCTTGACAGCAATTATCGCATACATACTTATGATTCTAGCCGGCTTGATCATCCTTATCGTTGTTCTAAGCGGGCCAACCACTTGATAGGTGAGGAGAAATGATGAGAAATTTTTTCAAAATATTATGTGTATTATGCATCTCTGTAACATTATCTGGCTGCTTATATCCGGAGAAGCAAAAAATGCAAAACCAACTGCCTTATAAAGAGCAAATCCAATCCGTCCAAAGTGCAGTGGATCAATTTCAGAAAGATGAAGGCGGCATACTGCCCATCGTTACAAAAGATGCAGGTACACCGATTTATCAAAAATATGTCATAAAATTTTCTAAGATTTCACCGAGGTATATGGCTGAACCACCGGACAATGCCTTTGAATCAGGAGGTGTCTTTCAATACATCCTCGTTAATGTTGAAAAGGATCCGACTGTAAAGCTGTTGGATGTCAGGATGGCGCAGAAGATCCAGGATGTTTCCTTGAGATTGACTGCTTATCAGCAAAGCAACGGATACCCGCCATTTAAGGAAAGATTATCCGATAATGTCTTCACGCTTGATTATGAGAAAATGGGCCTGAAGGAAGCTCCGACGGTCACGAGCCCATTTTCACAAAAAGATTTATATCTTGTAGTCGATGGTCAAGGCAGCATTTTTGTTGATTATACCCCGGATTTACTTGAGGCATTGAAGAAGCATGAGGGAGAAATTAAGCCAGGTGAAGATATCCGGGAACTGCTTGTTCAGAGTTCGGAGTTCGTCCCTGCCTATTCATTGCCATATACAATTGATGAAAAAACAAATAATCCAATATTTCTTACAAAATAGGCATAACCCTTCTTCTGCAAAATATATTGTAGGGGAAGGGTTATTTCTTTTATCTTTATTTCATCTTACTTTTAAAATAACAACCCTTATATAAAATTTCTGGTGGAGGAAGGGATTGAACCAGGGAAATAATTGGAATAAATTTTTAGGACAACATCATAGATATATAATGTCCTAAATAAATGCAAATGGATAAACGAAATCCCAAAACTCTAATTCGGGAGGGGATACCTTGGAAAAGGTAGATATTTTTAAAGATATAGCTGAACGGACCGGTGGCGATATATACTTGGGGGTGGTCGGTGCCGTCAGGACTGGGAAATCCACATTTATTAAAAAATTCATGGAGTTAGTCGTCATTCCGAATATTCCGTCAGAGGCGGATCGTGCCAGGGCACAGGATGAATTGCCTCAAAGTGCTGCCGGAAAGACGATCATGACGACCGAACCCAAATTCGTACCGAACCAGGCAGCATCGATTCAAGTAGCGGAAGGTCTCGACGTGAACATCCGTTTAGTCGATTGTGTCGGTTATACAATACCCGGGGCTAAAGGTTATGAAGATGAAAATGGTCCCCGCATGATTCACACGCCTTGGTATGAAGAGCCGATTCCGTTCAATGAAGCGGCTGAGATCGGTACTCGCAAAGTAATTCAGGATCATTCCACATTAGGCGTAGTCGTTACGACGGATGGGTCCATAGGAGAAATCCCTCGAAGTGATTATTTAGAAGCCGAGGAAAGGGTTGTCGAAGAATTGAAGGAGGTTGGCAAGCCATTTATCATGATTGTCAATTCCGTTCAGCCTCACCACCCGAATACGGTAGCACTGAAGGAATCCCTGCAGGAAAAGTATGATATCCCTGTATTGGCCATGAGTGTCGAAGGAATGCGGGAATCGGATGTTTACAGCGTACTGCGCGAGGCCCTGTACGAATTTCCTGTTCTCGAGGTCAATGTTAATCTCCCGAGCTGGGTAATGGTTCTGCGCGAGGATCATTGGTTAAGGGAAAGTTACCAGGAAGCGGTTAAAGAGACCGTCAAGGACATTAAACGCCTGAGGGATGTAGATCGTGTAGTCGGTCATTTCAATGAATTCGAGTTCATTGACCGTGCCGCGCTTGCGGGCATCGAGATGGGGCAGGGTGTTGCAGAAATAGACCTATACGCCCCTGATGAACTCTATGATGATATTCTGAAGGAAATTGTCGGCGTGGAGATTCGGGGCAAGGATCATCTGTTATCTTTGATGCAGGACTTTGCGTATGCGAAAGCAGAATATGATCAGGTGGCCGATGCATTGAGAATGGTCAAACAAACTGGATATGGTGTCGCAGCCCCATCCCTTAACGATATGAGTCTTGATGAACCGGAAATCATCCGTCAGGGAGCCAGGTTCGGTGTCAGGCTAAAAGCCGTAGCTCCTTCCATCCATATGATCAAGGTCGATGTCGAATCCGAATTCTCGCCAATCATCGGTACGGAAAAGCAAAGTGAGGAATTAGTACGGTATCTGATGCAGGATTTCGAAGACAATCCACTTTCCATTTGGAACTCCGATATTTTTGGAAGAAGCCTAAGTTCCTACGTAAGGGAAGGCATACAAGTGAAATTAGCGATGATGCCAGACAATGCGCGCTATAAATTGAAAGAAACACTGGAGAGAATTATTAATGAGGGCAGTGGGGGATTGATTGCCATCATCTTATAGAAAACGTTTAAAAGCTGGACCAACTCCATTTATGGATTGGTCTTTTTGCATGGAATGAACGGCAGGATTGCAAGAAAAATACATTTATGAACGTTCATATTTGAAATAATCTGCTGTTTTTTAGTATAATCTTGAAAAAACCCTGTGGTTAAGCGATTTTCAGCAATATAATAAGTTTAATTTCTATAAAAAAGGGAAATGATGAATAGCGAAAGACAAAATTTATAATATATACAATTATTAATGAAAAGATTCCCACTATTTTTTGAATTCCCTTGCTAAGCTAATAGGATTTGTGATAATCTACATACAGAAAACGCGTTATAACAGCGATTTCAACCTATTTATAAATTTCTGGATGAATTATTTGGAAATAAATCCGGCTTGGTAATCCTTGATTGCCAGGGAATGAAATTTTTTGACCGAAACTAATATCAAATCACTATTATAGTGTTGTAATAATGATTTTTTATAAAGATTCCTTTTGGGAGGAGGTGAATGGCATGAACAAAACAGAATTAATTAATGAAGTTGTTACAGCAACTGAAATTTCTAAGAAAGACGCTACAAAAGCTGTTGATGCTGTTTTTGATACAATCTTAGAAGCTCTAAAAAACGGTGATAAAGTCCAATTGATTGGTTTTGGTAACTTTGAAGTTCGTGAACGTGCGGCTCGTAAAGGCCGTAACCCACAAACTGGTGACGAAATCGAAATTGCAGCTAGCAAAGTGCCAGCTTTCAAACCCGGTAAAGCGCTGAAAGATGCAGTGAAGTAATTCCACCATTACATACGGGTGCTTAACCGAAAAGGGCCGCGTGAAAACGCGGTCCTTTTTTTGCTTCTTAATTTCCATCTGTGATAATATAAAAGACAGTGAATATTTTAGAAGCGCTGCAGATGGTAAATCCGTCACAAGGAAATAACCATCCGAAAACCGCTTACGACGAAACGGCCTTTCAAGGGCGTCCTTGTATGGGGGGATGGGTCGCTTTAATAATTGCAATTATGGATATCCGGGTGCAACGCGCTTTGGATTTTTTATCTGAATACATAATATTATTGATTTTTTAGGAGGTACAAAAAATGGCTAATGTTGATCATGCCAAATTAGAAGAAGCGGTTAAAATGCTTCTTGAGGCTGTAGGGGAAGACCCAACGAGGGAAGGACTGCTGGATACACCTGGCCGAGTAGCCAGAATGTATGAAGAAATTTTTTCTGGACTTAATCAAGATCCGAAGGAATATTTCGATACTGTTTTTGGAGAGGACCATGAAGAACTCGTACTTGTAAAGGATATTCCGTTCTACTCAGTATGTGAACATCATTTAGTCCCTTTTTACGGGAAAGCCCATGTAGCATATATTCCGAAAAACGGAAAAGTGACTGGCTTAAGTAAATTGGCACGGGCGGTTGAGGCTGTATCGAAGCGTCCGCAACTTCAAGAGCGCATCACTTCTACAGTTGCTGACTCGATAATGGAAAAGCTCGAACCTCATGGTGTAATGGTTGTAGTAGAGGCTGAACATATGTGCATGACCATGCGAGGTGTAAAAAAACCCGGATCTAAAACAGTGACTTCAGCTGTAAGGGGAACGTTTGCGAAGGATCACCGTACTAGAGCTGAAGTTCTGGCATTCATTAAAGACTAAGGACATGGGGGCTGGAAAAAATGAATGAAAAAAAGATTCTGAATGATTTTGTCGTAATCAAAGCCATTGAGGACAGTGTGAATGTCATCGGGTTGACAAGGGGAACGGACACCAAGTTTCATCACTCCGAAAAACTTGACTCAGGAGAGGTGATGATCGCACAATTCACGGAGCATACCTCGGCAATTAAAATCAGGGGCCATGCAAAGGTCTATACTCCATTCGGAGAGATAGAAAGTGATTCAAAAAAGAATTCACCTGACAAATGATAGCTTCTCAATGCATGGTTAATTAGTAAATCAATCATCTGATATCGCGTTTAACAAGCTGTAAATTTCCCGCATCCATTTTTTTGAAGAGCAAAAGACGATGGTTTCCTTATTTTTGGAAGTTTCATTTTATAAACGTTGACCATTTCATCTGATTGTTTTTATGGTATAATAATGTGTATTTTACACAGACAGAAACCAATATGTATGAAAAAAATTATCTTTCGGGGATGCAAGGGTGATCTCAATTGTTAAACATAACGGACGACATACGGCAATTAAAACGATTAATAGAAACGAAAGCTCAACATCCATATTTATTGAAGTATATACAAAAGCCAAGCTTGGACGAAGATAAACTGATATTGCTTTGGGGATTGTTTAACGATTTGGACGTTACAAGCGAAAAACGGAATCAATACATCATCTCAACCATGTTAGTGCAAATAGCTCTTAATACCCATGAAATCGTCTCGAATTCGGGTGAAGGAATCGAGTCGCCCGAGGTATTGAAAAATCGTCAATTACAAGTGCTTGCCGGTGATTACTATAGTGGCTTATATTATCAAGGGCTTGCCAGTGTAGGTAATGTTGATATGATCCGTATACTTTCAAGCGCGATAAAAAAAATAAATGATAATAAAATCATTCTTTACCAACAAGGGTCCATTAATGATGTACCAACGCTTATAATGACGATAAAAGCGATCGAGGCTTCGCTGATTCATAAACTGGCGGATTACTATAGTGAGCCTGCCTGGATAGAAATATCGGAAGATCTGCTGCTTTTAAAACGGTTGCATGCCGAGAAGAGCAGTTATATGAAGTCGGGGCAATCGATAGTTTTTGATGTCCTAAGGGAAATGCCTATTGATGACTCGATTGGTGGGGAAGTTCCCATTTCGGAAAAAGAAGAACAGGTACGCACCCAATTCGACAAGTGCCTGAGGGATGCCAGGCAATCCGTAGAGCGCTCGATGCGGAAGCTGGCAAAGTTGGATGGTGAACTACTGGAAAGAGTGAAGGTCATCTTGGAACAAACAGAGAGTATAGCAAATTCATATGTGAAAGAAGGGTGAATCATGGAGCAGTCTAAAGAGCAAAAAGTTCATCATGTCTTTGAAAAGATCTACGGAAATTATGACAAGATGAATTCCCTCATCAGCTTCAAACAGCATCTTAAGTGGCGGAAGGCTACAATGGCCATCATGAATGTCCCAAAAGGCGCCCATGCACTGGATGTATGCTGTGGAACAGCGGACTGGACCCTTGCCCTTGCTAATGAAGTAGGACCAGAAGGAAAGGTTGTTGGTCTGGATTTTAGTAAGAACATGCTGAAAATCGGCGAACAAAAGGTGAATGAACTCAATCTGGATCAAGTGTCCCTAATGCATGGGAATGCAATGGAACTTCCTTTTGAGGATAATAGCTTTGACTATGTCACGATCGGTTTCGGGCTGCGGAATGTCCCTGATTACATGAAAGTGCTTAAAGAGTTAAACCGGGTAGCCAAGCCGGGTGGAATGGTCGTTTGCCTGGATACGTCACAGCCAACGATGCTAGGCTTTAAACAGGGCTATTATTTTTATTTCCGTTTCATCATGCCCATGTTCGGCAAATTATTCGCAAAAAGCTATAGTGAATACTCATGGCTGCAGGAATCAGCTCGAGATTTCCCAGGCATGAAAAAGCTTGAAAACATGTTTAAGCAGGCTGGAATGGAAAATGTCAGTTATAAGGCCCATTTCGGTGGGGTAGCAGCAACACATTTCGGGTACAAGCCTTCAAAATAAGCAGAATAGCAATGGACAAAGCTGGGTGGAATGTATGAAATTTAAAATGATGTATTCATTTTTGAATGCAGATTTGCAATTAATAGAAAAAGAACTGGAAGCCGCAATTGAAGCGGATTCCACGGTTTTAAGGGAAGCTTCCCTGCATTTACTGCAATCCGGTGGAAAACGGATCCGTCCGGTATTCGTCCTATTGGGTGCTAAGTTTGGCAACTATGATATTCATGTCGTAAAGCATGTCGCAGCAACTTTGGAACTGATCCATACGGCTTCCCTTGTACATGATGATGTGGTGGATGATGCGGATTTACGCAGGGGATCGGCTACCATTAAGTCAAAATGGGATAATCGTGTCGCCATGTACACAGGCGACTTCATTTTTGCTCGTGCGCTGGAAATGATGGCGGTTATCGAGTCGCCGCTTGCGCATCAAATTCTCGCTGATACTATGGTTGAACTATGTCTTGGGGAAATTGAACAAATAAAAGATAAGTACAATTTCGAACAGAATTGGCGGATATACTTTAGAAGGATCAAACGGAAAACGGCATTGCTCATTGCATCCAGCTGCCAGTTGGGAGCCATTTCAGCAGGTGTTGAAGAGAAGATTCACCAAAAGCTATTTAAATTCGGATATTATGTCGGTATGTCCTATCAAATCACCGATGATATATTGGATTTTACGGCTTCGGAAGAAGAGCTTGGTAAACCAGCCGGTAGTGATTTGATTCAAGGTAATATCACTTTACCCGTTTTGATTGCTATGGAAGATCCAAAGTTAAAAAAGCTTATCGAAACAGTTCGGGAAGATACGCCAAAAGACGAAATGTCCCATATAATCCATGCGATAAAAACTTCCGGTGCCATTGAACAGGCAGCGAGGATCAGTGATATGTATTTAGAAAAGGCTTTTACTGAGTTGAAAGGTCTTCCTGCCATTAAAGCTAGAAAAACTTTATCGGATATCGCGAAAAATATCGGAAAAAGAAAGTTTTGATAATGGGAGTTGCGAAACTCATCAAACAATGGTAATATTCTAAAAGTATTGCCTTATATAGGCAAATAACAATGATACATATTAGGAGTGACATTCATGGAAAGAACATTTTTAATGGTTAAGCCTGACGGCGTTCAACGCAATTTAATCGGTGAAATCGTTTCCCGTTTTGAAAAGAAAGGCTTCCTTCTTGCAGGAGCAAAATTAATGGTCATTTCTCAAGAATTGGCTGAGCAACATTATGGCGAGCACAAAGAACGTCCTTTCTTTGGCGAATTAGTGGACTTCATTACTTCAGGCCCTGTCTTCGCAATGGTTTGGGAAGGTGAAAACGTAATCGCTACTGCACGTCAAATGATGGGTGCCACTAACCCTAAAGATGCAGCAGCAGCAACAATTCGTGGCGATTTTGCCGTAACTGTTGGCAAAAACATCATTCACGGATCTGATTCAGCTGAAAGCGCTGTACGTGAAATCGGTTTATTCTTCAAAGAAGAAGAACTTGTTGAGTATTCTAAACTTGTTAACGAGTGGGTTTATTAATTAATACGATCACTTTAAAAAAAGCGGGTTCCATCGTCATTATGCGATGGAACCCGCTTTTTTTGAGTTGCTTTTTTAGGTTCGAACAGCAACGTAAGGAATTATTTTAGTTTAAAGAAAATATGGCACTCTCCGATATATAAAGAGAAGATCCACTTAAAATAATTATGTGCAGGGGAGTCGTGGGAATGCCTCAAGAATATGAAGAGTTTATTCGTAATATCAAAATGTTGACGGGCATTGATTTAACATTATATAAGGAAGGGCAAATGAAAAGGCGACTAACATCTCTATATGAAAAAAGAGGATATCATTCATTTCGTGAATACTATAAAGACATTCAAACCAATCCCGGAGTTTTAAATGAGTTTTTGGATAGAATGACTATCAATGTTTCCGAATTTTATAGAAATGCGAAAAGATGGGAAGTGTTGGAGCGGAAAATCCTTCCTGGGCTATTAGCAAGCAAAAAAAAGTTGAAAATTTGGAGTGCGGCCTGTTCAACTGGCGAGGAACCATATACGATTGCAATGACATTATCCAATCTGGTTCCACTAAGCCAGATAGAGATATTGGCGACGGATCTGGATGAAAATGTATTGGCGCGAGCGAAATCGGGGATGTATCCTGAACGTTCCTTAAATGAAGTACCTGAAGAAATCAAAAGGAAATACTTTGAAAAAAAAGCGGATTTTTATCGTGTCGATGATGAAATCAAGAGAAGGGTAACATTTAAAAAGCAAAACCTTCTCGCTGACCGATTCGAACAGGGGTTCGATTTAATCGTTTGCCGCAATGTGTTAATTTATTTCACTGAAGAAGCCAAAAATTCATTATATGAAAAATTCAGTGCATCACTAAAAAACGGCGGGGTTTTTTTTGTAGGAAGTACAGAGCAAATATTCACCCCAGGAAAATATCAATTTGAAACGATCGACACATTTTTTTATAAGAAAAAGTAAATACTTTGGAAAAAAGGGACTGATTCTGCACATGAGCATTCAGTCCCTTTCCGTTTGTCGTGTAATAGTAAATCCAGTGGAACTCTAATTTGAAAGATTAAACGATATCAAAAATGTTTAAGTACTTGTAAAATAGAAAGAAAAGTGATTAAATTCAAACAATATGGTTTTTACGTTTTACATATACCCACATTTCATAAAATTGTGGTATATTGATACATATACACTTTAAAGTGCTAAAAGGGGGCTGGAAGATGAGATATTTAACAGCGGGAGAATCACATGGTCCGCAATTGACTACTATCATTGAAGGATTACCGGCAGGAATGCCGATTTCGAATGAGGATATTAATCAAGAATTAGGGCGCCGGCAAAAAGGGCATGGACGTGGAAGAAGGATGCAGATCGAGAAAGATCAGGCTTTTATTTCTTCGGGAATCAGACATGGCTACACACTCGGTTCACCGGTTGCTTTGGTGGTTGAGAACGATGACTGGAAGCATTGGACAAAGATTATGGGAAGTGAAGGGCTTTCAGAAGAGGAAGCTGAAGAAATTAAACGTAAAATAACCCGGCCTCGTCCAGGTCATGCCGACTTGAACGGCGGGATTAAATATGGGCACCGCGATTTGAGAAATGTTCTGGAACGTTCTTCAGCCCGTGAAACGACAGTAAGGGTGGCAGCAGGTGCTGTCGCTAAAAAGCTATTGTCTTTATTGGGGATAGAAGTGGCATCGCATGTTTTGGAAATTGGCGGTGTGAAGGCAGAACCGCCAAAATACGAAACGATTCAGCAATTGCAACAAGTAACAGAAGAATCTTCTGTTAGATGTTTTGACAAAAACGTAGAACAGCAGATGAAGGATGCAATTGATGAAGCGAAACAAAAAGGAGATTCCATAGGCGGAATCGTTGAAGTCATTGTAGAAGGAATGCCGGTGGGTGTGGGAAGTTATGTGCATTATGACCGTAAGCTTGATGCAAAACTAGCCGCAGCAATAATGAGCATCAATGCATTTAAAGGTGTTGAAATAGGTCTTGGATTTGAAGCGGCCCATCTATTCGGCAGTGATGTCCATGATGAAATCGCATGGGACGAAGAACAGGGTTATTACCGGAAAACCAATCGCCTTGGCGGTTTTGAAGGCGGAATGACAACTGGAATGCCGATAGTTGTACGCGGTGTGATGAAGCCGATCCCCACTTTATATAAACCTTTGAAAAGTGTTGATATTGATACGAAGGAAGTGTTTGAAGCAAGTGTCGAGCGTTCCGATAGTTGTGCAGTTCCTGCAGCAGCAGTAGTTGCTGAGGCGGTAGTAGCGTGGGAACTGGCGGCTGCCATCGTTGATCAATTCCCTTCAGATCGTTATGAGCAATTAGCTGAATACATAAGATCATATCGGGAAGAAGTAAAGGGGTTTTAAATCATGGAATCCATCCAAATAAAAACGGCTTCCAAGCAATATCCGGTTTTAATTGGCAAGAAGGCAATAAATGAATTGCCCGAATTAATAACAAATGAATTAAATCATCTAAACAAGATTCTGATCATAACTGATGAGAAAGTGGCTGCACTTCATTTGCAGACTGTGAAAAACGCCCTGATCAAGACGGGAAAACCGGTCCTGCATCATGTAGTGCCAGAAGGGGAGCATGCTAAAACATTCGATGTGTTTTATGAATGCCAAAGCTTCTGCTTATCCCAACAGATTAATCGCAAGTCATTGATTATCGCCCTTGGCGGTGGTGCAGTCGGTGACTTAGCTGGATTCGTTGCGGCTACTTTTATGAGAGGGATTCCATTTATACAGGTTCCGACGACTTTGCTCGCCCACGATAGTGCAGTGGGCGGCAAGGTTGCCATCAATCACCCGCTAGGGAAAAATATGATTGGGGCCTTTCATCAGCCTGAAGCGGTCATTTATGATCTTGAATTTTTAAAAACTCTGCCTCTTAAAGAATTAAGGTCAGGTTTTGCAGAAGTCATTAAACATTCCTTGATAGCAGATAATGAGTTTTATCTATGGTTAAAGTCGAATATTGTTGATTTGAATGATATAACGGATGAGCAATTCCTAACCATGATTACAAAAGGGATTGGCATCAAAGCTAAAACTGTCGAAGAGGATGAGAAGGAAAACGGCATTCGTGCCTTTTTGAATTTTGGTCATACACTTGGACATGCAGTGGAAGGTTCAATGGGATACGGAAACTTTACGCATGGGGAATCCATTTTAATCGGGATGGTGTATGCTCTTAAATTAAGCAGAAAGAAAGTGGATCTTGATTTTAAACTAGATGAGTTCATTAACTGGGTTTCTACTTTAGGTTATCAAATAACCATTCCAACCCGACTTGAACATGCATTGCTACTTGAATTAATGAAAACAGACAAAAAATCGGTCAATGATGCAGCTACCTTTGTCCTGCTAAACGAAGTGGGGTCACCGCTAGTAATGGATATAGCCGACTCTGAGCTGATAAAGGAAATGGCGGATATGATATAGAGTTCAGGAGAAGGGGGGACTATGTGTGATAAGAGGAATAAGGGGTGCCACTACAGTAGAAAGAGATACAGAAATGGAAGTGATTTCCGCCGTCGAAAAGTTGATGGCAGAGATCATTCAGGTCAACGAGATTGATCCCGATATGGTAGCTTCTGTATTTTTTTCCGCTACGGAAGAGATTCGTTCTGTCTTCCCTGCCAAAGCCTTGAGGAAATTCGAAGGCTGGACTTATGTACCGGTTACATGCATGAAAGAAATACCGGTGAGCAATTCCTTGCCATTTTGCATCCGGGTCATGATCCACGTAAATACGACAAAATCTCAAAAAGAGATACAGCATGTATACCAGGCAGGGGCTACGGTATTACGGCCAGATTTGACAAAGCAGATATAAGATGATTTTAAATCTATGAATATGTTATACTATTCTCACACTTTCTTACTTTAAAGTGATAAATATATATATATAGAGGTGATTGACATGAAATGGAATGAAGCGGTCCTTTCCTTGAAGTCTTATCAACCGGGAAAATCCACTGATGAAGTGAAAAAATTATACGGCTTGGAAAAAATCACGAAATTAGCTTCAAATGAAAATCCTTTTGGCTGTTCGGAAAAGGTCAAGGAGTCCGTTAGGAATTCAACCCATTCGTTTGCCATCTATCCTGATGGATATGCAACGATGCTTAGGGCAGCTGTTGCAAAACATACAGGTGTGAAAGAAACTCAGCTTATTTTTGGAAATGGATCTGATGAGAACATTCAAATCATCTCCAGGAGTCTATTGGGAGCTGGAAAGAATACGGTCATGGCAACAGGCACTTTTTCGCAGTATCGCCATAATGCCACGCTAGAAGGTGCGGAAATCAGGGAAGTTCCGCATATTGACGGTGCTCATGATCTAGAAGGAATGCTTAAAGTAATAGATGACAAAACAGCGGTTGTCTGGCTTTGTACACCAAATAATCCAACAGGTACATACATTTCGGAACAGGACCTATTATCGTTCATCGAAAAAGTGCCGGAAGATGTTCTTATCGTTTTGGATGAAGCTTATTGTGAATATGCAACGGCTGAGGATTACCCGAGAACGAATCAATGGATTAATAAATATAAAAATTTAATCATACTCCGGACATTCTCAAAAATTTATGGACTTGCCAGTTTTAGGGTAGGGTACGGTTTGGCGGATGAGGATATTATTCAGAAACTAGATCCATCCCGGGAACCATTCAATGTGAACACATTCGCACAGAATATTGCTATCGTCGCTTTGGAAGATCAAGCCTTCATTGAAACATGCAAGGAAGAAAATCAAAAAGGGCTCAAGCGGTACTATGAATTTTGCAATAAGGAAAATTTAGCTTATTACCCGTCACAAGGTAATTTCATCTTTATCCATTTTAAACAGGATGCCGATGCGGTGTTTCAATATTTGCTTGAGCGCGGGTACATCGCAAGGTCGGGGAAATCTTTCGGTTTTCCTAACAGCCTGAGGGTAACGATTGGTTCTACGGAAGAAAATGAAGGAATGATTAATGCTATTAAAACTTTTTTGAATGAAGTTGAGGCACCTTCTGATTCGCTGCTTTAACGTTTCATCAAACCTAGAGGAGCATAAAAGATGCGGGGGAGAGAAGAGTGAAGGGTAAGGTTTTTGTAATAGGTCTAGGTCTAATTGGCGGATCACTGGCCATGGCTGTACGCCATGCACATCCTGAAGCCGTGATTGTTGGTACGGACCTAAGTGAAAAGAATATTCAACTATCGATGCTATTGGGGATCATTGATGATTCTGTATCATCTTTGGAAGCGGGAGCATGTGAAGCTGATTTGATTCTACTTGCTGTGCCTGTCAATGAAACCGTGAAGATTTTAGCTCAATTGGCTGATATGGATTTAAAAAGTGATGTCCTCATATCGGATGCAGGAAGTACGAAGGATACAGTCGTTAAGGCAGCAAAACCATTGATAGATAAAGGGGTGGCCTTCATCGGGGGGCACCCTATGGCTGGTTCCCATAAAAGCGGCGCTGCGGCAGCCAAATTGCATTTATTCGAACATGCATTTTATTTGCTTACTCCCGGAGATTCCATCGAAGAAGAAAAAGTTGAGCAGTTAAAAGGGTGGCTACAAGGGACAAGAGCTAACTTTCTGGTTGTGAGTCCTGCCACACATGATAAGCTGACTGGGGTCATTAGTCATTTTCCGCATATTGTCGCATCGGGGCTCGTTAAGCAGGCAGAAAATTACAGTAAGGAAAACAAGTTGATTTCAAGGCTTGCAGCAGGTGGATTTCGAGATATTACAAGAATTGCTTCAAGCAGTCCGGAAATGTGGCGTGACATTTTGTTACATAACCGGGATGTGCTACTTGAATTAATGAATGATTGGCTGAATGAAATGGAGCATATAAAAGGTCTCGTTGCGAATGAAGATAGTGAAGAAATCCTTCGATTCTTTACAGATGCCAAGATTTTCAGGGATGATTTGCCAACACATGCGAAAGGCGCCATACCAGCATTTTATGATTTATATATCGATATACCGGATTATGCCGGAATAATTTCTGAGATTACCGGATATTTGGCTCAAGAAGGTATCAGCATTACAAACATAAGGATCATTGAAACCAGGGAAGAGATATACGGTGTGCTGGTCATCAGCTTCCAAACGGATGTTGATCGCATAAAAGCTGCGGAGTGTATTTCAAGACATACAGATTATGAAACGATCCTGGCATAATATTGATAGGGAAGGATGGTTTTATGAATACAAAAAAATTACAAACGAACATCCAAACATTACGTGGTTCGATTGCCATACCTGGAGATAAGTCGATCTCCCATCGTTCGATCATGTTCGGAGCCCTTGCCGAGGGGGAAACGACAGTCACTAATTTTCTTCCAGGAGCCGATTGTTTAAGTACCATCTCCTGTTTTAAGCAGCTGGGAGTCCATATTGAACAAGATGGCCAGCACGTCAAAATTGAAGGCAAAGGTTTTAATGGATTAAAGGAACCTGAATCAGTTCTGGATGTCGGAAATTCTGGTACCACGATCAGGTTAATGATGGGCATTTTGGCAGGACAGGAATTTTCGGCCGTTTTGGCAGGTGACGAATCGATAGCGAAACGTCCAATGACCCGGGTAGTCAACCCTCTTCGTCAGATGGGAGCAGTCATTGATGGCCGAAAGGAAGCCGAATACACCCCGCTCTTCATAAGAGGAGGCAAATTACAAGGGTTTCGCTATGAATTGCCTGTAGCAAGTGCGCAGGTAAAATCAGCGATAATCTTGGCGGGTTTACAGGCAGAAGGTGAAACGATCATTATCGAACCGGAAGAGACCCGTGATCATACAGAACGAATGATCCAAGAGTTTGGCGGGAAAATCGAAAAGGACGGCCAAACGATTAAAGTAAGCGGAAATCAAGTCTTCAAAGGGACCACCATCCATGTGCCGGGTGATATTTCTTCAGCGGCTTTCTTCATGGTGGCTGCAGCGATTACGGAAAATAGTGAAGTGGTGTTAAAGAATGTGGGCCTTAATTCGACAAGGACTGGAATCATCGAGGTCATGAAATCGATGGGGGCGGATATTACGATAGAGAAGAAGACGAGCGAGGGTGAACCTGCAGGAGACATCACTGTCAGAAGCTCCCGATTAAAAGGAACGACCATCAGCGGTGATCTGATTCCACGTCTCATCGATGAAATACCGGTAATTGCACTTTTGGCAACACAGGCTGAAGGGATAACGACAATCAAGGATGCAGCAGAACTTAAAGTGAAAGAGACGAATCGAATTGATACTGTTGCAAATGAGCTTTCCATCCTGGGGGCAGATATAACCCCGACAGCAGACGGATTGATCATCAAAGGACGTAAAGCCCTGAATGGAGGTATGGTTACAAGCCATGGAGATCATCGTATCGGGATGATGCTTGCTGTAGCGGCTTTGATAACGGATGGGGAAGTGGAACTTGCTGACCCTGATGCCATAGATGTATCATATCCACAATTTTTTGGGCATTTGACGCAATTGATAAAGTAAAGATAAAAAAAGTTTACATACCTTATTTGGTCTGTAAACTTTTTTTAAATGCTTAAAAGTGTTGAAAGCGCTAACATTGCGGGCTTTTTGTACCAGTATTAATCATGAAAATAATGAAAAAGGGGTTCATGATCAAAAAGGAGATTTACCGTAGCGTGGAGAATTAACTAGTAACCTTTTTTTAATGAGAATGGGAGGGGACTTCATCAATGGAATACAGGGCTACAGTATGGTAAACTAATGAATACTGTTTACTATGCATCTCGCGAATTACATGGTATTTTGTACTTAATGACAGAATATGTAACATTATGGCGTGAGTGTGTATGACTAGGGACCAAGTCTATCATGCAAAAGGAAGGATTCAACAATGAACACAGTGGAACAAGTTATACAGCATTTAAAAAAAGGGGAATTAACAGAAGCTCTTAAACATATAAATCGAATTAAATCATCAGAGTCAGCGGAGGACATATTGTTGCTGGCCGAAGAAATGCTCCAGCTTGGGTTTGCGGAGGAGGCAAAGGATCTTTTTGAACATCTGTTGGAACTCTATCCCGATGAAGGGGAATTGATTGTTTCGTTGGCGGAAATCCTGATTGACATGGACCAGGAAGATGAAGCGATGCTGATGCTTGAAAAAGTAAGTGCAGATGATGAAGTATATCCAAGTGCTTTGCTTTTGGAAGCGGACCTTTATCAATTACAGGGGATGGATGAGGTCAGCGAACGGAAATTACTGCAGGCCAAGGAAATGCTTCCAGATGAGATCATCATTGATTTTGCACTAGCTGAACTGTTCTTTCATCAAGGAAGGGATCAGGAAGCCATTGCAAATTACATAAAGGTTTTGGAACAGGAACAAGAAATCGCTGGTGTTAATGTCAATCAGAGGCTTGCTGAAGCACTAAGCAGTTCAGGGAAGTTCGAGGAGGCCCTTCCGCACTTTGAAAAGGCCTTAAAGGATGGACTTGAAATCAATACCCTATTTGAATATGCATTTACAGCTTTTCAGGCAGGTCTTTATGAGACAGCCGTACGAAAGTTTATTGAACTGAAAGAATTAGATCATGAATACCATTCTCTATATTTGTACCTGGCAAAGAGTTATGAACATCTTGAAGATCTGGAAAAGGCCTTGAAAACGGTCAAAGAAGGAATCAAGGCTGATGAATTCAATAAGGAACTTTACTTCTTCGGTGGAAAAATAGCCTTGAAAAGCGGGCTTGATGAAGAGGCGGAAAATCTATTTAAAGAAGCACTTGCCATTGATCCGGGATACCTGGAAGCTGCACTGACCCTCTTGAAATTGTATATGCACAACGAAAGGTATGAAGATGTTTTGGAGTGTATTGGTGAAGTTAGGCGATATGGAGAGGATGATCCGCAGTTTGAATGGATAGCTGCTGTATCTTATCAGCATACTGAACAATTTAAAGAGTCATTAACCAGCTATCATAAAGCATATAATTCATTCAAGGACAATCAAGATTTCCTTGAAGATTATGGTTTCTTTTTAATTGAAGAAGGAGACAGAGCCACATCTAGAGAAGTATTTAATAAGCTGCTTGAGATGAACCCGGCGAATGATGAGTATGCGATGATTTTGGAGCGGCTAAGTGAAAGCACAGATGAAATGTAGATAAGTGAAACAAAACTAAATCAAGACAGAGGAGGGAATTCATGGTGGCTGCCCCTGTTTCTGTGAATGAAAAGAAGGATTTTATTCGGTGGTTTTTAAATCATTATCAACTGAAACGAAGAGAATGCGTTTGGATATTGAATTACTTAATGAGTCATGATCAACTGATGAAAAAGGTTCATTTTGTAGAAAATGCACAATATTGCCCACGTGGACTGATTATGTCGACACATTGTGTGGATGAGGTCCCTTTCAGGTTCTATAAGTCCAATATCATGACGACCGATGCAGAGAAATCTTTTCATGATATCCGTTTAAATCGGGATGAAGACATTTATATTCAGCTCAATTTTAAATCGTCTTACTCTTCCTATCAATATGCAGCGGTACTCGAGCACAATCCCTTCATGCCGAAATCGACGGCATCGAATGAAAAAGATCAGCTGCTGGCTGAACAATTTTTAGAAAGAAGCATGTTGTATTTTCAAAGGGACCGTCTGCTTAAGGAAATCGATGAAGCACTTGATAAGCATGATGAACAAGCATTTAAGAACTTAACCGAACAATTGAATCAATTAAAAGTGCTTGGATGAAATAAATTGACCTTTCCGTAATCAGGAAAGGTTTTTATTTTTTATAAAACAATGATAAAATCCACATTTTTGTAAAGACTATGGGTATATGGTAAAGATGTTATAAAAATAATGGTAAAATGATAAGGAGTTGATTCAAAAAATCGGGAGTGAAGAAAAAACATGAAGTGGACAGCAAAAGATCTTGACATGTATATGCAGTCAAAAGAGTATGTGGATACCGTTTTGATTCCTTTGGTTCCCCTATCTTTTAAAGGGCAAATGAAACAAACGGGCTCAATGAATGAATTTCTTACCATTTTAAGCTTGGAAATTGAAAAGCAGATGAAAGGAAGGATTCTTTTATTGCCAACATTTCATTATTTAAGTGATGAAATGGATAAGGTTGAGCGGTTAAAGCATTGGGCCAATGAAGTGAAAGAAAATAATTTCGAGCATGTTTTTTTTCTTACATCGGATTTTGAGTGGAAAAAGGAAGAGCGGGAATTAGAAAATAATTTAGTATGGATTCCTGCCATCCCCCTGGAGGGGCTTGAAATTGAACAAGCAAGGGAAATGATTAACCAGCAAGTTCTCCAAATCCTTGATATTTTCTCTTATAATTGGAAAAATGAAAAAAAGTAGGATTTTTCGCATTATTTGACACATAGTTGCCACCTTTTGGGTTTTACAAATATTGACCTTGGTAAATTATTGAGATATCATGGAAATGTCCTAGTTTTATAGTGTCGCTATTTATTGGTCCTTTGGGCTCTCAGTATAGTAATAGAGGGGGGGAAAACGCATGAGCAAGCATAATGTTTCACGACGTCAATTCCTTAATTACACACTTACTGGCGTTGGTGGATTTATGGCGGCCGGTATGTTGATGCCTATGGTTAGGTTTGCAATTGATCCTGTTTTATCAGCTGATAAAGGCGGGGATTACGTTGCAACTAAACAGAAGGTAGGTGAACTGACTACCGAACCAACCCGAGTCGACTTTAGTTTTAAACAGGTCGATGGGTGGTATGAGTCTGAAGAAACAAATACAGCTTGGGTTTACAAAACGGATGATGGTAAGATCGTTGCTTTATCTCCAATCTGTAAACATTTAGGCTGTACGGTAGGGTGGAATACGGATAAGACTAATCCGAATCAATTTTTCTGTCCTTGCCATTACGGCAGGTATACGAAAGATGGGATGAATGTCAAGGGGACACCGCCGGTTTCACCATTGGATGTCTTTGACACGAAAGAAAAAGATGGAATACTTTATTTGGGTCAACTAAAACCGCACGGGGAGGCGTAAACATTGCTAACAAAGTTATATGACTGGGTGGACGAGCGTTTAGATATTACGCCGTTATGGCGGGATATTGCTGACCATGAGGTTCCTGAACATGTTAACCCCGCACATCATTTTTCTGCATTCGTATATTGTTTTGGTGGGTTAACTTTCTTTATTACGGTCATCCAAATCTTGTCAGGCATGTTCTTGACGATGTACTATGTCCCGGACATTAAAAACGCTTGGGAATCTGTTTATTATTTGCAAAATGAAGTTGCCTTCGGTCAAATTGTCCGTGGTATGCATCACTGGGGAGCAAGTCTAGTTATCGTTATGATGTTTTTACATACTCTTCGTGTCTTCTTCCAGGGAGCTTACAAAAAACCGCGTGAATTGAACTGGATGGTCGGCGTATTGATTTTCTTCATCATGCTGGCATTAGGCTTGACTGGTTATTTATTGCCATGGGATATGAAAGCGCTATTCGCAACGAAGGTTACTTTGACAATTGTCGAATCGGTACCGTTGATGGGACCGGCACTCAAGACATTGATAGCAGGAGATCCAACCATCGTTGGTGCACAGACATTGACACGATTCTTTGCAATTCATGTATTCTTCCTGCCTGCAGCATTATTTGCTTTACTAGCGGCTCATTTCCTGATGATCCGAAAACAAGGTATTTCAGGTCCACTATAAAAGAATGGTGAACCAAGAACCAAAAAAACCTTTTCATAAAGGAGGGGAATTGTTCAATGCATCGTGGGAAAGGTATGAAATTCGTAGGTGACTCGCGTATCTCCGCGGACCGTAAACCGAATATTCCGAAAGATTATTCAGAATATCCTGGGAAAACTGAAGCATTTTGGCCTAATTTCCTTTTAAAAGAATGGATGGTAGGAGCTGTATTTCTTGTAGGTTATCTATGCCTGACAGTCGCACATCCGTCACCGTTGGAAAGGATAGCAGATCCTACAGATACAGCGTATATTCCGCTGCCAGACTGGTATTTCCTATTCCTTTACCAATTACTTAAATATACCTATGCTTCAGGCCCTTATAATGCAATCGGGGCTCTAGTAATACCCGGTTTGGCTTTCGGAGCATTGCTCTTGGCACCTTTTTTAGATCGTGGTCCAGAGCGGAGCCCGGCAAAACGTCCTTTTGCAGTAGGCTTCATGCTATTGGCAATTGCCGGCGTATTCTATTTAACATGGGAGTCTGCAGCCCACCACGATTGGGAAGCTTCCAAGAAACAAGGAGCGATTGTGGAAGGTGCAGACATTGATAAAGAGAGCGATGGGTATAAACTGATGGATTCCAGTGGCTGTATTAGCTGTCACGGAGCAGAGTTAACTGGTGGAGCAGGAGCGCCAAGCTTAATTGACACTGGCTTGAGCCCAGAAGAAGTCTCTAAAATCGCAGTCAAAGGCCAGGGCGCTATGCCAGCTGGCATGTTCAAAGGTACAGATGAAGAATTGGCAACATTAGCTGAATTTGTATCTGGTTTATCGGCAAAATAATATAGCCATCAACAGCATTTTCTTTCTTATGCTGCAAATCAAGCTGACGACTACGGTTGTCGGCTTTTTTATTGGTAAATTGAAGCGTTAATGAGAAGAAATTGAAATGAATACTTGGTTTTCTGGTTGATGGCCTGTAAAATGAGTATACATGAGAATGTAAGTGAGGGTAAAAGAATGAATGTTATCTACAGTTGGCTTGCAAATCGGCAAATGCTTGCTTTGTTATTAATAATAAATATATTCGGAACTGCCTATGGATATTATTGGTACGGTAGTCAATTGGAAAGCACTCCGGCGATTTTTTTGGCATTTGTACCGGACAGCCCGACAGCCAGCCTGTTTTTTGTATTTGTTTTATTGGGGTTCCTGTTAAGAAGGAATTTTGGACTTATGGAAGCGTTGGCGATAATATCACTATTCAAATATGGCATATGGGCAGTAGTAATGAATTTGATGACCTTCGTGACAACAGGTTCTTTGCCATGGGAAGGTTATATGTTAATGGCTTCCCATTTGGGGATGGCGATTCAAGGGGTATTATATGCACCATTTTATCGAATAAAACCTTGGCATTTGATAGTGGCAGGGATTTGGACCATACATAATGACATAATCGATTATGTTTTTAAAATGATGCCAATTTACCGTGATTTATTGGTATATATGAATTCGATAGGTTATTTCACTTTTTGGCTCAGCATACTTTCCATTTTTGTCGGCTGGTACTTTGGATACAGAAAAAAAAGAATCACCCTATCCTTCATCTCTTAAAAAGTTAACTATAAATACAGCTTTGTAAAAGCAGGGTTAACTTTTTTATGATGAACGAGGTCTACTCATGTTTTTTCTTTCATATCGTTTTAGTAGAGATATGAGGAGGGACGAGTAGCATGTTGAAAAAATTCATATTAACCATTGCTGTTTTATTTGTCGTCTTACATTTCCCTGTCTATGCAGAATCCTCTTCAAGTTTGGAGCAATTAGATAACATTTCCGATAGAGCCTTGGAAATGACCAAGTTGAAGCGATATGGAGATTCGGAAAAGATGCTGACGTTTTTTTCTGACCGGTTTTTAAAAGAGACAGCGAAAGAGCAGATCCTTGACATGGACGAACTTCGAATTATCACTGTAGCTCATAATGAGGCGTTGATGACAATAAAGGATATGAACAAGGGAGATTCCGAAAAGGTTAATTCTGTTACAAAGTTCCGGCTTGTTGTTGATGCGGTCAAGTCTACCCATCAGCCTCTTTGGACAGAGATGGAGGATCAAATGATGAATTCTTTCCAGCAGACAAAGAATGCCGCGATCAATCAAGACACAATTAAATTCAATAGCCAATTGAACTTATTCCTATCACAATATGAAATGATATATCCAAGCTTGAAAGTCGACCTTTCTAAAGAAACGATGCAGCAACTGGACACGAGGATTCAATACATCAACCAATACCGTCCGGAGGTAATCAGTGATGGAGAAAGTCAAAAGGAACTGGATGCGCTGCAAAACGAACTAACCTCCATTTTTGATGATATGGGGGAAGATGATGCAGATCCTTCCCTTTGGTGGGTCATCATATCGACAGGCTCAATCATTATCATGACGCTTTCTTATGTTGGTTGGAGAAAATATAAAGGTGATAGGGAAAAACCAAGGAAAGAACATAATGATTAAAAAGACAGGGGAAGAGAACACTATATTTGACACGGTTGCCTTCAATCCATAGAATTAAGAGTAATAATAGTTATAGGAGGATACCATGTATTTCATTTATTTGGCGATTATCATTTTAATCCCGATTTATGCACAAATGAAAGTGAAAAGCACGTATAAAAAATATTCAAAGGTATCAGCCTCTTCTGGTATGAATGGTGCTGAGACGGCACGGGCCATTTTGGATCAAAATGGACTGTTCAATGTCAGGGTCGAAGAGACACCTGGAATGCTTTCGGACCATTACGACCCAAGGGATAAAACAGTGCGTTTATCGACGGAAAACTATCACGGCCATTCCGTTGCCGGTGTAGCGGTTGCAGCCCATGAAGTTGGACATGCGATTCAAGATAAAGAAGCATATGCATTCTTGCGTTTCCGCCATGCATTAGTACCGGTAGCTAACTTTGGCTCTAACATATCTTGGATTTTGATTTTAATCGGGATGTTAGCTTCACTTCCTGGGTTGCTATTGGCAGGTATCGTATTTATGGCAGCCGCTGTATTGTTCCAAGTGATAACGCTGCCGGTTGAATTCAATGCTTCTTCTCGGGCGATGGATCAACTCGTTTCCGCTGGGGTCATCCGGAATGATGAAGAACGCGAAACGAAAAAAGTATTAAGTGCCGCTGCGATGACTTATGTTGCTGCCGCTCTTGTAGCCGTACTGGAATTAGTTCGTCTTCTGCTTATGTATACAGGAATGAGGGAAGAAGATTAATTTGAAAAAGGACACCATCTGCGATGGGGTCCTTTTTTCATTTTTAAAGGTATTTGCTGTACATTGCTAATAAAATTCAGTTGGAAAGGGCAACATTCATAAGGATTGCATTCCATCGGTATGCCACAAATCAATGGATTACCTTTCAATGGGATTCTTGTTCTCATCAAGGGTAAAGCCCTCACCCAATACATCATGCACTTCACTTACAGATACGAATGCATGAGGGTCCACCGATGTTATGGCATTTTTTAAGCGGACTAGTTCATTTTTACCAACAACACAGTAGAGCACTTCCCGGTCATTGCGTGTAAATGATCCATATCCCCTTAATACGGTTACGCCCCGCTCCATATCATTCATGATTTTTTCAGCAATTTGCTTGTTTTTATCACTAATGATCATTGCACCTCTAGCAGCATAGGCTCCTTCTTGCATAAAGTCGATTACTCTGGCACCTATAAATACGGCAACGAGGGTATACATCGCTTCCCGGTAATCCAGGTAGGTAAGGATGGACAGGCCAATGACGACGGCATCAAAGATGAACATGGTCCGTCCCATGCCCACCCCTAAGTAACGATGGGCAAAACGGGCAATGATATCTACTCCGCCTGTTGTCCCGCCGTAACGAAAGATGATGCCCAGCCCGACACCTACCGAGACCCCGGCAAACAATGCCACCAGCATCAAATCGTTACCGAGGTCGATTTCAATTTCGTATCTCTCGAAAACCCATAGCCAAACGGAGAGGCCAACCGTTCCGATAATCGTATAAAGGAAAGATGTGCGCCCTAAATATTTCCACCCTATTAAAAATAAGGGAATATTCAAAATCAAATTAGAATATGAAGGATTTATCCCGATAAGTTGATATATAATCAAGGTGAGACCGGTGAATCCGCCTTCGGCCAAGTTGTTCTGCATGTTAAAATGCACGAGGCCAAAGGCGAATATTCCAGCCCCAAAAAGGATGAATATAATATTTTTCAATTTTAATCCCAAAAGCATGTCCCATACCTCCAAAGTTTGCAAATCATCAATTTACTTATTATAACTAATTAACCAACTATGGGCAATTTAGATTAGCGAACGTATCTGTTGTCATCTGTTTCACTTTTAGCTAACATGGAGAAGGTATGATGTTTGAAAACGAAAATCAAGAATGGGTGACTATATGGAAAAGCATAAGACGATCCAACAAATGCAAGCGGAAGTCGACCAATACATAGGACAATTTAAAGAAGGATATTTCAGCCCTCTGGCCATGCTCGCCCGTATGTCTGAAGAACTTGGGGAATTGGCTAGGGAAGTCAATCATTACCATGGTGAAAAACCAAAGAAAGCAACAGAGGAAGAGAATACGATTGAAGCGGAATTAGGGGACATGCTTTTTGTCTTGATTTGTTTTGCCAATTCTTTAGGGATTGATCTTCAAAACTCGCATGATTTGGTCATGGAGAAATTTACAACCCGCGATAAAGATAGATGGACAAGAAAAGAAGAGAAAATGGAGGAGGAAGGTAAAGATGAGTAAAGTTAAAGTGATTGTAGCTGGTCCACGTGGCAGAATGGGAAATGAAGCGGTGAAGCTTGTACACAGGACAGAAGGGTTTGAATTGGCAGCTGTCATAGATCGCAAGCATAACGGGGAAAGCCTCTCCGCAATAGAAGGTTTTCAGGGTATTGAAGCGCCGGTTTTTTCGGATATAAATGAATGCTTTTCTTCTATAAAGGCGGACGTATTGATCGATTTGACCACACCAGAAGTGGGGATGTTCCATACCGAAACGGCACTTAATCATGGCATCCGTCCTGTAGTGGGAACGACTGGTTTTACTAAGGAAGATTTAGCTAAGCTGGATTCATTAACAAAAGAAAAGGGCATTGGTTGCATCATCGCGCCAAACTTTGCAATTGGAGCCATTTTGATGATGAAGTTTTCCCAAATGGCCGCAAAGTATTTCCCGGATGTGGAAATCATAGAAATGCACCATGATCAAAAACTGGATGCACCTTCTGGAACTGCTTCCAAAACGGCAGACATGATTGCAGCGGTACGTGAAACAAAACAACAGGGGCACCCTAATGAAAAAGAAACCATCCAGGGGGCAAGAGGTGCAAATGTAGATGGCATGCATATCCACAGTGTACGGCTACCGGGACTGGTTGCCCATCAACAGGTGCTTTTCGGTAGTGATGGAGAGCTATTGACGGTTCGGCATGATTCCTTTAATCGAGCGTCCTTCATGTCAGGTGTCAAACTTGCTGTCGATACCGTCATGAAATTGGATGTTCTTGTATACGGCCTGGAAAATATTATTGAATAGGGATCAGGAGGATTTACGATGAAAATTGCCTTAATTGCCCATGATATGAAAAAAGAAGATATCATTCAATTTGTAACAGCCTATAAAGATGTATTTGAGCAGCATGAATTATTTGCAACAGGTACCACTGGGAAACGAATCATGGAAGAAGTATCACTGCCTGTCCATCGTTTTCATTCAGGACCTCTTGGCGGGGATCAGGAAATAGGTGCAATGATTGCACGCGGAGAAATGGACATGGTCCTATTTTTCCGCGATCCTTTGACATCACAGCCACATGAACCGGATGTATCGGCGCTTATACGCCTATCAGATGTATATGAAATTCCCTTGGCGACAAATATGGGCACGGCAGAAGTGCTGATACAAGGTTTGAAACATGGGTATATGGACTGGCTAAAACTACGGCAAAAACAAGGTGAGATAAATGATAAACAAAAGTAACATAGATATCCTGGCTTTCGGCGCACATGCGGATGATGTTGAAATCGGTATGGGTGGCACGATCGCTAAATATGTGCAACAAGGCAGGAAAATTGTCATTTGTGATTTGACAAAAGCTGAAATGTCATCCAATGGATCCGTTCCATTGCGGCAAGAGGAAGCGCATAAGGCTGCTGAAATCCTTGGGGTGAAGAGGATTTCCCTTAATCTACCCGACCGGGGACTATACATGAAAGCGGAATACATAAATCAAATCATTACGGTCATTCGCCAATATAAACCTGCCCTTGTATTTGCACCATTTTTGGAAGATCGCCATCCGGATCATGGTAACTGTGCCAAATTAGTCGAGGAAGCAGTTTTTTCGGCAGGAGTAAGAAAGTATATGGAAGAAGAAGACCTGGATTCTCATCGTATCCAAAATATGTACTATTATATGATCAATGGGTTTCACAAACCGGATTTCGTCGTGGACATCTCTTCTACAATATCGAACAAGCTGGATAGCCTTAGGGCATATGGCAGCCAATTCGAAAAAAGTCAAGTATCTGTAGAAACACCGCTGGTTAATGGCTATATCGAGACTGTAGAGGCACGGGAGCGGATGTTCGGCAAAGAAGTGGGTGTCGCCTTTGCGGAGGGATTCATGACAAAAAAGCCGTTACTGATCGAAGCCGATTTGTTAGGAGAAAAATAATCTTATGAAATTAAAAATTGGAATTACCTGTTACCCTACAGTTGGGGGTTCTGGCGTCGTAGCAACTGAATTAGGTAAGATGCTTGCAGAAAAAGGACATGAAATACATTTCATTTCTTCGAGCATCCCTTTTCGCTTGAATAAAATGTACTGTAATATTTTTTATCACCAGGTTGAAGTGAACTCATATTCAGTCTTTCAATATCCACCATATGACCTGGCGCTTGCGAGCAAGATGGCGGATGTCGTAAAACGGGAGAAATTAGATATTCTCCACGTTCATTATGCAATTCCACATGCAGTTTGTGCGATCCTTGCAAAGCAGATGTCAGGTAATGAAGTAAAAATCGTAACCACACTGCATGGTACGGATATAACTGTATTAGGCCATGATCCCTCATTGACCAATTTGATAAAATTCGGCATTGAGCAATCCGATGTCGTTACAGGAGTATCTAATTCCCTTGTTCAGCAAACGCACGAATTAATCTCGCCGGATAAGGAAATCAAAACCGTTTATAATTTTATTGATGAAAGGGAATACCATAAAACCAATTCCGATTATCTAAAGGATGAATACGGAATCAGGGAAGATGAAAAAGTGATCATACATGTTTCGAATTTCCGTTCGGTCAAGCGGGTGAAAGACGTCATTCAGGCGTTTTATTTAACACAAAGGAAAATGCCTGCAAAGCTTCTACTCGTAGGAGACGGGCCGGAAGTGACAACCGTATTGAAATTGGCTAAAGATCTTGGAATCGATGATTCTGTCTTGTTTCTTGGTAAGCAGGATAACCTTGCCGAATTATATTCAATCAGTGATTTGATATTCCTGTTATCGGAAAAAGAGAGTTTCGGACTTGTGCTGCTCGAGGCGATGGCATGTGGAGTTCCATGTATCGGGACGAATATCGGGGGAATTCCTGAAGTCATCGTTGATGGGGAGACTGGTTATATTTGTGAATTGGGAGATGTCAAAATGGTTGCTGAAAAAGCGATTGGACTTTTAAGCGACCCGATTTTACATAAACGCTTTTCTGAAGCTGCGCTGGAAAGGGCCAATTCTGATTTTCACTCCGATACGATTATGTCAGAGTATGAAGCCATCTACATTCAAGCACTTGAAGGTAAATCCATGGAATAGGGAGGGGAATGCTGATGGATCGGTTATTCTTAAAATCAGTACCCATTCTGGAATTGATTGAAGAAGCAGGATACGAGGCTTATTTCGTTGGCGGCTCCGTAAGGGATTATATCCTTGGCAGGCCCATAAACGATGTGGACATCGCTACTTCCGCAACACCCCAGGAAATCAAAAGGATTTTTCCTAATACGGCTGATATCGGAATCGACCATGGAACAGTGCTTGTCATTACGGATACAGGTACATACGAAATTACGACGTTTAGAACGGAAAGCGGGTATTCGGACTTTCGCAGACCAGATGCTGTACAATTTGTCCGTTCTTTGACTGAGGATTTGCAAAGAAGAGATTTTACGATGAATGCAATGGCAATGGATAAGACCGGAAAGATCATCGATCCATTTAATGGTAAGTGTGATTTGGCAGAAAAAAGGATTATCACGGTTGGTAACCCGCATGAAAGGTTTCATGAGGATGCATTGAGAATGATGCGTGCTTTAAGGTTCGTCAGTCAACTTGATTTTGAACTGGATCAAGAAACCTTTGATTCCCTTAAAGAGAACGCCCAGATAATCAGTGAAATCGCTGTCGAAAGAATCCTGGTTGAATTTGAGAAGCTAGTGGCCGGCTCCAATAAGATAAGGGCTTTCTCACTCTTGCTGGAAAGCGGATTATATCAATACCTGCCTTTATTCTCCAGTAAAAAAGATCATTTAATGGACTTACTGAACCTGCCGCTTCACCAGCTAAAAGCGGCAGAAATTTGGTCTATAATCATGGTTCACACTAAGGATCAGGAAATGGAAAAGGCTTTGAGGGCATGGAAGCTGCCATTGAAAACTATAAGAAATGTTAAAAGCACGATACAGCTAGTAAAGAAAGAACCATCAGCCTTCGATGTATTTCAGGCAGGTCATGGCGTAACTGTACAAGCTGCTAAAGTCAGGGCGGCACTGACTGGCGGTAATGTATCGGATGCGGAGGAGGATGCACATAGACGCTACAATGAACTTATTATCAAACAAATGTCGGATCTTGCCGTTACGGGTACGGATTTATTGAATTGGCATCAAGAAAAGCCAGGTCCATGGGTCAAAGAATACTTGGAAAATATATTGAAAGCTGTCTTGAATGAAGAATTAAGAAATGATAAAGAAGAAATAAAGAGGTGGCTGGTGAAATGCAATCTGAGTTAAGAACAAAGCTGATGGAAGCCCTCTCAAAAGCGGATGGTACGTTTATATCCGGTCAGGAAATTGCTGAATACATTGGCTGTTCGCGCACAGCTGTCTGGAAGCATATAGAAGACCTGCGCAGTGAAGGTTATAATGTGGAAGCCGTTAGGAAAAAAGGCTACCGGATCATATCAGCGCCGGAAAAAGTGTCCGAGAGCGAAATACAACTTGGCTTGGAAACAAAAACAATCGGCAAGATGATCCACTATCAGGAAACTGTAGAATCCACTCAAAAAATTGCGCATCAACTAGCAAATGAAGGCGTTCAGGAGGGAACCCTCGTAGTTGCCGAGGAGCAGTTATCCGGTAAAGGAAGGCTAATGAGATCTTGGCATTCCCCAAAATTCAGCGGCATTTGGATGAGTCTCATCCTAAGACCGAAAATCCCGATTCATGAGGCTCCACAACTTACATTATTGGCTGCTGTCGCTGTGGCTCAGGCTATAGAGGATACCACTGATTTGAAGCCACAAATAAAGTGGCCGAATGATATTTTGGTGAATCGCAAGAAAGTGGTGGGCATCCTGACGGAGATGCAGGCGGAGTCAGATCGAATCCATTCTGTCATTATCGGAATTGGAATGAATATCAATCAGCAATTGGAGGATTTTCCTGAAGAACTGCAGGAAAAAGCGTCTTCCCTTCTTATAGAAAGTGGAGGGGCGGTTTCAAGGTCCAAGGTCATTCAACGAGCATTGTTTAGACTGGAAAATTTGTACGAACTCTATTTAGATCAAGGCTTCATGCCTATAAAGGATTTATGGGAGAGTTATGCGATCAGTCTTGGACAGGTAATCAAAGCCAGTACCGTTAATGACACGATTGTCGGAAAAGCGTTGGGCATAACGGATTCAGGCGTTTTACTTCTTGAAGACGGAAAAGGAACCGTACATTCGATATATTCTGCAGATATTGAAATTCAGTAGATTTTTGTCAAATTCGTGAAAATTAAATAGAATTTTTCAATTTGGCTTGATATAATGCAAGTGGGCAGTATCTCATGTGAACTGCACCCCCATAAATACCAAATTATTTGAAAATCTGCCTTGATCCAGAGAACTGGACGGGGACGGAGGGATGAAACTTCTGATGAAACAAAGGGATTGACTAAAAGATAAGTGCTGTTTATTGATCGATTTGTGGCTTTTAAGCCATTTTTCGTAGCGAAACAGATACTTTTTTAGTCAGTCCTTTTTTTACGCATGAATGTATAGACACCAGTATTCGCTGATGTTTTCATCTCCTCCATCAAAAGGAGGAAACGTAATGAAATTGTCCGGAGATTTTTTGAAAATGAAACAAAATCAAGAGAAAATTGTCATGTTGACGGCTTATGATTACCCGTCAGCAAAGTTAGCCGAACAATCTGGTGTAGACATGATTTTAGTCGGCGATTCTTTAGGAATGGTCGTATTGGGATATGACTCAACGATTCCAGTTACGGTGAATGACATGATCCATCATACAAAGGCAGTAAAACGCGGGGCACCAAATACTTTTGTCGTGACGGATATGCCTTTTATGAGCTATCACCTATCCATGGATGAAACACTCAAGAATGCAGCCCGGATCATGCAGGAAGGTCATGCGGATGCCGTGAAGCTCGAGGGAGCGGATGATGTTGTTGAAAAAATATCTGCATTGACCAAGGCGGGCATCCCAGTTGTAGCACATCTTGGCTTGACTCCTCAATCAGTCGGCGTTCTAGGTGGATATAAAGTGCAAGGAAAAGATGCCGAAAGTGCAGCACAGCTCTTGGAAGATGCGAGAAAGTGTGAAGCGGCGGGGGCGATGGCAGTAGTTTTTGAATGTGTTCCATATCAAGTGGGGGAACTCATCACACGGAACCTGGGAATTCCAACCATTGGAATTGGGGCAGGCGCAGAAACGGATGGTCAAGTCCTCGTTTACCATGATGTCATCAAGTATGGGGTAGACCGGCTAGCGAAATTCGTAAAAGTTTATGGAGATGCAAATGAACTGATTGGCCAATCGATAACAAGTTTTGTGAATGAAGTAAAATCTAAAGATTTTCCGTCGGAAGAACATACTTTTACGATGAAGGAAGAGCAGCTTTCTGAACTTTACGGAGGGAAAAGATGAAAACTTTTACATCAGCAGCTGATTTGCAATTGGCACTTAAAGAGGAAAAAAACAATCACAAAAGCATTGGCTATGTAGCGACAATGGGGTTTTTACATGAGGGGCATGCAACCCTTTTGGAAAAGGCGCGCAATGAAAATGATATTGTGGTATTGAGTATTTTTGTAAATCCGATGCAATTTGGACCCAATGAGGATTTTGAAACATATCCGCGGGATTTTGAACGGGATGAAAATGTCGCAGCCAATGGCGGAGTGGATTATCTGTTCTATCCAACAGTCCACGAAATGTACGGTGAAGAACCATCTGTGAAAGTTGTTGTCCAAAGCAGGACGGATGTTTTATGCGGGAGGCAAAGGCCTGGACACTTTGATGGTGTAGCGACAGTCTTAACGAAATTCTTCAATATCATCCTTCCTGATAGAGCTTACTTTGGTAAGAAGGATGCCCAGCAAGTCGCCGTGATAGATGGACTGATCAAAGACTTTAATTTCCCTATCCAGCTTGTTGCTGTAGATACCGTTCGCGAAGAGGATGGGTTAGCGAAGAGCTCGCGAAATGTGAATCTATCAGATCGGGAACGCCTGGAGGCTAAAGAGCTGTACCAAAGTTTATTAAAGGCCAAAGAAGCGGTCGAATCAGGTGTAAGAAATGCAGCATCCGTCACGGCTCTAGTAAGGGATCATATTGGTGCCCATACAAGTGGAGTGATCGACTATATTGAAGTCTATCAATACCCGGAACTTAAACCACTTGAAGCGTTAGCTGGAAACGTCATCATTGCAATGGCTGTAAAGTTCAAGCATGCAAGACTAATTGATAATATCACTTTATTTGTAGAATAATTCATGAAGATCAGGGGGGAATTGAGATGTTTCGAACGATGATGAATGGAAAAATCCACCGTGCACGGGTAACTGAAGCTAATTTGAACTATGTAGGAAGCATTACGATTGATGAAGACATAATTGATGCGGTGGGCATTCTGCCTAATGAAAAAGTCGCCATCGTGAATAATAATAATGGTGCACGACTTGAAACGTATGTGATTGCGGGTGAACGGGGTAGCGGTGTCGTGTGTTTGAATGGAGCGGCAGCTAGACTGGTGCAGCCGGATGATATCGTGATAATCATTTCTTATGTGATGGTTTCAGAGGATAAACTGGGAGATCACAAACCAAAAGTTGCGATCATGGATGAAAACAACAAAATCATTGATCTGATTTCAAACGAACCTGCAGCTACAATCATGTAAGCGGAGGGCCGGCACGTGTGCATGAATCACGCATACAGGTGCCGGCCCTTTTCGTCCTTTGATGAACGGCTTGTTTCCTTTATTACGATTATTATGGTATAAAAAAGATAAGAGAATTCCATCAGGAAGTGGAGAAAGCGAAGTTTGAGGTGTACAATTCATGATGCAACGATATGTAGTGGTCGATTTGGAAACAACAGGGAATTCTCCGAAAAAAGGAGATAGGATTATTCAGTTTGCTGGCGTGGTCATCGAAAATGATCAAATTGTGGATGAATACTCGACATTCATCCATCCTGGACAGGAAATTTCCTTGTTTATTGAAGAATTGACCGGAATAAGCAACGAGACGGTAAAAAATGCACCTGACTTTGAAGATGTTGCAGCAAATATTGCCCGGCTTATAGATGGGGCTTGTTTTGTTGCCCATAATGTTTTATTTGATTTATCTTTTTTACAGGAAGAACTAGTACGATGCGGGTTTGAGCCGTTTTATGGTTCCACCCTTGATACGGTAGAGTTAGCGAAAATATTAAAACCAACATCCGATGGATATAAGCTGCACCAGCTGGCTAAAGAAGAAAATCTAGATCATTCCAGGCCCCATCAAGCGGATAGTGATGCATATGCCACCGCTTTATTATTGTTGGAATTGAAAAAAAAGCTGATGAATCTTCCAGTGATGACACTTAAACAGTTATATCGATTATCTTATTCCTTACAAAGTGAGGTTTCCGAATTAATAGATGCTTGCATTGCAAGCAAACTTGCTAAAGCAGAAGTCCATTCACCTGATCTTATTACTTATAGGGGCCTCGCATTTAAAAAGGCCGAAGACGAAAGTGATCATAAAGACACGGAGTCTGAATTCCCGCTCGATAATGCGGAAAAAATAGCTATGCTTCAAAGTGCATTCCCTGCCTTTGAAGCTAGAAGCGGACAACTTGATATGATGAACATGATTCACCATTCCTTCGAATCCAGCCAAGATGCAATCATTGAAGCTGGGACAGGTATTGGAAAATCCATAGGCTATCTGCTTCCGGCCGTTTATTTTGCAAAAAAACATCATAAACCTGTCGTCGTTTCGACGTATACGCTTCAGTTACAGGATCAACTTCTTCAAAACGAGGTTCCTAAGCTTAAGAAAATCCTTCCCTTTACCTTTCAAGCTGTTTTGCTAAAGGGGAGAAGTAATTATTTGAGCTTGGCAAAGTTCGAAAGGGCATTGCGTGAGAAGGAAGATAATTATGAAACGGCATTAACGAAAATGCAGATATTGGTTTGGCTTACTGAAACCGTAACAGGCGATAAAGATGAATTGAATCTTACAAGCGGCGGTCAGCTATTTTGGAATAGGCTTCAAAGTGATGGTCTTACATACGCCGGTTTAAAACAGCCCTGGCTTGAATTGGATTTTTTTGAACGGGCAAAAAGAACGGCTGCCAAGGCGGATATCATCATTACTAACCATTCATTTTTAATGACGGATCTGCTTACAGAAGACGCCTTGATTCCAAAAAAAGGGTATTTAATTCTCGATGAAGCACACCATTTGGAACAGGCTGCATCTAAACAGCTTGGGAGCAGGCTTAATTACATTTCGGTGAAGACTGTTTTGAACAGACTAGGGACATCAGATCAAAAGCAATTATTATATAAATTGGACAGGATGCTCTTAAATAATGGACTGACGGATGGGAAGTCTACACATGGATTAGATCAAAAGCTTAGTGATTTTTCGTATGAATTCGAACAGCTTTTTTATTACATTTCCAATCAGGCGGAAAAACTTTCACGTTCCATGAGTCCGAAACGGCTTTCATTCAAAATAGATGATGGAAGATGGGGTAAAGCGATTCTGGTCGCTGAGCGATTGGTGGATTTATTAGGATGCATCATCACGGAGTTAGAGAAAAGATTGGCTCTTTTATTGAATAATGAGTCCCCCTTAGGAAAAAATTCATTATTTCACTTGAATGATATCGAGGTGCTGCTTGGACATTTACAGGATACCAGGGATTCCTTGCATGAATTTTTCATCAAGCCGCATGAAGAAAATATTTATTGGCTTGATTATACGAATGCAGCACCCCAGCATGGGGTAACTTTGACGGTTCAGCCGATTGCAGGAAGTAAACGGTTATGGGATTCATATTTCGGGCGCCAAAAAAGTGTGGTCATGACATCGGCAACCCTCGTGGTGAAGGATTCCTTTAAGTATTTTAAAGAACAACTCGGTTTAGAGAATGAGCCAATGCAGACAGCAAGCTTTCCTTCACCCTTTCCTTATAAGGAACTCGTGAAGGTACTGGTTCCCAATGATTTACCAGATATCAATGGCTTATCGGTGGAGGAATTCTCCGAAACCGCGGCAAACCATATTATTGCTGCCGCTCAGGCAGCGAAAGGGAGGATGATGGTATTATTCACTTCGCATGAAATGCTGCGGGCAACCTATCATTCCATCAAAGACAGTGCCGTACTGGATGAGTTCACGCTGTTTGCACAAGGGATTTCCGGCGGAAGCCGGATGAGACTGCTCAGGAATTTCCAAAACTTCGAGAAAGCCGTCCTGTTTGGGACAACCAGCCTATGGGAAGGCGTCGATATCCCCGGCGAGGATTTATCTTGTTTAATCATTGTCAGGCTGCCTTTTTCGCCACCGGATGAACCAGTGACAGCTGCAAAATGCCAACTTCTCGAGAAGCAAGGGCGCAATCCCTTCTCTGCGTATTCTTTACCTGAAGCCCTATTAAGGTTCCGACAAGGTTTCGGCAGGCTTATACGCACTCCAGAAGATAAAGGGATTTTGGTTATTCTTGATCGCCGCATCATCACTGCCAAATATGGACCTGAATTTCAAAAGGCCATACCTGAAGTGGACTGGCACCAAGCCTCAATAACAGAAATGGCTGAAATGATAGAAGAGTGGATTTAAAGAATCTTTAGATTATTCATTAATGTAAAATGAATTTTTATGAATTTATAAAGAAAAATAACCTTTGAACTGGTATAATGTGATAGGTGGTAAAGCCTTCAAATCCTATTCATACCAGTGGTTGTTGACAATTTATTAAAATGGAGGGGCGTTTTCATGGAAAGTAAAATCGAAGTAATTTCAACAGTCAGGTTGCAACATTCTCCTGATCTGTATAAAATTGTGGATTCTTTGAACCGAACACTGAAAAAAGATGACTTAATGTTCGGTCTGGCATTGGATTCCCAAGATCAAGAAAAAGCGATATTTACAATTTATCGTACATAGAAAGAAGGAAAAGCAGCTTTGAAAAAATGGTTGATTATTGCTTCCATCCTAGTCCTTTGTTTTATCGGATTTGTCAGCGGGGCATATATTAAAGCGTTGCAGCCTAAAAAAGAGGCTGGTAATGAAGCTTTTAAAAAGGCAAAGGAAGAGGGCGGCCTTGTGACCATGGAAGAGTTCTACCTTTATAATGGGCAGGATTCATACTCCGTCATCATTGGTAAGGGAGAAAAAGGGACTAAAAAAATAGTCTGGCTTCCTGAGGACAAGAAGAAAGAAATAGTAGTGGAAAACTATAAAGATGGTAAATCAAAAAAAGAGATCTTAAACATTGTCAAAGAAAAGCTTAATCCCCAAAAAATCATTTCCGTTAAGCTAGGCATGGAAAAGAACGTTCCGCTTTGGGAAGTAACGTATCTTGATGAATCCGAGCGTTTTAACTATGACTATTATGATTTTAAAACTGGGGAATGGCTAAAGTATTATCGAAGCATTTAGAATGGAGGATTAATTTAAAATGAAATTAGCGAACCGCGTTCAGTCATTAACGCCATCAACAACATTGGCCATTACGGCAAAAGCAAAGGAACTTAAGGCCCAAGGTCTAGATATAATTGGTTTGGGTGCTGGTGAACCAGACTATAATACGCCAAAACATATCATAGATGCTGCACTTCTATCCATGAATGAAGGTCAAACTAAATACACGCCATCCGCTGGTCTGCCGAAGCTAAAAGAAGCAATTGCGGCTAAATTAAAGCGTGATCAAGGCTTGGAATACAAACCATCTGAAATTTTAGTTGGCTCAGGTGCAAAGCACGCGCTTTACACATTGTTTCAAGCTATCCTGGATGAAGAAGATGAAGTCATTGTACCGATACCATATTGGGTGAGCTATCCTGAGCAAATCAAGCTTGCTGACGGAAAGCCAGTTTATGTAGTCGGTACGGAAGAAAATCAATATAAAATCACTAAAGAACAATTAGAACAAGCAATTACCGAAAAAACGAAAGCTGTTATCATCAACTCTCCAAGCAATCCAACGGGCATGCTTTATTCAAGGGAAGAATTGGCGGCTATCGGGGAAGTTTGCCTGGCTCATGATATTTTGATCGTTTCCGACGAAATTTACGAAAAATTGGTTTATGGAAATGCTAAACATACATCCATTGCAGAGATTTCACCTGAATTGAAAAAGCAAACGATCATCATCAATGGTGTTTCTAAATCGCATTCGATGACTGGCTGGAGAATTGGTTATGCAGTCGGTGAAGAGTCCATCATTAAAGCAATGACGAACCTTGCCAGCCATAGTACATCCAACCCTACCACAACTGCTCAATATGGTGCGATTGCCGCTTATGAAGGTACACAGGAGCCTGTTGAAGAAATGCGTCAGGCATTTGAAGGCCGTTTGAATAAGATATATGATAAATTGGTTGAAATTCCAGGCGTTAGCTGCATTAAACCACAAGGGGCATTTTATTTATTCCCGAACGTTAAACGTGCAGTTGAATTAACAGGGTACAGCAATGTCGAAGACTTTACGACTGCGTTGCTGGAAGAAGCTCAAGTGGCTGTCATTCCAGGTTCAGGGTTTGGTGCACCTGATAACATCAGACTCTCTTATGCAACTTCACTGGAGCTGCTGGAGGCAGCCGTTGAAAGAATACATTCATTCGTTAAATCAAAAATGGCATAATTTTTTTATAACCTGCAGACTACCTGGTTACATCAGGGTCTGCAGGTTTTTTTAGTTGGATTATATTTCGATATGGTACTTTCGGGAAGGAGACATGATAAGCATTTTAGCTCACTTCACTATCGTAAAGGAAAAGGTGGGCAACTGGATTTTTTTGTTGCAATTCAGACTATTCATAGGAACGGATCATTATATATGGCAAAACAAGCTTGTAAAGAAAAATAAAAATCATATATGATTTTTAATAAAAATCGATTGCAATCATATATGATTTCATATATGATGAAAATATGGAAGAGAAAAACAAAAACCCCAGCAAAAAGCAAATAGCTTATGAGCACCTTCGTAAATTAATTTTGGATGGAACATATGGTTCTGGACAGCGGATCATTATCGATCAAACGGCAAAAGAACTTAGTTTAAGTCCGATTCCTGTCAGGGAAGCGATCAGACAACTGGAATCTGAAGGCCTTATTCAATATAAGCCTTATAGTGGAGCAGTGGTTACAAGCATTAATGAGAGCGAATACATTGAAACCCTTTCTGTTTTATCTTTGCTTGAAGGATATGCAGCTGCCCTCAGTTCTTTAACGATGAATGATCATGATTTTGAAAATCTAATTAATTTAAACCAAGAAATGGAAAAAGCCCTCCATAACTTTGAATTAGAGCTGTTTGGTAAGTTAAACGAATGTTTCCATGCGGAAATTTATGAAAAGTGCGGAAATTCCTTTTTAAAGGAGGAAATTAAACAGGCGCAACAAAGAATGAATAGAGTCAGAAAGTCCATGTTCACCATGGTGCCGCAACGCGCAGTCCAATCGATTCGCGAACATGAAAGCATCATAAAGCTTCTAAAGGAAAAAGCATCTTTTGAAGAAATTGAATCATTGGTGAGAAAGCATAAACTGAATGCCATCAGCACATTCAAGCAGAGGGCGGAAACTAATCACGATCAGGCACTTTGATGACCCAGGCTTTGTTTTATAATAGTCGATCGATTATTCATAAAAGCAAAGCCGATTTTTTCACTTTAATTATTCCGAATATTCAAATAATAAAAAGGTGGTAGAAAAAATGTACGAGGAAATCAAAAGTCGTTTAAGAGGATCCATCGCTCCCGTTATCACCCCGTTTGATGACAAGATGGAAGTGGATGTAAAGGCAATTGAAAATCTAGTAAACTGGCATATTGAAAGCGGTTCCCATGGAATCTCGGTATGCGGGACTACCGGCGAGCCGAGTTCACTAACGATTGAGGAACGGGAATTAGTGATGGAAACGGCAATTAAAGCAGCAAAAGCCCGTGTTCCAGTTGCACCAGGTACTGGATCTGCCAATCAGAAAGAAACGTTGCATTTGACAAAAAGGGCACAGGAAATGGGTGCGGATGCTGCTCTAGTCATCGTTCCTTATTACAATAAACCGAATCAACAGGCACTTTACAATCATTTTAAAACGGTAGCCGATTCTGTTGATATCCCGCTTATCGTTTATAACATTCCCGGAAGAACGGCGACGAATTTAGAAGTGAAGACATTGGCACGTCTTGCTGAAGATTGTGAAAATATTATTGGTGTGAAGGAATCAAATAAGGATTTTGAACATGTGAACCGTGTCTTATTGAATTGCGGAAGGGATTTTCTCTTATATTCGGGCATCGAATTATTATGCTATCCAATGTTGGCTATTGGAGGGGCAGGACATATAAGTGCTACAGCTAATATCACTCCTAAAGAAGTGGCGGAAATTTATAACCATTGGGTGGAGGGGGATGTGGATAAGGCACTTGACCTCCATTACAAATTAATGCCATTGAATGATGTTTTGTTTAAAGAAACCAATCCAGGACCATTAAAGGCTGCAATGGGGATGATGGGGAAAATCAATCCTGCATTAAGGCCGCCTATGGGACCGCCTTCGGAACCATTGGAAAAAGAACTGCGTGAAACCCTTCAATCATACGGGTTGATTGATCAAATAATCCAGTCATAATTGCTAGATTGGGAAGATTGCACAAATCCAAACGATTATTGTCATCTTCCCGTATTAATTTTTAAAGGAGGATTTATCATGCAAACTTTTCCCGTGCAGGATGTCAAGCATTACATCAATGGTCAATTTGTCGCTGGTATCTCAGGAAAAACATTTGAAAATCTGAGCCCTTTTAATAATCAAGCCATCAATAATGTGGCAGAAGGGTTTAAAGAGGATATTGATCAAGCGGTAGCTGCCGCAAGAGCTGCATTCGATAATGGTCCATGGAGAACGATGAAAGTGGAAGAAAGATTGAAGTACATTAATAGGATTGCTGATTTAATTGAAGAAAATGCAGAAGAAATTTCCTTTTTGGAATCACTTGATACAGGGTTGCCGATTAGTCAGACAAAAAAACAGGCGGCAAGGGGAGCCGAGAATTTCCGTTTTTATTCTGAAATGGTGAAAAGCAGGCTAATAGGAGAGTCGTATCAAGTGGATGACACTTTCATCAATTATACGATTCATAAACCGATAGGAGTGGCAGGGTTAATCACACCTTGGAATGCGCCTTTCATGTTAGAAACCTGGAAGATCGCCCCGGCCTTGGCTACAGGTAATACATGTGTCCTTAAACCGGCGGAGTGGTCTCCATTGACTGCCAATAAATTAGCACAAATCGTTGACCAATCCGGTCTGCCAAAAGGCGTATTCAATATCGTTCACGGGTTTGGGGAGACAGCAGGGGCGTCCTTGGTTGCCCATCCTGAAGTCCAATTGATATCCTTTACCGGAGAAACGACAACTGGCGCTGAAATCATTAAAAATGGTGCGGATACAATGAAACGTTTTTCCATGGAACTCGGCGGTAAATCACCAGCGGTCATTTTTGAAGATGCCGAACTGGAAAAGGCCCTGGATTCAGTGGTATGGGGAATCTATTCATTCAATGGGGAGCGCTGCACAGCCAATTCCAGATTATTTGTCCATGAATCGATAATAGAACAGTTCGTTGCAAAATTGAAGGAACGTGTTCATAATATCAAAATTGGAAACCCAATGGATCCAGAAACGGAAATCGGACCGCTGATCCATCGTAACCATTATAATAATGTCTCCCGCTATCTGGATATAGCAAAAGATGAAGGGGCGGAAATTGTAAGCAGTGCCATACCAAGTGCGTTCAAGGAAGGGAATTATATTGCCCCGACGCTTCTCTTGAACTGTACAAATGATATGACGGTAGCACAAGAAGAGATTTTTGGACCAGTCATGGCAGTCATTCCTTTCAAGACTGAAGAGGAAGTACTGAGAATGGCTAATGATGTAAAGTATGGGCTAGCTGCTTATGTATGGACAAATGATATGAAACGTGGACATAGGTTTGCTCAAGCTGTCGATAGTGGGATGGTCTGGGTGAATTCCCAAAACGTTAGGGATTTACGGATACCATTTGGAGGATCGAAATATAGTGGGGTAGGACGTGAAGGTGGCCATTATAGCTTTGAATTCTATACGGAAACACAAGTTATCCACGTAGCAATTGGAGAACATCACATTCCAAAATTTGGAGACATAAAACGAAATGCCGTTTCTTCTGCTGAAAAATAATCCGGGTTTCATTAAAGAAGGGGAGAATACTATGAATTTTTCTATTATTCGTGTTGCGAGAACGATCCTTAATGTAACAGATTTAGATAAATCAAAAGCCTTTTATGTGGATGCTTTAGGATTTATTGAAACGGAAAGAACGAATGATCACATATATTTACGTGGTTTAGAGGAAGCGCATCATCACTCGCTTATCTTGCAAAAGGCAGAAAAGCCAAGCGTTGAAGCAATAGGATACAAGGTTGAAAAAGAGGAAGACCTTGAAGAATTGGAATCTTTCTTCCTGTCCAAGGGAATGAAGATGAAGTGGATGCAGGAAGGAACACAGCATGCACTAGGCAAGTCGATACGAGTTCAGGATATTTCAGGATTGCCAGTGGAATTTTTCAGCAAAATGGATAAAGCCGAGAGATTGCTGCAACGATTCGATATGCATAGGGGTTCAAGGGTCCAAAGGATCGATCATGTGAATTGTTGTGTAACAAATGTGCAAAAAGCCTATGATTTTTATGTGAAAGGATTAGGTTTTGCCTGCTCGGAAGATACATTGGATGAGTCGGGCCAATTATGGGCAACGTGGCTACATAGAAAGCAAACGGTCCATGACCAGGCATTCATGAATGGAATCGGTCCAAGACTTCATCATGTAGGCTTCTTTCTGCCTGACCCCCTTGCACTTATCCATGCCTGCGATGTACTGGCATCACTTGGATATGCACAGTCCATCGAACGCGGACCAGGAAGGCATGGCCTATCCAATGCATTCTTCCTATATTTAAGAGACCCGGACGGTCACAGGATCGAATTATACAATGGGGATTACTTAACATCTGACCCGGATACCGAACCGATTCATTGGGATTTGAATGATCCAAGACGCCAGACATTCTGGGGAGCCAAAGCTCCGGATTCATGGTTTGATGAGGCTTCTGCTGTACTTGATATAATATCAGGTGAAGAAGTTCCTCTTGAAGAACCGATTCTGGCAAAAAGCAAGCCTGAATTCATCATCTAAAAAGAGGCGGGATTTAGGATGAATGATCGAACGTTTCGGCAAAACATACATGGACTCTCATGGTCATTTGGATAGGACGCTAGTCCATTTATACCTGTTCCAAGACCTATTGTCACCGTTTAAGGGAATTGTTGAATAGTTGATGGAAAACTGCTGAATTATGGAAGGTCCGTTTACTGAGTTTATAATGGAACCTTTCAAGAAGCAAAGGAAGGAAGATGGATTTGGATATCATTCATGTTCAGCACCCACTTTCCATTATATATACAGCAGAAGCAGAACCGTGTGTAATGGCTCTTGGATTTTTCGACGGAGTTCATCTAGGCCATCAAGAATTGATAAATCTAGCCAAAAGGATTGCCATACAGCAAGATTTGAAATTGGCAGTCATGACATTTTTTCCACATCCAAAGCAAGTCATAGGAAACGATCAAACGCCCCGAACATACATTACTCCCTTAGAGCAAAAAGCAAAAATCATGCAGGATTTAGGTGTAGAAACCTTGATAGTCGTGAACTTCGATTCCGCATTTGCCCATCTTTCACCTTCTGGTTTTATCGAGGATTATCTATGTGGATTTAAATGCAAACATGCCGTGGCAGGATTCGATTTCCGCTATGGGTATAAAGGGGAAGGGAATATGGAAACGCTGAAAATCGAAGGTAAGCGATTTTTTGAAGTGACGGAAATGAAGAAATTTGAAATTGATCATGAAAAGGTAAGTTCCACTAAGCTTAGAAACTTGATTGCGGCAGGTCGGTTCGCAGATATCCCGTCATACCTTGGCACATATTTTGAAAGTCAAGGGACAATCAATTCCAAGGACAATCAACATGTCATCGTTACATTATCGGAAGCATTCCTGACACCCCCGCCAGGCATTTATTTAATCGAAATCCAAAACGAAGGAAATGTTTATGAGGGAATTGCCTATCAATCAATGGACAGATCATTTCAAGAGAGTTGGCACTTACATTTCTATGATTCCCTTCCCTTGGAAGGAAAGAAGATTCATATCAAATGGAAAAGTGAAAGTATAAAGAAGTCGAAACAGATGACGGATATGCGAGCCAAGTCTATTACGAAAGTGCAAGCCTTCTAAAAGATATGGTCTGGGACAGGGCAGCAGTGGGAACTTACTGCTGCCCTATCTGTATGCGTCATCGGTTAGACAAAAGGAGTACTGAAAGCTTAGGAATGGGATTTAGACCCTCTTTGTGCAGATGAGTTTGTTTGGATTTTGGGATGGTGGGGGGGGGATGTGCCATTGAAGAAAGCGGCTGACATTGGAGAGGCTCAATATACTTCTAGTACCGTCCTTGCAAAAATAAATATCAGAAGAGGTGTGAAGAGATGGTTCGGTTGGAAAAAAACCTTGAAGAATCGGAACAAACTAATCTAGTGGATTATGAAAAAATTGTTGCCTCCAAAGAGTTTCAGAATATGCTTTCCGATAAAAGGAAATTCGTCATCCCTTTTACGATTTTCTTTATGGGATATTCCCTGCTTTTGCCCTTCTTAGTTTTTTACACAGATATCCTGGATCACCCTTTCATTGGAGACATAACATGGGCGTGGGTGTACGGTGTCTCCATTACGGTCATGTCTGTATGGGTTTGCAGCATATATGTAAGGAAATCAGAAAGAATCGATGAACAAATAAAAGAAATCATCGAGAAAGAAGGGCTTTGAATCATGAATTGGAAAGTTATTATTCTCTTTGCGCTATTGTCGATAGGTACCCTTTTCATAACGTATTTCGCTTCCAAAAAAACTAAAACGGCAGGCTCTTTTTATACGGCTGGGGGCGGGTTGACCGCTAGGCAAAATGGACTTGCATTGGCCGGGGATTTTATGTCGGCTTCCACGTTCTTAGGGTTGATTGGAGCATTTTCCTTAACGGGGTATGATGGGTTTTTCCTGATGTATGGAGCACTTGTTTCATTTCTTGTCGTGTTATTCCTAGTGGCTGAACCTTTAAGGAACTTAGGGAAATACACATTGGCTGATATGGTGACTACAAGGTTTAAATATAAACAGGTCCGGGGAGTGACCGCTTTTAATACCCTGGTGATATCAGTCATGTACATGCTGGGTCAACTTGTTGCGGCAGGTGCTTTATTTAAATTGCTTTTGGACATCCCGTATAATACCTCTGTCATCATCGTAGGTATTGTAATGTTGGTATTCGTTCTATTTGGGGGGATGACGGCGACGAGCTGGGTGCAGATCATTAAAGCCATCCTGCTGATAGGCGGAGTGTTTATATTATTCATGATCGTCATGTGGAAGTTGAATTTTAGTTTCATCGGAATTTTCACGGATATGAAAACAGCGACACCCATGGGTGCAGATTACCTGAAGGCAGGTATTAAATATGCAAGTGGGTGGGATGCAGCTTCTTTGTCACTGGGCCTAATTCTGGGAACGGCAGGTCTACCTCACATTTTAATACGTTTTTTGACTGTCCCGAATGCACGAGTGGCAAGAAAGTCGGTTGTTTGGGTGATGTGGATTATGGGTGCTTTTCATATCATGGTCATTTTTCTCGGATTCGGTGCTGCGAAGTTGGTTGGAACATCGAATATCATCGCCGCTAATCCAGCGGGTAACATGGCTGCACCTTTATTGGCCCAACTTGTGGGCGGGGACATCTTATTCGCATTCATTGCGGCCGTTTCCTTTGCAACGATACTCGCTGTTGTTGCGGGAATCGTTTTAACAGGTGCTACGGCTTTTTCACATGATTTTTATAATGAAATATTAAAAGATGGAAAAGCGACGGAAAAACAGCAAATGACGATGGCTAGATGTGCTTCCATTGGTGTGACTGCACTTGCGATCGTCTTATCATTAGGGCTGCAGGAATTCAATGTAGCGTTTCTGGCATCGATTGCCTTTACATTGGCCGCTAGTTCAAATTTGCCAGTAATCCTTCTTACGATCTATTGGAAAAAATTCAATAAAACCGGAGCAATAGTCGGTATGATGACAGGTCTTTTTGGTACACTTTTGCTCGTGGCCCTAAGTCCAAATGTCTGGAACCCGACCCCAGGAGCCACCATTATGACAGGTGCCCCGATTTTCCCTTTGAATTCACCAGGAATCGTTTCCATTCCGCTTGGGTTCCTCGCATGCTATTTAGGTTCCCTGTTCGGGAACCGCAGGAAAGGATTGAAAACGGTTACAAAAGACAATTATAATGAAATCCTCGTAAAGTCCAATACCGGTCATGATGTTAAGGGTGTTTTGCGGCATTGAACGGTGAAAAAAGCATGCCTATAAATAAAGCGGAGGTCATCGCACTTGTGAATGGATTTGAAAAAGCAGCCATCTACTGATAGGTTGCTTTTTTCTTTTCATTGGATAAAGAAATTCAAACAAACCACCAAAGATTATCAGAAAGAGGTACAGATGCAATAATATTCAAGGATAACTGGCCATTCATTCAGAAAATGTTTCTAGAAATTTGACGGCGCCTTTGGAAAGATAGCGTTCTTCGAGCCAAATAAGGGCGGCTTCCGATTGTACTTCACAATCTATCAATTCGACTATTTTTATACCCTGGGTTGAAAACGATTTGGAGGTGGTACGTGGCATGATGGTAGCGCCTATTCCTTCCTTCACTAAAGATAATATCATTGCAGCATCAGGACATTCACATACAATCGTAGGTTCAAATCCATGTCTGAAGCATTCATCCACTATAAGTTCATAAGTACCTTGTCCGCTTACCCTATGCAGCAATAAGAGGGGATATTCCTTAATTTGTTTAAATTCGATGGAGTCTGGGATATCCCAATCTTTTGGGGTGACAAGCACAAAATCTTCCGGCGGAAGGTTAATCGATGAGAATTGTTTACCGTTAATAGGAAGCCGTACAATGGCCAACTCGATTTCCCTGTTTATCAAGCCTTCTGTCAAACGGAACGTATCACCTTCCATTAACTTGAAGCGTATGTCAGGGTATTTTACTCTAAAGGTTCTCATCCTTTGCGGAATGTAAGAAAAGCAAGTTTTTACTGACCCTATGGAAAGAGTGCCCTTTACCCCTTTACTGACTTCCTTCACTTCCAGTAGTGATTCTTCAAACTGGTTTAATAGGGCTTCAGCTTTTTTATATAGGACCTTGCCAGTTTCAGTGAGTTCAAGTTTCTTTCCATTCCGATCGAAAAGTTTTTCACCGATTTCCATTTCCATTAATTTAAGTTGCTGGCTAAGAGGCGGTTGAGCCATATGTAATTTTTTTGCGGCTTTGGTTACTTGTTCTTCCTGTACAATCGTCACAAAATATTTTAACTGCCGGATGTCCATTATATACACCTCATACATATGATTTACATATACATATTGAATTTTTTAAGTATTATATATATATCATAACACATGGTATATTTTGTTATAGGAATTAATTCAATATTTGGAATTTATTTAATTGTAAGCGCTTAATTAACATTGATACTAAAGGGGGATGTAAGCATGCCGGCTAAAACAGGTAAAGAATATATCGATAGGGTAGACAAAGCAAAGGCGAATGTATGGATCAATGGAGAGCAAGTAAAAGATAAGATCAGTCAACATCCAGCTTTTAAAGGGGTCATGAAAACACAGGCCGAATTATATGATTTGCAGCATGATTCCGAGAAAAATGACATCATGACTTATATTTCACCAACTTCAAACGAAAGAGTAGGGACCTCATTCATGCAGCCGCGGACTAAGGAAGACCTTGAAAAAAGGAGGAAGATGATTCAAGAATGGGCAAGACATAATAATGGAATGATGGGGCGTTCCCCTGACTATATCAACAGCGGGATGATGGCTTACGGTACTGCAGCTGATATGTTCGGCACTCAAGATTCGGCATTTGCTAAAAATATGAAAGATTATTATGAGCTCTGCCGGGAAAAGGATTTGTCGTTGACACATACCTTGATTCAACCCCAGGTTAATAGGGGAGTTAGTGCCGCAAAGCTTCCGGACCCTTACATTGCTGCACGGATTGCTGGCAAGAATTCAGAAGGGCTTATTATAAAGGGAGCCAGATTATTAGCTACACAAGGAGGAATAACGGATGAAATCATGGTTTTCCCTTCAACATTGCTTAAACAATCAGAAGAAGAAAACCCTTATGCATTCGCATTCTCCATACCAAATAATACACCGGGGTTGAAATTCATCTGTCGTGAATCATTCGACTATGGCAAATCACATTTTGACCATCCACTTGGTTCACGATTTGAGGAAATGGATACGATCATCGTTTTTGATGATGTAGTCGTTCCTTGGAATCGGGTATTTGCATATGGGGATGTCGGCATTTGCAACCAGGCTTATAATGAAAGCAATGCAGTTGTTCATATGACCCATCAGGTGGTATCGAAGAATATCGCCAAAACCGAGTTCATTCTGGGGATTTTGCAACTAATGGTGGAAACCATCAATATCGGGCAATACCAGCATGTTCAGGAGAAAATCTCGGAAGTCATCATAGCGCTTGAAACGGTAAAGGCTTTCATTACAGCTTCGGAGGCAAACGCGAAAGTGGATAAGTGGGGAATGATGACACCAGATTTCACACCGTTAAACATAGCCCGTAATTATTATCCGAAGATTTACCCTAGATTCAGTGAAATTATGCAGCTTCTTGGAGCTAGTGGCTTAATGGCGATACCAAATGAAGCCGATTTCAATTCGGAGCTTCGACCGGATTTGGATAAATATCTCCAAGCCGCGAATGGTGGAGCCTATGACAGGGTTAAATTGTATCGTCTCGCATGGGATGTATGCATGAGTTCATTTGGATCCAGGCAAACGCTGTACGAAAGATTCTTCTTTGGGGATCCGGTCCGTATGGCAAGCGCTTTATATAACGGCTATGATAAACAGGAATATGTGGACCGTGTCAAGGAGTTCTTGAACCGTACTGAAAACCTTGCAGAAATCAACTGAGCACGGTAGCAATGGCAAAACATTTTAATTTAAAGGCCTTCCCGATGATGAGGAAGGCCTTTAAATATGAAATCTTGTTCATTTTTTATATCGATCATGGATATTATTCTTTTTATATGTGCCAAAATCACTGAATTCGGTAAGTTCCATGGAGAGGGCAAGATATCTTTTTGAAAAAAGGGGTGCCAAATGGGATTCCATCGTTTCGAAAAGTTGGTCACATACTTTGGTTTTATCACTGTCCTGGCGACCAGCGCCAATTTTTAGTATGGCATGAACAAAGGCATCATCTTCTGTACCATCGGCAACACGGTAATGCTTCAATTCAATGGCCCGGGATCGAATGCCGCCAATTGGAAAGATGGAAGGATAGGATATAAGTACATCATTCACCTTCCTTAATAAGCCGTCAATCTGGATTTCATCTTTGATATTATCCGTATATTCAATAATAATATGAGGCATGTGATTAGTCCCTTCCGTTAATTATGGATTTTTAGATACGGCCGATCCCCGCCTTCAGTAAATATATCGTCACCGACTATTGTGTTAACGAGTTTCCCGATCCCTTCAATTTCAGTGATGATTTCATCGCCTACAGCAGTATCTGCCAATCCTTCAGGTGTGCCTGTCAATATGATATCGCCTGGACTCAATGTCATGAAGCTGCTAAAATATTCAATTAAATCAGCAATGCCGAAAATCATGTCTTTCGTGTTGCCTTGCTGAGTCAATTTTCCGTTGACGTAAGTTTTGATGGCAAGATTCGAAGGATCAGGAATATCTTCGGCATCGACTAACCAAGGCCCAATGGGGGTGCAGGTATCGCGATTTTTGACCTTTAAGTTTGGTCGGTAGTAATTCTCCAGATAATCCCGTATTGCATAATCATTTGCAATCGTATATCCACATACATACTTAAAGGCTTCTTCCTTTTTTATGTTCTTCGCCTTTTTACCTATGACGACTGCCAATTCACATTCATAATGCATATAAGCTGCATCAGCAGGCCGCCTTGTCTGTCCCCGGTGGCCGATAAAGGTATTGGGACCTTTTAAGAACGCTAGGGGTTCTTCCGGTGCTTTAAAAGCAAGCTCCTTCGCATGGTCTGCATAATTCAGGCCAAGCGCGAAGACCGTTCGTGGTTCCACCGGGGGAAGCCAGACAACATCCTGCTCATTGACAATCCGGCCATCCGCCAATTTGAGCCGGCCACAATATTCACTTGCTGGATGTACGGCACCTGCATAGGCTACACGTGCTCTCTTCATAAAATCCCCTCCAGTGATAGTTTCTCCTCGGAAATGATAGTATTTTCCAAATATCCGATGTCGTCTATTTCTATTCTGACATGATCATTGGCTTTTGCCAGCGGTGCATTCTCTGGAACTCCAGCTAGAAGGACGTCACCCGTACTCAAAGTCATGAAGTCAGTTACATCTTCAATAAGGCGGGATATGGAGCGAATTAGATTTGAAGTTGAATTTTCTTGCCTTAGTTCTCCATTTATATATACACGGATTCCTAAAGAATCGGGGTTGGAGATGGATTCCTTGGATACGACCCATGGACCGATCGGGCAAAATCCATCACGGGCTTTTTGGCGGATAGCAGGACGGAAAACGCTTTCGTGTGGAATGCTAATATCATTGGCAATCGTAAAACCTTCTATATAATCCAATGCATGTTCTTTCTTGACTCTTGTGGCCGTTTTACTGATTACTATGGCAAGTGCGGCCCCGATTTCCAATTCAGGTATGCCGGTTGGAAGGGGAACTGGATTGGAAAAAGAAGAAAACGTGTTTCTAGGTTTAATATAAAGGATCGGCCCTTTAGGAGGTTCATTATAAGGAGGATGGTCGATCTTTCCCTTCAATGCCTCCAATGATCCTTTATAGTTTAATAATGTTCCATATACCGTTCCTGAAATAGGGTTATCCAACTTGACCTGTGATACCTCATACTTATCTCCGTTCATTAAAATATAGCGGTTCGAAAGTATCTCCATTTCTTCTGAATAATCTGACTTTTGGAGTTTCACTCTTGCTTTTGCCATGGACACTCACCCCTTGATTTTATTATTAATCATATATGATATCGTATATGATTTTTTGTTTAAGTTCAACATATTTAGATTATTCAGTATAATTAAACAAAAAATGTCAGAAAAAAGATGAGTTTCAACAGAAAAATGTCTTGAACATTTAGTTAGTATGAAGCTAGGAATTCAAATTGAAAGATTGTGAAATGGGGGATGTTCCGATGATGAATGGCAAAGAGTATTTAGAAAGTTTACGAGACGGAAGAACGGTATTCTTAAACGGCGATAAGGTAGATGATGTGACGACACACCCAGCATATCGCAATTCTGCCAGGTCAATTGCCCAACTATATGATGCTCTCCATGATCCGGTTACTGCACGGATTTTAACGGCTAAGACAGATGAAGGCCATACTACCCATAAGTTCTTCAAGGCCTCAAAGAACGCAACAGAGCTGCTTGAAGCAAGGGATGCCATAGCACAATGGTCAAAATTGAGCTATGGTTTCATGGGTCGTACCCCTGATTACAAAGCTGCTTTTACAGGATCATTGGGACCGTATAGCGATTTTTATAAGGGATTTGAAGATAATGCGAAAAGATGGTATGAAAAAACCACAAGGGACGTTCCATTCTGTAACCATACAATTATAAATCCGGCCATGGACAGGAATAAACCGCTACATGAAAATAAAGAGGTATTTGTACGTACGGTGAAAGAGCGGGATGATGGAATAATCGTAAGCGGAGCCAAAATGGTTGGAACCTCTGCAGCACTTACGAATTATAATTTTGTCGCGAATTATTCTCCCGTCGATCTTGGGGAAGGAGATAGAAGCCATGCATTGATTTTCTTTGTGCCGATGAATGCGCCGGGATTAAAAATGATCAGCAGACAGTCTTTTGAAGAAACGGCTGCCAAGACAGGCACTCCTTTCGATTACCCGCTTTCCAGTCGGTTCGACGAAAATGACGCAGTCATCGTCCTTGATCATGTATTCATCCCATGGGAGAATGTATTCGCCTATAATAATGTGGATATTGCAAATGGATTTAGATCCAAGACTGGGTGGATGAATCGATATACCTTTCATGGCTGCACTCGCTATGCGGTGAAATTGGACTTTATGGCTGGCCTTCTGATGAAGGCTACGGAAATGGCAGGAACGAATCAATTTAGGGGAGTTCAAGCCAATATAGGGGAAGTGCTTGCTTACAGGAATATGTTTTGGGCAATCTCGACAGCGATGGCTACAGATCCGATGGAAGGACCGAATGGCACTGTTCTCCCCAATAGCACATATGCAACTGCATATAGGGTGTTCGCACCTATGGTTTGGCCAAAGGTGAAACAGATATTTGAACAGGTTGTAGCAGGTAATCTCATTCAACTCCCATCAAGCTCCAAGGATTTTTTAAACCCTGAGGTCCGTCCGTATCTCGATAAATATTATAAGGGTTCAGGCGGGGTTTCGGCAGTGGAAAGGGTAAAACTGATGAAACTTATATGGGATTCCATCGGAACGGAATTTGGTGGCAGGAATGAGTTATATGAAATCAATTATGCGGGTAACCATGAAAATATTAGGCTTGAAACCATGAAAATGGCAGATTTAAATGGACAATCGGAAAAATTCAAAGCTTTTGTGGACTTGGCAATGGACGATTATGACCTTCATGGCTGGACAAATGATAAGTGGATAAATGCAGATGAAGGCATTAATGCTGATTTGATCCAGCTCCGAATGAATTAATCTGATTAAAACGTGAAAAAGAATGGTTTGTATCGGACTCCCACCGGTTTTCCACCACTGCATGATATGAATGCGTTTACATTTTTCTTGATAGGTAAGGTATGGAAAAAGTATAATATTATGTAAAAGGAAAGCTGGGGGGAATCATGACGAACCTTTTGAATCTTAAGAATGATGATGGTGAAATTCATTTAAATGATGAGAGGATGATCCTCACTTCCTCTTCAATTTTCGGTACCCTAAGAAAGGACTTGATCGAGAATATTGGATTTGAAAGAATGAAGTCTTTTTTAATACGTTATGGCTGGAATATCGGAGTCAATGATGCTAAAAAGGCACTAAAAGGGAATTTGTCAACAGTTAAGGAGATACTGAGGCAAGGCCCCATTTTACATATGCTGCAAGGTTATACAAAAGTTAATACTACGAAACTGGAATTATCGATGGATAGTCAAGCGGATGTACACTCTGTAAAGGTGGAAGGGGTTTGGGTGAATTCCTATGAGGCAGAGGAACATATCACCCAGACAGGCATCGCGGAAAAGCCAGTCTGTTATACATTGACGGGCTATGCAAGTGGATTTTATTCAACGGTGTGCGGTCATGAAGTGATCTTTAAGGAAAGCGCCTGTAAGGGAGCAGGGCAATCAGAGTGTAGATACGAAGGTAAATCGATACATTTATGGGGCATTGAGATTCAGGATGAGTTGAAATATTATAAAACCAAACCGATTGTTCAAGAGCTTGCCGTAACATATGAAAAGCTGCTGGAGGAACGCAATAGTTTGTCAAAAGTGATGGATATTCATAATTTGCTTACAGAAGAGTTAATTAACGGAAGAAGCCTTCAATCCATAGTGAGGATGGTTTATCAGAAAACAAAAATACCTTTGTTGATGGAGAATTTCAATGGCAATCAGGTTTATCATGCTGGGTTTCATAAAGGGAAGGTAAGCGAAGTCAGGAATCAGCTTAAATTAATGAGGGAAAATGGTACTTTGACTTTGGAGACCGGAAGTATCGTAAAAGATGGGATGGAGCTGCTGTATACTCCCATTACGTTACAAAATAAAACTTACGGCTATTGTACCTTTGCGCAATCTGATCTGGTCGAAGGAAATACGAACCTGGAAATCAATCGAATGATTCTTGAGAGGGTGTCCATGACTGGTTCCCTATTCCTCTTAAATGAGAAAAGCAGTTTTGAAGCCCTTGAAAGGGTAAAAGGTTTATTCCTTGAACAGATATTAAATGGAGAGTTTGCTTCTAGAGAAGAAATAATCAAAAAAAGCATGTATTTAGACGCTTCATTGGATCATCCTTTCACCATTGCGGTGCTGGGCTATCGTTTTTCCTCCGATCGGGGGACAGAGAATGACTATTTCATTCAGCAGAAAATCATCGAAGAGATTTATAGTTTCTTTAAGAAGTGGAATCAAGTCGTCCTATCAGCCTTAAGGGATGGTAATATCGTATTGCTTATACCGCTGAGTCCTGGAAATGAATTTCAATTTCGAACCAAGGAATGCATCAATCATTTATATACTGTTTTCAGCGGATATAACTTTAAAATGGGACTTAGCACAATAAGTGATGAATTGGAACGGGCTCATGATGTTTTTCAAGAAGCTTTAACCGCTTTGAATATGAATGAAGGAACTCGGGATATTATCAAATTTGAAGAAGTCGATCTGCTATCCATTTTAATGCATACTGGGAGTACGCCAGCGGTCCTGCAAAAAGCTGAGAAAATGCTGGGTCCTTTATTGATGAAAGATGATCCAAAAATGAATGAATTATTGAAAACGCTTTATGTATTTCTGCAATGCGGTGGAAATCTTGAATGCAGTATGAAAGAATTGAACATTTCAATGAGTGGTTTACGCTATCGGATCAAAAGACTTGAAGAGCTGCTTTCCTGCCAAATAAGAAATCCTAAAAGTGCTTTTCAATTATATGCATCATTTGAAACCCTGTTAAAGGCGAAAATGATTACCATTGGTTGATTGGATTCAATCCTTTGTTTAAAAATAGAAATGTCGATCGATACATATACCGAGATGATTTTACCGTAATAAGAGTTTGGGCGTTAGTGAAAAGTAATCTACCATTAAATCTGGTGTATACTCTACAAAAACATAATGAGAGTGATATAAAAGGCATGGAACTACCGCTTCAATTGATTTATTTGCTTGTAAGCAGGGCTATGGGTATAATAAGTAGAGTAAATTCCTTAGTAAGTTAAGCTATTTTTGGAGGTAAATTCCGTGAAAATCACAATAAAAGATGCTAGCAAATTCGTCGATCAAGAAGTTACCATTGGAGGCTGGCTTGCCAGCAAACGTTCCAGTGGGAAAATTGCTTTCCTTCAAATCCGTGATGGCTCTGGTTTCATTCAAGGTGTGGTCGTGAAAGCTGAAGTGGGTGAAGAGATTTTCGCTCGTGCGAAATCGGTTTCTCAAGAGTCATCCTTGTATGTAACAGGTGTCATTCAAAAGGATGAACGATCGCCGTTCGGTTTTGAGTTACAGGTGAAAGATATTGAAATCATTCATGAATCATTGGATTATCCCATTACACCTAAAGCGCATGGTCCGGAATTCTTAATGGATAACCGCCATTTGTGGCTGCGTTCAAAACGGCAGCATGCAGTCATGAAAATCCGGAATGAAATAATCCGTGCTACATATGAATTCTTTAATGAAGAAGGTTTCGTTAAAGTGGATCCCCCAATTTTAACTGGAAGCGCACCAGAGGGAACGAGTGAATTGTTCGCCACTAAATACTTTGATGAGGATGCATACCTTTCACAAAGTGGTCAGCTCTATATGGAAGCGGCTGCCATGGCACTTGGGAAGGTATTTTCCTTTGGTCCTACCTTCAGGGCAGAAAAATCCAAAACAAGACGACATTTAATCGAGTTCTGGATGATTGAACCAGAAATGGCATTTATCGAATTTAAAGAAAACCTGGAGGTCCAGGAGCAATTCGTTTCTTCCATCATCCAATCCGTATTGAAAAACTGTCAGCTTGAGTTGAATACACTGGGGCGTGATACAGCGAAGCTTGAACAAATTCAAGCTCCTTTCCCGCGTATTACATATGATGAGGCCATTAAGTTCCTTCATGAACAAGGATTTGATGATATCCAATGGGGGGATGATTTTGGGGCTCCGCATGAAACTGCGATAGCGGAAAGTTATGATAAGCCCGTTTTCATAACTCATTACCCAACCAAAATTAAACCTTTTTATATGCAGCCAGATCCTGACAGGGAAGAAGTCGTTCTTTGTGCCGATTTGATCGCTCCGGAAGGATATGGAGAAATAATTGGCGGTTCAGAGCGGATTCATGATCAGGAATTGCTTGAACAGAGAATCAATGAGCATGGCTTGAGTGAAGATGCTTACAAGTGGTATATGGAATTAAGAAAATATGGCTCTGTACCGCATTCAGGCTTCGGTTTGGGATTAGAACGCACCGTTGCATGGATCAGTGGAGTCGAGCATGTCCGTGAAACCATCCCGTTCCCACGTCTATTAAATCGATTATATCCTTGATTCCGTAATGAAGCGGTTATCTTGCCATATATGGCAGATAACCGTTTTTTGTTAAAATTATAAACTTATTCGGAGAGCCGTATTCATGTTATACTTAACCAGAGGTGTCCAAAAACATGAATAAAGAACATTTATATGCGTGGTTTAAGGAAGGAACGATAACGATTCCATCCTTTTTGTTGACTAACTATAGTACAATGGGACTAAATGAACAAGAAATGGTCCTATTATTACAATTGCAAAGCTTCATCGATAAAGGTAACCATTTCCCTGCACCATCCCAACTTTCTGACCGAATGACATTGCAGGAAACGGAATGTCTATTCTTGATCCAGCGTCTGGTTCAAAGGGGATTTGTTGAAATGGTGGTTGAGGGGAGCCAAGAAATCGGGCAGGAAAAATATTCGTTGTCGCCACTTTATGAAAAAATGATGGACTGTTTCTTGAAAACTTTGAAACAGTCAGAGTCTGCTGAAATCCAAAAAGCGGGGGAGAGCCTTTATACGATTTTTGAACAGGAGTTCGGCCGCCCTTTATCTCCATTTGAATGTGAGACCTTGGCAATGTGGATGGAGGACGACCATCAACCTGAAATCATTAAGTCAGCTCTGAGGGAGTCTGTCATTTCCGGAAAATTGAATTTCCGATACATTGATCGAATTTTATTCGAGTGGAAAAAGAATGGAATTAAAACCTTGGAACAGGCTAGGGAGCAAGGACAAAAATTTAGAGTTCACCAAAAGAGGGACCGAAAGACGGAAACTGCACAACCATTGAAAGATGTGCCTTTCTATAACTGGCTCGAGCAGTAATGTAAAGTGAAGGAGAACCAATATGTTGAATAAAGCTCAAATTCGATATTGTCTGGATACGATGGGTGAAATGTTTCCAGATGCCCATTGTGAGCTGAATCACTCCAATCCATTTGAATTGGTGGTTGCTGTTGCCCTGTCAGCTCAGTGTACGGATGTATTAGTCAATAAAGTCACGAAGGATTTATTTCAGAAATATAAAACGCCTGAGGATTACATAAGCGTTCCGATAGAAGAGCTGGAAAATGACATTCGCTCAATCGGTTTGTTTCGTAACAAGGCTAAGAACATACAAAAGTTGTCGCGCATGCTGATCGAAGAATACGGTAAGGAAGTTCCCAAAGATCGTGATGAGCTTGTTAAATTGCCTGGCGTTGGCAGAAAGACGGCGAATGTAGTCGTTTCCGTTGCTTTTGATGTGCCGGCGATTGCTGTGGATACCCATGTAGAGCGTGTTTCCAAGCGCCTGGGATTATGCCGTTGGAAGGATAGTGTCCTCGATGTTGAGAGAACGTTGATGGCTAAGATACCAAAGGATGAATGGTCCGTTACGCATCACCGCCTGATATTCTTTGGACGCTATCATTGCAAAGCGCAGTCACCAAGATGTGAAACCTGCCCGCTTCTCGAATTATGCCGCGAAGGAAAAAAAAGAATGAAAAGGAAAGAAGCCAATTGACGCAGTCCAGATCAATAAAAGTCCCTGAAGAATTGGACCATCCTTTGTTTTTTCCTGAAAAGGAAACCACCTTGGAAAAAGAGCGATATGCAGGTTGGAGTGAAACGTTCCCATTCGAAGGTTTCCCATATGAGTTACTTTATTATAACAATGTAGAGGCGTATGCTCCTTGGACTAAGGGGGCAATGCATGTAAAGGAACTGCTGGAAATATGGAAGGGAATTGATTCAGAATGCAGTTTGCTATTTTCTGAGCGAAAAGTGGGACAGACTTTGGGACTCATGAAGCAGGGGGTCGGTTTATTTTTAACCGCAGTCTTCTGGATGCATGGGAAGCCAGTGGCATTGAAAGATTTCCGGGTCCAAATAGAATCCTTTAACAATATTCCGGTAAACATGGATGAAAGGCTTTCTTTCATCATTGCTAGACCCGCTTTTTTTCATTCTTATAGACAGCTTAGTGAGTTGTTCCGAGAATTTGAAAAACAATATGTGAAGTTCATGATCAAAAATAAGAAGAGCCAAAAAAACGTCTAAGCTTTTAGCTTAGACGTTTTTTTAGTCAAACTTTATATATATTTATTCCGTATCTTTGTCTGGATCTGGATCTGGGTCCGGGTTAGGGTCCGGGTCCGGGTCCGGGGTCTCGACTGGTTTTTCCTCTTCTACCGTTCCAGGGTCAGTGACATCATCCCCGCTTTCGACGTCCTCATCACCCTTATTTCCATTTCCGTCATCAGTGTTGTTGCCATTGCCATTATTATCATTGTTGCCATTACCATTACCACCATTATCATTGTTGCCGTTATTGCCGTTTTCGCCATTGTTATTTTTGTCTTCGTCTTGTTTATCTTCTTCGCCTTCAGCAGGAGTTTCTTGTTCCGTATCCTCACCTTCGGCCGGATCTTCAATCTCCTCGTCTTCAGTATCCTCAGGGACTTCCGCTTCAGCAGGTATATTGACAGATGTACTCGCAGGATCACTTTGTTGGTTATCCACTAGAGCTACCACTGAGAAAGTATATTTACTTCCAGGGGTTGGATTAGGGATCGTTAAACTAGTATCCTTCGATTTTTTTAATACGCTCTGTGCTCCGCCGTCAACGGACATCTTAACCTCGAATTGGGTATTCCCATTACCTTTAGGGTGTGACCATGATAGATTGATTTCATTGCTTTCCTGGTTGTAAGAAGCGTTAATGCCAGGTGAGTCGATTTTTTCATATTCTGTCGTCACTTGTGTTGGCTCGTGACCTTTAACATAATATTCATAAGTGATTTTACTGCTTGGTGTATATTCATTGGCTTTAACAGCTGGATTTGAACCTTTGATGACTCCAACCTTCACAACACTGTCAGGTTGATCAAAGTCCTTCGTTTCTTTTGATTGAGCCATATGTTCCATTAAATTCTTGAAGATGGATTTAGGGATCCTTTGAGATGATTCACCCAGATATTCCATTTGCTCACCAGATGCATTATCATAACCAGCCCAAACCGCGACTGTATAATTGGTTGTATAACCTGCCATCCAGCTATCTTTTACACCGGAAGATGGGATGTTGTTCTTGGCACGCTGTTCAGGCGTGAAATTAGTTGACCCCGTTTTACCGGCTACCGGGAGATTAGGTATATTGGCTAATCTTCCTGTTCCATAAGGTTCTTTCATGACGCTTTTCAACATGTCCGTCACGATGAAAGCTGTGGAATCTTTCATGACCGGTTTTGATTCCGTCTTGTTTTTGATGGTTGTTTTATCACGTAAAACAATCTTTTTCACACTATGCGGTTCATTATAAATACCTTTGTTTCCGAATGAACTGTATGCACCGGCAAGTTCAAGTGTAGAAACATCCTTACCGCCGCCCAATGCTGCCGATTCGGTAATTTCCTTGTCAAAAGGAATGCCAAGGTCAGTGGCAAAATCACGTGCCCGGTCCAAGCCTACTGCTTGAAGCGTTTTTAAAGCAGGAATATTTAATGAACGTGCCAGTGCTTCGCGAGTCGTTACAGTACCATAATGTCGTCCGGAAGCATTTTTAAGCGGTGTTCCATCAGTGTAACTATATTCCTCATCCTTGATTTGATGGTAGGTGGACCAATTTAAATATTCTACGGCAGGACCATAATCCAGAATCGGCTTAATGGTCGAACCAGGTGATCGCTTGGCATCCGTTGCATAATTCCAGCCGCGTTTAACCGTGGTGTTCCTGCCTCCGCCCACTGCTTTAATTTCACCAGTTTCTGTATCGAGTAATGTGACCCCGGCTTGGAGATCTTTACTTGGATAATTGATGATTTCATCACTGTTCAACATGTTATATACATATTCTTGGGCATCTTTATCAATGGTCGTTTGGATTTCCAAACCATCGGTAAAGACGTTATAGTCACCCATATCTCCGACTTCCTCAATTACCAAATCGATGAATGCATCGTATGCGGTCGTATCGATTTGGCTCTTATCGATTTCTTGAAGTCCTTGTGTTATATCGATGCTTTGTGCATTTTTCATTTCCGTTTCAGTAATATATCCATGTTTATTCATTAAGTGCAGAACAATATCACGGCGTTCTTTTGCACGTTCAGGGTATATATACGGGTTATACCTGCTTGGGCTTTGCGGTAATCCTACAAGCATGGCCGCTTCGTTCAATTTCAATTCGCTAAGATCTTTTCCATAATAAGTTTGCGATGCAGTTAAGATTCCGTTGGCACGGTTTGCAAAGAAAATCTTATTCACATACATTTCGAAAATTTCTTCTTTAGTATATTTTCTTTCAAGCTGTATGGATAGCCACATTTCCTGGACTTTCCTTTTAATGGTCTTATCAGGTGTTAAATAAGAACGCTTGATAACCTGTTGGGTCAATGTACTTGCACCCTCTGAGCCGAACCCATTTTTGACGTTTGCTATGACGGCACTGCCAAGGCGTAAGAAATCGACCCCGTGGTGTTCATAAAAGCGTGAATCTTCCGTAGCCAGGAAAGCTTCTTCGACAAGATCGGGTATGTCTTCATAATTTACATAATCCCGGTTTTCCTTACCGATTTCAGCTAGCAATTTACCATTTTCATCGAGAATCTTGGATGTGACCGGATCTTTCAAAAGCTTTTCGTCAAGTTTTGGAGCGTCGCTTATAAAGTAAGCCATTGCAGCTCCTCCGGCAACCAGGCCTATTATTCCGATTGTAACAAGTATAAGGAAAATTCGCTTAAGCATATTGGTTGGCTTTTCAGGACCTTTGTTCTGTCCCTTTTTTTGAGTCTGCCCCTGCTTTCGGCGTTCTTCTCTAGTATTATATTTTTCAGCCATTACAGCTAACCTGCCTTTCTAAAAAAACTAAAAATTTTCTGCGATGAGCGAATCTACTACTTTAATATAGTCAATTCTCGGTTGAAAGCCAAGAGTAATCTTTCGTGAACTGCTTTCAACCTCTTGAAGAGTTATAGATTTGCGTCCGCCTTCTTTCATTCTCTTCCAATAAAAACTCAGTTGTTCAGAACTCATTAGATATATATCATCCATTGCGGAAAACCGGATGATGACAAACGCAATTCCGTCATGCTGAACGATATGTTTCATATGTTCAATTTGATGGTCATGAAAATTCTTCAGAGGGAACGAACTGCTGTTTTTCGTTTCCTTTGCCTCAAAATCAATGTACTTTCCTTTATAAACACCATTGTAATCGGTGGTCGATGCTTGTTTGAAATAAGCTTCTTTAATGACTGCAGCACTTCTTTTCGGATAGTGGACATCGACAATTTGAATGGGTGTCGGTTTTTTATGGATGACGGCAATGCCGTGTGCTAAATAATACTGATTGGTTTCGTTCAAATCGTCTTCCAATGTTTTTCCCCGGTTGCTGAAACTGATTTTTTTTAGTGGGCTTTTCTTTTCTTCCATAGCCTGCGGTACAAATCTTCGTCCGTTGGGATAATGAAATGCCACTTTTACCCCTCCTTTTTTTCACTTATCTATATTAGCAAAAAAAGAATCCAATATGTGAATAAAAAGAATTGTTTCTTAGAACGATAGGATTTATGTACAACTATATGTCACAATTCATCGCTATAGAAAGGCTGGACACATAGATGCGAATGTTAAAGACGGAGAAGCAATTGCTCCATTCCATAAAAGCCCAAACCGCTAAAGGGAATAGGGATAATATATCAAGAACAAAAGCATATGAACAATTTTTCAGACTGCATCCAGAAATACAATGGTCTTTTTTAGCTGGGATGGTTTCTAGGAATGCAGGCTGGAATATGTGTGATCTTGAAGGAATTTGGTTTTCCCATTTGCTTGGCGTTAAATACAGGCATCACTTATTCCTAACGTATGAAGAAGCCAACTGGAGAATATTCCAAGATGCGTATCCCCAATTACTTCTCTATCATTATTCGACGAAGTATGGACGTCCTTTGTTTCACTTATGTCATTATTTTTTTATTACCAAATTCATGAAGAACGAATGGTATTCCTTTTGGAAACATGGAAATCGTGAAAAATTAGTCACTGCGCTTATCATAAATGAACAAAACATCATTGAAGAACCGGTTATTAAAAAGCAATCTTTCGTTTTTCATTCATTATTATTTTTCCTGCAGGACTGGATGCATTTTAGCACCGTTTTATTTCCTACTTGCAATGGAGAACTGTATGGCTCGTCCGTTTCGCATTTCAGAAATATCGATAAAAGGATTGAATTGGGGAAAAGGTTGGCTGGCCTTTTATTTTCTGAAGATTTGTTTCCGCTATTTTATGAATTTTCCTGCAGGACTGAACCAACGGGTGCCAGATATGATTATGAACAATATCGAAAAAAGCCTAGGTACCATGAAACCCCGATGCTGAGGGGAGTATATCCGTTGATTCATCATCGAGCAGGGGAGACAGAGCAATGGGATATGAAAAAAAAGGTTAAAAAAAAATGGTTCATTGAACCCAAATGGGAAGAAGACCCGCATTTGACCGATTGGTATGACCATAAACAAAAGCAGCTGCACACGGCAGCAATGATCAAAAATTGGATTTTATAATAGGAAACAGGGAAGGCGTCGATTAAGCCTTCCCTGTTTATCGGTCAATATTTATGTCTTACGTAGAGGGGCGGTTTTCTCCACTAAGTTTCGGGTTTCCCGTTCCTGCCTTTTTAGTGGGCGGCTTTTGTCGTTTTTCGTTTTTTTGCTGTCTGCTTTCATTCGACTGCATAAAATCACCTCCTGTCTGTATTCTTGTTTAAAACTTCATTCTTCATTCTGTCATTGTTGTCGAAGGGCATAATAAATTAAGTGAATTGCACTTTCTTTGCCGATTCCCTTCTAGTTTTGTCAGTCATGAAGGGCTTTCAGATAAAAAAAAGAATAGTACAGGTAAAGAATGGGAGGGATCAGCATGGTCAATAAAAGCGTCGCAACAGAAGAGATATTAAGGATGATAGCTGAGATCAGTACCAGCCTGGATCGTTTGGAGAATTCATATGGGGAAACTGTAAATACAGTGCGGTGCAAACTATGGGCGGAGCAATATACATTAGTTAATGAAGCCCAGGAAGCCATTGAGAAAGCCGAGGATTATTGGGTAAATGCTGAAGGTTTGAACCATTCCTTTTCCATTGTCCCGGAAAAAACAATAATAAAACACAAAGTTTTCACTGAATTGCACGTATAAGCCGGAGGAATATCATTTTATAAAGAACTGGATTATACTTAGGGAAACAAATGTACGGAGGAATATATTGTGCAAAAAGAAAAACTGCAGCTATTAACAGAACAATTAATAAAATATACGGATCAAGCGGATGATATTTATGAGTGTGTACGCAAGGAAGGAAAGGAAAAGGATTTCTTTTCGGAGGTAAAACCGTTTGCAGATCAAGTCAGGACCGTATGCATCGAATGGGAAACCGGAATGAAGGAGTGGATGAAAGAAACTGAATTTAGGCATCTTTTCCCCGAGCAAATCGAACAAACCGCCCATAACCTTTCTGATGTGGCCGTCCAGGCATTTTTTCCTAAAACTAGTTATAAGCGATTTAAGAGCCATGTCCAATCGGTCGAATTCATCCTTAATAATGTAAAAACGGAAATCGATCGGATTTTATCATAAAAAACACCTACACTTTATTACCACTTTTTTCATATATTATCAGAACCATGTAATGAAAAAAGAGGAGGGCTCATTGACATGATGAGATCCGGTTATAACCAAATCTCCCCAAATCAAGGACAGTTTCCTCAATCAATGCCGGAAAATTGGGGAGGATACCAACAGCCAATGCCGTATCCTCCGCCAAATAATCATAATCTTGAACAACCATTTATGTATCCATATCATCTCCAGGATACAGGGGGCTATATGACGCCGCCATATCATGATCCTTATCAGCAGGCGGCCTATCACCCATTCCAACCAGTCCAACAGCAGGCGATGCCTGTGGGAGCTTATCCGGGCAGCAGTGTAATGCAGCCAATGGCACAAATGCAGCCAATCCAGTCCAATTATCAGCCGCAAGCTTTTAGTCCGTTCGCCAATCCGTTGCAGCCAGCTAAAAGACCTCCGCAAAGTCAGCATCAGGCTCATAATCCATATCCTAAGCAGCAGTTCATGCAAAAACCCCAGCCATCGGGTTTCAAATCGGTCATGAATCAATTCAAAACACAAGATGGATCCATGGATATAACGAAGATGATGAATACAGCTGGACAAATGATGAATACAGTTTCTCAAGTATCTTCCATGGTCAAAGGAGTAGGTGGCTTCTTCAAAGCTTAGATGGTGAATAAAGGAAAAGCAGACTTACAAGTGACCAGCCACTTTTTTAAGTCTGCTTTTATTCATGCCTAATCGATTTCAATCCGATTCCCTTTGATTTTGGGCAGGTGAAGCGTGAGGATGCCATCGCGATGTCGAGCGGTCACTTTTGCTTCATCAATCGGTTTTGGAAAGGAAATGGTTCTTGAAAAAGTACCGGCTGAAACTTCCTTTTGGAACACTTTTTGATTTTTATGCTTTCTATCTACATGCTTTGCAGATATGGTTACGGCATGGGACAGTACATCAATTGATATTTGGCTGCGTGCAATTCCGGGCAAGGTGGCAGTAAGGGTATATTCTGAATGCGTTTCGTCAACATCAACCGGAAAGCTGCGTTCTTTCGCCGAACCGAAGAAATCGTCAAGAGATTGCAGCATGCCTTTAGGTGGCCTTTCGGAAAACAGCCGATCCATTTTGTTAATGAAATGGGTAAAGGGTTCTATTCGATTCCGATTATTATTTTTTTCAGAAGAGGTCATCACGGTGCTCCTTTCTAAAAAATTCCTTTGCCTATAGGCTATGTGAGGAATGAAGAAATGTGAATGCACTATTGGGTTTCAGATACAGGTCTATAGGGAATAACGGTACTGAGTGATTAGTAAAGGAAATGAGGGATTAATATGACAGGTAGCAAGCTTTCCTACATAGATACCGGGAAAGGAAATAAAACATTGTTGTTTATCCATGGATTTTGCGGAAGCCATGAATATTGGAGTGACATCATTGCTGAAGTAAAGGATGAATACCGGGTTATTGCCGTTGATTTACGGGGGCATGGTGCAAGTGAAGAAATAGGGGAATCTTTCTCGATTGAAGATATGGCTGCTGATATTGCGACATTTTTGGAAGAAATGGAAATCGGACAGGTATATATGTTTGGTCATTCGCTTGGGGGGTATATCACCTTGGCATTCGCAGAAAGGTTTCCTGGGAAATTGTCCGGTTTTTCTTTAGTACATTCTACCGCTTTCCCGGACGATGAGACTGGAAAGGCGGGGCGCTTAAAATCTGTCGAGAAAATCGAAAGTGAGGGAATCCCTGCTTTCATTGACGGACTTATACCGAAGCTTTTCGCTAATTCCGATGATCCCAATATTGACCATACAAAGGAAATCGGATATAAAACAAGTGAAATTGGTGCGATAGGGTCTTTACATGCCATGAGGAACAGAATAGACAGAAATCATGTACTCAAAGATACGAAGTTGCCTGTCCTATTGGTTGCAGGTGAACAGGATAAGGTGATTCCCGTTGAAAAAACCTTTTCTGTAAAAGGGAGCCATATCAATGAAGTTATACTTAAGGGCAGCGGCCATATGGGAATGTTGGAAGCTCCAAGCAGACTAATCGAAGAAATCACTCGCTTTGTCGAGAAGAATTAAATGAAAAAAGACCGAGCTGGAAACGAGATGTTGACGTTTCCAGTTTTTTTTTTGGAATAGGAAATAGTTTCCCTTTTGCATAGAACGTTCATTCGGTAGAATAGGAGTATGAGGTGGGTATATGAAACTGCGAAAAAATTTACAAGAAGTCATCAGGGATTTAAAAACAAATGAAGATTTTAAAGATAATATAGTACATTGGCAAGTAATTGAAGCAAAAGAGGCAAAACATGTTCCATTTCCCGATGCAATGAATGACAAGATCAAGCATGCTCTTGAAATAAGGGGGATAAATGGGTTGTATACCCATCAGGCAACTGCATTTGATACTGCTGTCAGGGGCAATAGCCTTGTAGCGGTCACACCTACAGCTTCTGGTAAAACATTATGTTATAATTTGCCGGTCCTTCAAAAAATATTGGAAGATAAAAAAACTAGGGCGCTTTATATTTTTCCGACAAAAGCGCTGAGTTATGATCAAAAAAGTGAATTGAATGAAATGATTCATGAAATGGATGCTGAGATAAATAGTTATACATACGACGGGGACACACCTTCAAATATCAGGCAAAAAATCCGCCAGGCCGGGCATATCGTGATCACCAATCCCGATATGCTCCATTCTGGAATCCTGCCCCATCATACGAAATGGGTCTCTTTGTTTGAAAACTTGAAGTATGTCGTCATCGATGAACTTCATATTTACCGCGGCGTTTTCGGAAGTCATACAGCCAACGTCATAAGAAGGTTAAAAAGGATCTGCAAGTTTTATGGAAGCGATCCTGTATTCATCTGTACTTCCGCTACGATCAATAACCCAAAAGAGTTGGCAGAGGAGCTTACAGAAAAACAAATGGTCCTTATCGATAATAACGGAGCCCCAAGTGGGAAAAAGCATTTTGTGTTTTACAATCCCCCAATAGTCAATAAACCGCTGAACATACGAAGGAGTGCGGTTTTGGAAGTCCGGAAGCTGGCAAATGAATTTTTGAAAAATAAAATTCAAACGATCGTTTTTGCGCGAAGCAGGGTTCGTGTGGAAATTCTATTGACCTATTTACAGGAACTTGTGTCAAAGCAATTGGGGCCAAAATCGATCAGGGGCTATCGCGGTGGATATCTGCCAACACAGCGTAGAGAAATTGAACAAGGCCTCAGGGATGGTTCCATTTATGGAGTGGTTTCTACAAATGCACTTGAGTTGGGTGTCGATATCGGCCAGCTTCAGGTTTGCATTATGACTGGTTACCCTGGATCGATATCGAGTGCCTGGCAACAGGCGGGACGAGCAGGAAGAAGGCATGGTGAAGCATTGATCATCATGGTCGGCAGTTCTAGTGCCCTTGATCAGTATATCGTACAGCATCCCGATTATTTTTTTACCAGAAATCCAGAAACGGCAAGAATCAATCCGGATAATCTTTTGATCTTGGTTGATCATGTAAAATGTGCAGCATATGAGCTGCCATTTAAAAAAGGCGATACCTTTGGGAATACGGAGATTATGGACGTTCTTGAATTCCTTACAGAAGAAAGGGTCTTACACCTAAATGGGGACAAATGGCATTGGATGAATGATGCTTTTCCCGCAAGCAATATCAGCCTGCGTTCAGCGGCACAGGAAAATGTCGTGATCATCGACCAAACGAATGCACCGGTTAATCGGGTCATAGGGGAAATGGATACGTTCAGTGCAATGACCCTTCTCCACGATGAAGCCATTTATTTGCACCAGGGAATTCAATTTCAGGTGGAAGAACTTGATTGGGATGAAAAGAAAGCTTATGTACGTGAAGTCAATGTGGATTATTATACGGATGCTAACCTTGCTGTTCAGTTGTCTGTATTGGAAGTCGATAAACAGCGAACTTTCGCTTCCACAGCAGCTGCTTTTGGTGATGTCGCAATCCGGGCAATGCCTACGATCTTCAAAAAAATCAAATTCGAAACTCATGAAAATATTGGTTCAGGACCAATCAGTCTCCCGGAGATGGAACTGCACACGAGTTCGGCCATGCTTTCCATGGATTCTGATATATTCAATTGGGACGAAAATCGAATAGAACAAGGAATGATAGGTGCCTCCCATGCTCTTAATTACATGATTCCGCTATATGTTATGTGCGATCCGCATGATATTCATGTTTATCCGCAGGTTAAGGCAGCGCATAATGAAAAACCGACCATTTTTATCTATGATAGTTATCCGGGAGGCATAGGGTTAAGTGATAAAGTATATGAAAACTCTGAAGTCATTCTGCATGAAACAATATCAATGATCGAAAATTGCACTTGTGAAAGCGGCTGTCCTTCCTGTATCGGGACGGAATCCGCAACGAAAACAGCCAAGAGTGATGCCAAACAATTATTAAGTCAATTTTGTAAGCAAAACCATTAATAGATTGCAGTGATAAGTGAAAAGAGGTGTGATTTTATGTCTTTAAAAAATAAATTGAACCGTATGAAAACGCATATGAACCTAGGGAAACATCCTTCTCCTGTAGAAGAAAATGACCAGAAAGTGAATGACGAAATTCCTTACTTTGAAAAGTGGCTGGAGAACGATACCGTTTCCTTTCAATTCGATGGTGACTATTGTTTCATTAGGGAAGTCCGCTACCCTATAAATCACAAACACGGGTTATATGCATTTTCCGAGCTGAAAAAGGTCGTAAAAGAGTGGAATCGAACTTCATTGGAGCATCCCCTATCCGCTAGGGGCGTTAAAAGTGAAGATCTGTTTTTCTTCGATACGGAAACGACAGGGCTTGGAGGCGGAGCCGGCAATACGATTTTTTTACTTGGCTATGCGTATTTAGAAGGTGAAGAAGTAGTCGTGAAGCAACATATCCTTCCGCAGCCTGGAAGTGAAATCCCGCTTTATCAAAGCTTTCTGGAAAACATCAATTACGAAACGCTGGTCACATATAATGGTAAATCCTTTGATTGGCCCCAGCTAAAAACCAGACATACCTTGATAAAAGAACATGTACCAAAATTACCGGAATTCGGACATTTCGATTTATATCATGCTTCAAGACGCCTTTGGAGAAACAAATTGGAACGAGTGAAATTATCAGTAGTCGAAACAGATATTCTAGGTGTACATAGGGAAGGTGATATTCCAGGATATTTGGCACCGATGATTTATTTTGATTTTGTTGAGCGGAAGAATCCGGAAATACTGTTTGGGATCATGAAGCATAATGAATTGGATATCCTATCACTGATCACATTGTATATTCATTTGTCCCGAAAAATCCTCCAAATCGATGGGTATACGGAAGAGTCCATGGAAATTGCACGATGGCTCGCATATCTGGGAAAAAAAGAGGAGTCGGTCGAGACATATGAAAAAATAGTGGAAGCGGGGAATGAGGAAGACCGGATAATAGCTGGCCATGCCTTAGCCTTCCAGAAAAAGAAGCAAAAACAATTCAATGAAGCGTTGGGAATTTGGAAGGAAGTCGCCTTAAAAGGGAATGTGCAAATTAGGATACAGGCACAGATTGAATGTGCAAAATTATATGAACATCAATTTAAGGAAGTCGGTCTAGCTTTAAAATGTTCAATAATCGCACTTCAAGAGATGGTGAGGGAAGGGACCTTGCCAGGGAAAAAACAATTGGAATTGGAAAAGAGGATTCATCGGCTCGAAAAGAAAGAGCAATCTAAGGGTATTTCTGTATAAAATATGGGAATCGAAAGGGTCTTTTAGTGCAAAAGGCTGAAAATAAAAAATATGTATACAATTATTGTAGCCTTCAACTATTATGTGTAAAATGGAAAGGGTTGAGGGTGAAATTCCGAAGCGTTCATTTCATTCCTTTACATCATAAATTCAAGGTGAAAGCGGAGCGAAGAAATGTATAAAACGACTTTATTTCTATTTTTTGTTGTCCTTTGTTTAACGATAGTATTATTTACTTCATTAAAAGACAGTCTCTATTCCTTTTTATAGAAAATTCCTCAGTTCATTTGAAGGTTAGCCAGATTTTATAATAATAGTGTACTTATTGATAGCCATACGTAGTTTTATACTTATACTGTATAAATAGGTCATTTCATCAGTACACGTATCCCTTTCTTTTCATAGTCTGTAATGGTAAGACTAAACTTATCATGATGAAAGGGGACGTATTATAAATGTATTTTCGTAATTGTGGAGGAAATAAACCCCATGTAATGGGAGCATCCAACAATGTAATGGGAGCATACGGGAACGCACCTGGAGTAATGGGCGCATCAACCGGTAAACACCCCAACAACGTAATGGGCGCATCAACCGGTAAACACCCCAACAATGTAATGGGTGCGTCAACCGGTAAACACCCCAACAACGTAATGGGAGCGTATACTAGTCCAATGCCAACGGCTGTGTCTCCAGCGCAATATGGTCCAACACAAACATCTCCATCTCAAGTTGCCCCAGCGCAAGTCTCTCCAACACAGCAATATGTCAATACGAATGTATCGAACACAGTGATTCCTGTCGTTCATCCATCACATACTACAAATGTCAATAAACATGTGAACACGTATAAGCATTATTTCCCGCATACTCAATCCGTGGTGAACGAGTGCTATAATCAACACTTGATTTGTGGAAGGCCGCCGCATAACCCACACTGTCCGCCTAGGCATTTCGGTTATTAAAAATAAGGGCTTATTAAGCCCTTGTTTTCTTTCATAATCATGTTAAAAGGAGATTAGTCAAGTGATGAAGGTTTTGTATATGACGGGCTACAAAGCTTTTGAATTCGGGATATTCAAAAATGACCATGAAGCCGTAAAATATATAAAGAAAGCGATGAAGGAGCGTCTCCTGACATTGGTGGAAGATGGGCTGGAATGGGTGATCATCTCAGGTCAGTTGGGTACGGAACTATGGGGTGCCGAAGTGGTGTTCGAATTACAGGAAGAATATCATCAGCTTAAATTAGGGGTGCTTACTCCTTTCCTGAAACAGGAAGAGTCATGGAACGAGACGAATCAAGACTATTACCGATCCATATTGGCCCGTGCCGATTTTGTTGAGTCCATTTTCAACAAACCATATGAAGGGCCACAACAGCTGAAAATCAAAAATAGGTATATGGTCCATAAAAGCGATGCCATGCTCATCATTTTCGAAGCTGAAAAAGAAGGATCAGCCCGATATCCTTATTTCGAGGCGATGAAAAAAGCCGAAACACAGCCATACCCCATCTTTCAGATAAACTTTGATGATCTGCAACTGGCTGCGGAAGAAGCGAGCTGGACCGAAGAATGATGGAGTGAAAATAATTATGGATTAAAAGTTGTTTCTAAAGCATAATCATATTATGATGAAATCTAGATACAGATTTAATGGGAATACATATCGTTCATAGAAACAGTGAGTTTACAAAAAGGTGTTTCGTTGACAAACCCAAGCAGATTTGAAAAAATAATAAAAAGTCGATTGTATTGGCGAAAGTATTGAGGTGAAGTCTTATGCTATCCGATAAGATAAAATTAACGGCTAAAGATATTCTTGAAAAAGATTTTAAAACAGCCATGCGCGGTTATAAACCTGAAGATGTGGATCAATTCCTGGATCTGATCATTAAAGATTATGAAGTGTTCCATCAGGAAATTGAAGATCTTAAACAAGAAAATCTTAAATTGAAAAAACTAGCCGAAGAGAGTACAAAACGTCCAAATCAACCTGCTCCAAGTGCCACTCCGGGAACCACTAACTTTGACATCCTTAAACGGTTATCCAACTTGGAAAAGCACGTTTTTGGTAACAAGCTTTTTGACTGAGATTTTGCATTGTAAAAATGAAAATGATTTTGGTATTGTGTTTTCATGAATAATGGAGTATAATCAATAATGTTATGTTAACGTTTGGGTAATTGCTGCTGCATTTATGCAGTAGAGGAAAGTCCATGCTCGCACGGACTGCGATGTCCGTAGTGTTCGTGCCTGGCGAAAAAATAAGCTTGGGCAGCAATCTTGGATTGCTGACGGCTGGGAAAATGCCTAAGTCCTTTGGGATATGGCATGAATACCTATAAAAGTGCCACAGTGACGGAGCCTTTACAGAAATGTAAAGGGTGGAACGAGGTAAACCCCACGAGCGAGAAACCCAAATTAATGGTAGGGGCGCTTTCTTCCTCGGAATTGAACGAGGAGAAGGACAGAAGCACATGCTTCTGTAGATAGATGATTACCGCCGAAGTACGAGACGCGAGTCGCTTGCAGTACTGAGGAACAAAACATGGCTTACAGAACGTTATCATATAACACCAAAAGCACAACTCTCCTTTTAAAAGGGGAGTTTTTGTTTATGGAGATTGCCCGATTATAAAAAGATTGGGCATTTCCATTTATTTTTCGTTTTCTGAAACACCGCTGTGTTAAACTTAGAACTTGGCATGTTTTTCATTCCATCCGAAAAGTGTCAAGCGGAAAGAAAATGGCTTGAATGAAGTCTGTCGGTAACGTTTTTAAAAATATTGTTGGAATGTTAAGCATTTTCATGATTCTGGGTATCCTATTTATAAAGGTTCCTTAACTCTTCTGTTAGCCCTAAAATGAGGTATCAAGACAGAAACTTCAAATTTTAGGATAATGGATGGGAAGCATACATAATTGGTTTGGATGATTTCAATCATATAATTGCAGCGTGTATCTTAAGGTACATGGATAATTGAGTAAAGCTTTATTTCACGGTAATTAATAAATGTTCTCGCTACATGATCATGATATAAGCTAGGCAAACAATGAAGAATACAAACTAAAATATAAAAAGGCGGTGGACCTTTTGAATAAGGTTTACCTGTCTAAAATCAATGCCTAATTCTTAAGTACATATATGAAAGAAATTCGCGGAAAAGGTGCCATTGATTTGCATTAATGGAAAGAAGGTGCAGGATTAATGAAACAATTCGATATTATCGCAACATCAGCAATGGGATTGGAATCAATTGTCGCCAAGGAGGTTCGGGATCTTGGTTACGATTGTCAAGTCGAAAATGGTAAAATCACGTATAAAGGGGACCAATCTGCCATTGCCCGCTCTAATTTATGGCTGCGCAGTGCCGATAGGGTGAAAATTAAAGTCGCAGAATTTAAAGCATATTCATTTGATGAGTTGTTTGAAAAAACAAAGGCCTTGAATTGGGAAGATTACTTATCAGCCGATGTCGAGTTCCCCGTGAGTGGAAAATCCGTTAAGTCAAAGCTATACAGTGTCCCTGATTGTCAGGCTATCGTCAAAAAGGCGATAGTTGATAGATTGAAAAGCAAATATAAGCAAGTATCTTGGTTTGCAGAGACTGGTCCTTTGTTTAAAATTGAAGTGTCTATTTTAAAAGATGTAGTGACACTTACCATGGACACTTCAGGTGCTGGTTTGCATAAACGGGGATATCGGACAGGGCAGGGGGAGGCACCCCTTAAAGAAACATTGGCAGCTGCGTTAATCATGCTGACCAATTGGAAACCGGATAAACCTTTCATAGATCCATTTTGTGGATCTGGAACGATTCCCATCGAGGCGGCCTTAATTGGGCAGAACATTGCACCTGGGTTTAACAGGGAATTCGTATCTGAAACCTGGTCATGGATGGACAGCAAGGTTTGGGATGAAGCGCGGATTGAGGCTGAAGATTTAGCCGATTATGATCAGTACTTGGACATAACCGGTTGTGATATTGACCATCGAATGGTCGATATTTCTAAAGCGAATAGTTTTGAAGCCGGACTTGGTGATTTGATTGAATTCAAACAAATGCAGGTGAGGGATATCTCGACCAGGAAAGAGTATGGTGTCATTGTCGGGAACCCGCCTTATGGAGAACGTCTTGGTGAGCAAAAAGCGGTTGAGCAGATGTATAGAGAAATGGGCCAAGCCTTCAAGAAGCTTGATACATGGTCTGTATACATGATTACCTCCAATCCTGACTTCGAACAGCATTACGGTAAGCCTGCAACGAAAAAAAGGAAATTGTTCAATGGTTTCATCCGTGCTGACCTTTATCAATATTGGGGGAAAAGGCCGCCAAGACAACCTCAAGGTGAATAAATAGGTAGAATATAACAGAGGATTTAGATAGTCAGGACGATTTATTCATAATAGGTTCCAGTCTTGCTTATCATTTCCTTTTCTGTTATTCTAATAATGAATTATTTTTGTTCAGATTTAAGGAATACCTTAATATTCAATGAGCAAGGATAGTAATATAATGTGTGGAGAACACACTAGGAGGCAACAAAAATGGAACAAGGTAAAGTAAAATGGTTTAACGCAGAAAAAGGTTTTGGATTCATCGAACGTGAAGGTGGAGACGATGTATTCGTACATTTCTCAGCTATCCAAGGCGAAGGTTTCAAAACACTTGAAGAAGGCCAAGACGTTACATTTGATGTAGAACAAGGTCAACGTGGACCACAAGCATCAAACGTAAACAAAGCTTAATTCAACCCTATATTATTTACAGACAGGCTCTCTATTGGAGCCTGTCTTTTATTTTACGAATCGGGGCAACCAGGCAGCATACATAATACGTTTCATTTCTGATGGTTGGTAAATATCTTGACTATTAATGTGAAATAAAGGATAATATACTTTTGCTTAAGATTATAATGATTCGGATTCTATATACTGATGATAGATAAAAGGGGAGACCATGATGCTTAAAACACTGCCTTTTTCGGTAACAAAGGAAGATTCTTTTTACGATAAGCTTTCAGAATGGATCGGTGATGTTTTTTACGATATTCTTCCCGAAAAAGGATTTGAGCTGCGTGACGAACAAATCTTCATGGCTTTTCAGTTAGAAAAAGCCTTTAAAGAAAAGAATGTAAGTTTTGCTGAAGCAGGGGTAGGGACCGGTAAGACATTGGTCTATTTACTATATGCGATTTGTTATGCGAGATATACGAATAAACCGGCAATTATTTCGTGTGCAGATGAAACGTTGATTGAACAGCTTGTCAAAGAGGAAGGCGACATCCAAAAAATCAAGAATGCTTTAGGTATTGAAGTGGATGTTCGGCTTGCCAAATATCACGATCAATATGTATGTCTTAAGAAATTGGATTATGCAGTGAATCATGAAGATTCAGAGGGAATAGATCAGCTATATGATGAACTTCCCAAGTTTGTCCATGATAACTCATCGATGAACGCCTATACAGCATATGGGGACCGTAAACAGTACCCATATTTAAATGATGAAGACTGGTCTAAAGTTGGCTGGGATCAGCTCCAAAACTGTTTTACTTGTGATAAACGCCATCGTTGTGGGCAAACTCTATCACGGGACCACTACCGAAAATCAAGTGATTTGATTATTTGTTCACATGACTTCTTCATGGAGCATGTATGGACTAAGGAAAAGCGTAAGCGTGAAGGACAGTTACCATTGCTGCCTGATCATAGCTGCGTTGTCTTTGATGAAGGTCACTTATTGGAATTTGCTGCTCAAAAGGCTTTAACTTATAAAGTTGGGGAACAAACCCTTGCTTCGGTTTTAGAATTGCTTACAGCCAATCAGGTTCGTGAAGAAACCTTATACATCATTGAGGATTTAATTGATATCAATGAAGAATTTTTTGATTTGTTGGATGAAAAAGCGATACATGTCAGCGGATCTAATCGTTATGAAATCCCGATGTCCAAAGAAATAACAAGCTTTGCCCAAAAGCTTCACAAAAAGGTTGAAGAGTTAGAGGAGAACCTTGTTTTTGAAGCGGAAATGTACACGATCAATGATTATGATTTAAAAGTGACGGAAGAATATTTAGAGCAGCTGGGCTACTCCCTTTCTCTATTTGTGAAGGATGAACAGGCCGTTTCTTGGTTTGAAGAAAATGAAATGACCAAAACTTTGGTCATCATGCCAAGGCTTGTACAGGATATTTTGTCTGAACAGGTATTCTCTAAAAAAATCCCTTACATTTTTTCATCGGCAACATTATCGGATAATAAATCCTTCCAGTATATTGCAGATAGTTTAGGGATAGAAAAGTATGACAGCTTCTCCGTTGAATCACCATTTGATTACGATGAAGTCATGAAAATGAACATGCCGGCCTTCGAAAATGGAGATCAATTGGCAAAACTTCAATATACGATGAAGACAATTGAGGAAAATGAAGGTCGAACACTAGTGTTGTTCCAGTCAAAAGAAGAATTGCATTGGTTCAAGGAAAACTGCAAAATTTCTTCTTATCCATTTTATTTTGAAGGGGAAGCGGAAATCAGCGAGCTTGTTAAGAAGTTCCAAGAGGATGAGCAATCTGTCCTTTTCTCCTATCACTTATGGGAAGGGCTTGATGTTCCAGGGCCTTCATTACAAAATGTAGTGATACACTCCCTTCCATTCCCGCCACGCGATCCAGTTTTCGAGGCCAAACGCAACTCGGTTACCGATGCATTCGAAGAAGTGGATCTTCCATACATGCTCCTTCGATTGCGTCAGGGAATAGGGCGTTTGATCAGGACGAGCAATGATTCGGGAACAGTCCAGATTTTGATTGAAAAGGATCTTTCGGAACAGGTGAAAGAGAAGATTGTATCCATTCTTCCTGTAACGCTTTAACTAAGGTCCAATCCAAACTAAGAGCCAAGGTCCCCCTTGGCTCTTAGTTTATTTTAATTTATTAATCGGAGTGGTTCTGATATGAAAGATTTTTGTATAATATGGTAAAGTGTAGTTGGAAGGAGCAGTGAATATGAAAAAAAAGGGTATAGATCTGATAGAAAAAGATTTTAAAGAATATGTAAAGAAAATCTCGGCCTATAATGAAGCTCTCGCGTTAATTTTTTGGGATTTGCGTACAGGTGCACCGAAAAAGGGAGTTGAGCAACGTTCCGAAGTTATCGGCGTGCTTTCCTCCGAGGTGTTCAATATGAGTACAAGTAAAGAAATGGAATCCTTCATTGCAGAACTTTCGATGGAGAAAGCCACAATTAGTGAAACGACAAATAAAATGGTACAAGAGTGTAAAAAAGAGTTTGAAAGGAATAAGAAAATTCCTGCAAACGAATATAAGGAATTCGTCATTTTACAATCACGTTCTGAAAGTGCATGGGAAGAGGCAAGGGAAAAAGCGGATTTTTCTTTATTTCAACCTTATCTGGAGCAAATTGTAGCTTATACCCGTAGGTTCGTAGAGTACTGGGGATATGAAGGGACGAAGTATAATACCCTTTTAGATATGTATGAACCAGGCATGACTGTAGATATACTTGACAGCGTATTCAGTGAGCTTCGTTCGAGGATCGTTCCTTTGGTAAAACAGATTGCTGAAAGCGAACATAGACCTGAAACAGCGTTCCTTTATAAAGAATTTCCAAAAGAAAAACAGCATCAACTCAACTTGGAAGTTTTAAAACAGCTAGGATACGATTTCAAGGCTGGCAGGCTGGATCAAACTGTTCACCCTTTCGCGACTGGAATAAATAGGGGCGATGTCCGGGTGACGACCCGATACGATGAAAATGATTTTAGGGGGGCAATCTTTGGTACCATTCATGAATGTGGGCATGCCATTTATGAGCAGAATATCGCCGAAGAGTTAACCGGAACACTTCTCGATAGCGGGACATCAATGGGGATCCATGAATCACAATCTTTGTTTTTCGAAAACTTCATTGGACGGAACCGCAGCTTTTGGAAAAATAAATTCTCCTTATTAAAAGAGTATGCTCCCGAACAATTCAATGATGTGACGCTGGATGAATTTTACCGGGGCATTAACGAATCAAAACCATCGTTCATCCGTATTGAAGCTGATGAACTGACGTATCCTCTACATATTATGATTCGGTATGAACTGGAAAAGGCTCTCTTTAATGGAGAACTTGAAGTGAAGGATTTACCGGAAGTCTGGAATGAAAAATACAAGGATTATTTGGGAATTGTGCCTGAAAATGATGCCATGGGCGTGCTGCAAGATGTACACTGGGCAGATGGCAGCTTTGGTTATTTCCCTTCTTATGCATTGGGCTATATGTATGCAGCCCAAATCAAGCAATCGATGCTTAAAGATTTGCCAGATTTTGATGGACTGTTGGAAGCGGGTGATATTGCTCCAATCAGGAAATGGCTTAATGAAAAGATACATAAATACGGAAAAACAAAAAAGCCTCTTGAGATTTTGAAAGAAACGACAGGGGAAGGCCTGAATGTTCAGTATTTAATAAAGTACCTTGAAAATAAATATAAAGAAGTTTATAAAATCAAATGAATCAAAAGAAGAAGGCCTTGGGTTAAATGACAAGGCCTTCTTCTTTTTTTGGGGTCGCTACAAAAGAGCATGTGTGTAATACTAGTAAATGGAATATGAAGACGGGGTGATGTTTTTCTTGATAGGAAAATCCATGTTATTTAGGCTTGGTGATTTCACAATTTTCTAAGAATACGAATGATGACTTCTTTTTTTAATTGAAAGTTCGGTTTTTTATCAAAAATTACTTTTCAAATAGAGCGAGCGTTGTTATAATTCACATATTAATAAAATATAAAGTTTCACTCGTATAATAGCAGGGATATGGCCTGCAAGTTTCTACCGGATTACCGTAAATAATTCGACTATGGGTGAGTAATAGATCTTGTTGCATAAGGAAGGCTTTTGCTGATTCATTTTTCATTCATGCCCAAGAAGTATTGCTTCACTCCAAAAAAGTGCCGCAATGTTTCTTGGGCTTTTTTATATGCCGGGAAATAATTGCGTGGTTTATGGGTCAATAAACATCCAAGATTGGGAGGAACCTTCATGCAACTTTTAAAGGAAAAAATCTTGTCCGAGGGTCAAGCTTTATCAGAAGATATTTTAAAAGTAGATTCATTCTTAAATCATCAAATGGATCCTATGCTAATGAAAGAAATTGGTAAAGAATTCGTAAAACGTTTTGAACAAAAGGAAATAACGAAAGTGCTGACGATTGAATCTTCAGGCATTGGACCTGGTTTGATGGCTGCGTTGGAATTGGAAGTTCCGCTAATTTTTGCCCGAAAACGTAAATCACTTACTTTAACAAATGATTTAGTGACGGCGTCCGTTCATTCCTTTACAAAAAAAGAAACCAATACTATTACGGTTTCCAATAAATATATTGAAGCTGGAGATAAGGTTTTGATCATCGATGACTTCCTTGCGGTCGGACAGGCAGCCAGGGGCTTGGTGGAAATCTGTAAGCAGGTTGGAGCAGAAGTCGCCGGAATCGGGATCGTGATTGAAAAAGCATTCCAAAGTGGTGGAAAGGATCTTAGGGAACAAGGTTTCCAAGTGGAATCACTTGCACGAATTTCTGAGTTGAAATTCGGTGAGATAACGTTCGCTGAGGAAATGGAAGGAGCAACGGTCAATGTCTAATCAATCACCTTTAAAAGTTGCTTCCTTAGGATTACAACATGTTCTTGCCATGTATGCCGGTGCAGTCGTCATTCCATTGATTGTCGGTGGGGCGCTGGGATTGACTGCAGCGCAGTTAACTTATTTAGTTTCGATAGACATTTTGATGTGCGGGATAGCAACTTTATTGCAAGTGTGGAAAAATAAATTCTTTGGAATTGGGCTTCCGGTCGTCCTAGGCTGCACATTCACAGCAGTTAGCCCGATGATTGCAATTGGTACGCAATATGGAATCAACTCCATTTATGGATCTATATTGGTGTCGGGATTGATCGTCGTTATCATTAGTAAATTCTTCGGAAAACTGGCAAGGTTCTTTCCACCCATTGTCACTGGATCGGTCGTTTTGATTATTGGTATTACGCTCATTCCTGTTGCCATCAACAATCTTGGTGGAGGCCAAGGTGCTGCTGATTTCGGAGACTTGAATAATGTAGCTCTTGGTTTTGGAACTTTGTTATTCATTATATTTATGTATAAATTCTCATCAGGATTCGTACGCTCCATTTCTATTTTATTGGGGCTGTTAGTCGGAACATTTGCAGCTTTCTTCCTTGGAAAAGTGGATTTTAGCTCAGTGGTCAGTGCCACTTGGCTGCATATGCCTCATTTTTTCTACTTTGGAACTCCTACATTTAACGTCACGGCGATCATTACTATGACATTGGTGGCGATCGTCAGCTTGGTGGAATCGACTGGTGTTTATTATGCCCTTGGAGAAATCACGGACAAAGAGATTTCAGAAGACGATCTAGCTCGCGGATATCGTTCTGAAGGACTTGCCATCATGATTGGCGGTTTGTTCAATGCGTTTCCGTATACGGCTTTTTCACAAAATGTCGGATTGATTCAATTGTCAGGCATTAAAACTAAAAATGTCATATACACAACAGCTGGCATTCTCATTTTCATAGGTTTTGTTCCGAAAATTGGTGCATTCACGACAATTATCCCTTCATCGGTACTTGGCGGTGCAATGGTTGCGATGTTCGGGATGGTAATTGCCGCTGGAATTAAGATGTTGAGCAAAGTGGATTTTGCTTCTCAAGAAAATTTATTGATCATTGCTTGTTCAGTAGGTATGGGACTTGGGGTGACGGTCGTTCCTGAGCTATTTGCGCAAATTCCGGAAAGCTTTCAAATCTTAACGGAAAACGGTATTGTAGCCGGAAGTTTGACTGCCATTTTCTTGAATATCGTCTTTAACATCGTCCCTACAAAAGGGAAAGTAAAGGAAGCGCGTATTGAAGGGAAAAATGTAGCCTGATTAAAAATAGATTCGGTAAACTTGATAGTTTCACCCATTAAATGCCCAAAATCCTCAGGTGATGAGGATTTTGGGCATTTTTTCATTTAGGCCGAAGCATATCATTGATAATGAAATTTGAGTTTTGTCAGATAAAAGGAAACTCTCTTCACTTTTCGAATATATTGATAGTATATGTTTAGGAAAGTAGTGATAGGGATGGAGAAAAAATATTGTATTCATTGTCGAACCATTCTAAGCCAGGAGTATAGGTGCAGTGTTTGTGGAAAAGAGGAGTTTCAAAATATCATTATTCAAGTGCAAAATCAATCTTCAGTAAAGAAAGAAGAATGAAAGCGCCCCCTTACCGATTATAGGTAAGGGGGTTTAATGTTTCATGAACCATCTGGCTATAAAGCATAAATGATATCCCGTTGGGTATATTAACCATGTAATGAATAATAAGGGGTGGAGTCATGCCGTATTTATTATCTGCATCACATATTAAGCTGCCGCATTTATTTTCACAGGAAAAAATCATGGAATTTTCTAGAGAAATATTTGGAGCATCGTTTAAGAATATAGAACGGTTACTAAAGGCCTTTAAGAATGGACAAGTGGAAAATCGATATTTTTCAAATGATCTTGATTGGTTTAAAGAGGATCATTCTTTTGCCGATCGGAATGATTTATATATTCAACAGGCAGTCAAGTTTGGAAAAGAAGCTATAGAAAAATGCTTAGCCAACACAGAATTTTTAAAAGAAGAACTGCGGGCAAACGAGCTAGATGCTTTCTTCTTTATCTCAAGCACGGGGATTGCTACCCCGACCATTGATGCCAGGATAATGAATGAACTCCCATTTAACCCGCATGCTAAAAGGATTCCGATTTGGGGGCTTGGCTGTGCAGGGGGAGCGAGTGGCCTATCACGTGCTTTTGAATATTGCCAAGCATACCCGACGGCGAAGGTCATTGTTTTATGTGTGGAGTTATGCAGTCTGACATTTCAAAGGAATGATATCTCCAAAAGCAATTTAATTGGAACTTCCTTATTTTCTGATGGAGTAAGCTGTGTTTTGGTTTGCGGTGATGAAGTGCCGGATGAACAGTTTTCCAAAAAAACAAGACATTTACAATTTTTGGATTCTCGATCTACGCTTATGCCGGATTCATTGGATGTAATGGGTTGGGATGTTAAAGATCAAGGGTTATACGTGATCTTTTCGAAAGATATCCCTACAATCATCAAGGATTGGCTTAAACCGAATGTTCAAGAGTTCTTAATGGGGAATGGATTTGATCTCACGGATATAAAAGATTTCATTGCTCATCCTGGAGGCAAAAAAGTAATTGATGCTTATCACGAAGCCCTCGGGTTCGATGAAAGCATGACTGCAGAGTCAATGAGCGTATTGAGGGAATTTGGCAATATGTCCTCAGCAACTATTTTGTACGTCCTGGAGAGGTTCATGCAGCGTGGCGGGAATAAAAATGAGGTGGGCTTGGCTGCTGCATTAGGGCCTGGGTTTTCATCTGAACTTGTGTTAATGAGGTGGAAGTGATGATCTTTGCCATTTTCATTATCTTGATCGCTATACAGCGCATGTTTGAATTATATATCGCCAAACAAAATGAAAAACAGCTGAAAGTTGCAGGAGCAGTAGAATATGGTGAGTCCCATTACAGGTGGATGGTACTAATGCACCTTAGTTTTTTTATTGTTCTCATTATTGAAGTGGTCGTGCTTGAAAGGGATGTGGCGGGACTTTGGCCAATTTGGCTGACCCTTTTTCTAATTGCGCAGTCAGGAAGGATTTGGGTAATCCGCTCATTGGGAAAACATTGGAATACAAAAATCATAGTGGTTCCTGATGCCGATGTAGTCATTAAAGGTCCTTATAAATATTTCAAACATCCGAACTATATCATAGTGGCAACTGAGATTATTGTTATTTCCTTATTATTCAATGCATATTATACAACTATCATCTTCAGTTTATTGAATGTTTGGATGATGACGGTAAGAATCCCGCTGGAAGAGAAGGCATTAAAGGAACATACGGAATATTCTACGGTTTTTAAGGGAAAATAATAAAAAATGTTAATTTCTTATTGAAAATGATTATCGTTCGTGATAAGATTCTAAATGAAGATGAAAATTATTCTCATTCGTATTTCGATAAATTTATTTTAATAACTAATAACTAATAACTAATAACTAAAAGCTAATCAATATATAAGAGGATGGTGTTGGTAATGGTTTGGGTATTCATTTTATTGACAGTCGCTACATATGGTTTTGTGATGAAACATGTATTGAATAATATTCAAAAACCGGCAAAGGCAGTAAAACCTTACACCGAGTCACCAATGGAAAACCGAGCTGCATTTAACCCCACCCCTACAACCAGGTAAACATCCTGGTTTTTTTTTTGCATTCAAAGTCAATATGATTCAAACTGCATGAATCCACCAATCGGTGGTTTTTTTTTTGAACAAGGCCTGTAATGAATCATATAGTAAAAATAAAGCTGATGGTATGAATAACAAACGAAATCGTTTACAATAAGAATATCAAAATGACGATAGATTAAGGGGTATGGATTCATGATTCAAGAAACATTAAAGCAACAGTCCAAATTGGGGATTTTGACTGCCATGTATGAGAAATTTCAATCGGCAGGTGATACAGGGAATGCCGATAAACTGAAACAGTTAATCATGAAAGTGAATAATGAGGAGTTCATCATTGCTTTTTGCGGGCATTTTTCAGCGGGGAAATCCAGTATGATCAACTTTCTCCTCGGTGATCAAGTATTGCCTTCAAGTCCGATTCCAACAAGTGCAAATACCGTAAAAGTCCAAAAAGGGGAAGACTATGCCAAAGTCTTTTACCATCATCAGCCACCAGTCTTATTTCCTGCACCTTATGATTTTAAAGAGGTCAAGAAATTTGCCAAGGATGGAGATTCAGTATCGGCAATAACGATAAGCTCCAATGATTTTTCACTGCCGGATTCATGCGCGATCATGGATACGCCAGGAATTGATTCGACAGATGATGCACATAGAGTTTCTACGGAATCTGCCTTGCATTTAGCTGATGTCGTCTTTTATGTCATGGACTACAATCACGTCCAATCAGAAGTGAACTTCCTATTCACGAAAGAATTGTTAGAAGCTGAAAAACCGACATACTTAATTATCAATATGATCGATAAGCATGATGAGAACGAGCTAAGCTTTCAAGACTTCAAGCTTTCCGTTTCTGAAGCATTTGCGAACTGGAATGTATATCCTGATGGTATTTTTTATACATCCGTAAGAGACTTGAACAATACCGAAAATGAAATAGAAGTGGTCAAGCAATTCATATATGAAATGGCGGGCAAAGGTCTGAATGATGGGAAAGATGCCATCATGCAATCGGCTAATGCCCTGGTCGAAAGGCACCTTAAATGGGTTAAGGAGCAGTATGAAGAGGAACATGCCGATGATTTTGAAGTATTATCGGAACTTCCTCATGAAGAGCGAATACACCTGACGAATCAGGTGGACAGCCTATTGAAAGAAAAAAAATCATTAACTGGACGTATAGAGGAAATCAAGGTCCAATATGCTGATGCATTAGAAACCATTTTGAAAGGTGCGTACATCATGCCCGCGGCAACACGGGACCTAGGTAAATCTTTCTTGGAATCGGCTCAGCCGGACTTTAAAATGGGTCTATTATTTGCCAAGAAAAAAACGGATGCCGAACGTGAGGCACGGATCACGGCGTTCTTGACCGATTTACAAGAAAAGGTGAAAACCCAGCTTGAATGGCATCTTAAAGAACTAGCCGTTAAAACGCTTAATCAAGCGGAGATCCATGATTCAACACTTGAAAGTAAGGCTCAGGCACTTCAGATCGAGGTAACGGAATCTTACATAAAAAACTCTTTGAAGCCTCAAGTCGATATTACGGGTGAATACGTTTTAAACTATACGAATGATTTGGCATCAGCCATCAAAAAGAAAGCGCGTGATGTATCAGAAGGATTTTTGAATAATATGGTTACCGTTATGGAAGGAATAGTGGAACAGCAGTCTATATCCATTGATAAGGAACTTGAAGGTTTTTCTGAATTTGCGGAAGCCCTTAAAGTCACTGCTGCTATGAACGCGGAAATCGAGTACCAAACGGAACGTTTAGAGGCCATTGCTCATCAAACTGAATCATTAGTCGATGAGCGCGATATCGATATGCTTTTAACTCAATGGAATGAAGAGGAGAAAAATATTACAGTCAAAATCATGAAAACCGATAAAGGAAGTAATTCAAGGTCCGTCAACGAACAACCTGAAACGGATCATGTTAAAGAAAACACGGAAGCTGTACCTTCCGTGACTGTTTCTTCATCTGATGCTACTGATTTACGCGGAAAAGAAAAGCTGATGGAGACTGCAACGAGTTTGAATCATGCGGCCAAGTTGATCCAACCATTGAGAGGGTTTCAATCACTTTATAAAGAATTGAAAGAGAAGGCAAATCGCTTGGAACAGCAAACGTTCACGGTTGCCCTTTTCGGTGCATTCAGTGCGGGTAAATCTTCTTTTGCCAATGCGTTGATGGGAGAAAGCGTCCTTCCTGTTTCACCAAATCCGACCACTGCCGCAATCAACAAAATCATGTCTTCAGACGCGGAGCATCCACATGGAACGGCAACCGTCAAATTAAAGACGGAAGCGATGCTGTTGGAAGATGTAAGCCTGGCCTTGGCAGCTTTTGATAAATCGGCAAAGACTTTAGATGAAGCACTTCAACTAGCAGGACAAATCATTGCGAAGGCGGGGGAAGTCGATAAGGGGAAAACGCATTTATCCTTTCTAAGGGCGTTTCATCAAGGGCTTCCTGAGTACCAAAATGACTTAGGAAATGTGGTTACGGTAGATCTTGAAGGATTTAAACGTTTTGCTGCAGAAGAGTCCAAGTCGTGTCTTGTTGATCTGATTGAATTGCGTTATGACTGTGAAATGACAAAGCAGGGGATGGTCCTTGTTGATACACCTGGGGCGGATTCGATAAATGCACGACATACAGGAGCAGCTTTCGAATATATTAAGAATTCGGACGCCATCCTTTTTGTGACCTATTATAATCACCCATTTTCACGGGCAGACAGGGAGTTCTTGATACAACTGGGACGTGTGAAAGATTCATTCGCTATGGATAAGATGTTTTTCATTGTCAATGCCGTCGACCTGGCACAAACCACTGACGAATTGGACGAAGTGATGGATTATGTCACAGATCAATTGAATGGATTCGGAATCCGTTTTCCAAAACTGTTCCCGCTTACGAGTAAGGGAGCGTTGATGGAAAAACAAACGCCTGGTTCGTTTAAGCATTCGTTCCTTCCTAATAGCGGAATCTCGGAATTCCAAGGTCAATTTGATTCTTTCATAGAAAACGATTTGACTGGACTTGCAATTGAATCGGCTCAAGCGGCTGTAATAAGAACGGAAGAACTGCTACGAGATGTAATTACAGCTTCCAGGCAGGATGAGAAAGCGAAACGAAATGCCCTGGAGACCCTTTCTCATGAGGCACAGTCCATTTCTGAACTCCTCTCAGTCATTAAAGGGGATGCAGAAAAGCAACGTTTGAAAAAAGAGATAGACGAATTGACTTTCTATAGTAAACAACGGGTCTTCTTCCGGTTTAATGATTTCTTCAAAGAATCGTTCAATCCGGCTGTTTTAAAAGATGATGGAGGCGATCTGAAAATTGTCCTCAAGCAATCGATGAAGAACTTATTGGATGCGTTAGGGTTTGACCTTGCCCAGGAAATGCGGGCAACGGCTTTAAGGACGGAAATGTTCGTAAATAAATTACTGAATGAGAAACAAAGCAGTTTGCTTCAGCAAATGCAAAAAATAAGAAGAACCCTTTCATTACAGCCATATGAACCTAATGAGAGGGAGTCCCTTGAATTTACAGGAGCTTTTGACCAATTAGATACGGGGGAATTCAAAAAGGAATTGGCATTATTTAAAAATCCAAAATCTTTCTTTGAAAAAAATGAAAAAGCGAAAATGAGCGAAGGGCTTCAGAAGCGTTTAGATGAACCTGCCCTTATATATGTAAAAGAACAGGGTGAGCGGATTTTCGAAATGTATAATGAAGTCCTCGATCAAGAGTTACTCGCGATTCAAAAAGAGTTTAAGGCGGAAATATCGGATATCTTTGCAGGTTTACGTGCAGCATTGGAGGAAACGGTCGATTTACCGTATTATGAAAATGCCGTAGCGGAATTGGCAAAAATGCATTCGAAATAGAAACGGGGTCCATTCATGAAAGAAAACCTTATTTCACGTTTGAGAAACCTGGAAAAGAAAGAGGATATGACCATTTTGATGGCTGCTGTTACTGGCAGCCATTCTTTTGGTTTATCATCGGTCCAATCGGATTACGATGTTCGGTTTATATATGTTCATAATGATAAGCGATCATACCTCAGTTTGAGTCAGCCAGTTGAAGTCATTCAATTCAAAGAAGGCCTATTTGACATCGAAGGCTGGGATCTATTTAAATCATCCCGCCTTACCTTAAAGAGTAATCCTGCTCTTTTTGAATTATTTCAATCGCCAATCAAGTTGATAACCCATCCGGATTATTATAGGAAAATGAATGGTTTGATAGCGGATTCCTATTCCAAAAAGGCACTGGGGCACCATTACTATCGGATGATGAGCGACAATCTTCAACAATTGACAAAAACAAGGGATTCCGAAAGAAAAGAACTAAAAATATGGGTACAAGTATACCGTTCGTATTTAATCCTTGAATATATCATCCAACGGAGTTCACTGCCACCATTACCGGTATGGGAATTACTTGATTTGGTTTCAATTGATCTAGAACTGAAAACCATGATGATCCGGATTTTTAAGGCAAAACAAATGGAAAAATGTATAAGCGACATTGAAATTGAAAAGAATCTTTCGCTGATAGAAGGGAAATCACTTTCCATAAAGAATGAGATAACTAGGCTACATCAAGGGAAGAACATGGAAACGGAGCTTAATGAATTAATTTGGACCATTTTTAAATAGGGGGTTTTGCAGATGAGTTTTATAATCGAAAAAGAAGAGCTGCTGCCGTTGTTGAATTCCAGTGATATCAGAATTTGTGATTGCCGCTTTCAGCTAGGCTCTCCTGATGCAGGGTATAATGAATACAAAAAAGACCATATTTCCGGCGCTGTTTATTTCGATCTTGAAAAGGACTTATCGGGGCAGGTTCAAGAACATGGCGGAAGACATCCTCTTCCCGACCTGGAAACCTTTAAAGATAAACTGGAATCAAATGGAATCACAAATGATACGGTTCTTATTGCTTATGATGGCGGGGAAGGTTCTTTTGCTTCCAGGTTTGTCTGGCTGCTGAGCTACCTTGGGCATCAGAAAGTCTTTGTTCTTAACGGGGGATATCGCGCCTGGAGGGATGCGGGCTATCCGATTGACTCGAATCAAATGAATTATGTTCCAACAGAATATCATATCGATTTAAATGAGTCCGTTTTTGCATCTTTTCATAAAGTGAAGGATTACACAATGAATAGGCCTGACGATGTCGTATTAATGGATTCAAGGGAATCTAAACGTTACGAGGGAATCGAGGAGCCGATTGATAAAAAAGCCGGCCATATACCTGGTGCAGTAAATAAGGTGTGGACGAACGTTGTGGAAAATGGCTATTTTAAAAAGAAGGAAGATCTTCAGTCGAATTTCACAGGCATAGGTAAAGATAAGGAAATCATTGTGTACTGTGGTTCAGGTGTAACGGCATCACCCAATTATATCGCCCTGAAAGAAGCAGGCTTTAAAGATGTGAAGATTTATATTGGCAGTTTCAGTGACTGGATCTCCTATGATGATAATCCAATTGAATAATATTTTTTCCAATTAAACGATCCTTAAAAAAGAGGACAGTTATGTTAAAATGGAAGTACATCATGATAGAGGTGATAATGTGTTAATGAAAGAAAATGAGCAGCATCCTTCCTTTATGCTTGTCGATGGGATGGCGCTTTTATTTAGAGCTTTTTATGCAACGGCCGTTACTGGTCAATTCATGATTAACTCAAAAGGCATCCCGACTAATGCCGTTCAAGGTTTTTTGAAGCATATGCTGACGGCGGTGAATCACTTTTCACCTAGTCATGTAGCGGTATGTTGGGATATGGGCAGCAAGACTTTCAGAAATGAATTATTTGATGGATACAAGGCTAATCGATCAGAAGCTCCAGTCGAAATGATCCCTCAATTCGACCTAGCGAAAAAAGCGGTTGAAGCATTTGATATCCCTAACATAGGGCTCTCTGGATATGAGGCGGATGACTGTATCGGGACAATTGCCAAGGCATCTGCCAAACATAGCCGGGTGGGTATATTGACTGGCGATCAAGATATGCTACAGTTAATAGATGAAAACATCTCCGTACTATTGTTAAAAAAAGGGTATGGTAACTATGAAGTGCATAATCCCGATAGCTTTTTTGAATGGAAGGGGATCACACCAAGACAAATGATCGATTTAAAAGCTTTAATGGGTGATACAGCTGATAACTATCCCGGAGTTAAAGGAATTGGGGAGAAGACAGCGTTGAAATTGTTGATCCAGTATCAAAGTATCGAAGGGATTCTTGAAAATGTTACTTCATTGACGAATGGTCAGCGGGCTAAAATTGAATCCGCAGTCGATATGCTTCATTTATCCAGAAAGCTAGCAGAAATAAAATGTGATGTACCAATTTCATGTTCTTTGGACGATGCCGTCTATCAGTATGATCGCGAGAAGGTCAAAAATCTGGCTAGAGATCATGAATTCAAGGCTTTACTGCGAATGATCTAATCAAACAAGCGGAGCTTCCCAATGGGAGCTCCTTTATATTGTATGGTGAGTTTTTTGTCGAAAAATGGATAGTCAAAATCTTTGATATACGGTAAGATGAAAATAAGGCATGAAGTATGGAGTGGATACAGAAGTGGCGAAATCAACTGAAGAGTATGTTAGTTTTTTAGAGGGTAAGGGATTCACTTTTGGTAATGACGCAATTGGTTTTATTTATTTTGGTAAGCGCTACACGGATGCGAGTGATATTTTAGTCAATGCAGCAATAGAATTGACATTGAAGGTACAAAAGAATTTTGATGGCAGCTTTTATATCTCCTTTTTGGAAAACTTAAAACAAAATGGCATTGAAACGCGTAGTGCAGCGGTATCGTTTGCAAAAGAACAAGGGCTGCTTAAATAAATCGGACTTCGTAACTGGAAGTCCGATTTATTTTATTGGGCTTTTCAAGAAAACTCCTGTGTCACCGGTTTCTTTTTCTTAACAGGCAGTTCTGCAAATATCATTCCCAAGAAAATGAATGCACAGCCGATGATAGAAGCGGAATTCAATTTTTCCCCTATCAATATGTATGAGGATAACGCAGCAAAAACCGGTTCCATTGAAAAGATCAGCGCCACTCTTGTAGGTGTCGTATAGGCTTGGAAGAAGGTTTGTGCGAAAAAGGCGAACGCCGTGGCCAGGGCTGCCGTAACCAATAAAGCAGTCCATACATCCTTCTGCATCATGACCTCTGAGCTGAAGATGACGGAATGATTCTCTTTGAAAATGAAGGCTGAAATAAATGATAATAAAGATACGGTGGAAACCTGAATCAGCGTCAACGGTAAAGCGGGAAGCGTCTTGGCATATCTAGCGGTAGTAATGATCTGCATGGCAAAACTGATTGCGCATAAAAATACCAGTAAATCACCGATATTCAAATTGGAGCGGTCAGCGAAAGTCATTAAATAAAGCCCGATGGTTGCGGCTGCTACACCTATTATAGTATTGCGGGAAAGCCTATGTTTTAAAAGCAGCAGGGAAAAAACAGGTACCATGACGACACTTAATCCTGTTATGAAGCCTGTCTTCGCAGGAGTTGTATAATTTAATCCGATCGTTTGAAGCCCATATCCTAGAAAAAGCCAAACTCCAATATGAAACCCAGCTATAAAAAGGCGCTTATTCCAAGTTTTCCCCTTTTTGTGTAAAGTCAATATATAAGGGATGAGCAAGAAAACGAAGGCCATGAAGAAACGGACGGCATTAAACGTGAAGGGGTCAAGAAAAGATAGGGCATTTTGGACCATGACAAAAGTGACGCCCCAGATGAATACAACGAATAATAATGAAAAATCAGCTGTCTTGTTCATGAATTTCCTCAGCCTTATTCAATCGAATGGCCCGTCTCGCCAACTCATCCGCGGACTTGTTTTCAAGATTTGGAATCCATTTAATGAAAAATAATTCAAGCTCATCGGAAAGCTTTAGCGCCCGTTCCAGCAATATGGCATACTTATTTTTTGCAAACCTTTTTTCAATGGCCTGGTTGATGGCTTGGGAGTCAGTCCGAAAAGAAACGATTTGATATTTATTGGCTACGCAAATTTCCAATGCTTTGATTAAAGCATGGTACTCCGCTTCATGGTTTTCCATATTTCCAAGCGGAAAGGAATGCCTCTCGACCACACCGTTATTATTTATGAAAACACCTGCGCCGCTCGGCCCTGGATTGCCCGCACTGGCACCATCAATATACACTTCAATCAAGATGTGCCCCTCCTCGAGTTTAACTGTTAATATGCTTTGATAAAAAAACGTTTCATATAAAATTAAGATTGAAACATGAGAATTTCAGGCTGATATGGGAACTATAATTAAAAAGAGTGATTCAAATGCTTACAATATATTATAAAGGGTATGACGAAAAAAAGGTATGAAAATTGTAAGCTGTTCTGCATGAATGGTGAATGGATAAGGAGCTGGAAATCTTTGAAGGTAATTATGCAATGGACATATCATGCTTCAAAAAAACCAACTGCCGATTTCGTTTCGGATTGGCTTGATGCCGGGACTGCACTGGTCATTACGGAAGATCTTGAAAAGGCAGGAAGGCTGAAGGAAGTGGAATTCAAGGATGAATTCGATACAACATGGACCAAGAAGGAGCTAAAGAAACTCCTGACGGAAGTTGAGGAAGAGCCGCAGGATGTGACAGTTTTTTTTGATGGCGGTTTTCAAAAAGATGAAAAGGTGGCAGGAATCGGTGTTGCCATTTATTATCGTCAAGGTAAGAAGTTCTGGCGGTTACGCACCAATGTGAAATTGGAGCAATTCGAATCCAATAATGAAGCGGAATATGCGGCCTTTCATGAAGCGGTCAGGCAGATGGACGAACTTGGAATCCACCATCAAAGCTGTGTCTTTAAAGGGGATTCTCTAGTTGTCTTAAATCAACTTTCAGGTGAATGGCCCTGTATGGAAGAAAACTTAAATAAATGGCTGGACCGCATTGAAGCGAAATTGGATAAATTAAAGATCATTCCGGTCTGCAAGCCAATTTCTCGAAAGGAAAACCAGGAAGCCGATCGCCTGGCAACTCTTGCACTGCAGGGAAAAGCCATTTTCAGCAAAATAGAAATTGATGGGTCAAAGGAGCCATAACAACAATGAACAGGAAAAAAATATATGAAGAAGTGGAAGATGTTCTCGCTTCATTTTGCCAAGATTGTTTTTTACGAAAGCATTTTCGAAAAGAGAAGGGGCGTACGTATGCCCATCAGTTCTGTATTTCAGAATGTACGGTTGGTGAAAAATTAAAACAGCTGGGCAATGAACTTGGTGAACGATCTTAAGTGCCCAAAAAGTGTGAGAGCAATGAAAATAGAAGAGGCAAACTGAATAATAAAGCGAACCCGCCTCTTACCATAACTGAAATTGATTTCCATCAGGCCATGCCGTTTTATAAGGGGATTGAGCAAAAGAAAAGCGATATGTTCAGTAAATTCAATCCAGGAATCCTGCTGGAGTTTGTAAGCCGATTAATGTCCACTTTGGTCGGAAAAGAAGCCATGCTTACCAATGGACGAATCGGGACGATCATCAGGATCAATCCATACGTTCCCCTTAAAGTTTTATTGAAAACCAGTACGGATCATTGATTTGTGAATGGAAAAAGATTGGCAAATCGAACGGATCATCGGTTAATGAAAAAGAGCCCGATTATAATAAATCGGGCTCTTCGTCATTCTGCTTTACCGAATTAAAATAGGTTTTCAGCATTACTTTATTTTCGCTGAAGTCTGCAATCGTATATTGATCAAGGACCTGAAGAAAAGCATCCAAGGCATTATTAAGGACAAATTTCAATGAACAAACGGGAGAAATCACACAGTTATCGTGATCTTTAAAACATTCCACTAGATAAAAATCTTCTTCGGTTCTCCGCACCAGTTCGCCTACATTTATTTCAGTGGGTGATTTTGCAAGCCGGAAACCGCCATTTCTTCCACGTATCGTCTCAATATAGCCTAATTTACCTAGATTATGAACAATCTTCATCAAATGATTTTTAGACAGTTGATATACTTCAGAAATCTCTTTAATATTTGATAATTTGCTTTGGTCGTGGGAAGCCAGGTAAATCAACACTCTAAGTGAGTAATCGGAATAACTCGTCAACCTCATGTTTATCGCCTCACATTCTATCCCCATTTGACTATATCATAAATGTGAACATTTTATAAACATGAAAACTTATTATTTGAAAAGATGTATGAAAAATATTGCTTTTAATGCATTTAAGTTCTAATATAAACATGTATTCAAAATACTTGTTTATGAAGAGGGGTTTACCTATGCTATCCCAGAAAACTATCGATGTTATCAAATCAACCGTACCTGTATTAGAAGTGCATGGTACAACTATCACAACTGTATTCTATAAAAATCTTTTCGAAGCACATCCTGAATTATTGAATGTTTTTAATCATGCCAATCAAAAAAAGGGGCGCCAGCAAAATGCACTTGCCAACACGGTTTTGGCAGCAGCTAAATATATAGATCAACTTGAAACGATAATACCTGCCGTGAAGCAAATAGCACAAAAACACAGAAGTCTTGCAGTTAAAGCCGAACATTATCCCATTGTTGGAGAATATCTATTAGGTGCAATCAAGGAAGTGTTACAAGATGCGGCTACAGAAGAGATTCTTCAAGCTTGGGGAGAGGCCTATGGAGTCATTGCCGATGTTTTCATTAGCATCGAAAAGGAAATGTACGACCAAGCTTCCAATCAGGTCGGCGGATGGTCTGATTTCAAACGATTCACAGTGGTGGAAAAAGTACGGGAAAGTGACGTGATCACTTCCTTTTATTTAAAGCCATCAAATGGAGATAAAGTTCCATTATTTCTTCCTGGACAATATATTACCGTTCGTATCGAGATACCGGGTGAACGCTATTTATTCAATCGTCAGTATAGTTTGTCTGATGTTCCGGGAAAAGATTACTTCCGGATTTCCGTTAAAAAAGAAAAGCCGGGAACTTCTCCTGATGGAAGGGTCTCTAACTACTTGCATGAATCCATTCAGATGGGTGACAGTATAGACGTAACGGCTCCTGCAGGTGATTTCACCATCGATTTGGAAAAACGAACACCGGCAGTATTCTTGAGCGGAGGCGTTGGCATAACGCCTTTCATGAGTATGGTCCATGCGGTAGCTGAACAAACACCTGAGCGTGATGTCCATTTCCTTCATGCGTCCGATAATGGCAATTTACAGCCGTTCAGAATGGAACTGACAGAACTGACGCACAAGCTTGCCAACTATCATTTATCCTTTGTCTTTAAAAATCCGAGTGAGGATGATAAGAACCTGCCGAATTTTGAAAAGGAAGGGTATATCGATAGGGAATTATTGAGCAGTTTTGTTAAACCTGAAGCTGATTATTATGTGTGTGGCCCTGTTCCTTTCATGAAGGCCATCATCACTTACCTGAAAGAGCTTGGGATAGATACGGATAAAATTCATTATGAGTTCTTCGGCCCAGCCATGGCGCTATAAGGTTCATTCTTCTTAGGAATGTTATTGACATCAAGGAGATAATTTTGCATACTATATTAAAACAATGAACGTTGAGAGAAGATTAGTATGCGAGAATCACTGTGACAGAGAGCGGCGTCAATTGCTGGAAGACCCGCGACAGGAAAGCGCAGAACCTGCTTCTTGAGTCCTATGCAAAACATAGGCGCAAATCCTGGCGTTATCAGGCAAAGTGGAATGCATGAACGTGCATTCAATGAAGGTGGTACCACGGAGAGCAGCCCTTTTCGTCCTTATTTCGAGGATGAAAAGGGCTTTTTTCATGTCTTAGATATTTATTTGGAGGAAGTAATCGATGGAAAAGAAACGTATCGTTGTAAAGATAGGAAGTAGTTCTTTGACCAACACACAAGGTGAAATCGACCAAGATAAATTTTCCGATCATATCCAGGCAGTGGCAGCATTAAGGAAAGCGGGACATGAAGTTGTCCTTGTTTCATCAGGTGCTGTAGCGACAGGTTTCCGGAAGCTTGGCTACCCTACGAGACCTGTCACTCTCAAAGGAAAACAAGCTGCTGCTGCTGTAGGGCAAAGCCTATTGATTCAATCATATATGGAACAATTAGGGCACTTTGGAATCGTTCCGGCGCAGATTTTATTAACAAGGAAAGATTTCTCGAAAAAAGATAGATATAAAAATGCATATGCGACATTGATGGAATTGCTTGAACGCGGCATCCTTCCGATTATAAATGAAAATGATACAGTATCGGTCGAGGAGTTGACTTTTGGGGATAATGATATGCTATCCGCCTTAGTAAGCGGACTAGTCCACGCCACCAACTTGATCATATTAACAGACATTAATGGGCTTTATGATTCCAATCCACAGACAAATCCAGGGGCCAAACGATTTGAAAAATTATCCGAAGTAACGGAGGATTTATTGCAAATGGCAGAAGGGGCAGGATCTAATGTCGGAACCGGGGGTATGAAATCGAAGCTGATTGCAGCGCAAACTGCATTGTCTCTTGGGGTGAAAGTATTCATCGGATCAGGTTTGGGGAGTGATAAACTTCTAACAATTCTTGAAGGCAATGGTGATGGTACGTATATTGGGAATGATGTCATGGCGACAGTAACGAAAAACAAACAATGGATATCCCTTCACTCACAAGTATCCGGGAAAATTTTCGTTGATGAAGGTGCTGAAAGGGCTTTAGTTTCAAATGGCAGCAGTCTGCTGCCAGCTGGAATTTATGAAATTAAAGGAGTCTTCAATAAGGGGGATGTTGTCGAAGTCTTTGGTGCAAATGGATTATTGGGGCGGGGTGAGGTCCTTTATTCCGACGAAGAATTAAAACAGGCGATGGGAAAGAGGACATCCGAGCTTGTGATCACTTCCATAGAAGTGATCCACCGCGATAAATGGGTGAAAGCATAAATAATCAATATCAGAGAAAGAAAAGGGGGCATTTGGAAATGAGTGAAGTGACGGCGAAAGGAAAGGCAGCCAAAAAAGCCAGTTATCAGCTAATCGGATTGACGACGGAAAAGAAGAATGAGGCACTTAGAAAAATTGCTAAACAACTTATTATCGATAAAGATTTTTTGATAAAAGAAAACCAAAAGGATCTGGAAGAAGGCAGGAAAAAAGGTATCAATGAGTCTATATTAGATCGAATTATGTTAAATGTTAACCGTATTGATGACATGGCAGCGGCCATTATGCTTTTAATCGATTTAAATGATCCGATTGGGGAACAATTGGAGACGATCGAAAAAGAGAATGGTTTATTGATTAAAAAGTTACGGGTGCCGATCGGGGTAATCGGGATGATTTATGAAGCCAGGCCGAACGTGACCATCGATGCAGCTACATTGTCATTGAAAACGGGGAATGCCGTCCTATTAAGAGGCAGCTCGTCAGCCAAATACTCCAATATGGCACTAGTCTCCTCCGTTCATAAGGCATTAGTGAATACGGAAATTCCTGTAGAAGCTGTTCAGTTGATCGAGGATACGAGTCGTGAAACTGCTAAGGAACTTTTTCATCTTAATGAATATTTAGATGTTTTGATTCCTCGCGGCGGAAAGAATTTAATTGAAACGGTCATTAAGGAGTCCACTGTTCCCGTCCTTGAAACAGGAGCAGGCAATTGCCATATTTTCATCGATCAGACCGCAGATATCACGATGGCCGAGAAAATTGTCTTAAATGGTAAAACTCAGCGTCCATCCGTATGCAATGCTATCGAGGGGCTTCTAATTCATGAAAAATGGTTTGAAGAAAATGGAGTGCGTATTTTGGAACTCCTGGACGAAAAGGGTATTGAAGTATATGGTGATGAAGCGGTTTGCAGCGCCTTTCCGAGAGCGAAAGCGGCTACGGAGGAAGATTGGTCAACGGAGTACCTGGCTTTAAAAATCAGCGTGAAAACTGTAAAAGGTGTATTCGATGCGATTGAACACATTAACCGATACGGTTCCAAGCATTCCGAAGCAATCCTAACGAGGGATGAACAAAACGCTTCCGCATTTTTGAATAAAGTAGACGCCGCAGCAGTTTATCACAATGCTTCCACCCGTTTTACCGACGGCTTTGAATTCGGTTATGGCGCAGAAATCGGCATTTCCACACAAAAGCTGCATGCACGTGGACCAATGGGTTTACCGGCCTTAACATCAAGCAAGTACTTCATTTACGGCCAGGGGCAAATCCGGGAATGAAATTCATTTCTTTCATGGAAGGTTAGTAAAACTCAATTAAGGGTATTGAATAATACAATACTTTTAAAGGAGCAGATACCATGGACAAGAGGTTTATTGCAATATATGAAAATGAAAATGAAGCGACTTCAGCAGTCGAAAATCTAAAGGAACAAGGATATACATCCGATCAAATATCAGTAGTGGCGAAAAACATCGATAAATTACCGAATGAAGCCGAGGAAGTCAGCCCGGCAAAGACGGATGGATTAGTGGCTGGGGCAGCAGCCGGCGGAGCTGTCGGATTGACAGGCCTGCTTATTGGAATGAGTGCATTAGCCGTACCAGGAATTGGCCCGATTTTGGCAGCAGGACCGATTTTCGCCACTTTTGGCGGAGCCGCAGCCGGGGCAGCATCGGGAGCAGGCGGATTGAGAAAGCCATTATTGGATATTGGACTGGAGGAAGCCGAAGTCGATCAATATGTAGAGGATATTAAAGCAGGGAAAATCCTTGTCATCGCCGATCCTTTTTAAGTTCGTAAGTAAAACCATCTTGAATGAACAGATTTACGAAGTTTGACAACTGTGCTCAATGCCCACAAAAACTTAAAATATTTATTGAAAACCCCGTTCAGGATCTCTTGAACGGGGTTAATATGTTTGTAGACTAATTTTATTGTCAGTAACTATAAAATCAAAAGGAATTACACATTTGTATGAAGAATAAAAGGAATATAGTCCCGTTAGCGAGAAAGGAAGGGGAGTTATGGAAAATAAAGTAGATGACGATGCCACTTTAAGATATTAAAGAGGATTTTATTCATGATTTTTTTCACCTTAAGGAACATTATACTGATGTTCAGGTTAAAAAGCGTATTCTAGTGATGAAAAGCAAGTTTTAATGAGATGACTTGAATGACTATTCTTTTTGTAGTATCAATCGAAATACCTATGCTGAAAAAACCCACGATAACAGGGTTTTTTATTTTTCAAAGTCATTTTAATATCTAAAATCTAAATAAAATGCAAAATTACTATTTTAGAAAGTCTCAATTGAAATTAAGGCATTACGGTTTTGACTGAAAACCTTTGCGGCATTCTTAGCTTACCCGATTATATCAAGTCATTGTATGACTAGGGCTAGAATAACAGGTTACTTGAGCTTATATCCAATAAACCAAAATGATTTTTCGTTGGAGGTGGGTGTTTTGATAAAGATAAAACTCGTTGTTCCTCGAAAAGGGTATATTACGGATGCTTTTGAAAGATTTGAGGAATTCAACAAGTTGGAAGAATCGGAAAACAATGATAACGGTTCAGTGAAGTTTGTATTAGAGGAGGTAGTTGAGGATGCCGATAAGATTGGGAAGTTAAAGCTTGATGCTGATGTAATCATCTCAAGGGGATTAATCACGAAACTTTTAAAAGAAAGCAATGAATTCATTCCTATCGTTGATATACCTGTACAAGGTATTGATCTCATTCGTTCCCTGTATGATTGCAAGGCACGATTTGGCAGTAAAAAAGTGGCCGTTATAGGTGCGTTAAATATGATTTATGGCGTGGAAAATCTTTCGGATATCGTTGATTTGCCAATTCAGTCCTATATATTAAATGATATCGAGTCCTCAGTCAGTTTAGTGGATTTAGCAGCCAGAGATGGCTGTGAGGTTGTGTTAAGTGGTTTAAGTACCTGTAAATATGCCGAAGAGATAGGGTTGGGGGCCATTCTGGTTGACACTGGAAAGGAATCATTTCGGCAGGCGTTGATTGAGGCGAAAAGAGTAGCTCTTGTCAGCAGAAGGGAACAGGAGAAGACCAAACGTTACCAAACGATTCTTAATTATGCCTATGAAGGGGTTATTGCTATAGATTTAAAAGGACAAATATCTGTATTTAATACGGCGGCTCAGGAGATATTATCCATTTCCAAGGGGAGCTTAATTGGAAATTCTATATACGCTATAATAAAGCCCGGGAAATTTCGTAATATGCTTTTAAGCGACGATGAATACGAAAAAGATACCGTTGCTTACCAATCCATTCAATTATCGGTAAAAAAGGTTGGGATATTTTTAAAAGGTAAAAAAGTGGGGGATATGGTCGCCTTTCAAGATGTTACACGCATTCAGGAGATGGAAGGGAAGTTCTTCAGAAAGCTTCATTCACGCGGACATGTGGCTAAGTATACATTTGATGATATATTGTATCGGAGTTCGGAAATCAAGAGGACGATTGAAACAGCTCAACATTATAGTGAAGTAGATTCAAACATTCTTATAATTGGAGAAACTGGAACGGGCAAGGAAATATTCGCCCAAAGCATACATAATCATAGCAACCGGAAAAATAACCCGTTTGTAGCCATTAATTGCGCAGCCCTGCCCGAAAATTTATTGGAAAGTGAGCTTTTCGGATATGCAGAAGGAGCTTTCACGGGAGCCATGAAAGGCGGAAAGCAAGGATTTTTTGAACTGGCCCATAGAGGTACGATTTTTTTAGATGAAATAGGAGAAATCTCCCCAAAAATGCAAAGCCGGCTGCTACGTGTCCTGCAAGAGCGGGAAATCATGCGCATCGGTGATGATAAAGTAATTCCGGTTGATGTGAGAATTGTGTCGGCAACGAACAAAGACCTCATGCAAATGGTAAAGAGTAATGACTTTCGGGAGGATCTGTATTATCGCTTGAGTGTACTGGACCTTGTATTGCCTCCACTTCGGGAACGCAGAGAAGATATTCCGTTATTGGTGAATGCTTTTATTCGGAAAGGTCATTCGGATCAAAAAAAAATCAAGATTACGGATACTGCCATGAAAAAGCTGAGTGAAGCGAATTGGGAAGGGAATATTCGCCAATTGCAAAATTTTTGTGAGCGATTATGCGCTCTTTATAAGAACAAATTAATTGATGTGTACGATATCGAAATGTATTTTCCGAATAGAAGTAAAAAGAAAATACTTCTGTCGGAACAAGACGAAGAGATGGATATGTCACCTGGGGTACATTTATCCGAGCGTGAAAGAATTGTTCAAACGTTAATAAAGGTGAATTTTAATAAAGGGAAAGCTGCTTTTGAGTTAGGGATGAGTCGCACGACTTTATGGAGAAAAATGAAAAACTTGAATATTGAAACAAATTGAAACGTAATGAAACTAATTCATTCATTTTGAAACAATTTGTTAACTTTATTTATGTCTTAATTTGAGAACTAATTGGCTTCTTACTTGAATAATTTGATGTTTTTTTATGTTGGCACAATAATTGTATATATAGAATGGAGTAGGAAATATTTTACCTGAAAGGTTAACATGAAAGGTTGGTGGGCATGTGTGTCATTTAGTGTATATTCCTCAAGATATTGAGAAAGAGGGGAAAAGTTATTTAGTAGAAAAAGGTTACAAGATTAAAGTAGGGTCTGATCTGTCGCAAGAAATTCTTATGGAAGAAATCAAGGGTTGTGATGCAGTACTAACGAGATCAACGGCTGTAATAAATAAAGAAGTTATTCAAGCAGCTGAAAACCTAAAAGTAATAGCTAAGTATGGAGTGGGATTGGACAATATTGATATCGAAGCTGCTACAGAGCGTGGCATTTATGTAACAAATACCCCAGAGGCAAATGCGAATTCTGTAGCTGAACATGTAATGGCATTAATTTTATCATTGTCCAAAAACTTAAGCTTGGCTGATAAAGAGCTGCGCAGCGGGAATTTTGCTATCCGTAATCAACTTTTTGGCATGGACTTGGAAGGCAAGACTTTGGGGATTATTGGACTAGGGAGAATCGGTAGAATACTGGCAAAAAAGGCTTCCAAAGGCTTCGATATGAAAGTAATTGGCTACGACCCCTATGTTACAGCCAGCACGAATTCGGAGTTGGAGATAGCAACAGATTTAGAAAGGGTATTCAGAAACTCTGATGTAATTAGTTTGCATCTGCCGTTAACGAAAACAACAAAAGGTATAATAGGAAGCCGTGAGTTTTCCTGGATGAAACCTTCCTCCTTTTTTGTAAACGCTTCCAGAGGCGGTGTGGTGAAGGAAAGTGATTTAGTGAATGCTTTGCAAGCGGGCGAGATTGCAGGTGCTGGAATAGACGTATTTGAAGTTGAACCTCCTGATAAATGGAATCCCCTTTTTAAATTGGAAAATGTGATTGTCAGCCCTCATAATGCGGCATTGACGAAGGAAGGTTCGACACGGATGGCTGTACATGCAGCAATGCAAGTGGAACAAGTTCTTACTGGCACGAAACCGAATTGGGCTGTAAATGAGCCCTTAATTAAAGGGGTGTCAATGTGATAATACAATTATAATTATCTGTTTTTTCAGAAAAATGAGGTTTGAATGGTTCAAGTTTGTCATTTGTTGATAAGGATGGTGAACAAATGAAGAAAATAATCTATGTGAATTCATCAACATTGCAGTAACTTTGGGAGTGAGTGCCGTTACAAGAAAAACTTCAATTGGGAGGAAGAAGATAATAAACAAGCTTCAGGAATGGAAAAACTCGTTAAATGATAGAGGGAATGAGTCCAATATTAATAGAATCATAAATTACTAGAACAATAACACGTACTTGAAAGCGGGAGGCTTGATTATGAAAGTCAGTGGAGGAAGAGCAATCGTAGAAGTAATGGCTAAAGAAGGGGTAAAAAAAGCTTTTTGTGTACCAGGTGAAAGTTATCTTAGTGTAATGGATGCACTATATCAACATCATGAAATAGAACTTATTTCCGCCAGGCATGAAGGAGGTGCCTCTTTTATGGCGGAAGGGTATGCCAAGGCTTCAGGAGAGGTAGGAGTTTGTATGGCAACGCGTGGAGTGGGTGCTACAAACTTAGCTATCGGCATTCATACTGCTGCTCAGGATTCAACCCCTTTGGTTGCACTTATTGGCCAAGTCGAACGCCCTTTTAAAGAAAAGGAAGCATTCCAGGAAGTGAATTTAACGGGTTGTTTCAGTCATTTATGTAAATGGACGGTGGAGATCGATCGTGTGGAAAGAATTCCGGAATTATTGCAACGGGCTTTCCATATTGCGCGATCGGGGCGTCCGGGCCCTGTATTAGTGGCTTTGCCGCATGACATGTTAGAAGATGAGGCAGAGTTGAATATAAATCCTTCTTATCGCTCACTTCCTCCCCAACCACATAAGGACGTTGTGAAGCAGGCGATGGATACGATACGAAACGCGGAGCGCCCCGTACTGATTGCTGGCGGAGGTGTGATTCATGCTAAGGCCAACAGGTTGCTTGTACAGTTTGTCGAGGCAATGAAACTCCCTGTCGTTACTGCTTTCCGTCGATTTGACGCGTTTCCGAACTCACATCCTTGCTATGCAGGATGGCTTGGGTTTGGGACACCGCAATATTTACTTGATGCAATCCGGGATGCCGATGTAGTTTTGGCATTAGGAACACGATTCTCTCAAGTAGGAACGCAAGATTACACCTTGCTTTCTAAAAATACAAAACTGATCCATGTGGATATTTGTCCCGATATTTTTGGTAAAGTGTATGCTCCTTCTCTTGCCATTGAAGCAGATGCCAAGAGCTTCTTGGAACAAACACTGCAAACGCCAGAATCCGAATCTTTTACTTCAAGCGAAGATCATTTGAAAGAATTGCACGATAAATATATGGAATTTTCTGAACCAAAGGCCGACTATACAGAAGATTTCGTGGATATGGACGGATTGATGCATGATCTTGCTGTCAGTCTGCCGAAGGATACCATCATTACAAATGATGCAGGCAACTTTTTTGGATGGCTATCCAGATATTATCGCTTTGAACAAGAAAACACATACGTAGGGCCAACGTCGGGTGCGATGGGATATGGACTGCCTGCTGCTATTGGGGCAAAGCTGGCGCAGCCTCACAAACATGTTGTTTCTATTTCAGGAGATGGCGGCTTTATGATGACTCTCCAAGAGATTGAAACTGCTGTACGGTATAAAATTCCGACCATATCAATTGTTGTGAACAACAATATTTACGGAACAATTCGTGTACATCAAGAAAGGCATTTTCCAAATCGGGTCGTTGGAACTGACTTGTCCAATCCTGATTTTGCCGAATTGGCCCGCTTATTTGGAGCACATGGTGAAAAGGTTGAAAAAAATAGTGATTTTGCGCCAGCTCTGCAAAGGGCTATTGCTTCTGGGCTGCCGGCTGTAATCGAAGTTGCAGTCAATCCAATGATTCTATCTGTAGGCCAAGACAAGAAGGAAGTACACGAAAAGCTAGTGTCAAACAATTAATTGCCGGCATGACCGCTTTGGTATTGTTGCATTGGAAGTTAGCAGGAACCAATAAAAGTAAGGTATTTAAGGGAGGTTTCATAGTTGTTAAAACCATATTTGGTTGTGGAATGGAATGATACTGAAACAGATGCTATAGGCTGGCTGGTCGTCCATAACTTTGTAAAAGGATACACAGGCGGCGGTACAAGAATGCACCCAACGGTTACAAGAGAAGAGGTCGAAAGGTTGGCCCAGGCTATGGCTTATAAGTATGTAGCCTGTGAGTCTGAGACGACTGGCGGTTGTAAAGCGGGCATTGCCTATGATTATAAAGCGCCAGACGCATATGCAGTGTTAAGAAGATTTCTGATTGCGATGATGCCTTATATAGATATCGGGGTATCTTTAGGCAGTGATTTAGGTACCAAATATGAAGATGTTCTCAAAATATTTAATGAATTTGGTATTGATATCCCTCTTACGAAATCAATGAAGCAGAATCCGAATGTTCTGCAAGGGATAAAAGACTTCGATGAACTGTTGACGACAAAAATCGACGGGTTGTTTTTAAACGATGTCGTAACAGGCTACGGTGTAGCATTTTCCGCAGATGAGGCATGGAAATTTAAAAGCGGAAAAGCTGGAGCGAGAGTAGTCATTCAAGGATTCGGCTGTGTAGGGGCAAGCTGTGCATTGAAAATGTCCCAGTTAGGTTATAAAGTTGTGGGAATTTCCGATGCAGCTCTTTTGGTAACGTGTGAAGAAGGATTAGATGTCCAAAAGCTTATTGATCATAAGAATATATACGGCGAAATGGATAAAGCCTTTTTTGAACCGCATTATGATGTAAGGCCAAACACGGAATGGCTCGACATAGATTGCGACATTTTGATTCCGTCCGCACTGGAGGATGTCATCCACATATCCAATGCAAAAAGCGTAAAAGCGGGCTTGATCGTGGAAGCGGCAAACATTCCCGTTTCTTCCGAGGGAGACGAAATCTTAAAACAGAGAGGAATTGATGTTGTCAATGATTTCGTTGCCAACCTGGGGGCAATAAGATTTTATGATGTGGTTATTTTCGGACTAGTTAAACCAAATCCACAAGCTGTCGTTGATGATATCGAAAAACTATGCAGGAAAAATACGTATCACTTGTTTACACAAGCTAAAAAACAAAAAAAATATCAAAGAGAAGTGGCTTATGAAATATTCAAACCGACAATCAGCGACTTGCCAGAATACGCAGAGCCTTCCGAAGCGTTATCGGGGAACTCTCGTTAACTTGTATTAATCATAAGTGTGTTTAGGGCAGTTTGTCGATCAGAAACGGGGGGGAATTCATGCAAACAGAACATGAAAATCAGCCAAAAGAATTACCGCGTTCAATGAAGAGCAGACATTTATTCATGCTCTCCTTAGGTGGCGTGATTGGAACTGGTCTTTTCCTTGGATCAGGATATGCGATCGGTGAAGCTGGACCCTTAGGAGCGATTGTTGCCTATTTGGTCGGTGGATTATTAATGTACTTGGCGATGATTTGTCTCGGTGAATTATCTGTAGTGATGCCGGTGTCCGGTTCCTTTCAGGTCCATGCAACGAAATTTATTGGACCCGCCACTGGTTTTGTCATTGGCTGGATTTACTGGCTGAGCTGGGCTCTTTACGTAGGCTTGGAATTTGTAGCGGCCGGTTTGCTTATGACTAGATGGTTTCCTGATATACCAGTATGGGTATGGTGTGTGATATTTACGGTACTTTTATTCACTATAAATGCTTTAACAACGAGAAGTTTCGCAGAGACAGAGTATTGGTTCTCCGGGATTAAAGTACTTGCCGTTATTCTATTCATACTAATCGGTGCGGCAGCGATGTTTGGATTGATTCATATGGAGGATGCACAACCTGCTCCGTTCTTTTCCAATTTTATAGGTGATGGACTATTCCCTACAGGATTCACGGGTGTGTTTATATCGATGATGACCGTCGTATACGCATTCCAGGGATCGGAAATCATGGGAGTTGCAGCAGGAGAGACGGAAAACCCGCAACAAAGCATTCCGAGAGCGATTCGAAACATCGTAATACGTGTGCTGCTTTTCTATGTACTAGCAATCTTTGTTCTTTCGGCTATCGTCCCTTGGCAAGAAGTTGGAGTGCTGGAAAGCCCATTTGTTACCGTGTTTGAAATGGTAGGCATTCCTTATGCAGCAGACATTATGAATTTCGTAATTTTGACGGCGGTCCTCTCTGTAGGGAACACGGGTCTCTTTGCTTGTACCAGGATCCTTTTCTCCCTTTCTCAAAACGGTATGGCGCATTCTTCATTTGGAAAGCTCAATCGGCGCGGTGTACCTATGAATGCCTTACTCGTCACCATGGTCTTTGCCTTGCTGTCGCTACTTACTAGTGTAGTAGCGGAAGAAACGTTATTCGTTGTGCTGCTTTCCATAAGCGGGGTTGGAGGGGTGCTTACTTGGATGGCTATTGCGTTCGCTCAGTACAGATTCCGTAAGCAGTATATCAAAGCAGGCGGAAAGGTTGAAAATCTGAAGTTTAGAGTACCTTTTTTCCCGCTTGCCCCGATTCTTTGCATCCTTATGTGTCTAGGTATTTTCGTGTTCACCGCTTATGATCCGACACAGCGAACCTCGTTGTATTGGGGATTAGGTTTCGTCATTGCTTGCTATATATTTTACTATTTCAGATATGCGAGAAGGAAAGTGGAGGTGCCAGCCTTAACAAATGAACAGTCCAATGATTTTGTTCAATAGGGATTATTCTTAATATGCCCGACAAAAGAAAACGGTCAAGTAAGCAGGAATCGTTGAATTTAAAAGTAGAAAAATAGAATACGGAGGAAATATTATGCGTTACTTAAATTATATTAATGGAAAATGGAAAAAACCCACTACAGGGGAGTATAAGGAAAATCTTAGTCCCCATAATGGTGAAAATTTAGGGGAATTTCCATCTAGTGCGGCGGCTGATTTACATGATGCAGTGGCAGCCGCAAAAAAATCTTTTTCCAAATGGAAAAAACTGTCGTTTCAGCAACGGGCTTCATATTTGCTGAAAGCAGCTGATATTTTGAAAAAGAATGTGCAGGAAGTAGGTCAAGATTTGATAAAGGAAGAAGGGAAAACATTCTTGGAAGGGATGGGGGAAGCCAATCGTGCTGCCAGCATACTTGAATATTATGCTGCTGAAGCTCGGCAGCCACTCGGGGAAGTAATTCCTTCAGCTAATGCCAATACATTTTTATACACTACCCGTACCCCGCTCGGTCCGGTGGGGTTGATTACACCATGGAACTTTCCTATCGCCATCCCTGTATGGAAATTGGCGCCGGCCCTGATTTACGGGAATACAGTCGTGATTAAACCGGCTGATCTTACACCTAAGTCGGTCTATCATGTGATAAAAGCATTTGATGAAGCGGGTCTTCCGCCTGGTGTCATTAATTGTGTATTCGGAAGGGGTTCCGTCATTGGTGCTGCATTAGTGGAACATCCTGATGTGAAGGCTATTTCTTTTACCGGCTCGAATCAAGTAGGTCAGCAAATTCAAAAACAAGCGATTGAACATGGAAAGAAAGTGCAAGTGGAAATGGGAGGGAAAAACCCGCTTGTCGTTCTCGCTGATGCTGATCTTGAAAAAGCAGTGGAAATAGCCATAGGCGGAGCTTTTAAATCCACAGGGCAAAAATGCACAGCCACTAGCCGGGTGATTGTGGAAGAAGGAATTTATGAAGGATTCCGGGAACTTCTGGTGGCTCGGACGAAAGAATTAAAAGTGGGCGACCCGCTTAACGAAGAAACATATATCGGTCCCGCTGTATCTAGATCACAACGCGATGGCGTGCTTGAAATGATTGATGTTGGGAAATCAGAAGCAAATCTTTTGTGTGGAGGAGAGGTTCCGACAGAAGAGGAATTGGCGAACGGTTTTTATGTCCGACCGGCTATCTTTGAAAATGTTCCTCAACATGCCCGCATTGCACGGGAAGAAATCTTTGGACCAATCATCGCTCTTTTTAAGGCTGGAAATTATGAGGAAGCAGTTAAGATGGCGAATGATACAGAGTATGGCTTGAGCGCAGCAATTTGTACGAATAATTTAACCTTGGCTCAACGGTTTATTGAAGATGTCGAAGTGGGACTTGTCCATGTCAATTCTGAAACAGCGGGAACCGAACCGCAAATGCCATTTGGCGGATGTAAAAATTCAAGTGCAGGGAGCCGTGAACAAGGGAAGAGTGCCGTTGAATTTTATACAGAAATCAAGACAGTCTATATGGATCGGGTATAACTAGAAATAAAAATTGTTCTATGCGATTTTAAAACTTTTAATTAGATAATAATCAGGAGGTATTTTATATGTCTACTAAAGAAAATGTACAGTTCAGCCCTACACTCCCTTATTCACGGTATATAGATCCAGAGGTATTCAATGAAGAAAGTAAAAAAATTTTCAGAAAGAGTTGGATATTAGCTGGGCATGCAAGCCAAGTTGAAAAAGCAGGCGATTTCATGACATTAGATATCGCTGGAGAGCCTATCATCGTTTCTCACGGTACCGATGGTGAACTGCGTGCCTTTTACAATATTTGCCCTCATCGCGGAATGAAAGTAGAAAACTCCGATAAAGGAAATAAAAAAATTTTACAATGCGGATACCATGGATGGACATTCCAATTAGATGGAAGTGTATATAGAGCTCCTAATTTTAAAACGAATGAACTGGGAGTACACAGCTGTATGAAATCCATACGCTTAGAAGTTCAGAATGCTATGATTTTTGTCAATCTAGACAAAAATGCACCTTCTATGGCAGAAGCGTATCAGGAATTTTTAGAGGAAATGAAAGAGTATCCCTTCTTTGATTCACTGAAACTAGTTAGGGAAACCCGCCGTGTAGTTAAAGCTAATTGGAAAGCTGTTGTTGACAATTACCTTGAATGTGATCATTGTTCCATTGCTCATCCTGGCTTTGCAAAATCTTTTGATTTATCAAACTTTTGTACAACGACACACGAAAAATTCACCTATCAATATATGACAGCAAGCAAGAATGGTGAAGGTGACCAAGCACGTTTTTATTGGGTTTGGCCAAATATGATGATTAACGTTTATCCAGGGGACGGGAATGTGAATACCATTCAAGTAATTCCTGTTGATGCTGTGACGTCGTTAGGCATTTATCGTGATTACTCACTCAATGAAAAAACAACCAAGGAAAAAGAAGAATATTTTAAATTTGTTGACCAAGTACGGCAGGAAGATTTTGAACTGGTGGAAAAATTGCAAATAGGATTGAGTTCCGAGGCATTTACAAATGGTATCTTTTCTCCAACTGAACATGCAGCAGTCTATTTCCATGAACTTATTGATAATAACCTCCAGGCCTAACCACTGAGCTGCCAATAGGAATACATTAAAAAAAGAAACGTTCATAGAGAATGTATAAATTTAATAGCCTAAGCAACCAACCAGTGTGATTCGGTAGTTTACCGGAGCATACTGGTTAAGTTGTTTTTTAGTGATGACTTTTTTGCCTTATTTGAACGACCGATAAAGTTATGAAATTTGCGAACATCCTTTTATTTATTCCGGGTGTGAGGATTTGTTCTTCCATTGTTGTTCCTCAGCAAGAAACTCAAAAAAAACATTCATGGCAGTAAGCGGATGCTCATTTACTCTTTTAAAGTAGTTACTTTTTCTGGAATCCGTTAAATAGCTGCATTTTTTTATTCTCTCCAACATATATTTTTGACTCATTTTCACTATTTCTCTTTGGTTGTGTTTGTTTTCTTTTAATAAGGCAAATCCTACAGCTCCCACCAATGCATAAATTCCAAGTGCGATTTTCGAGATGGGTAAAGATTCGTTCTTAAATAAAAGAAAAAAAAGATTAATGATGGAAAAGCCAATCATTACCGTCGAAAAAAAACCGTATTTCATATTTTTCTTCAACAAGGGGGACAATTTTGATTGAAGTTGTTCGATTTCGGCTTGCATGAAACCCGGTATTAGGTTCCATTTCCTGTTTCATTGAATAGGTACGATTTTTCAGTGCCATTTATTGGGTGATGCAAGATACTAAGGAGGAAACAATGAATATCAAAATAAATAATATATATCTTATCGTTTGGAAACGTGTTTGTCATTTAATATACCCCTTGGACTTTTTTAAGGGAAAAGTAAACGCAGTGAGGCATGTGGGTGATGAATGGTATGCCCAGTTATATGTGTTGAACTATCCCAGATAGACAGCGTTCTTGCAGTATGAGGAGGGGGACAAATAAAGATCATTTGCCTTAATATACTAACAATGGTATAAATGATGAATGGATTATGGTAAAATGGTCCTCAAATGGAAGCTATATTATTCGTTTTATCATTAGTAATCGTTATGGATGGCGACCCTGCGCCTTTTTTTGTTATAAATACGTGACTATTGTGGTATTTAGTACTTTTAAATCGAGTTTTGGAACAAATCCATATATAATTAGAAAGCAAGATATTAGATTCAAAGATTAAGGAGGGACATAGAATGATGGAATGGGCTCTGATCATTTTGTTTGCTGTAGCAGTATTACTGTTCATTTTATCGTTTATTAAAAAGGATTCTGCAAAAGTGGACAGTCAATTGGAACAGCTTGCTATCACTTTTGGGGATGAAATGAATGTACTACAGGAAAAAATCAGGAACATCGAGATAGATGCTGAAATTACGGTGCAAGAGGCAGGCATTCTAGCAATGTCTTCGGAAGAACGGAAATTGTTGCGCGAAGTACTCGACCTACATAAGCGAGGCTATTCATTTGAAAGCATTGCATTAAAGACAAAACAGCCGGAAGATGAAATTGAACGCATGCTTACTCCTTACATAAAAACGAAGAATGAAAGGAGAAATGTGGCCAATGACATCTAAATCAATGCGAAGCTTTGCCGGAGGCCTTGTTGTTGCAGCAGGCTTATGCGGTGCAGTGTACTTCTTTGGTCCAGGTGAAGCGACCGGCACATCAGAGAAACCATCAGAAGATGAAATGAAAGAGTCTCTGGCTTCAGAAGGGTATGTCATACATTCCGAAAAAGAATGGGAAGATCAGATTGCTGAAGCACAGTCGGTTAAAGATAAAGCGGAGGCTGAAAAAGAAACAGTAAAAGAACCAACGGAAAAAATCATATACCGTACTGTTCTTACTGTGTCTAAAGGCTCGACAAGCATCGATGTGGGTAAAAACCTACAAAAGGCTAAAGTCATTAAAAATGCCTATGAGTTTTCTGACGCGGTTGAAAAGAAAGGCAAGGCCAACGGGTTGCGTCCTGGAACATATGTGGTAGATAGTGCGATGACGACGGAAAAAATAATTTCCATCATATTTAAATGAACATAAAAACGACCATCGATAAGATGGTCGTTTCAGTTTGTCGGCAAAAGGGGTATGGTTCATCCTGAATCCTATGGTTTTTTACTGTTCCCTCACTAGATTGAAGAAATTTGCGACACTCCTGGCGAATAACTGGTTAGCCGAGACCCCGGAGACGTTTGCGTCAAGGAGGCTTGGCAGACAGTCGGCGGAAAGGGATGGATTTCTAAAATCAACTAATGCAGCAATTCAATATTACATATGGTTTGCTGTGATTAAACCAAGCGTTTTTTCATGTTTTCTTGACCTTAATCCTTGTCCGCACTCCGGCCCACACTGCAATGATAAGTCCTCCAATAGTATCCGCGATTAAATCTATCATTGTATCTTTATTTCCTCCGCCTTGTAGTGTCATTCCGAATAATTGATCAGAACTAAATTCGTAGATCTCCCATATGACACCACCAAGTGCTGAGAAAGAGAGGGTAAACAAAAAGACAAACCAAGGGGATATCTCTTTGCCTGCATCTCTGTATACCAATCGTTCATATAAAGCAATTCCCGTAAAAGCAAGAAGGGAACCGCTAAGTAAATGTAAGAATGTGTCCCACCACCCCAGTCCATACCAACCTAAAATAGATCCTAAAAATTGTGAACCGAATAAGAAGATTAAATAGGAAATGATAATTGGCAGATTGAATTGAAGCTTGGTAAAAAGGGCCAATAAAAGGGGAATAGCCCCACATACCACACCGCCTATCGAAACCAGTGATTTGAAAGTTTCATCGGCTGTATAGTAAAAAATAGATAAAGCTGCCATGAAAAGTACATACACTAAACTTAATGAAATAACTAGCTTACGATTCATATGATTACCTCAACAAATCATTATAATTTTAATTTTTGTACACTAGAATAAATGGAAATAAGCAGGCCGCCGGCAAGACCGAAAAGTATATCGTACATGGTATCTTTATTACCGCCTCGCTGCATGGTATGAGTAAAAGTGAGATCTCCTGCGAACTCATATATTTCCCAAAGAACAGTGGCAATGACTGAAAGTGAAAGAACAAAAAGAAAGATGACCCACCTTGAAACATCCTTTCTCGCTTTTTGAGGGATGTACAGTTTATAAAGAGCAATCCCAACAAAACCCACGAAAATACCTTTGTAGAAGTGAAGGCTAGAGTCCCACCATTTAAAATCAACATAAAAATTTGCGATAGATCCTAAAAATGTCGTACAGAAAACAAAAACATAATAACCGATTATGATTGGAATGTTAAAGGGATTATTTTTTACAAACAGTAATGAAATGGGCAAGGCACTTACCAATATTCCCCCAAGAGCTACCATCCATCGGGAAGAATCATCTTTTATGAGGTAAAAGATGAGTAAACCAGTCATGAATGCTATAAAAACCAGACTAAAAATAATGATTATTTTATGTTTCAATATACTCACCTCATTCGTAAATATTCATTACGGTCATATCCAATTCAGTCAGATGCAACCCGGAAAATTGAATTTTCGGGGTATTTTTATGATGTTCTTTTTTAAATTATCCAACTCACAGTAGTAGTATCATTGTTGGCTACCATGGTGCTTTTTAATGATGATTTTAAATTTAGCGGTGATAAACAATAATAAAGGCATGACCAGACCAAAAGCGCGATGCATAGAATAACCATATATTTTTATTGAATTCCCCGGATGATGGGACCGTCGGAAAAACAATCAATGAATAAAAAACCATTATCATCCCTAAAGCTGTAGTAAATGGACGAAAATCTTTTATATTGAATATGTTTGAAAATACAACAACCGATACATAAAAATACATCACCGTCCTGGTATAGGTTGTAAAGATCCAAATCGTAGCAATTATAGCTTCAATCCGCATTAAGAAATTCCCCACATAATAAGTAGTCTAGGCAACAGTGGAAAAAGACAAAAAAATGTGAGATTGATCATCTTTCCGACTAACTTACCGAAAACCTTTTCCTTTATTTGATCTAAAGCGAGATCAGGATATAAATTTCTAACCCTGATGTAGAACCATACAAAAATCAATGCGATTCCCGTCCCAAATAATGCAGCAAGCCACGCATCCTGCTTTGCAAAACTAGCTAAAGGAGAAGGAGTATGTAAAATCACCGTTCCTACCGAATATAAAAGGATTAAAATCATCAATTGATGTGATGAAATTTTGAAACTACCAGGCATTATTATTCACCTTTTTGTTAGTTCCTTCTTAATACTCCTTATTTTTGGCTATTCATGTTAAAGTTATTCATACAGAAATTAATGCCTTTCTCCAACAATCCATCCCCGTTTCATTCGGTCCTCAATTTTTCTGGCTTTTTCCTCAAAATTCTAAGATATTCATTAGAACCGGTTGCATGGGTATAGGTATAAAAATATATCGCGAAATCGCTTTAAAAGAAAAACAATGAAATGCCATTACAAATTTTTTAGTGCTGTTTTTTATATTATTCTTATTCCAGAACCAAAATCGAAAATAAACAACCTTCATTTGAAAGAAGTGTAGCACTCCGATACATGTTTTCTTTTTAATGACACTCCATTTTTCGCTGTTGATTGTTTTTTTTCATGATAGAAAACCTCCTTAAAGTAGATAAATCATACCCTAATTTCTTAGTCCCGGACCTTAATGTTTTAGGAACTGAATATTGTTTTAACTGACCCCTAATTTTTCATAATCCTCATAGTACGACTTTTCTAGACGATGTATATTTGGTGAGATTTTCTGATTAATCTGCCTTGTTTCGTCAATTAAGGAAAAGGTACAACAAAATCCTTTGCAAGTAGATTAGAGTTTGGTGCAAATGTTAGGAATGATTTTTTAAGCATATTAATTGCACTATGTTATAAGTTGTATATTTCCTTTGGAATGGCACGATTCTTGCATATAATTTGTTGGTATATCGAATATATAGGAGAAAGGAAGAGATAGGAAACTGTTAGACACCCATTTATTGAAAAACATTTAAGGTTATCAAGCATATTGGATAGGTTTATATGTCAGAAAATTAATCCGGATTCACAAAGGGAAGGCGAAGCAATTAAACTTAAAAAAGTTAGGAGAATATTAGTATGAAAATACCAGTGGAAAATATAGTAGAGTTAACTGTTGAACATCAATTCTTACAGGCTTATCCTATATTGAGTCAGTTACGTACTGATTTGACTTTAAAGGAATATCTAGAATTATTAAATGATATGCGTAAGGAGGGTAATCAGTTATTTGCCTTATATCATGATACAAGCATCGTAGCATTAGCAGGTGTCAGCTGGCGTGAAGATTCATATAATGAACGCTACGTTTATGTGCAAGATTTGGTTACTGATGTAAATCATCGTCCTAGTGGCCTTGGATATAGTCTGCTCAGTTATATACATAACTGGGCAAAAGAACATGGAGCTGAATATATTACATTAGAGTCTTGAATTTGGCGTATTGACGCCATAATGTACAAGTTTTTTAGGATGGGGATGGTACCTATTGGGTGTAGCCTTTTTTTCGTACATATGTATCAGCAATGATATTTTACGACTTTTAGAGTGTGGGGAAAAATGGGACAAAACAATTATGAAGTTAAGGGTGGAAAAACCAGGTATTAATAAACTTGGGATGAAACATACATCTGAACAAGTTAAAGGAAAAAAATTCTATGCTTCAAAGGGAAGGGTGCCCTGCCATCCAAAAATTAGTTGAAAGCTTATACAAACTCTGTAGAGGTCTGCAGAGTTTTTCTTCATTTATCTTTTTGTGTTCCTAAACCCTCCAACATTCTGCCACTTTAGTCCTACAAAAAAAATTGAAGTCGTTGCTTAGATTATGCGAATATTGGCAATCTATGCATTTACTCATAGGTTACTTTTAAACAAACTTCCAATAAATTTAATGGAGATTGTGCTTCAGGATGCCCATAAACGATTGGATGAGGCAACTGTCGCCAGAGGCAAGTAAGTTGGAGATTAATAAAAGACAATTAACATACCAAATTACCTTAAGTGAAAAGAAAAGTCTTAAGGTGGATTATTCTTGCCATAGCTCATGAAAGAAGGCAATCTATTGAAGGATCGGTATTCTTTCCGAAAATATAGAAAATCAGCTATTCATCAAAATCATCTTATAAACCGTTTTTCTCATCCTTGGAATTTATTTTACAAACTACCAACAACAAAAAGGAAAAAATGTCCAAAAGACAGAGAGTAAGAAGTCCATAATTCAGCTTGTTTATTTGATTCGACTATATTTTCATTTATCACTAGAGATAAAACCATAGTGATCATTCCCAGAGGATAAGTTAGAAAACGATAGTCATATAGTTTAAACACGTGGGAAAGGCTTAAAACCCATGCATAAAAATAAATTGTTAGTTTGAAATACATAGTAATGAACCAAAAAAAAAGCAATCATTGCTTATCCGTTGCAAAAAGTCACCCGCATTTATTTTCTTCCTAAAACATAACTTGCAAATTGATGTCTCTCCGTGGCATCCGCCCCACCCTCTAATAAAGAAATATGGGTAGTTTCAGCTTTTCCATTACGTAACCAATATAATCAGTTTCTTTCAACGAACGGGTTAGCAATCTTACATTCCTCATCTTCTCAGTCATCAATCATAACACTTCAGGAAATCGCTTTCACTTATAGCTACAAATACAATCTGTATTTTCAGCGGAAAATGCCTACATCGGATGTTGTCAAAGAAAATCCTTATTTAATGTCTATTTATACCTGCTGATCTGACTCTAAAAGAGATATTTGCTTTTCAGAATGGTTAATATCCGAGCCTCCTTCAACAACCTTTAATTAAATCATCAAGCTTCAAGAATAGGGCGTGTTTGTTGAAGAAAAAAGTAAAATTTTGATAAAGTTATCCTGTCTCCAATGGTTTAGCTCTTTATTGATTGCAATTTATTTTACTTAGATGGATATAATTGTAGCCAAGGTGAAAACATAATTTTAACAGGCTTTTGGCTATGAGGGGGTTAGCATTGAAATCTCGAGTTCCTATCCCATTAAGGAAGTTAATTGAAGATAAACAATCAGTGAAAGATAAAAAACAACAAGAAGACCTAAATGAAAGCGCAAATCCAAACTCCAGCAAAACTAAAAATCAAAATCCAGTTCAAGCCCAAAACCGAAGTAAAGACACAAAGAATCATCAAACAAAACTTATATCTTCTGATCTTCAATATAATTTAGACCATATTAAAAAAACGTTAGGAAATAGTTCAGACATAGTTATAAGGGATTTTCAAGCAGGTGAAAATGGGGAAATTAAATTAGGCATTGTTTACACAGATGGATTAACGGATTCAGCTTCCATCCAAGATTTCATCCTCAACACTTTGATGGTTGAAATTCGGAACTCGGACTTGAACGTAGCGGTCCTTAATCCATCTGACTGTTTTGAAATGATAAAATCACATACTCTTCCTGTAGGTGGAATAGTGGAAATAACTGATTTTCAAAAACTTTTTAACCATGTTTTATCGGGAGACACGATGTTATTGATGGACGGTACCCCAAAAGGAATGGCACTCGGATCAAGAGATTGGGCCGATCGCGGAGTTCAGGAACCTTCCTCCCAAACAGTAGTAAGAGGACCAAAGGATGGTTTCACTGAAACACTGCGAACGAATACTGCTTTAATACGACGTAGAATAAAAGATCCTAACCTATGGCTTGAAACAAAACAGATTGGAGAAAAAACGCAAACAGACGTTGCGATTATGTATCTAAAAGGTGTTGCCAATGATAAAACGGTTTCAGAATTGCAAAGCCGGATAAATCGAATCAATATAGATGCGATTCTTGAGAGTGGTTACATTGAAGAGCTTATTCAGGATGAAGTATATACTCCATTTCCAACCGTTTATAATACGGAACGTCCTGATGCTGTAGCCGCTGCCATTTTAGAAGGAAGGATTGCGATACTAGTTGACGGAACGCCGTTTGTCCTTATCGTTCCAGCACTTATGGTGCATTTTTTTCAGTCCAGTGAAGACTATTATCAAAGGGCAGACATTGCAACATTAATTCGAGTATTACGGTATTTATCCTTTTTCCTTGCTTTGCTTACACCGTCACTATATATAGCTGTTTCAACCTTTCATCAAGAAATGCTACCTACTCCTTTACTCATAAGTCTAGCCTCACAACGAGAGGGTGTTCCTTTTCCAGCTTTTGTAGAGGCGGTGCTAATGGAGGTCGTGTTTGAAATCTTGCGTGAGGCAGGTGTGAGGATGCCTAGGGCAATCGGTTCATCCATTTCCATCGTAGGTGCATTAGTTATTGGGCAGGCTGCTGTCGAAGCAGGGTTCGTTTCAGCAACAATGGTTATCATCGTGTCCTTAACAGCCATCTGCAGCTTTGTGTTCCCATCCAATAGTATGGCCATGGCTTTTCGGATGCTTCGCTTCTTGTTTATGATCCTTGCCGCTACATTTGGATTATACGGGATCATTTTGGGGCTGATCGTGATGGTCCTACATTTAAATAGCTTGCGATCCTTTGGTTTACCATATTTAGCTCCAAATGCACCATTCATTTTACAAGATCAAAAAGACAATATCATCCGATTGCCACATTGGTCATTATTAAAGCGGCCTCGTTTGATCGGTAAAAACAATACAGACAGAGGAGATGTCAGTCCTCCAAAACCACCTAGATAAAATGATGAGATAATGAGGGTTTACGATGAAAAAAATGCTGAAGGTATTTTTAATGTTATCTATGATTTGTTTATCCGGCTGTTGGAGCAGCATTGAGTTGAATGAACTTGCCATCGTTACTGCCATGGGAATTGATAAAACAGAAGATGGTTATCTTGTATCCGTCCAAGTTCTGAATTCGAGCGAGCTGGCAGGTGATGCCAAGTCTGGTCGCACGGAAGTTGTAACCTTCAGGAAAAGCGGTGCAACCATTTATGAAGCAATAAGAAGCCTATCAACTGATATACCAAGGAGGTTATATGTAGCACATCTTCGTGAAGTTGTCTTTGGTGAGGAAATGGCCAGGGAAGGAATTGCAAAAACTCTGGATGTCCTTTCCCGGCAAAAGGAGTTGCGTTCCGATTTCTATATGACAGTTGCGAAGGGTTCAACTGCTTATGATACGCTTAATGTGCAAACGGCTCTTGAAAAAATTCCGGCAAATAAAGTTTATGACTCCTTGGAAAATTCAGAGAAAGGATGGGCGCCGACAAGGACGGTCACTTTGGATGAGCTGGTCAGCAGTATCGTCAGCAAAGGCAGTGAGGCCATGCTAACGGGGATTTACGTTTATGGTGATCCCGAATCAGGAAGCAATGTTACGAATGCACAAAATATCTCCCCGAAATCCGGCTTGCGATTGGATTATATTGGAGTATTCAAGAAGGATAAACTTGTAGGTTGGTTAAACAGAAGCGACAGTAAAGGTGTTAGTTACATTACAGATCATGTTAAGTCCACTGTGGAGAATATTCCATGTGAAGGGGAGCAAATTTCGGTCAACACGACTAGTTCAAAAACGAAAATCAAGGGGAAAATGGAAAAAGGAAATCCAAAAATTGATATAAATGTCACGTCAGAAGGGGGTATAGGTGAAGTAGAATGCACAATTGACTTAACTAAACCCGAAAAAATCGAAGAATTGAATAAAAGGTATGAAAAAACGATTGAAGCTAAAATAGAAGGGGCGATAAAAACGCTTCAAGAGAAGTATCAAAGTGACATCTTTGGTTTTGGTGAAGAAATTCATAGAACTGATCCTAAAGCATGGAAACGTTTAGAAGGAAATTGGGAACAGGAATTCGCAAATTTGGACGTGAATGTAACCGTTAAAGCAAAGATTCGCAATTTAGGGACGATATCAGAATCCTTTCAAAAAGAAATCGAGGAGTAAAGATCAATGTGGGCAATTATCGGAACAGTATGTACTGGAGTTATTATTTCATTTTTCGAAATGCCTCCTCTCATTAAAAAGAAGTGCTGGAAGGAAATTATCATTTTTAATTTATTGCTTTTAGTTGGCATGACGTTGAGTATTTTAATTATCAAGGATATTACCATTCCCACTCCCATAGACTGGATAACGAAAATATATAGTCCACTCGCTCATTTCATGGATCGCATTTTATCCTAGGGAGGTATCGAATATGCTCGAAAAAGGAAAAATCAGCTCTGGTGAATTTCTTATATTAGTCATCATATTCACCATAGGAGGAGCGATACTTACTTTACCTTCCGTACTTGTCTCATTAGCAAAACAGGATGGCTGGATTGCCTATATTATAGCTACTCTCGTCGGTTTATGCTTCGTTTTCTTATTTACCCGGCTCTCCTCACTTTACCCATCCATGACTTATATTGAAGTTAATGAAAAAATATTAGGGAAATGGATCGGGAAAATCTCGGCCCTGCTATTCCTATTTTATATATATTACCTTTCTTCTGCATTACTTAGTGAAATTGGGAATTTCTTTTCGACACAGGTTCTGGTTGATACACCTATGGAAATGATTATGATCTTGTTTATATTAACAAGCTTATTTGGTGCACGGCTAGGATTGGAAGTCATCTGCCGAACTGCATTAATCTTTTTTCCTTGGCTTGTACTGCTGCTTTTCATATTATTCGGATTTCTTATTCCGGATATCAAATTCGAAAATATGCAACCTATATTTGAAGAAGGCATGATACCGATAATGAAGGGATCCTATCACTCTTTAGCACTGCCTTATGTTCAGCTTGTTTTCTTTTTAATGATCACTCCAAATGTAACGGAAAAGGCTGAAATGAAGAAAAACTTTTATTTAGGGACTTTATTAGGCGGCGGCGTTCTTTTCTTAGTGATTACTTTCAGTATCCTCGTATTGGATGCTTCTAATACAGCAAGATTAACCTATCCTTCTTATAAACTGGGGATGAGGATAAGCATTGGTGAATTTTTTGAAAGGGTCGAGATCATTGTGGCATTCATTTGGGTATTTACAGAGTATTTTAAGTTGACCATTTGCTTTTATGGACTCGCCTTAGGACTAGCTCAATTGCTAGGTATGCAAAATTACAAAATTCTTCTTTTCCCATTAGCTTTTTTAATTCTCACTTTTACCATCTTTTCGCATCCCGATATAGTGCATTATCAGAACTTTATGGCTACAGCTTGGACACCTTTTTCCTTAACGATTTGTTTTATCCTGCCTTTGTTATTATTATTGGTTGGGAAAATTAAGAAAAAGAAAGGGTAGCTTGCATCACATTTGATGTTCAAGTGGTTGATGCATCTAGAGCGGCTGACGGAATTAATCACAAAAGAGACAGGATTCGCTGCAACTTGACGACTTTTTTACATGTTTAAGGACTTCCGGGAACTATCCGTGATACACATGTCGCGAATCTTTTTGTATGGGAAAATCGGCATTTTTTTCAAATAGCATATAATCACGATTCTGAATAATGACGTAGCAGAAATCCTATAGTTACTTGGCAATTTGGAAAACCTTCCTTCTTCATAGATAAAATCTGTACAGAGGAAAAGGAGGAGGGATATAGAGAAAGGTGGTAAGGACGATTTAGTCAGTTCGTCTTGGAAAGAAAACAGAACAAAATGTGTGATTTTAGTCCGTCCAAAAACCCTTGTAAGAAAATGGACAATACTTCAATGTTTAAAGCAGGTTCCCGAATCAAAAAAGCCATAATACGACATCAAATTCCAACATATTTCTACTTTTCCATTTTGTATAATGAGATAGAAAGTTAATTTTAAGGGAGTGATTGTTGTAATATGAAAACCAGGAAAATTGTTTCAACTCTAGGAGTTGCTGTTTTATCGGCAAGTTTTGCGGTACCAACATTTGCAGCTAATGAAACATCCCCGGGGACACCCATTCAACAAGCTTATTCGGTTTCAGGTTTTACAGATCATGCTGAACTAGGGAAAAAGCTAGAACAAATTGCGAGTGATAGCCAAGGTAAAGTAAAAGTGGATGTAGCTGGATATTCCAATAGAAATAGAGAAATCTATAAAGCAACCGTGGGAACAGGCGACAAAGTCGTTTTCATTCAAAGTGAGATCCATGGAAATGAGAAAACTGGAACGGATGCCATCTTGAATATCTTGAAGTTTTTGGGGACCAATTCTCCTGAAGCGGAGAAAATTCGTAAAGAAATTACCCTTGTCGCTTTGCCTAAAATGAATCCGGATGCTGCTGAATTGAACCGTCGTGGAAATGATATGACCTGGGCAGAGGCCGTGGAACAGTTTCCGCAGTTAGCAGGAGCTAATCCATCATGGAACTATTATACATACAAAAATGAATCATTCGATTATGAGTCCAAACCTGGTTTCGATGTCAATCGTGACTTTAATCCTGATTTAAATTATATTCCTCAATTTAAAGACTTCCCTGGAAAATCATCCGCCCCTGGTTGGTTCATAACACCTGAATCACAAACAACACGTGATGTTTACAAGTCTCTACTGAAGCAATACGGAAAGGTGGAGATTTTTGTGGACTTGCACCACCAAGCTCCCTATTATGAAGTTGATGGAACGGATGATATAGTCACATACTCGCTTTCCGCCCAATTTGTTCCTGATCCAAGCACGGCTTCGGGACAAGAGTATGCCAAATATGCAAAAAATTATAATTATGATTTTTCGAGACAATTGAATGTAGCGGTATATAATGCCATGAAAGAACAAGGTAATTCTCCATATGGAAATATATCCTTATATCCGCAAAACCAAAACCTTCCTGGAACGGCTTTAGGAGCCTTTGCTTTAAACGGAAGTGGGACAGTACTCTTTGAAGTTAGAGGCCAAACACAGTCCTTTGGCCAAAAGAAAAAAGGCATGCTTATTAAAGCAGTGGAAAGAGGGTTATATGGGATAATTGATGGAGTTACTGATGGTTCTGTATATAAAATCAATCCGGAACAATACGAATCAATTCCACTGACGGAGGGCAGGCAATAATGAAAATTGGATACTTTTATCAACTTCCAGTATAGATTGAAGTAACCAGACGGGTACCCGCCTGGTTTTTCTTCATCGGGAACAGAAAATGTTTATTTGGAATACCGCCTTTGTAGAAGTAATTCCTTTCAAGTTATATTGTGTAGAAGAAAACTATTTGGAAACATAGTTATTTTTCACTATTAACATAAAGTAGTAAAAATGTCAGAATATTATTAATAGTTATTTTTATGGTTATTATATTTGATAAGGAGGGTTTTTATTGAATTTTAAAAAGAAAGTTCTATCAGTTTCATTATCTAGTTTAATGACGTTAAGCGCAGTAACAGCTGTTGCGCTACCAGTCGGAGCGGTTGGAAATGGCCCCAGTGCTGGAAATGGTCAAGTGACAACTTCAAATCTTCATACATATGAAAGCTTGGTAAGCTATCTTGAAACACAGGATGCTAAACAAGAAAAGCTGGCACTGGAAGTAATCGGGCAAACGGTAAAAGGGAGGGATATTTACCTAGCGAAGTACATGTCAAATCCTGAAAATCCTACTATACTATTTTTAACTCAACAGCATGGAAATGAACAACTGACTACTGAGGGTGCACTCGAATTCATTAAACATCTAGGCACGGATAAGACTAAAGGTTTATTGGAAAATGTTAATATCCTGATCATACCCATGTTAAATGCAGATGGGGCCATGGGAGATGTTAATTTCCCTCTTGATGACTATTTAGCAAAAGGTGATCGGCATCTAACACGGGCAAATGCAAATGGGATCGACTTGAACCGTGAGCATGATAAAAAAACTGATTCCATGCAAGTAGAGGTAAAGGCTTTACACGAAAATGTATTTGCGAAATACGATATAGATTATATGATAGATTTACATCATCAAGGGACGCTAAGTGAAACGGACGGTGAACTTGTTTCAGGTTCAATTCTTTATCCTACAAACGCAAACGTAAAGCCTGAAGTGTTAGAAGCGTCAAAAAAACTGGGTGCTGTTGTATATAACTCCATTGAACCAACTGGTTGGGGGCATATTGGTAGGTATGATGGCGGTTCTGGAGTAAATATAGGCCGTAATGGTGCAGCCGTTCGTTATGATATTGCTACACTGCTCTTTGAGATGCGAGGTATGTCGGACCACAATGTCGAGTCAGTAGCGCTTGGACAAAAAAGTAATGGCTATCTAATAAAGCAAACGGTAACCACTTTGGATGCAGCTGTCAGGGCTATTGCCGATGATTCAATTGAAACTGCTGATGCAAGCTTTTGGGACACGCTGCCAACACAATACAATCGTCCTGGGGCAGAATCGGACGAATAAAATGATGACACATCCCATTTTTTCTGATGGGATGTGTTTTTTATTTTCCCACACCGATAGAAGCTCGAACTTGTTCATCAGTTTATATGAAAATGATTTATAGTGGAAATAGCAGGACAAGAGAAAAGATTACATAGAAAAAAGGCATCTGCTTTCACTAAAAGCAGATGCCTTTTGAACGGTAACAGTATCGACCTGAAATGATGTCCTTCTTTCATAGTTACTGTTTGCTCCTATAAGCTTTTTTCGGTTGAATTCTCCTTTTTTTGTTCTTCTTTTAGTTGTAAGGCTACTAAACTGGCAAAGTCATGAATGATGGTGGCTGCCAATAGTGTAGTAATTTGTGTTGGATCATACGGCGGGAGGACTTCCACCAGGTCGAACCCAATAAAGTTGAATCCTTGCAGAGAGCGTATCATCTCTAGGGTTTCAAAGCTATTTAGACCGCCGACCTCCAATGTGCCAGTTCCAGGAGCGCAGGACGGATCAACAAAATCAATATCAAAGGTCAAGAAACATGGTGTATCCCCAATGGCTTTCCTGACTTCCTTCACGACATCTTCAATTCCTCTTTTCTTCAGCTCGGGCGTAGTTATCACATTGTAGCCTAGATCTGTACTTGAATCTATATCTCCTGGATGATTGAGCGTACCTCTGATGCCAATCTGGAAAACTTTATCCGTTTGGAGCAAGCCTTCCTCATATGCACGGATAAACGGGGAACCATGCCAGTATTTTTCATCGTAGTAAGTATCCCAGGTATCAGTATGTGAATCAAAATGAAGAAGTGCAACAGGACCGTGTATTTTTGCGGCTGCTCTTAGATTAGCCAATGTTACTGAATGATCTCCTCCGATGCCTATTGGAATGATCCCGTTTTTCATCAAGTCTGACATAGCCTTTTCAATTAACTCATAGCTTCGATGTATATTATGGGGAATCACCGAAACATCCCCAATATCAATGGCATTACATTCGTCAAACGGAAATACCTTGTGAATGGGATGATAAGGAAACAACGTCATGGATGCTTGGCGGACCGCCTGTGGAGCAAACCGGGCTCCTACCCTGAATGAAGCAGCTGTATCAAAAGGCATACCTACCACTGCCAATTTGGCATTTTCTCTTGTAGAAGGTAAGCGCATAAATGATCCCGTGGTACAAAACTCTGGTTTAACATCAGGTGATAAAGGATATTTCATTTTTCTATTCCTCCATTTTCTTATAACTTAATAGTTTTGAAATTCATATAAATGAATTCCTATAGATGATTAATCATGCAATTATCATGCCAAGTCAAAGTAAGTGAATTAATGAGTGTTTTTACCAGATAACATTGGCTTTGTGTATGCAAAGGCGAATAATTTATGGGAAATTGAATCGCCGATGGAAGAGATGCTGAAAGACTTCATTTCCATGAATCAATCATTTTCCGTTAAAAATACAGGAATTAAGTAGCATTTTAGGCGTTTTTCGTTTGTCAAAGTAAACCGAAATCATGTGGCACATAAATTGCATTAAGGTATACATGTAAAACTTTTATAAAAGAGGGAGGAATGAGATTAATCTAGTAAAGAAATTGAACCTACTAGTTTGAAAGCGGTTTCAAGGAGGAATGATAGATGGAAAATGAGGTTACATTGAAAAGATCACTGAAATTATGGCAAATCGTTATGATGGGGTTAGCATATATGACCCCCATGGTCGTATTTGATACATTCGGCATTGTATCTGGGATTACGGGCGGCCATGTGCCGACTGCCTATATCGTTGCATTGGTGGGGATGCTTTTTACAGCTGCAAGCTATGGAGAACTTGTAAAGGTTTTTCCTGCTGCAGGTTCTGCCTACACTTATACGCAAAAGGCCATAAACCCGCATTTAGGATTCCTGGTAGGATGGTCTTCGTTGTTAGACTATTTGTTTTTACCTATGGTAAATGCATTGTTGACCAAGATTTATCTGACAGCATTATTTCCAGGAGTTCCTACATGGATTTGGGTAGTAGTGTTCGTTGCAATCGTCACCATTCTCAATCTCAGGAGCGTCAATGTACTAGCTAACTTTAATGCGCTTTTTGTTTTAATTCAGATTGCCATCATGGCAGTGTTCATCATTCTTGTTGTCAAAGGTTTGAATAATGGAGAAGGTACAGGAGAAGTGTTTACAATAATCCCTTTCATAAAAGAAGGAATGGACGTTTCGGCCATAATAACCGGGGCCACGATCCTTTGTTTTTCCTTTTTGGGATTTGATGCGGTAACGACACTATCTGAGGAAACGCCGGATCCGAAAAAAACGATACCAAAAGCGATATTTTTAACTGCACTTTGGGGTGGAATCATCTTCATTACCGCATCTTTCTTTATTCAGCTCTTTTTTCCGGATATATCCCGTTTTAAGGAACCGGATGCTGCATTACCGGAAATCGCCCTTTATGTAGGCGGGAAGCTATTTCAATCCATTTTTCTTTGTACCACTTTCGTCAATACGCTAGCCTCGGGACTAGCATCGCATGCCAGCGTTTCCCGTCTTTTGTATGTTATGGGACGTGATAAAGTATTTCCGGAAAAATGGATTGGGTTTATTCACCCTAAATGGAAGACACCAGCCATTAATGTACTCATAGTCGGAGTCATTTCATTGTCGGCTTTATTCTTTGATTTAGTCACAGCAACGTCACTGATCAACTTTGGTGCATTAATGGCATTTACCTTTGTAAATCTGTCAGTGATCAGCCATTTTATCATTCGGGAAAAGAAGCATCGAACGATAAAGGGGTGTATTCAATACTTAATTATGCCTTTAATTGGAGCCATAGCAATTAGCATTCTTTGGATCAACCTTGAGGCAAGTTCCCTAATAATGGGGACAAGTTGGTTCATTATTGGCTTTTGTTATCTATTATATATCACAAAGGCATTCCGGAAGGCTCCGCCCCAATACCAAGTTGAAGAAATTCAGCTATGAGATTTTCCAAGAAAAAACGCATCCGATAAGGATGCTTCAGTTAATAGACTTCAAAAGGTTTCGGAATGGTTTCATTCCGGAACCTTTTTGATTTTTAATTGGATTTGAAGCAGGTTTAAAGAATAAATGACCGCGACCATTTCTGGCCCTTGCCTGTCCAGTTGGATATCTTCTTAAATTCCTGGCAGCGAAGGTAAGCGTCGCCTGCATCGACAATATTTTACGTCCGCTTGTTGTCCAAAGCATGCCATGGCTTTTCTTTTGCATCAGCGAATTTTTCCATAAGTAGTAGAGAAGTGAGGTCCTTTATCATGTATGACATAACCTGATAATCAGCATAGGCCACGTTCGTATTTACCTCTTCAATGGTCTTACGCATCAATCGAATAAATAGGTAGATTGAATGAATGTCAGTTTAACCAAAATCACTGGGTCAATACTTGGGCGTACTACCTCTGAATACATATCTTTCACCAAGTCATAAATGAAAGAGATATCAATGGCGGACTCAATTATACGAACCAAATGTTTCGATGGCGCCAAATGACATAAAATAACATTTAAAGTCGATTTCGCTTAATAGAATCATGTTAGAAAGTATCCTTTTCACTTCAAACTTTAATACTTCTTTTTTAAAAACAAATAAGACTGGTAGGCAAAAGGGTTCTATTTAAAAGATAAACAAAGTTGAATGGAACGGAAGGTGCGAGACTCCTGCGGGAAAAGCGTGTCGAGGGAGGCCCCGCAGGCACAAAGGCGCCGAGGAGGCTCCCGGACCGCCCGCGGAAAGCGAGTGCCTGGAGGCCACGTTAGAATTTATTATTATCGGGGTTTGTTTACAGTCTGACGCATTCTAAAAAGGATGCGTTTTTTTTATGTTTTTAATCATCACTTTTTACATATGCAAACCTGAATTGCTTATGAATTAATACATATGTCCTGATGAATGTATGTGTCATATTGATGATTGCAAATGGCGGTATATTGCTATCCACACTATATCCTCAAACCTGGCATGAAAGTTGCTTAATAAAGTTATAAGAATAAAAGTGAGGTGCTAAAATGACAGAGAAAATTAAGGTAATTGAAAAACGTCAATTGGATAATCCACTGCAAGAATTCCAGGATATCTTAAAAGAAGCGATTCATGTTTTGGACTATCCAGATCAGGTTTTTGATTTTCTGAAAGCGCCAATGCGTTTTCTGGAAGTCTGTATTCCTATTCAAATGGATAATGGGGAGACTAGGATGTTTCAAGGGTATAGGGCTCAACATAATGATGCAGCCGGTCCAACGAAAGGGGGAATTCGGTTTCACCCGGATGTCACTCCTGAAGAAGTTAAGGCATTGGCCGGATGGATGAGCTTGAAATGCGGAATAACCGACCTTCCATATGGAGGGGCAAAAGGTGGCATTGTGTGTGATCCCAGACAGATGAGTTCATCTGAGCTAGAACGATTAAGCAGAGGGTATGTCAGGGCAGTAAGTCAAATAGTGGGCCCTACAAAAGATATTCCGGCACCTGATATGTATACGAATTCACAAATCATGGCCTGGATGCTGGATGAATACGATCACATCAGGGAATTCGATTCACCAGGCTTCATTACAGGAAAGCCTCTGAGATTAGGAGGATCGAAGGGCAGGGAAAAAGCCACTTCCAAGGGAGTATTATATACACTTCAAATGATATGTGATTTAAAGGGGATTCCTATTGAAGGCATGCGGGTAATCATCCAGGGCTTCGGGAATGTTGGCAGTCATTTAGCATTGTATTTACATGAAATGGGGGCTAAGGTTGTCGGAATAGCGGATGAGCTTGGAGGTTTATATGATCCGAACGGCTTGGACATTCCTTACCTTTTGGAGAACAGGGACTCGTTTGGGGTCGTTTCGAACGTATACAAAGATTCATTATCCAATCAAGAATTATTGGAAAAAGAGTGTGATGTGCTGATTCCCGCAGCTATTAGCGGAGTGGTGAATAAAGATAATGCAAAACGATTAAAATGTGAAATCCTGATCGAAGCAGCAAATGGGCCGACAACAAAGGAAGCGATCAAGATTCTCGATGATAAAGGTATAGTGCTAGTCCCGGATATTTTGGCGAATTCAGGAGGGGTGATAGTCTCGTATTTTGAATGGTGCCAGAACAACCAAGGTTATTACTGGACGGAAGAGCTTGTGGATGAACGATTGAAGGAAAAGATAACGGCCAGCTTTTTGAATGTATATCATACCTCACAAAAATATTCAGTGAACATGAAAGTGGCTGCTTACATTGAAGGGATTCGCAAAATAGCAGAAGCATCCCAGCTTCGAGGTTGGGTCAGGTTCTGAACGAATTAGGGTTTACAAGAAAGGAGGCAATCCGTTGAATTTTGATATTCTTTCCGAAAATAAAGAAAACCAAGCTATTCATCATTATTGCTTATTGTCACAAGATTATAGATATGATGTGACCATTGTATATTCGGCCCAGTTTTTCGGTAAAGCAATGGTGACTTCCATGCAAAGCGGAAGAATGATCCTGCTTTGTGCCAATGATATTAATTTAGATCAGTACTGGGCTCCGACCCTTGGCATTGAACAAGAAGATATACATGAGTTCCAAAACTTTCTCAAATTAGTCTTACAAACCCCATTTCATTTTGAAGAATACTGAAGGAAGGAATGATGTAAATGTACGTTGATGTGATTCTTAGCCCTTGTGATGGCAGGATTGAAAAAATTTCAATATCCAAAAATTCCAGATTTTATGAATGGGAACAATTATTTCAGATTAAGAAGGCAGATGGACGTGTGGAAATCATTGACATGGGTGTCAGCGGGAAAATTGAATCATTGGAGGTATTGGAGGGCGAACCAGTGGTGGCCGGCGAGGTCCTCGCCTATTTTAAAGAAGATTTATTTGTTACCGGCAGCGATTAATATAAAAATGAAAAGAAGATGAAATGATTCATCTTCTCAGACTGTAGACAAACTCGATGAAAATCGAGTTTGTCTACAGTTTTTTTTGGCTTGTACAAATTTGGACGTTGATTTCCACTTCAGGCACTCGCTTTTCGCGGGCGGTCCGGGAGCCTCCTCGGCGCACTTGCGCCTGTGGGGTCTCCCTTGGACTCGCT
>NZ_JAUUTW010000049.1 GCF_030676415.1 Peribacillus frigoritolerans | reverse complement strand
TTTATAGGATTTTTTCCCTTCTAAGTACTCTAAAACTGCATTTGATTTTTCGTCTATCGTATATTTAGTCAAAAAAACTGCACCTCCAATTGTTAGATGTTGTCTAACAATTGGGGTGCAGTTCACATGAATGGGTCTTTTTCCGTTTATTCAAATTTTATTCCTGGACCAATACCACTTCATCATGTCCGCATTTAGAGCATTTCATGAGATGCGGGCATTGGCCTTTTTGAAGGGATTGAGGATATCCGTCGTTTTCTTTAAGTATGTCGATATCCATATAAGCACTGTAATCATCAGCGTAGTCCATGAATTTCCCTTTATCATCAAGATCACTGCCGCATTCCGGGCAATTCACATGAATTTTTCTTAGACCGTTGCAAAGGGGGCATAAAGACATTATTTTTCCTCCTGTTCCGGATACTTATGATCTCAGTATTTGTTGATTCCATTATTTTAACACATGGAAACACCCTCCCTATTACCAGAGGGAGGGCACTTCTATGCAATTATTTATTAACCATGTTAGCAGGATCGACCCATGCTTTGAATTCATCTTCCGTCAGGAACTCCAATTTCAACGCCGCTTCTTTTAACGTAGAGTTGTCCTTGAATGCAGTTTTGGCGATCTTGGCTGCTTTTTCATAACCAATATGCGGGTTCAATGCTGTTACCAACATAAGGGAACGTTCTACATTTTCTTTTATTTTATCTTCATTTGCAGTGATGCCCACCGCACAATTATTGTTGAATGAATGAATGCCTTCCGTCAATAATTTGACCGTTTGCAGGAAGTTATAGATGATGACTGGTTTGAATACATTCAATTCAAAGTTACCTTGGCTTGCTGCAAAGCCAATTGTAGCATCGTTACCCACGATTTGTGTTGCGATCATGGTAAGCGCTTCACTTTGTGTTGGATTGACTTTACCAGGCATGATGGAGCTGCCTGGCTCGTTTTCTGGAATGGCTATTTCGCCGATTCCGCTTCTTGGACCACTTGCCAGCCATCTGACATCGTTCGCAATTTTCATTAAATCCGCTGCCAATGCTTTCAAAGCACCGTGTGCGTAGACGATTTCATTATGGCTTGTCAATGCATGGAATTTATTATCGGATGTGACAAAAGGATATCCTGTATCCGCTGCAATTTGTTTGGCAGAAAGTCCCGGGAATTCTTTCTTTGTATTGATTCCCGTTCCTACAGCCGTTCCGCCTAGTGCAAGGTTCAATAATTTTTGGCTGCTCTCCTCAATCATCGCTAGATCTTTATCGAGCATTGCTTTCCAACCGGAAATTTCTTGTCCTAATGTTAATGGCGTAGCATCTTGAAGATGTGTCCGGCCAATTTTCACGACATCCCAAAATTCTTTTTCTTTTGTATCGAATGTATCACGAAGTGCTTTGATGGCAGGAACCAATTTTTCAGCGACTTCCATAAAGGCTGCAATATGCATGGCGGTCGGGAAAGTATCATTTGAGCTTTGTGCCTTGTTAACATCATCATTCGGGTGAAGGGTTTCCGATTCACCATTTTCTTTTAACCATTCATTCCCTTTGTTAGCGACCACTTCATTCACGTTCATATTACTTTGCGTGCCGCTTCCCGTTTGCCAAACTACAAGCGGGAAATGTTCATCCAGCGTACCTTCAAGGATTTCGCCGCAGATCTTGACGATGGCATTCTTTTTAACTTCCGAAAGATCACCAAGATCATAGTTCACCTTTGCCGCAGCTTGTTTAACGTATGCAAATGCACGAACTAATTCAATCGGCATTTTTTCGTTACCGATTTTGAAATTGTTTCGGCTTCTCTCAGTTTGTGCTCCCCAATATTTATCAGCAGGAACTTTCACTTCACCCATCGTATCTCGTTCGATTCTGTATTCCATGTGTTCTCCTCCTATGTTTGCACTATTCATTGAAGACCTTTTGCATATGAAATGAATAATGTCGTATTATTCTTTCTTCCATACATTGTACAAACTTTATTATTTTAAAGCAAAAATATCCGGCTGACCCTTTCCATTTTTCTGAAAAACCCATGATTCCTCATTTTTATATGAAAATTCGGATATTCTTTTTAAGACACATAAAGTGTTGACACCGCTAGGCTCCAATTGACCTAGTCATGAACATCAAAGCATTATCCATCACAAAATGTTCTTGACAGCATTTTGTATATATAGTAAATTCAAAAGAAATTGAATAATCTAAACTCTTATCGAGAGAGGTAGAGGGAATGGCCCGATGACACCTCAGCAACCTTCATTTGTTTCAAACCAATGAAAAGGTGCTAATTCCACAAGTTTGTGAACTTGGAAGATAAGAAGAATGACTCGTCCCTACTTAATCAAAGTCTTCTTCTTAAAGAAGACTTTTTTTTATTCTATATAACTCAAAGGAGCAGTGAAAACCATGTACAAAACTGAAACATATCTTGCTCAATTAGGAAATCGCAGCGAAACGGCGACAGGAACAGTCAATCCGCCGGTATACTTTTCAACAGCTTTTCGCCACGAAGGAATTGGCCAATCGACGGGATTCGACTACACAAGGACAGGTAATCCTACACGCCAGCTATTGGAGCGTTCCATCGCCGATCTGGAAAAAGGCGACCAAGGTTATGCCTGCAGTTCAGGAATGGCCGCCATTTCCACAATACTCGCCCTTTTTAAATCTGGTGATGCATGGATTGTCAGCGAAGATCTTTATGGCGGTACATATCGTCTGTTAGAACAAGGTTTTAAAAAATGGGGGTTGCAGTGTAACTATGTAAACACTTGTTGTTTGGAGGATATCGAAAAAGCCATCACTCCTCACACGAAAGCCATCTTCATCGAAACTCCCACTAACCCTCTTATGCAGCAAACGGATATTAGCGCCGTTGCCGCATTGGCCAAACGATATAATTTATTGTTAATCGTTGATAACACTTTTTACACGCCTCTTATTCAACAACCCATCCTGCTTGGAGCGGATATTGTGATTCACAGTGCAACCAAGTATCTCGGTGGTCATAATGATGTGCTCGCCGGACTGATCGTTGCTAGCGGCGCTGAATTATGTGATGCACTTGCCTTCCATCATAATGGTACTGGAGCAGTCTTGAGCCCATTTGATTCTTGGCTGTTGATGCGCGGAATGAAAACCTTGGCATTGCGGATGGAGCGGCATGAAAAGAATGCCAAGATACTTGTAGATTACTTATCGGAACAGGATTGTGTTACGGACGTATTGTATCCCGGCAGAGGCGGCATGATTTCATTCCGTATCATTGATGAAGCGGCGATCAACCCATTTTTACAATCGCTCTCATTAATTTCTTTTGCAGAAAGTCTTGGAGGGGTCGAAAGCTTCATCACCTATCCCGCCACACAAACACATGCCGATATACCGCTTGAAGTAAGAACGGCAAATGGGGTTTGTAATCGCCTGCTCCGCTTCTCCGTTGGCATCGAAGATAGCGATGATTTGATTGGTGACTTACAGCAAGCATTCGCACATGTAAAGAGGGAGGCACTACGATGACAGGTCATGATTTTAGCTTTGAAACCAAATTACTTCATAATCAACATAAATTCGATCCGGCAACGGGCGGTGTGAGCGTCCCCATTCAACACGCATCGACTTTCCATCAATCCGATATCGATCAATTCGGCAAATATGATTACAGCAGAAGCGGAAACCCAACTCGCGAGGCACTTGAAGATATCATTGCCGAACTTGAGGAAGGCACTCATGGCTTTGCCTTTTCATCAGGTATGGCTGCCATTTCAACAGCTTTCCTGCTATTGTCTGCCGGAGACCATATCGTCATTTCCGAAGATGTGTATGGCGGAACGTTCAGGATGGTCACAAGCGTATTGACCCGTTTCAATATTGAGCATACCTTCGTTGACATGACTGACCTTGAAAGCGTCAAAGCGGCCGTTCAGCCAAATACCAGGGCCATATATATCGAAACGCCTTCAAATCCGTTACTTAAAGTGACCGATATTCAAGCCGTATGTGATATCGCAAAAAAAGCCGGTGCCTTAAGTTTTGTTGATAATACATTCTTGACGCCAGCCTTGCAAAAACCACTGAATCTGGGCGCTGATGTTGTCCTTCATAGCGCGACGAAGTTTTTATCCGGACATAGTGATGTGGTAGCTGGGCTTGCGGTAGTGAAAGATCCGGAATTGGCGGTAAGACTCGGTTCCCTCCAAAACTCCTTTGGAGCGGTCCTTGGTGTCCAGGATGCCTGGCTTGTAATGAGAGGTCTGAAAACCTTGTCAGTTAGAATGGAACATTCACAAAAAGGGGCAGAAAAGATTGCAGCCTACTTAAAGGAGCAGCCCTTGGTGAAAAAAGTGTATTATCCCGGTCTTGCCGATCATCCACAGCACGCCATCCAGAAAGGACAGTCGCTTGGAGCAGGGGCGGTCCTATCATTTGAATTGGAAAGTGAGGAAATCTTCCGTTCTTTCGTGAACACTGTCGAGCTCCCTGTTTTTGCCGTAAGCCTAGGAGCGGTCGAATCTATATTATCCTACCCGGCCAAAATGTCCCATGCTGCCATGCCTGCTGATGAAAGGGAAAAGCGAGGCATCACGAACAGCTTGCTCCGCCTCTCTGTCGGACTTGAAAATCCGGACGATTTAATAAAGGACTTCGATGCTGCCCTCGTAAATATTGCAAAAGGGGAAGCAATTGCTGCAAAATGATTAAAGGATGGGTGCCTCATATATTATGGGCACCCTTTTTCCTTGCATCATTAGTCACTCTTTTTCAACCCAGACATAAAAAAAGGCCATCGATTTCCCGATGGCCTGACTCTTATTTCTTCATATTATATTTATCCAGGAAGCGATCCACCCGTCCGCCTTTTTCAGCAAACTTCTGCTTTCCAGTATAATAAGGGTGCGTATCCGAGCTGATTTCCACTTTTAATAAGGGATATGTTTGGCCGTCTTCCCAAACGATCGTTTCATTGGACGTCTTCGTGGAGCCTGTCAAAAATTTATACCCACTGTTGGTATCCATGAATACCACTTGTTGATAATCGGGATGAATTTCTTGTTTCACTATTATCACCTCATCGTCAGTATAGGTATATGTTAAACGTAATGATTACTATTATCAATCATTATGCTCGAGGGTACCAAAAGTCGGTACCTTCATTATAGTTTAATCCAGATGATCCACCCTTATTCAAATGTGTTCAGCCAGCCATGCCTTTATGCGGACCTGCCTGCAGTTCATACATTTGATAGTACTTCCCTTTCAGTTCCATTAATTCCTCATGTGTACCTTGCTCAGCAATCCGCCCTTTTTCCAGTACAAGAATTTGGTCGGCATTTTTTATCGTGGAAAGCCTATGTGCAATGATGAAGGTCGTTCTCCCTTTTTTCAGCACTTCCATACCCTCCTGGATAATTGCCTCGGTTTCGGTGTCGATGCTTGCTGTCGCTTCATCCAAGATCAATATGGCCGGATTGAATGCAAGGGCACGGGCAAATGAGATTAGCTGACGCTGTCCGGAAGACAGCGTTCCTCCTTTTTCGATCACGGGTTCGTCCAGTCCTAAAGGAAGATGCTTCAGCACTTTGTCCCCCCCAACATCTCTTAATGATTTTTCAACCATTTCCCTTGTGATGCCTTTATGATTCAGACTGATATTGGAGGCGATGGTGCCAGTAAATAAATAAGGATCCTGAAGGACGATTCCCATATGCTCCCTAAGCGTCTGATGGGGGATATCCAATATATTCCTGCCATCAATTTTAATTTGTCCTTCACTACTGTCATAAAAGCGGAACAATAAATTCATTATGGAACTTTTTCCTGAACCAGTATGGCCAACTAAAGCGACCGTTTCCCCTTGTTTAGCAGAGAAGGAAATGTCCCTTAACACATATTCATTATCCTTATATCCAAATGATACATTTTCGAATTGCACGTTTCCTTTATATCTGGAAATGTTTTCATCACTGACTGCTAATCCCTGCTCATCCAATAAACTGAATGCGCGCTCCCCAGCAACAAGTGCCTGTTCAAGATTGGCGAACTGATTGACGATTCCATGAAGCGGATGAAGCAGGCGGCTGATCAAATCCACAATTGCATACATCATCCCTAAGGAAATGGCCGAACTTGCTGTAAGGGAAATCCCGCCGAAATACCAGACGAATGCCATTAGCGCCAAAACCTTAATGACACCAATCAAGTTTCCACCCGTCAACGAATTCAAATGGAGCATTTTATTTTGATAGGAATAATGCTCCCTGTTCAGATTTTCAAAAGATTGCTTCGTTTCCTTTTCACGTCCAAATGCCTGAATGATGCTCATTCCTGAAATGGATTCATTGATCATCCCATTAATATCGCTGACCCGTTCCCGAATGATGTGATTATATTTCGAGGCGAATTTACGGTATACCATCGTCCAGATAACGATGATCGGAATAAGTAAAAGGCCAATGGTACCGACTCGTGGATCCAGAATATACAAAGCAATCAGAACGCCGAAGATATTAATTGTACTCGAGAAGAAGTTGGCAAGCACGGTTACATATAGTTCCCGGATCGCTTCCGTATCATTAGTGACCCTGGCTACAACTTTCCCCGCTGGCATATTATCGAAATAACGTATTGGCAGACGGGAAATATGCGTGAAAATATCATTTCGCATCTTCTGTATGATTCGATTCGCCGCTTTCTGTAAATAAAAACTCTGCCCATATTGAAAAATGGAGGAAAGGATGACAAGGCTAAAATAAAAAGCCACAAGCTTAATGATCCGCGGGATTTCCGGTTGGTAAAACTGCATCACTTCCTGACTCGTCAATTTCACTGCTTGCGTACGGTGCTCTTTCCCGTCTTTTTTGATGATCAACGATTGGTTCTCCAAGGTTCTGCGCCCATCGATGGGTACAGCTTCATTTACGAAGACAAATTGATTGCCAACCTGCAGAACATGGACCTCCCTGCCTTTCTTCTCACCTTTTGCAAAGTAATCAGCCCGTTTATACCAATTCCCATCATACTTAACGGCATCTTTTCCTTTACCCGCTTCATACCAGGATGATTCGATGCCAAGTATATGGGAATCGATGATTTTCTTGGCAACGAAAGGACCCGTTAAATCGGCCGCTACCGAAAGTGCCAGCATGATCAGGGCGCCAATGATCAATTTTTTATAAAGGGCAGCATAATTAAAAAGTTTCTTTACGACCTTCATGCCTTCACCTCCGTCCCTTCGTCAACCTGCTGTCGTTCATATTGTTCCCTATACCAGCCATCATTCTGCAGTAACTCCGCATGAGTCCCCTCTTCGATGACCTCTCCGCTGTCCAACACGATAATCCTGTCCGCGTGCTGAACGGCTGATAAGCGATGGGTTGTGATGATGGTCGTTTTCCCTGCCCGTTCATTTTGGATATTTTCGATGATCGTCGTTTCCGTTTTTGCATCTACAGCGGATAAGGAATCATCCAAGATAAGGATTTCCGGATTTTTGATCAGTGCCCTGGCAATCGAGATCCTCTGCTTTTGCCCTCCAGATAGAGCGACACCCTTCTCACCGACGAGTGTCTCAAGACGGTTAGGCAGCATCATTAAGTCCTTCTCAAAATCCGCAAGCCGGATAGCTTCAGCCAGTTCATCTTCCGTTGCATCCATTTTACCGAATAAGATATTTTCCCTAACAGACTTCGAGAATAAAAAATGGTCCTGTGGAACGTAGCCGATCCATTTACGAATATCTTCAAGGTTCAGTTGCTCCAGCGGGATGCCTGCAAAAGCAATTTCACCTGTTCCTAAAGGATATTCCCGCAGCAATTGCTTCACGAATGTCGTTTTTCCACTACCTGTTTTCCCTACTATCCCCAATGTTTGACCGCGCTCAAGCTGTACGGAAATATTGGATAGGTTCACAACCGATGAGGAAGGGTATGTAAAATTCACTGAATTGTATTGGATATTTCCCGGATTCGGAATATTCTCAAGACCCGATGAATTCTTCACATCCGCTTCATATGAAAGGGTATCCTGAACACGGTCCAGCGAAGCATTTCCCCTTTGCATGACATTGATCAGTTCCCCCACCGCGATCATCGGCCAAATTAACATGCCTAGGTACACATTGAACGAAACAAGTCCGCCAAGCGTTATGGCCTGTTGAAACGCAAGATAAGCCCCGTAGCCCAACCCGATTAAATAACTGATGCCGATGATAATGCTGATCGTCGGATCAAAGAGGGCGTCGATTCTTGCCACAGCTAGATTTTTGCGATATACATCCTCTGTCATTTCATCAAATCGCTTTTCATCTTCCCGTTCCTGGACATAGGCCCGGATAACACGGACACCTGAAATGGATTCCAGGACTTTGTCATTTAAAGTACCAAAGGCTGCTTGTGCATCCGTAAAACGTTTGTAAATTTTCTTCACGTAAATTTGCATCATCACTGCCATGATCGGAAGCGGCAGCACCGCCGCAATCGTCAACTGCCAGCTGATCGTGGCTCCCATCATGACTACAACCGTAATGGTGAACAGCACCGAGTCAACGAGGGTCAATATCCCGAAACCAGCAGTGAGGGATATTGCCTTTAGATCATTGGTTGCCCTTGCCATTAAATCCCCTGTACGATTTTTTTCATAAAAAGTCGGCGTCATTTTCAGCAAATGGCCCATAAACCCGGACCTTAGTTTTCGTTCGACCAAGTTTCCGCCGCCAAATAACAGATAACTCCATAAGTAACCAAATAGGTAACTGCCGCTCAGTACCATGAGCAAATAAATAACGTATTTCATGACCCCTTCCTGCGTCATGCTGCCATTGTTCATATCATCGATGGCATTCCCGACAAGTTTTGGCGGGATAACCTCCAAGATATTCACTAGACATAGAAATAAAATCGCCAAGGTATAACGCTGCCACTGTTCTTTAAAGAACCAGGACAGCTTTTTAAAAATCGCAAACATGAATTCCCCTCCCTTTTGGTCAAACCTTACACTCGCTAACCGCTTTCTGGATCTCCGGGTTGCAATAAGATTTCCAATGTCTTCTGTCTCATTTAAAATTCCTCCTAATCTTTTATACGGAAAGGATGCTAATGCACCTGTATCCCAAATGCCAAAAAGCCCCCGCCAATTAGCGGAAGCTTTTTTAAATGCGAATAACACATATAAAAGCGCAGGCCGCGAAAATTCCACAACCTGCGCTTTAAAATGATCAATGAACACGTCGAATCCTTTGTCTAGAAAGACAAGGTCTCAGGGCAGGCGGACGTATGATATTCGATTGTGACATCACTGTGCTTAACTGATTTAGTCATGACGTTCGCCTCCTTTTTCATTAATTAATGGTAATATTTAACTTGTGTTTAAAGATTACTACTTTTGCATATTTTTGTCAATTGTGACTTTTCTAGATTATTGATGGATAATCCTTTATTCTTATAAGGATGACGTAACCTAAGGAGGTTCAGCATATGCAGTGGAGAAAATATATACTCCTGGCGGTTCCCTTTTTATTTTCATCCATTTTCATCTTATTTGCCGTACCGGTCCAATATAGATTTTTATCCTTCATTCCTGTGTTTCTTTTCTGGATAGTTTATTATATTTTATTGTACCGGGAAAAGAAGAAGAAAAATAACGGATGACAAAAGAAAACCACTAATAATCACCTTGAGGGCGTTGCAAATGCAACGCCCCTTTCTTGACGGCTCTGCATATAATGATCGAAAAACATTCGTGGTGATTGTATGCTCCCCCAATATTTGCAGAAGCTGATTGGCAAACCCCCAGTCAAAACAAAACCCATCATCGATGCTGAAAAATATGACACGCTAAGATCTCGTTTACAAAAAGAGCTTTTTCAGCCTTTTGATGGGTCAAAAGCTTTCTTTCCTGAGGAAACCGCTCTGATAAAAAGCATTCGAACCGAGACGACTGTCTTGAACCGGAACAATATCACAAGAACACAAGCATATCTTGCCTTTTACAATCGTAATCCTGAGGTCCATTGGGCCTTTTTAGCACATATGGTTTCGAGGAATGGAGGATACCATATGACTGACTTGAAAAGTTCATCCATGACCCGTCTCCTTGACAATGCGGAACGGCAGAAATTTTTCCTGTTCCTTGAGCGCGCCAATTCAGCGATATTTGCGGATGCCTTCCCACAGCTTCTTTTATATGAACATTCTAAACTAAAAGAATTTCCGCTAAAAAGGTATTTACCAGTTTTCCGCATTTCAAGATTCATGGCCCCGATTTGGGAATCTTTCATCGAAGAGCCCCATTCACCCCTTTTGACAACGGCCCTTATCATTAATGAACAAAGAATGCTTCAGGAAAGGATATTAAAACGCACCCGTCATGGTGAAATCCTCCGAAGGCTTGATTTTCAGCTTCAGGAATACTTAGGCTTCGTGAAAGTCATCTTTCCTTATGAGAAGAAACGAAACGGACTTCATTCCTTGACCGGCCTGACCGTTGAACGCTTTGCCGACCCGAAACAGCGTATTGAAACGGGAAAATTATTATATGAGCTTCTTTTTCAGCATCCGGTTGTTTTTCGCGGTGTTGGCCAATTTACAAAAGAGGTCCCGCACACGGGTTCCAGAGAGGATTACTGGGGAAGCATATATACCTCAGATGCATCCACGTCAAAAAATGATAAAATCTACAGCCCCACTCTTCATGATGCATGGGCTGATCAACGATTCTTTCCTCCCCCTTCCATTGATTGGTTCACGAATGAAAGCTTCATAGAAGATTTACGAAGCACACCGATTATTAAAAAGGCGGACCTGACCAACAAGGTGCTCGAAAATGTCAATCAGCTCAAAACTCTTAACGGAATGAAAGCCATTTTCTAGCATCAAGCCTCTTACTTTGAATATCCCATCCTCCATTTGGCAAGAATGGTTAGCAAAAAGAATGGGTGAATCAAATGAGGGGCATTGTATTATTGAATCCAAATTACAAAATCGGGGATTTACATACAAATGAAAGCTTTGCAATCCAAATGATTGTGACGGACAAGTATATGGAAGAGAAGAATATTTCCCCGGTCATACTGAATCCGTATCAAATCCATCCTTATTACACCATCCCGCATGAGCTTCTATTCAATTTACAAAATAAAAAAACGGATCAAATCGATTGCCTGGTGCTTCACTCTCTAGAAACGATCGAACGGTTCATCTATATTTACCCTGAAAAATGGCTTGAGCTATGCGGATATTTCCAAGAGATTATCAGTGTGACGACTCACACTCCCGTTAGGAAATATGAAGCAAATTAATGCTTACATAAAATCATGGTACTTAAGTCGTTGTATTGGATTCTAAGGGGTATAGTCATTAATCGTTCATTTACAAGACTTCTTGCCAAGTGCCTTGGTTTATGTTCCCCTTTATCACATGAGTGACCCATGCATGATCCCTCCTCATGATTGTCGCTGTGCCGCTTCGCCCTCTCTTTATCTATTAAAACCCCTTTGGATCTCATTTGCCATTATATTTGTATCATTTTTCCCAATTATAAGTTTTCTAGGAATTATATAACTTCAAAACATTTTTTTGGAAATATAGATAAATTTACGGATAAAGCATAGAAAAATTAGTTAATTTTATATATCATTGGAGATAGGAATTTTCTTATTTTTTACTTTTACTAGAAAGGAATGTTACTGATGGCCAAAGAAAAAAAGAAAAAAACCCCAATTCCTTTCCGACTGAACTTTATGTTCTTTTTAATATTCATTTTATTTTCAAGCTTAATAATCCGGCTTGGCATCGTCCAAATCGTGTATGGGGATGATTACCTCCGCGAAGTCGACCGAACGGAAAACGATGTGGCCAACACCCCCGTTCCCCGCGGAAAGATGTATGACCGCAACTTGAATCCGGTCGTAGATAATGAGCCACGTAATGCCATCACTTATACTAAATACCCGAATACAAAAACGGCAGATATGGTGAAGACGGCAGAGGTCCTTGCTACCTTGATAGAAAAAGATACAAAAAAGGTAACAATACCGGATAAAAAGGATTTTTGGATTTTAAAACATCCGAAAGAAGCCGAAGCCTTGATCACCAAGGCCGAGAGGAAGAAAGTAATCGAAAAGAAACTAGAGCAAAAAGGTTTATACAAACTGCAAATGGAACGGGTAACCGATGAGAATATCAAGGAATTCACCAAGGATGAATTGGAAGTGATCGCCATCTTCCGGGAATTCAATAGTGGCTATGCCCTCGCACCGTCCATCGTGAAGAATAAAGATGTCACCACACAAGAATTCGCCAGGGTCAGTGAACATTTGGATGAAATGCCAGGCGTGGATGTAACGACGGATTGGGAAAGGACCTATAAGTATGATGAGACCCTCCGCTCGGTTCTTGGCAAGGTCTCTTCTTCCGAAGAAGGCATTCCCAGTGAAAATATTGACTATTATCTGGCACGCGACTATACCAGGAATGACCGGGTCGGAAAAAGTTATATCGAAAAGCAATATGAAGATGTCCTGCGCGGTCAAAAGACGCGGATTGAAAATGTGCTGAGCAAAGGGGAAGTCATCAAAACGAATACCCTCACTGAAGGGCAAAGCGGAAAAGACTTGGTCCTTACAATTGATATGGAGCTGCAGCAACAGGTTGAAAAAATCATCGAGAGCGAATTGCGCAGAGCTAAAGCTAGGGGAAATACCTACTTATTGGATCGTGCCTTCGTCGTTTTAATGGACCCGAATACAGGCGAGGTGCTTACGATGGCCGGCAGGCAATACGGCCGTAACAGTAAGACCGGATTGACCGAAATGAACGATTTTGCCCTTGGAAACATTACGACCTCCTATACGATGGGGTCATCTGTTAAAGGGGCTACGGTCTATACGGGGTTTCAGACCGGAGCCATCGCACCAGGGTCGGCTTTTCATGACCATCCACTTTTACTAGCCGGTGCCGAACCAAAAAAATCTTATAGCCCTTTAGGGTATGTAACGGATGTCTCTGCATTAAAGAAATCGTCGAATGTCTATATGTTCATGACGGCGATCAGAATTGCCGGCGGTCATTATATCCCTCGCCAGCCGTTAGGAATCAACCGGGAAGCTTATGACATCATGCGGAATCATTATGCCCAATTCGGATTGGGTGTCCGTACCGGCATCGACCTGCCTAACGAATCAGTCGGATTTAAGGGCGTCGACAGGTCTACAGATGGATTGCTGCTGGATTTATCGATTGGGCAGTATGATACATATACCCCAATGCAATTGGCACAGTATGTTTCGACGATTGCAAATGGCGGAAAAAGGCTTGAGCCCCATATGGTCAAGGAAATCAGGAATCCATCCAACGAACACAATGAATTGGGCAGCGTCTTTAAAACGATGAGTCCCAAAGTGTTAAACGATTTAGGCGGGAAAGATGTTTGGATCCAGCGTGTCCAGGAAGGATTCAGACAGGTTGCCCAGGAGCCAGGCGGGACGGCATATAAATATTTCGGCGGCAAATCCTACCGTGCGGCAGCAAAAACGGGTACTGCCGAGGCCTTTTATGACGGACCGCGGAGAAATCAATATAGTGAACCCTTGGAAACCATAAATCTGACGCTTGTAGGTTATGCACCTCACAATAATCCGGAAGTGGCATTCTCTGTCGTCGTGCCATGGGTTTATCAAGGCCAGCCCTCTGATGATATTAACAAACGGATCGGACGGGACGTAATGGACGCCTACTTTGAATTGAAGGAAAAAAGAGCAAAAGGTGACTCTGATGCAGATAAGGCAGTAGAAAGCACTCAATGATGATTACAAAAAAGGCCTGCTCGATAGCGAGCAGGCCTTTTTTGATGCTCCATTTATTCAAGCTTTTGAACGAATTCCTTATAAAGGGCCCTAAGTGCATCCCCCCTGCTGATGATGCCGACGACTTTATCATTTTTGTCCACGACGGGGATTTTCTTGAAATGATGCTTGGAAAGGACCTTTATCCATTCAACTAACGGATCTTCGGGGGATAGCTTTGTAATCCTTTTATTTTTAATGATTTGTGAGACTTTATCATTCATTTTGGATGTAACCTTTTCATCCAATTCTTCACCGGGAAGAACCGTAATGTAGGTGAAATACCCCATGATGGCTTCCTCTGCAGGTGTCAAGTAACGAAGGATATCCCCGTCCGTCACCATTCCCAATAGCTTATCATGGTCATCCACAACCGGTACCCCGCCCACTTTATTTTCGATTAAGATTCGCAGAATTTCCTTTAATGTAAAATCAGGACGGGCTACATAGACTTCCCTTATCATGAAATCCTTAACTAACATATTACCACCCCTTTTTTAAGCTTGGACGTTCTGTATTCTTCTCTCCTCTATTAATACCCTTACTTACTCTATTTAAAAACCCTTGCCGCCTGAACTGCCTTTTTCCAGCCATTATATAAATCCTTCCGTTCCTGTTCTTCCATCTTGGGTTCGAATTTCTTATCGACTGCCCATAGCTTTGAAATCTCTTCCTGATCTTCCCAATATCCGACAGCGAGTCCAGCCAAATACGCTGCGCCTAACGCTGTCGTTTCACTAATAACCGGCCTTTCGACTGGTACATTCAGTAGGCCGCTTTGAAATTCCATCAAGAAGTTGTTTTTGACAACCCCGCCATCGACCCTCAATGCCTTTAGGTTAATCCCTGAATCGACTTCCATGGCGCTAAGGACATCTTTTGTCTGGTAGGCCAACGCTTCCAATGTTGCCCGGACGAAATGCTCCTTCGCTGTCCCCCTTGTCAGTCCGAATACAGCTCCCCTGACATCACTATCCCAATAAGGGGTACCTAATCCAACAAATGCGGGAACCACATAGACACCATCGGCTGAAGTGACTCGCAAAGCATACTTTTCACTGTCTTTCGGATCATGCAAGAGTTTCAGCCCATCCCTTAACCATTGTATGGCCGAACCTGCGACAAAAATACTGCCTTCCAAGGCATATTCGACTTTTCCATTCAGCCCCCATGCAATCGTGGTCAAAAGGCCGTGCTCTGATTTCACTGCCTTTTCTCCTGTATTCATCAGCATAAAGCATCCGGTGCCATACGTATTCTTAGCCATTCCTTTTTCAAAGCATTCTTGGCCGAACAAAGCGGCCTGTTGATCTCCCGCTGCTCCCGCAATCGGGATTTCGTGTCCAAAGAAATGGTGTGGCGCTGTTTTCCCGTATATCTCCGATGAAGAGCGAACATCCGGGAGCATGGATTGCGGCACTTGCAGGATTTCCAGCAGTTCTTCGTCCCACTTCAGATCATGAATGTTATACATCAGCGTCCTTGAAGCATTCGAATAATCGGTTACATGTGCTTTACCACCCGTAAGTTTCCATATCAGCCACGTATCGATCGTACCAAACAATAAGTCTCCGTTTTCAGCTTTTTCCCTTGCACCATCTACATGGTCGAGAATCCATTTCACCTTTGTGCCGGAAAAATAAGCATCAATCAACAAACCGGTTTTCTGCAAAAATAATTCATCGAGACCCTCATCCTTTAATTGTGCGCAAATTTCGCTTGTCTGCCGGGATTGCCAGACGATGGCATGATGTATCGGCTGACCTGTGTCCTTTTCCCATACCACGGTCGTCTCCCGTTGATTCGTTATGCCAATTCCAGCAATCTGTTCGGGTTTTACATTCATTTCCGATAAACAGGAAGCGATTACCGCTAGGATGGAACCCCAAATTTCATTGGCATTATGCTCCACCCATCCAGGATTCGGGAAATATTGAGTGAATTCCTTTTGGGCAATGTGCAAAACTTCCCCGCTTTTATTAAATAAAATGGCCCGGGAACTTGTCGTTCCCTGGTCCAATGATAATATGTAAGTCTCCATGGTTGTCTCCTCCTGCACTTAAGAAAAAGTTCATTTCAGCTTAAGTGTCATGCTGTTTTTTCTTTCTTCACTTTACTAGATATACCCGTGAAAACAAAAAATATATAAATTACGGCGGAAAATTGAAAAATATTGGCAGGTTAAGAGTTTATCTTTTACAATGAAAATAAGTTTGATAGGAGGAATGGAAAATGAATAACCATGAAATAGATTTTAAGTTATATGGGGATGACATGCAGTTTGTTGAAGTGGAATTGGATCCTCAGGAAACGGTGATTGCCGAAGCTGGAAGTTTAATGATGATGGAAGATCAAATCAAGATGGAAACCATCTTTGGTGATGGGTCTTCGAATAGTGACAGCGGAATGATGGGTAAGCTATTCGGTGCCGGGAAACGGCTCCTTACTGGTGAGAGTCTTTTCATGACGGCTTTTACGAATGAAGGACGAGATAAAAAACACGTTTCATTCGCCTCGCCTTATCCAGGTAAAATCATTCCGATGGATTTAAGCGAGCTCGGCGGGAAAATCATTTGTCAAAAAGACGCTTTCCTGGCGGCAGCAAAAGGAGTTTCGGTCGGAATTGAGTTTCAGAGAAAAATAGGGGCAGGCTTCTTTGGCGGTGAAGGCTTCATCATGCAAAAACTTGAAGGTGATGGAATGACCTTCGTTCATGCCGGCGGCACGATCCATAAAAAAGAATTGGCAGCAGGAGAGATTTTACGCGTCGATACAGGATGTTTAGTAGCAATGACTAGCGGGGTAGATTATAATATTGAAACTGTAAAAGGCGTGAAAACCGCTTTATTCGGAGGCGAAGGTTTATTTTTTGCAACATTAAAAGGACCCGGAACCGTCTGGGTGCAATCTTTGCCATTCAGCCGGCTTGCCAGCCGTGTATTTGCAGCAGCGCCGCAAAATGGAGGATCATCCGAAGAAGGCAGCGTGGCTAGAGGCTTATTCAATTTATTCAACGATAAATAAGAATCGGACCAATGGCTGCCATCATGGCAGTCATTGATCTCTTTTGAAAAGGATGGATAGCTAGATGCAGCTTGTTAAGTGGTCCTACATGAGACGCTATAATATCAGGGCAATTTTTGATCAATTCCCGAATTCGCCTGTTATTTTCCGGAAAATAAGAGATTATTATTTTGTTTATACCATTCACTGGACAGCTGCCGATGCCCCTATCGGCATAAAAGAGCTTGAAGAAATGGAACAGCTGCTCAACCGCGAGCTCGGGACTGAACTGCAATATCTTTATCGAAAAAAATGAGGTTACTCCTCGTACACCATTTTTCTTGTCATGCCTCCATCGACGATAAGATTCGCACCCGTAACGAAGTCATTTTCCGTTGCCGTCAAATAAAGACAGGCCCTTGCAATATCTTCCGGTTTGCCAACCCGATTGGAAAAATGCTGCTGGTGATCTTTATCCCTCAGCGATTCATAATCACCCGTTTCAATCCACCCCGGAGAAATCGAATTGACCGTAATGTTCTCTTTGCCCAAAGAAGCGGCAAGTGCATGTGTCAGTGCAACGATCCCGCCTTTTGTCGCTGCATAGGATTCCGAATCCGGCTCAGACATCATCGCTCTGGTTGATGCTAAATTGATGATTGCACCTCCCTTTTCATTTATCCGCATCGATTCTGCCGCTGCCCGGGAACAAAGGAAAACACTACGCAAATTCGTATTCATCATATCGTCCCATTCCTCAATCGTCAGATCATAAAGCGATTTGAATAATGCCTTTCCTGCATTATTGATTAATATATCAATGGTCTTATATGTTTTTAGAGTTATATCCATCAAATGTTGAATGTCAGCTTCCTTGCGTACATCCGTTTTAACGAACATGGCTTCATGACCATTACTTTTGAGCTCTTCCACATACAGAAGGCCTTCCCGCTCGTCCAAATCTGCGAGAACGACTGAAGCGCCGCTTTCTGCATAGCCCTTTGCCACGCCTCTCCCTATACCATTCGAAGCGCCTGTTACAATCACTGTTTTATTTATGAAACCCATTATTCCATCCTCACTTTCACAGCTATTTTCCCCTATCATATTATCCAATTCGCTCCACTTCAAGCCATTCCCTTGACCAATCAACAAATCCTTTACCTTATCATCAATAATCACAGGACCCTTATATTTTTGTAGCTACCCTAAAGTGAGGTATGATAGATAGTAACAAAAAGATTGAACCAGGGTGAAAGACATCCGCTATTATCTTTCTTACAGTGTAAAAAATTTATATTGGAGGAATGTAAAAATGGACTTATTAAAAAATGTGTTTTCTTTAGGATTAGGTGCTGCCGCTGCTACAAAAGAGCAAATTGAAAAAACAGTGGACTCTCTTGTGAAAAAAGGCGATATCAGCAAAAAGGACTCCAAGGTCCTTATTAAGCAATGGGTCGAAAAAGGGGAACAAGCCCAAAAGCAGCTGGATGATTCCGTCAAGGCCAAAGTCAATCAAGCGCTTAATGGCCTAAATTGGGCAACTAAAGAAGAAGTTCAGGAATTGGAGCGCCGTATCGTAATGTTGGAGAAACAGAACCAAAACTTACATTCGTGACAGGAGGTATTTGAATGTTTCGCAAGCGACTGAAACACGCACATCGTTACCAAGAAATCATTAATGCCTTCTTGAAAAATGGTTTTGGTTACTTCATCTATCGCCTGGGATTATCCGAGAGCAAAGCGGCATCGAAACTCCAACCCGATGAAAACCTGAACCTCCGCTCAATCGGAGAGCGGCTGCATACGATATTACAAAGCTTGGGACCTACATTCATTAAACTTGGTCAGATTGCAAGTACGAGGCGTGATTTCGTTCCTGACGAAATCGTCCGCGAACTTGAAAAGCTACAGGACCAGGTCACCCCCTTTCCATTTGATAGGGTTCGTAAAATTGTCGAAGCCGAATTGGGTGATTCTTTGGAAAACATTTTTCTTGAATTTCATGAAACCCCACTGGCAACCGCTTCGATTGGACAGGTCCATACGGCACGGCTTCCATCACGGGAAGTCGTAGCAATCAAAGTGCAGCGGCCCGATATTCTGCCGACTGTGGAAACAGATTTGGAAATTCTCGATGATTTGGCAAGACTTATGGAAGCACGCATATCTTGGGCAAGACGCTACCAAATCAGAAAAATGATTGATGAATTCGCTAAATCACTCCGCGCAGAACTTGATTATAACTCCGAGGGTCGAAACGGGGAAAGAATAGCCCAGCAATTCATCGATGATCAAGGGTTTAAAGTACCAAGGATCCATTGGGAGTTTTCCACAAAAAGGGTCCTGACGATGGATTTCATTCAAGGAATCAAGGTCAATCATTATAAACAGCTTGATGATGAAGGTTATGATCGCCGGCAAATCGCGGAAAGATTAGCGAACTCCATGCTTCATCAAATATTGATCGATGGCTTTTACCACGGCGATCCCCACCCTGGCAATATCATCATTTTGCCAGGGAATGTCGTCGCACTCATGGACTTTGGAATGGTGGGACGTCTGGAGGAAGAAACGAAATATCAGTTCGCCTCGCTTGTCATCAATCTGAAACGCGGAAGCACCAATGGATTGATCAAAACGCTTTCAGAGATGGGCCTCCTGACGGACGAAATCGATATGGCCCCATTAAGGGGGGATATTGATGAACTGCGAAATAAATATTATGATATCCCATTGAGCCAAATCAGCTTAGGCGGAGCAGTCAATGACCTGTTCACGGTTGCCAATCGGCACCAAGTCCAAATCCCTCCCGAATTCACGATGCTCGGCAAAGCTCTGCTTACCATGGAGGCCATTGTCGAAGGATTAGATCCGAATTTCAGCATTATGAAGGCAGCTGAACCTTTTGGGGAAAGGCTGTTTAAGGAACGCTACAATCCCAAAAACATTGCGAAGAACGCCTGGAATCAATTCATCGAGTCTGCTGAAGCCATTGCCGAACTGCCCAAGGATATCAAGGAAGTGACAGGTATCATTAAAAAAGGGAAATTGCGGCTCGATATCAACATTCCCGAACTCCAAGTTTTTTTACATAAGCTTGATCAAATCTCGAACCGGCTGTCTTTCAGTATTATCCTGCTTGCATTCAGCATAATCATGGTCGGTCTCATTATCGGCTCTGCAATAGGCGGGGAAACCTTGATCCTATGGAAAATACCGGTTATCGAGATTGGATTTGTCGTTGCAACCCTGATGTTCTTACTAATGCTCTACACCATTTTCAGATCTGGAAAAATGTAAACTTACGAAACCTTGATTTCCACTCCAAGCATTCGCTTTCCGAGGGCGGTCTTTGTGCCTGTCTCCCCTGGACGCGCGTTTACCGCAGGAGTCTCGTACCCTCTGTTCCAATCAACTTTGTTTTTATATTTAGATAGAATCCCTTTTGTCGATAAAAAGGGGTTCGGATTGGTCTCATCCCGTACCCTGAATTTAAAACAAGACTAGATTATCCTTAAAGTTTTTTTACTGTAATCCTTATTGGATTGAAGAAATTTGCGACACCCCTGCCGAATAACTGGCTAGCAAGACCTAGCTAGATGCTTGCGCGGGGAGATTTGGCGGACAGTCGGCGGAAAAGGAGCGGATTTCCTAAAGCAAGTTTGCCTGAAGTCTGAAGGGAAACCCCTTTAATAAGGAGTTTCCCTTTTTCACGATCTCATTCATTGGTTATTTATCCGACGTTCATATGAAACAGCATACGCACTATGGCGAAAATGCAAGATTCGGTCTTCCGAGCACTCGATTCCTTCAGGTATATTGGTTGGATCAAACATTAAAGTATCTTTAAACACTTCCGATTTTTTGGAGACCTTTAAATGCCCGATCATGATTACCTGTTTATCTTCCGACCAAGCTCTGGTTGGATCGTCAGTCGGATCATTTTCCCCTCCTATTTGTATGTTCAATTTAAAGCCCACCGGACCTTGCTTGAGCCTCTCTTCCATTTCTTCAGCCAGATACTCTGGCGAATGCTTGGCTACCTCCCTTTTTTCTAGCATACTAAGGCCGGCATCAGGTACCCACTCATACTTAATGGCCTGCCGCCTTCCTTCCGCGTTAATGAAATAGAATGCATGAATGGAGTAATATTGACACGTTGAGAAACTGGCTGGAGAACGCTTTTCTTTAAGCATTTGCAGACTTGCCTTGCTTTCAGGGTATTTCCACAGGATTTTTGCAAGCTCTTTCAGATTGGGGAAACCATCTTTTGCAGATTTGAAAAAGCCAGCAATATCAACAAACGCTTCCGGTGTTTTCGCAAAGAATAACGGAATGGTAACAGTAATAAGATCTGACACCTCACCATTCGGCAATTGAAACTTGACGGCCATGCCCTTTACAGGGGAAATGGCATCAGGATGGCTTGGAATCGGCGAGCTATTTGAAAACCGAATGATCACCGGCACGGCTTCATCCTGAAGATGCGAAGCCACCGTTAATAGGGACGCTTTTCCGTTTGGGGTAAAAACCCCCTCATAAACATATCCCCTTGCATGCGCTCGCCGATAACCAGGATGTGTTCCAGCTACATTTTCAATCACATTAACTGCTTCTTTGGCTAGTTCAGGTTTAAAGTCGTCTGTTCCCTCCATGATACCTCACCCCACCTTTTCAGATTCGAATCCATTATTACATGTACCCCTTATTCCATTAGCTTATTCTTTCTTGAACCACCGAAAGTATTGATCGCAAAAAAACACCTGGAAATATCCAGGCGCTGCACAATTTGTCATAAAAGTTTTTCTATATCGCTCTCCATTTCTAAGGGAGCTGGGACCGACTCGAAAATGATCGGTTTAAACAGATCCTTTTCTTCCATTATTATTTCATGAAAAAATACTTATTCCAGTTCCCGCTCCACCTGTGAAAGGATCACATGGGTAACGGTTGCCGCATAGGGAATGGTCCGATTGATGAATTCCTCCACTTCTTCAAGGCTCTCACTGTGGATTTTCAGCATAAAGCAAGCCTGCCCGGCAATTCGATAACAAAAGTCAACATTCGGCACCTTTGAGATATACTTTTTGAATTTCTCATATTCCCCATTTTTTATCGTTGCTTCCACGATGCACTCAATTGGAAAACCGATCTTTTTATGATCAATCTCGGCAACATACCCTTTAATGATACCGAACGACTCCATTTGCCGTACCCGTTCGGCAACGGTGGGGGCGGAGAGGTTTACTTTCTTTGCCAATTCCCTCATGGAAATTCGGCTATTCAACGTTAATTCAGCCAGGATGCTCTGGTCTTTTTCATCTATTTTCATTTCACTGTTATTTCCCTTCTTTACTTTACATTCATTCATTATTCAATCGTAATACTTTACAAACGGAATTAATATTCCTAGCTTTTTATATTAGGATTATCTCAAAGGGGAGATGTACATGACAAGAATAAAAATATCATCGCAGGGATCCAGTCCATTTCAAAGATTATTTCATTCTGAAGAGATTTCGCATAAATGGTCGGACCTCTCAGATTGCATATCTGCAGATGGGAAACTTTCGAAGAAGTTAAAGGAAAACGTCAGAAGGGTGCTGGCATACGGTAATGGCTGCTCATACTGTCAGGCAAAAGGAATTCCACTAAAGCCGGAAGATATGAAAGAAAGTTATGCAATCGCCTTTGCGGAAGTATTCCTCTTGCAACGTGAAAATACGGAGGAAAAGTTTTTCCAAGTATTGAAGGAGGCATTCAGTGATGAAGAGATTTCTGAACTATTGGCATTCATTTGCTTTACAACGGCCCAGCAATATTTCGGGGCTTTGATGGATTTAAAGTAACGACAAAAAGGAACAGGCACCGTGCCTCGTTCCTTTCTGTAATAAACCTATTTTCTAGTTTGAACGGTCACCGAATCCATTTACGTTGAATTACCACCTAGGGTTTCGCACCATGATCCTCCATTTCATTGTTCCTTGGAAGAATGGAGCGGGATGGTACCGGGGATGTCAAAACCACGGATGTATTCAAATGTCCATAGGGTATCAATCGATCTATCAGTAATCTCATGCTGTCCATATCAGCCAAAGCCGCTTTCAAAAAATATCCAACTGTTCCTGTTACACGATGGCATTCGATAATGTCTAAATCGTTTTTCACCAATGTCTCAAAATCGGAAACAGGAACCTTAAGTTCACTCACCTGAATGAACACAAGTACACCCCTTCCTATCGCCAGAGGTGAAACCCTTGCGCTGAACCCCTCAATGATCCCCTTTTCTTGCAGGCGATACATACGTTCAGAGATGCTAGGTCGACTGAGAGCCAATTTCTTCGATAGTTCACTAATCGTAATGCGTCCATCTCTTTGTAAAAGTTCCAGTAACCTGACATCTATTTCATCCATGAAGCAACCGCCTTTCATAATGAAGGAATATAAGCATATATTTCTTTAAAATGTTGTATGGATAGCAATAAATACATTCTTTTTTGTATGTAATTTTACCAGTTAATATTCTATCATTAAAATAATCAAATAGAAAAAGAAAATTCAGAATTTACCAAAGGGAGGAACCTGCATTGACCTTTACGAAAATCCCGGTTCGACAAAACATCGAAAGCATTAGCCCATATGTTTCCGGCAAGCCAATTGAAGAAGTGCAACGTGAACTTGGTCTTGAAACGATCGTTAAATTGGCATCCAATGAGAATCCATTCGGTTACTCACCTCTAGCAAAAGAAGCCATGCTTACCGAAATGGAGCAAATCTCCTTTTATCCTGAAGGTATGGCGCCGGCATTAGCTGAAAAGCTGGCAAGGAAATTGAATATCAATAAAGATCATATCATTTTAGGCAATGGATCTGATGAAGTGATACGTTTGTTAACACGAACCTATATCCAACAAAATGATGAAGTCATTATGGCTGATGTGACATTTCCACGGTATGAAACGAATGTATTGATTGACGGCGGCACACCTGTAAAGATACCTCTTATTAATGGGGTACATGACCTGCAGGGTATGTATGAGGCCATAACAGAAAAAACAAGAATGATATTTGTCTGTAATCCCAATAATCCAACAGGAACGATCGTTCAAAAAGAAAAGTTGCGCTCTTTTATCGAGAAGGTGCCGAAACATATTTTGCTGATCGTTGATGAAGCATACTATGAATATGTCGAAGATGGAGAATATTTAGAAACCTTACCACTTCTAAATATGCATTCAAATCTGGTTATCTTACGCACTTTTTCTAAGATTTATGGCCTGGCTGCATTAAGGATTGGATACGGTTTAATGGATGCATCCATCATACAAGAGCTAGTTAAAGTGAAGGAACCCTTCAATACCAACCGTTTAGCACAGGCTGCGGCATTCGCTTCCCTCGATGACCATCCATTTGTTGAGAAATGTGTTCGTAAGAATGGGGAAGGAAGAATGTATTTAGAAAACGAACTAAGCAAGATGGGATTAACATTCTTCCCTTCACATGCTAACTTCTTGATGGTCAAATTAAACCAGCCTGGCAGGGACATTTTTGAGAAATTATTAATTCAGGGTGTCATCATCCGTTCAGGTCATTTGCTAGGCTATGAAAATACCATCCGCGTTACCATCGGCACTCCGCTTGAAAACGAGAGATTCATAGCATCCTTACAATATATAATCAATAAAACGTCTGGTGCATGACCGATCAAAATGAAGTGGCTGTATATCAATGATCATTAATGAAAGATACGACATGGACGCCTTTGCCCATGCCGTATCTTTTCCGTGGATTTATTTAGCGATATTCTTTTCTATTATAGGTGTTTCCTGTTTGTCCACACTTTTAAATTTAAAAATCGAAATCGAGATTAAGGCAGCCAACACAATCAGGCAAGCAATGATACTGATCCGATTCTGTTCACTGAACACGAACGTGACACAAATGATGCTTAAGGTGATTACGGTAAACAAGGTTACATATGGAAATCCCCACAATTTAAAACTCGGAGCTTTGGGATATGAATTGCGAAGTTTAAGCTGCGCTAAACAGATGCTGATCCATACAAGTGATACTACAAAACCCGGAAAGGCCATTAATAGAGTAAAAGCCTTGTCCTGTGCAACGAAAGTAATCATGGAGCCGACGACCAATACAACTGCACTTAATATCAAACTGTACAAGGGAACGCCATTTTTTGATACATAAGAGAACGACTTGGGAGCTTCCCCTTCTGCAGCTAAAGAATGCAGCATTCGGGTACACCCATATATTCCAGAGTTAGCGGCTGATAAGACGGCCGTAATCAAAATGAAATTCATGATATGTGCAGATCCCTGAAAACCTGACATTGACAAAACTTGTACAAACGGACTTGCCTGGTCGCTAATTTCGTTCCACGGAATCAAACCGCAGATTACAAGGATCGGTAAGGTGAAGAATAATACGACTCTCCAAATATAGTTTTTAATGACCTTCGGTAAAATGCGTTCCGCATCCTTTGCTTCCGTTACCGTCACCCCTATTAACTCGGAACCGCCATACGAGAACATGACAATCAGTAATGCCGAAAAGATGGACATCCACCCATTTGGGAAAAACCCTCCATGCCCTGTGAAGTTTTGCAGATAATTAGATCCGCCGCTTGGGATGACTCCAAATAAAATACAGGCTCCCAATATGATGAATAATATGATCATTGTAATTTTAATGCCAGCAAACCAAAATTCGAATTCACCATAATTTTTGACATTCATCATGTTAATCCCAATGATGAAAGCCGTACACCCTAAACTTAATACCCATAGCGGGATTGCAGGGAGCCAATACTGCAAGAAGCTTCCTGCCACCACTACCTCAATGACACATACGGACAGCCACATGAAACAATACATCCAGCCTACGATAAAGGAAAAACGCTTACCGAATGCTTTCTGAACGAAACCCTTCATATTCGTATTGGGATAGACAATTGCCATTTCTGCTATAGCACCCATGACTACAAGCAGTAATAATCCTGCAAAAATATAAGTGAATATGACTCCTGGCCCTGCTAACGATATGGTTTCGGCACTTCCTTTAAAAATCCCAGTACCTATTGCCCCTCCCATTGCCATCATGCTAATATGCCGCGGCAATAATTTCTTTTGCAGTGACCCACCATTTGACTCCATTACATCTGCCTCCTTCATTCCATAATTTTCTCATATAAAAATCAAACCCATTTCAATCGTTGAATGGCGAATAGATAAGTTATCTCATCAACCGTTATGGTTTAGGAGCGGAAGGATGCAAAGCCTTCTTGAAAACTCTATACTTCCCCAAAGTAAAAATGATATCAATATGCCGATGGTTTTACAAGAGGGAATCATTGCAGGCAAAATTGCTCCTGTTTAGCCAAACGCCGGGTTCTGATCTTCGAAATGGAGTGGATTTGCTGATAGCCTTGCCTTATCGGGGCCATTGACAGGTATCTGACTCCAGAAAAATACACTATAATCGGGGACTACATCGGTAATCCCCATAACTTTACATATTTACCTTATTTATTTACGATGTGAATCGCATGTCCCAAAACTGCCTCAGCCGCTTCCATCCACCCTTCAGTCAAAGTTGGATGTGGGTGCATGCTGAGTGCTATATCTTCGACCCGAGCCGCCAGCTCCAGGGCAAGGACCCCTTCACCTATAAGGTTGGAAGCATCAGCACCTACCATATGCATTCCGAGCAATATGTGGCTATTAGCATCCACGATCACTTCAGCAAATCCCTCTGTTTCATTCGTTGCAAGGGCCCTTCCGTTGGCACTGAACGGAAATTTGCCGATTTTGACGCTGTATCCCTGTTGTTCAGCCTCTTCACGGCTTAAACCAACCCCAGCTATTTGCGGGTCCGAGAAGATTACATAGGGAACATTAGGTGAGTCAACTGCACTTGGCAACCCCCCTATCACTTCAGCTGCCACGATTCCCTGTTTGGTCGCTCGATGGGCAAGAGCTGGACCAGGTGTAGTGTCACCGATGGCAAAGATGTGCGGCACATTTGTACGGCATTCCATATCCACTGCTATATGGCCTTTTTCACCAGCCGTAACTCCAGCCCGATTCAGGCCAATTTCTTCAGTGTTGGGTATCCTGCCAATAGTAACCAGGGTCTTTTCGCTCACGACCACTTCCGTCCCCTGTTCTTCCGAGGAAACATGAAGATGTACTTGGCCATCCACTACACTCGCTTTTTCTACCCTCGTGGATGTTTTGATATTCATCCCAAGCTTCTTGGCATTCCGGGTGACTTCCTTTACCAGGTTTTCAGCAACTTGGGGGAGTATCCGATTGGCCATTTCAATGATGGTCACTTTAGTACCTAGCTTTGCAAATGCCATACCCAATTCGATTCCGATATATCCTCCGCCAATGATCGACAAGCTTGATGGAACTTCCTGCAGATGCAAAGATGATGTTGAATCCAATATATATTCTCCATCGACTTTAATGAAGGATGGAATGAAAGGTCTGGACCCCGTCGCAATAATTGCCTGTTCAAACTTGTAGGTTTCAAAATCGCCATCGGTTTCAACTCCGATACGGTCATCAGATAAAAAGGTTGCTTGACCTTTAACCACCGTCACTCCATTTTCCTTACACAAATGGGCAATACCTTGCCTTAACTGAGATGTGATGCCCGCCTTCCAATCCTGCCAAACTCCCAAGTCCATAGTGATTCTTTCCTGGGATAGCCGGATTCCCATTTTCCCTAAATCGTTAAGCCTTTGGTATTGATCAGCTGCGTGAATTAATGCCTTTGAAGGTATACAGCCCCGATTAAGGCAAACCCCGCCCAGCTTATCCTTTTCAACCAGCACGACTGATTTTCCTAACTGGCCGAGACGGATAGCCGCAGCATATCCTCCCGGACCTCCTCCAATGATGATAACATCCGTCTCTACAGCAACTTCCCCTACTACCATTTATCTCATCTCCACAACTAAACGAATTGGATTTTCCAACAATTCCTTGATTCTATTGGTAAAATGCACGGCTGTTACCCCATCAATCAAACGATGATCGAAAGAAAGAGACATATTCATCATTAAACGGATAACACCTTCCAAATCGCGAACGACCATGCGATGTTCCATTTTATGCAAAGCTAATATGGCCGCTTCCGGATAGTTAATGATCGGGGTCGCGTGCATCCCTCCGATCGGTCCTACATTGCTGATGGTAAATGTACTGCCTGTGATTTGATCTATGCTCAACTTCCCTTCACGGGCTTGGGCTGCCAATTGCCTGATTTCATCAGCCAGTTGGAAAATGGTTTTTTGATCGGCATGTTTTATGACTGGAACTATGAGACCCTCTTTTGTATTCGTCGCAATCCCAATATGATAATAATTCTTCAGGATGATTTCATTGGTCTTTTCATCAATTGAAGCGTTTAATATTTTGAACTCCTTTAAGGCGATGACAATGGCTTTAACGAAAAATGGCAAAAAAGTCAATTTAATATCCTTATCATCGGCGTACTCCTTTAATTGATTTTTAAATTCCTTCAATCGGTCCATTTCCAATTCATCTACATGGGTTACATGAGGAATGGTCGAAACCGACTTTACCATATGTTCAGCGATTTTTTTACGAATGCCTTTAAGCGGAATCCGCTCTTCCCACTCATTTTCCACTCCTTTTGCCTGGATTTCATCCTTCATCGGGGCCATCTCTTGAACAATCTTGTCATCATGGTCTTTGGCATTTTTCCGTGTAATCGAGGTATTTTCTTTAAACTGCTTCAGGTCACTTTCGGTAATTCGCCCAGCCGGACCGGAGCCTTTAACCTTCTCGATATCAACCTTCATTTCCCTCGCCATTTGACGTACGAAAGGCGCTGCCAACGCACGCACTGGCTCATGATGCTGTTTAGTGGTAATATGCTCTGCATTTACATTTATATCACCAGATTGCACGACTTGGATTTGTTCTTCAATTATGCCTTTATCCGGAACTGACACATCATTCTCTTCCTGAATTGTGAATATAGTGGTTCCCACTTCCACAATATCCCCTTCGGAAAAAAATATTTTCTTGACCACTCCCGCTGCGGGAGCTGTCAATTCCGCATTGACTTTATCCGTTTGCACCTCAACAATGGGTTGGTCCTGTTTTACCGCATCCCCTTCTTTGATGAGCCATTGGATAATTTCCCCTTCATGCATCCCTTCCCCTACATCAGGAAGTTTAAATTCCATCATGCGTCATCCTCCTTCTCCCTTAATCACAATTAAAATGATATCGTTTCGACAATTCCTTGTTTTACACGGTCAACAGTCGGTAAATAATGATCTTCTATTGTAAACGGCGGAACCGGTACATCAAATCCTGTTACACGCTTAATCGGCGCTTTCAGGTAAATAAGAGCTTCATCATTAATGATGGAGATAATCTCCGCACCTAATCCGGCAGTCTTATGGGCTTCATGGACGATTAATGCACGCCCTGTCTTTTTAATGGATTGCACGATTGTATCCCTATCTAAAGGGTATAATGTTCGAAGATCGACCACTTCACACTTCCAGCCTTTTTCTGCTTCAATCTTTTTCGCGGCATTCAAAGCCTCCCTTAACATGGCCCCCCATGCAAAAATGGTCAGGTCGCTTCCCTCCTGGACCACTTTTGCTTGACCGATTGGTATTCGGTACATTTCGTCGGGAACTTCTTCCTTAAAAGCCCGATACAATTTAGTCGGTTCCAAAAAAATCACCGGATCCGGATCTTCGAGCGCTGAAATGAGCAGCCCTTTTGCGTCATATGGATTACTGGGTGCAACCACCTTTAAACCCGGAGTATGGGCAAAGAAGGTTTCAACACTTTCGGAATGAAGTTCAGGACCCCTGATTCCGGCACCATATGGCGTACGGATTACGAGGGGCACCCCAAATTGCCCACGAGTACGATACCTCATACGGGCAGCATGGGAAACGAGTTGCTCGAATCCCGGATAAATAAAGGCGAGAAACTGGATCTCCACTATGGGCAGCATTCCGTTAAGGGCTAAACCAATGGCAGAGCCGATGATTCCGGATTCAGCTAATGGCGTATCCACAACTCGATCTTTTCCATACTTCTCATAAAGCCCTTCCGTCGATCGAAAAACTCCGCCATTCACTCCAATATCCTCACCCAAGATCATCACGCGATCATCATGACCCAGCATTTGGTCCAGCGCTTCCGTAATAGCCTGGAGCATCGTTAAATTTTTGCCCATTATTTCTTCCCGCCTTTCTTTAAGATTTGGTTCAATTCCTGCTTCTGTTCCTTTAGCTGCCATGACTCCTCGGCATACACATGGTTAAACATTTCGAGCGGGTCGGATTTCGGATACCCTTCGGCCTTTTGAAGGTGAGCATCAATCAGTTCGTTGAATTGCTTTAACACCAATTCTTCCTGCACTTCATTCCAATGACCCTCTTTATTCAAATACTTTCTAAGACGTGTAATGGGATCCCGGTTTTCCCTCCAGAACGTTGAAACTTCGTCCTGATCGCGATATATGTTCGGATTGTCTGCAGTAGTATGGGCGCCATAGCGAAAGGTAATGGCTTCGATTAATGTAGGCCCTTCCCCTTTAAGCGCTCTTTCGACAGCCTCCTTTACAGTTAGCCATACTGCAAAAATATCATTTCCATCCACGCGAACCCCATGGATGTCATAAGCAGCAGCCCGCTGGGATATTGTTTTGGATGCCGATTGCTTTTCAAAAGGCACACTGATAGCGTAGCCATTATTTTGGCAGAAAAAGATTGTCGGGGTTTTATAAACGCCAGCAAAATTCAGTGCCTCATGAAAGTCCCCTTCAGAAGTGGCTCCATCACCAAAATAAGCAATGCTAACATTCTTTTCGCCTTTAATCTTACTTGCCCAAGCCGTTCCAACTGCATGAACCATTTGAGTGGCAATGGGGACACTTGGAGGCAATATCCTTTTTCCTTCTGGACAAATTGAACCATCAAAATGCGCCATCCAGTAAAGGAAAACACGGTATAATTCCTGTCCATGTATGATTGCCGCTCCATGATCACGATATGTGGGAAACATCCAATCCCCTGCCGACAATGCTAAAGCGCTTCCTACCTGGGATGCTTCCTGTCCTTCAAATGGTGCATAAGTTCCAATCCTGCCTTGGCGTTGGAGATTAATTGATTTTCGGTCAAATGTTCTGAGCAGGAGCATGCTCTCATACATCTTTAACATAAGTGATTTATCGATTTTTCCATCAATCGTTTCAATGATTTCCCCATCAGGAGTCAATACACGATACATTTCCGGCTCAACTCCACTTGAATGCGCTTTCATTATTGGGTTTCCCGTCTTTTCCATTTCATTTCTCCCCTTAAGATAGATTTGTTTCGCAAACTTACCAAGGTTTTGAACAGTCATGAAATAACAGCCCAAAATGTTTTTATTGGTCTTTATGTCTGTGATTAAATGCTGTTTCATAAACTACATTTCCTTATATAAAAGGATAATACATCCAAGTTTTTAATAATATGTTAAATAGAATGAATTTTTCGTAGATTACCTTTATTTAGAATATGTTTTCTGATGCTTCACCTTCATTTTGAAAATCAGAATCATTAAAGGGAAAATTTTACAGAAAATCATCGGATTACCTACAAATTGTTGGAAATGCTCGATCGATTCAAGACACTCCTTAGCTTCAGCATTGCAGGGGTTACCTTCATCCAAAAATTATCCAGCACAAAAAAAGACCCATTATATAATAAATGGGTCTCAGTTTGTAGACAAAATGGGTTCGGAATTAAAAAATTCCGAACCCATTTTGAAATTCCCTTTTAAATTTTGACCAAAGGTTAAGAGATTTGGGCTCTTCGAGCCACTATGTTAGGCCATTTTTGG
>NZ_JAUUTW010000048.1 GCF_030676415.1 Peribacillus frigoritolerans | reverse complement strand
TATCCATTACTACAATCATCAACGAATCAAGGTAAAATTAAAAGGCATGAGCCCGGTAGATTACCGGGTTCATGCCCTCAAGGCTGCCTAAGTAAATAAAGTGTCTAACTTTTTGGGTTCACTTCAACCTGGCAGTCCCCTTTTACAACTTCAGACATATCTCTTGCGCTTTGTTTTCCCCATCAGTAATACAGTCCGGTATTCCGACACCATTATATGAACAGCCCGCAAGTAAAACATTCGGGTAATTCTCGGAAATTTTCGCCTCCAGGGACTGAACGATTTGAGGATGTTTAATATGGTAGTTCGGCATATTTTCATGCCATTTCGTCACTTCACTTGTAATTGGATTCCCAGAAATGCTTAGACTGTTTTTAATGTCGCGTAAAGCCACCTGAATCAATTCCTGCTCTGTAAGGGACCGTAATCGTTCATAGTCCGGACTTGAGCTTTTATAAAAAAGCCTTACCAAAAGCTGACTGTTTTCAGAAGTATGCTCCCATTTCCGGCTTGTCCAGGTACATGCATTGCAGATCAAATCACTATTATCACCTGCAATGAAACCTGTCCCGTCTTTAGGAAGCCTGCTGTCCGGGATATCGAATCCAAGATAAACGCTGATCATCGAACTATTGATCAAGCCGTCGAAGTCTTCATCCAACTCCGGATCACCCAATAATTTCTGGGCAACAGTATGCGGTGTACTCAATACGATGAAGTCCGTTTTCAGCGTTTCACCGTTTGCCAATGAAATGATATACCCCTCATCATTTCTTCCAATTTTATCTACACTGACCCCTTTTAAAATCTCCACCATATCGAGACTTTCCTCAATTCGTTCAACCAATGTTGATAAGCCATTTTTAAACGAAAGGAACTTCTTATTTCCCTTGCTTTGGTATTTCTGCTTATTTTCCGATAGACCGCGTATTATACTGCCATATTCATTTTTATAATCCAGCATCTCTGGCAGTGTTTTGGCAATGGTCAATTCATTTAATTTCCCTGAATAAACACCCGATAGGACAGGCGATATCTGTTTTTGCACCAATTCCTTACCTAAGAAGCTTTCAAGAAATAAACCAATTGAGTCATTCTTCGTAAACGTCTCATTTTTTGTATAGAAATCCTTTAAGGCTTCAACCTTCCCTTGGGCGGAAACGAGATCACTTTTCGCCAGCGACTCCAGGCTCATTGGGATTCCGAATAGGGCATCTTCCGGGATTCCCTTCAGCACCCCATCTGTATGGATAAATGATTTTCCCGTCGCATTATAGACAACTTGATCCTCTAGGTTCAATTCCTTAAGAAATGGTTTTATATTCTGTTTCCTGGCGACAATCGAATCGGCACCCGCTTCAATTTTAAAAGGACCATCGTGCACAGTCCTGATTTTACCGCCAAGATCCTCATTTCCTTCTATTAATATTAATCGTACGGAGAGACTCCTTGCTTTAACTGTTTTTTGTAAATAGTACATGGTTGATAAACCGGTAATGCCTCCACCTACGACTACGACTGTTTTCATTAGGACTACACCTCGATTAACGAATTTTGCATTAAGTAAAGTGTACCATAAGGCAGCGGCATTATTAAAAGCGGCCCTTCTAATTCATTCGTTTCATAATGAAGCCTGTAACAAATTGGACAAAAAAAAGACCTCCCCTCATTAGAAAAGTCTACATGCCATCATATAATATTTGTTATTCGTTCCTTATTCCATATCCTTGTTCATCGTATCTAATCTATATTCCATTATCTCCATCAACCCGCTTCTGCCTTCTTTTTGAATCCCTGTATCCTGATACCCCGATTTTGCATAAAGCGTTTTTGCCATCACATTCATGACGTTCACTGCCAGAATGATCGAATCCTTGTTTGGAAAAATCCCTTTTGCAAATTCCGGAAGGATTTGCAAGGCTTTCTTCGCAACCCCTTTGCCCTGATGTTTTTGATCAACAAGAAATCCACGGAGTAATATCGCTTTTTTATTGTTGGTGAAAGAAGTGATGTTCCCGCCAATGTGTAAAACGAAAAAGCCAACAGGGATACCTTCGGCCAATATTACGATAGGGTGCCTGTCGCAATCTTCCCGGCAATATTTCAGTGACTCTTCGGGCAAAGCTGAAAAAGGGGTTTGTGTACCCGGTAAATAGAACTCGGAAAGCTCGTGAAGATGTTCCGGTAAATAAGGAGTTAAGGTGATGGTTTCGATTTCCTTTTCCATTAAGCACAGCCTCTTTCATCAATTATTGGATACAATAATGATTCGATGCCCCGTCCGATATTCCCTTCATAAACCGGAAGGAACACTGCCGAATATATCGGCAGTGCCCCTTCTGTTAATCAGTGTGAATTTTCATTGATTGTCAGTGCTTCCCGTAAATTGATTTGCTGGCGGAGTATGTTGGCAACATCACGGGAGATTTGTCGTTTTTCAAACATATCCTGCACTTCGTCCCGTTCTGCCTGGATCGCTTTATAGAACAGCTCTCTTTCATAATCGGCCATTTTACTCGGGGTACTGCCTCTATTTTCACGTTTGCATTTTAAAATCAACACTTTATACTCATCTATGATCATCGAGGATGTCTTATGATTATCGGATGTAATTCCGGCTTGTATCTCTTGGATGGCAGCTTTATACATCCTGATTTTAAGATCCCTGACTTTTTCCAATCTCTCAAGATTGATTTTTCTTATTTCGTTTTTATTAGGGAAAAATAATTTTAAAACCCTCAGCATACTTCTTCTGAAAAGCGTTACTGACCTGAAAAAACGGAACTTCAGTCGATTTGTTACGGCACCTTCCATACGCTGGATGTATTCCTTGCATATATATGCCGTTTCCCTGTCCACTTTTTCATCCTTAATGAGTTTATCCAGGAATCTTTGCTCTGCTTCAAGGGCCTTGAAACGAAGATCCTTCTCTTCTTCCCTTAATGCAGCCGGTTCTTTCTCCTGTTCTACATAGGACAGTTCATTGATCTTGGTACAGTACCTGGAAATGATCGACAAAGACGCTTCCCGGTTTTCATCTGTCATTTGGGACTCAATCACCCGAATAGCGGCTTGATGTGAGTGAATGGCAGCAGCTTTCGTTTTGTCAGCCTGCTTGTCCACCACTTCCTCTTCTTCTGACCGTGCCACGATTGGCAGAAATACACTCGCAACAATCAGTGTCAGCAATATGACACCTGCTGCAATGAAAATGATTAACGAACGCTCAGGAAAAGGACTTCCATCTGCCAACACATATTGAATCGAGAACGAACCCGCTAACGTCACAGCTCCGCGAACACCGGAAATGGTAATGATTCCAGCCGCTTTGAAGTCTGGTTTTTGGGCTCCCGCTTTTTTCGTCATCCAGCCAATCGACCAGGCAGCTGTAAGCCAAATGAATCGTAAAGCGAAAAGGAAAAGTGTAATGATCACGATATAAAGGATCACTTGTCCATTATTGAAGGCTGGATCTTGAAAGATAGTTTTCGCAACGCTTGGGATTTGCAAGCCAAGCAAAACGAATACAAGACCATTCAATACATATAAAATGACGGACCATGTACTCTTTGAAACGACTTGAAGTTCTAAAGTTGGTGATATTTCCCGATCTCGTTCAATGGCATGGACAATTCCCCCAGCCACGACTGCTAAAATCCCTGAAAGGTGGAAATGTTCCACAGCGAGGAAAATAATAAAAGGAGTTAGGATTTGGATCAGCATATGCATCGTGACGTCTTCCATCCCTAAACGGCGAAGAAATACACGAAGCCTGATAATGATGAAAGCTAGTATCGCTCCACCTACAAACCCACCAATTGCAATCCATATGAAACTGAAGGTTGCGTCGACTAAGGAGAAAACACCAGTGACTGTAGCTGCAACGGCAAACTTAAAGGCAACTAAACCTGAGGCATCATTCATGAGCCCTTCGCCTTCGAGAAGGTGCATGATGCTCTTCGGTAACTTGACCCGACTCGCCAAAGCACTTACTGCCACTACATCCGTAGGTGACAAAATGGCCGCCAATGCGAACGCTGCCGGCAATGGTATCGAAGGGATCATCCAATTAATTAAATACCCGCCTGCCCAAACCGTTAGGAATACCAGGCCTAGTGCAAGCATCAGAATGGGTGCTCTCAACTTCCATAGTGCTGTCCGGGGTACATTTTTGCCATCATTGAATAATAGGGGTGCGATGAATAATAGTAAAAATAATTCCGTCTCCATCTCAACATGCATACCCAGAGGTAAAAGTGCCAAAATGACACCCAGTGCTATTTGTATTAATGGTACGGGTATAAAGGGTATAAAATGGTTAATTACATTAGACACTCCAATCAATATAAGAAGCGCTAATATAACAAGAAAAAACTCCATACAAACATCAAACTTCCTCTCTCATCTATTATCATAACTATAAGCGTAACATATTTATCCCCATTCATTCATGCATTAACTATTCTAACCTAGAAACCTCCTGAATAATGATACCTTTCATGAAAGCAAAGGAGCTTACGTTGTGCGCGATGAACCATCATGAAGATCGAGGTGATTGGATGTATACAATATCAACTCCATCAACAAACTTGGGTAACCGCATAAAACAGAAAAAAGCTGAATGGCTAACCATAATCAGCTTTTCCCACATGATGAAAGACAATGGTCTTTGTGAAAAGACAACTAAAAAACTTATTTAGTTCCCGGGACAAAGAGACGCAGATGTTTGTGCAGTACTTTTGCCTGGAAAGGAAGAAGAATGCCTTCATCGCCATCGATATTGACTGCAAGTTCCTCTGATGTGGCTAAATGGAGCTTGGATGTTTTAATATATTCAACTTCGTCATGCCCCTTGATCTCCCCCCTAATTAAACTGGGAATGATCTTGACGATGAGAGGAAGAGATAAATCCTTAATGATGAATGTGTGCAGCTTTCCATCATTCACTTCCGCCTCTGGTGCAAGTTGTTCGAAACCGCCGACAGAGTTAGTCATTGTGGCAATTAGTAAATGAGCCTCGCCCATCCACTTTCCCTGATCATGTTCAACCGTTAAAGGAAACGGAGTCTTTTTAATGATCGCTTTTGCTCCTTCAATGAAATAGGCAAAAGACCCCAGACGGGTTTTTTGTTCAACGGTAACATTATAGGTAGCCTCGGCGATCGCCCCTACTGCCAACACATTCATGAAGTAACGATCATTGATCTTCCCTATGTCCGATTCCTTAATATGCATATCCTTTAATATCTCAATGGCTGCATTGGGATTCAGGGGTATTCCTAATGATCTCGCGAAATCATTGATGGTTCCTAGTGGAATGATTCCGAAAATAGGCCGATGTTGCTGCTCACCCATGCCATTCACTATCTCGTTCACCGTTCCATCCCCACCCATGGAAATGACAGCATCGAACCTTCCTGCACATGCCTCCTTAGCAAAATCCGTAGCATCCCCCTCTCCTTCCGTTTTACGAACGCATACCTCATCAAAAATTTCACCAAGTGCCTTTTCCGCTTTCGGCAAAATCTTTCCTGCCTTTTCCTTACCTGAAGATGGATTGATGATAATCATCGCTTTCGGCATATGCTACCTCCCATTATTGTACTTCTACTAGCATGTTACCTCTTTACTGATGTACTAAAACCACACGGACAATTTTTCTGATTGCTGAATAAGCATTTTCCCAGTAACTCACAAATATTCGCTGCCACTTGAATTTTGCTGACATTTCAGAACAAGCTCTTATATGTTACATGGACTGTGAAACAGGCATTCATTGATCACTGAACTTTCCTGTTCATCATCTGTTACATTAATACCTATCTCAATCAATTGAAAATTGTCTGTCCCTTTCGCTCCCTTTTTGTTTTTTCCTTTTATAAAAAGCATTATTTCTTCAATCTCCTACTTCCCTTGAAGAAAAACATACAAAAAAACAGGTGACAAATCCCTTTCCTATAGGGTTTTGAGACTATCTGCGAAATAAATTTCAAATTTTCTGTAAAATACCTATACATTTTCCAAATTCGGGTATATACTGTATTATAACAACAAGCAAACATCAAAAACTGTACTATAAAGAAAGGGAGCGAGACATGCAAGCAAATCAATCAGATTTATTAATAATCGATTCATTTAAACATTGCCCGGAATGTGGTGAAACACATGTGGACCACTCAGATTCCTATCTGATGGAATGCGATCGCTGCCTTTCCAAACGTGAAGAATAAAGCGATCGATAAATATATCTAACAATAAAAGGAGGAAATACCATGCAAATGAAAAAATCCATTGAGTTTTTTAACAATATCCCTGCTAAACATTGCCCCGAGTGCGGTGACCATATTATTGAGCACGCTGAGTCCTACTTAATGGAATGTGACCGCTGCCTTTCCAGACGCGAAGACTAATTAAACCAAATCAAAAAGGAGGAACCACCATGCAAACTATAAATCCACTGGAATTCTTCAGGACACTGCCGCCTAAACAATGTACGGAGTGCGGAACCCATATCACTGAACAAGCTGAATCCTACTTAATGGAATGTGACTACTGCCTTTCCAAACGCGAAGACTGATTAAACCAAATCAAAAAGGAGGAATCATCATGCAAACTAAAAACCCATTGGAATTCTTCAGGACACTGCCGCCTAAACAATGTACGGAGTGCGGGACCCATATCACTGAACAAGCTGAATCCTACTTAATGGAATGTGATCACTGCCTTTCGAAACATGAAGACTGATTAAACCAAATCATAAGGAGGAATCATCATGCAAACTAAAAACCCATTGGAATTCTTCAGGACACTGCCGCCTAAACAATGTACGGAATGCGGGACCCATATCACTGAACAAGCTGAATCCTACCTCTTGGAATGTGACCGCTGCCTTTCCAAAAAAGATGAATATTAATAAAAGATGCTGACATCAAGAAGCCATATAGGCCAATTTGATGTCAGCATTTACCTTGTATTAGCTCCCCTTTCCTTGCATATAAAAAAGGATGCCTTTGGGACACCCTTCAACCGTACTTATTTTTTATCTCCCAATATATTTGTCTACATATTTTCCACTGATCTTCCTGCTGCTGTATTGTAAGAAGTCCAATGCAAAAATCATGAATTCAAGGCCTAGACGCTTATCTGATCGCATAAAATCAGAACCTAGCAGTTTCTCCAATTTTTCAAGCCTATGATATAGCGTTTGCCGGACAATGAATAGTTGTTTCGATGTTTCCTGTTTAGAACCGTTACAAGCAAGATAGGTCTTCAGGGTAGGCATTAACTCACCATTGTTTTGTTTGTCATATTCAATGACCGGACCTAAATACTCGTACACCGTTTCCTCCAGATTACCATGTTTATTTATGAGCGAAATCATGCGATGCATATGTAAGTCCTGATAAAAGAAGCTCCTGTTATCCTCTGGCAGTGTATCCTGAAGCAGCAAAGTCTCACGGGCCGTTTCATAACTTTTATAAATCTCACTTAACTTTTGAACATGCTTTCCAAACCCAATGGTAAGTTGACCCATACGATTACGCCCGCTTACATCCATTTTCATGATTCGATCGACCGCGCTTGAAACCCTTGATTTCCAATCTTCAGATGAACGATTATCACCTAAGATAAAAACAAGATGTTGATGTATTTCCATGGAAAATATCTGAAAGCCGTACTGTTCAAAAACCGTTCTAAACATTATCTTAAAATAGGTTCCATCTAATTTTGTGGAACCTTTATTATACTTTGGGTGTTGTTTGCAAATGCAAACAATTCCGCCATCCAACTGCATTTTCGGATCAATATAGGAAAGCCTCTCCCGGATTGCTTCATCGTTATATTCACCTTCAATCCAATTTGTAAGCCATATACTTTCTTCCGACATTTTCTTTTCTTCTATATATAACTCTCTTAATAGATGCTGTGCCAATGCGGTAGCCGTTCGATCCAAAATCAGTGAATCAAAATCAGTCAACTCTCTGTCGCTGCTGCAAATGAGCAGTTCCGCATAATTTTCACCGAGCACTTGAATCGGCTGTCCAAGAACGGTTTTATCCAATTTCCGCTTCTCTCCGTATATGTCCGCTACCATTTGATAGGTTACTTTTTTCTTTATTTTTGGAATGCTGGCTATATCATTTTCATTAAAGATAAGAATAACCTGTACATTTAAATAGCTGTGGAGAAATTTTAGAATGGATTCATGATGGTCAATTTCGAGGAGATTTTTATTTAACTGCTGGGAGTAGTTTTCTAAGTTGGAGATCATCTGATATTGTTTATTGATGATAAGGGAATGAATATCCTGCGTGATTTCTACGAAAGGGACTTCTTCATGAAATAGGATGATAGGGAATTGCCGTTCATTTGCGAGATCAATGGCACATTGCGGCACTGCCATGGTGTTGGCGCCAATCTCTATACAGAGTCCAGCTGCATCGCATTCAATTAACTGTCTTAAGTAGGATAGAAATGTGTCATCGCAATCTTTCCACCCTAAACCGGTAGTCAGAATCAGTTCGTTTCCATTTAACAAATGGCTGATTTGGGTGACTTCCATGCAGTGGACCCACTTCACTTGACGCTTTATCCCACTGCTACCTGCAATTATATCCGTCAGATTAAAATGCTTGCGTGTTAGAATTTCCTCGATTGTAATCGATGTATTCATCCATCCACATCCTTTTATAAAACTGCTTTAAAATCTATTATAAACGGACAACCCTTAAATCTCCAGACAACTTGTTAGAAAATCCAACGTCAAAATTCTACAAAAAACTCGAACAGGTACAAGAAAAAGGACCCATTCGTGAGGAATAGGCCCGGTCCATAACTATTTCAATTCAACTTTTTGAAAAGCAATGTAGAGAAGTATTTCCTTCCCTCCGGGGTTTTGATGTTCAATTGCTTCCATTCCTGCTTCGTTCCTTCAATCAGTTCAAAATCGAGAAAAGCTCCACTTAAACTTTCGGAAACCCGGGTGATTCGATATCCTCTTTCAAGTAAAAAATCGATTTGTTCCCTTTCTAAGCGATATTCTTGATATTCGGACATTTCCATTCCCCCTTTTTCATACGTTCTCCTTGCCCGTTGAAGCCGTAAAAACCATCTCTTCCTCAAGTTCTGGACCTTTTCCGATTTTCCAATCCCTGCCTACGGAAATACCTAAATATTTCTCATCGCTGGGATCAATGATTTCAGCTTGTTCATATTTCTTGAACCACCAATACTTAGCTAATATATAATAACTTGCACCGCCGAGAACAAAGCCAATGATAAACGAGTAATTCGAAAAAATCGTGGCACCGATTCCACCAATCACCCAAGAAATGATTCCTGCCCAATTCACTCCATTCAAGTATTTATACTGGCCTTCACTCTCATAGAGTTCTTGTACATTTACCCGCCGTTTACGGAGGAAATAGTAATCCGCTACCAGGATGCCGACAATGGATGCCAGGATTCCGCCTATTATTAATAAAACTTCTATTATGATGCCGAACAGGCTCCATGGCTGAACTACTACCCCAATAACCCCCGCTACAACGACTCCCGCCCAAAATGGCATTTTAGGACCCATGACATTAGAAAAAATGGTAGCTGCGGGAATGACATTGGCCGTAGTATTCGTCGACCATTGAGCAAATACGATCATGATTAAAAGGACGCCGAGAGCAATTCCACTTGCTGATCCCTGTATGGCAACTACAGGATCATAATTGGAAACAGCCATATAAGAAACCGCTCCGATAATCACCATGAACGTCTGAGTGATGGGATAGGTGATAATATTCCCAATTATTTGCCCCTTATTGCGCTTGAACCAATTTTTTTCATTCTTTGGTGCCTTTATATAGCGGGAAAGCGTGGGCATATCTGCAGTCAACGTGCCCCAAAATCCCATATTTGCCATAATGACGACCATGAAAGCCGTGGCGGCAGCCCCTCCAGTGACCGGACTTTCAATCCAGGACCATACATCTCTTCCTTGGGCCACAGCCTGATCGGATAGAGTGAAATACATCCAGCCAGAAATTAAAATGATGACGGGCGCCGCCAAGTCGGCGAATCGTTCTATCGACTTTATTCCCATTGCCGTGTTGACTAATTGTAAAACCGCAAAAATGAGGAAGCAGATAAACCAATTATCAAAATCAAAAAGGGTTGTGAAGATAGCATTCATAGCAGTAGCTCCAAAGTAAGTATTGAGGCCGAACCAGCATGACGCTACAAACCCCCGTACAACCGAAGGGATGTGGGTGCCAATCGTACCGAACGGCGCTCTCATATAGACTGGGAATGATATTCCATGTTCAACACCAATATCCCCTGTCATTGTCATCAAAAAGCCGAGAACCACACAGGCAATGACCGTTGCAAGAACGACCCAGCCTAAGGATAAACTTTGAACACCGTTCCCACCGATTGCGAAGGCAGCCAATACTACAGCCATACCCACCCAAATGAAACCAAATCCGGCTGCACTTATGTTTTTCTCACTATGAGGTATAGGCAGCAAATCGGGAGACTTTAAATAATCTTTCTTCTCACCCATATAAAATCCCCCTATATTAATTTGCAAGATTCCTTACCGAAGTCAGACTGGAAGCCTTTTCCCTGTATCCGGCTTCAGCGCCGCATTATATTTTGCCCTTTTCAAGAATTGCCCTTTTCCAGCTTCGCCTACAAATTGTTTGTCTTTAATGACAAATTGACCTCTCGATAAAACGGAAACCGGTTCACCTGTAATTTCCATACCTTCAAACGCATTATAATCCACAGCCATGTGGTGAGTTTCTGCAGAAATGGCCCTTTCAACTTTCGGGTCAAAAATGACAATATCAGCATCCGAACCTACTGCAATCGTCCCTTTCTTAGGGAATAATCCAAATAGTTTGGCAGCACGCGTAGAGGTCATGTCGACGAACTGATTCAAGGTAATACGCTCTTTCATGACCCCTTCAGAAAAGAGGATACTCATGCGGTCCTCAATCGTTGGGCCTCCGTTCGGTATTTTCGTGAAATCTTCACGTCCAAGTTCCTTCTGTCCCTTAAAATCAAAAGAGCATTGATCGGAGCCGATCGTTTGCAGCTGTCCCATCTTCAAAGCATTCCATAGCACTTCCTGGTTTTTCTTCTCCCTTAACGGAGGGGACCATACATACTTAGATCCTTCGAAATGGGGCTTTTCAAGATAAGACTGGTCAAGAACCAAATATTGCGGACAAGTCTCCCCCCAAATATCCACCCCTTTATTTCTTGCCTCAGTGATCTTTTCAACCGCATCTTCACAGGTGACATGAACGACATAGAGCTGACCATTTGCCATTTCCGTCAGTATAGCTGCCCGTCCAGTTGCTTCCCCTTCAAGCTCCGGCGGCCTTGTTAATGCATGGTAAATTGGATCGGTGTTACCTTCAGCAAGCGCCTGCTTTGTAAGATAATCGATCACATCACCATTTTCAGCATGAACCATGACAAGTGCGCCAAGTTCCTTTGCTTGCAACAAAGTGCGGTATAGCGTGGCATCATCAGCTTGAAAAACATTCTTATAAGCCATGAACACTTTAAAGGAAGAAATCCCTTCATTATCGATGATACTTGGCAACTCAGCCAATACATCATCATTAATCTCACTGATCATTAAATGAAAGCCATAATCTATGGCCGCTTTTTCATTGGCCTTTTCATGCCATGTTTCTATTGCTTTCTTTAACGGCACCCCTTTTTCGGTCAAACAAAAGTCGATGATCGTTGTCGTGCCTCCATATGCAGCAGCAATCGTACCCGTTTCATAATCATCCTTTGTCGTTGTCCCGCCAAATGGCATATCGAGATGGGTATGCGGATCAATGCCCCCAGGAAAAATATATGCGCCTTTTGCATCAATAATTTCGGCCCCCTCAGTCGGCAGGTCCTTGCCAATCATTGCAATCTTCTCATTTTCAATCAATATATCCGCTTGATACGTATCTGCAGCGGTTGCAATCGTTCCATTTTTAATGATTTTCTTCATATTCGACCCCTCCATCATTTTACGAAATCAACACTTTCACTGCTTATTCCCCCAAGGAACGATTGGCGTTCATTCCATGTCATTGGCGGTAATTCATTTGTCAATTCGATCATATCGATCGCCCCATCGACCGGACAGACGATCGAGCAAAGATTACAGCCTACGCAATCTTCTTCGCGCACTCTCAAGAAGGAGCTGCCCGACGTGTCCTTTAACATATCTATACATTGATGAGATGTATCTTCACACGCAATATGGCATTTATTGCAGTTAATGCACACATCATTATTAATGCGCGCAACGACCTTATAATTAAGATCTAAATTCCCCCAATCGGAATAGCGCGGCACGGACTTACCGACAATATCCATCACGGAGGAAATCCCTTTTTCATCAAGGTAATTGGACAGGCCATCAATAAAGTCTTCTACTATTCTAAAACCGTGATGCATGGCAGCCGTACAAATTTGCACTCCAGTCGAACCCATCAATAAAAATTCCACTGTATCCTGCCAATTTGAAATGCCGCCTATTCCGGAAATGGGAACATTGATCATTTTATTCCTTGCACACTCTGCCACCATATTCAAAGCGATCGGCTTCACAGCGGGGCCACAATACCCTCCGTGAGCCCCCTTGCCGCCTACATGGGGAATCGTATTCCATGAATGGATATCCACTCCTGCCAAGCTGTTGATCGTATTGATCATGCTTATTGCATCCGCACCGCCGCGCACCGCCGCTTCAGCCGTAACCGTAATGTCGGTTATATTGGGTGTAAGCTTGACGATGACGGGTTTGGATGCAGCTTCCTTCGCCCAGTATGTTTGCTTTTCCACAAGTTCGGGAACCTGTCCCGACGCAGCTCCCATCCCACGCTCTGCCATACCGTGCGGGCAGCCAAAGTTCAACTCGTAACCATCGACCCCTACATCTTCTATTCGCTTGATGATTTCATGCCACTTTTCCTGTTGTGGCTCCACCATCACCGATGCAATGATTGCATGATCAGGGAACCTCTTCTTCGTTTCATATATTTCTTTCAGATTCACTTCAAGCGGACGATCCGTAATCAATTCTATATTGTTGAACCCGGCAACTCTCTGTCCATTAAAGCTGACCGCTGCAAAACGTGATGAGACATTCAGGATGGGATCACCCAATGTCTTCCAAACAGCTCCACCCCAGCCAGCTTCAAATGCGCGCTGGACTTGATAACCCGAGTTAGTAGGTGGTGCTGAAGCAAGCCAAAAAGGATTGGGAGATTTAATACCTGCAAGATCAATTGATAAATCAGCCATGATAAGCCTCCTAATTTTCATAGTTATTAAGCAATTTCCACCGCTTCGCCCATCAAAATTGAATCAATTTCATAGGCTGTCTTCTTCCCTTGCTGGGCAGCTGAAACAACCATTGCCTCTCCTTGGCCTTTTCCGAAGATCACGTCACCGCACGCAAAAACCTTTTCATTCGATGTCCTGTAGGAATCCCCCTCCAATGTTACGACACCATCATCATGTTGAATGCCGAACTGTTCAATCAATCCTACATACCTGGATTGGCCTATAGCACGAATGACACCATCGACCGGTATGATGAACTCTGATCCTGAAATTTGGACTGGACGGCGCCGGCCATCTTCCCCCGCCTCGCTAAGCACCATCTTCACGCACTCGATGCCCGTAACCTGACCGCTTTCATCCGATAGGATCCTGGAGGGGGCAGTCAGCCAGTGAAATCCGACACCTTCTTGTTTGGCAAATTCATATTCAAAATCATAGGCTGTCATTTCCTTTTGGGTACGACGATAAATAATGCTCACCTGTTCGGCGCCCAGGCGGACAGAGCAGGTCGCGGCATCGATCGCCGTGTTTCCAGCCCCTATTACCGCCATTTTCTTCCCAATGAATTTATCAGTGATCGCCTCCGTTTTCGTTGCTTTTACGAAATCGATTGCATCATAAACTTCAGCCAAATCCTCCCCTTCAATTCCAAGCTTAGGAACATCGGACATGCCGATCGCTAAAATGACCGCATCATAGTCGGCAGTCAGCTGATTTGCGGAAACATCCACTCCGACCCGTGTATTCGTTTTAATATCAACATCCAAACTCTTTACTTGTTCAACTTCCCAATAAGAAATGCTCTGAGGCAAACGGAACGATACAATTCCGTAAGTATTTAGTCCGCCTGGATTCTTTTCAGCTTCGAAAATGGTTACACTGTAGCCAAGCAAGGCTAATTCCCTTGCTGCAGACAAGCCCGCTGGACCGCTTCCTACAATGGCAACTTTTTTGCCATTCTTCTTCCCGGCCTTGAATAGGGCTTGTTTATTTTGGATGGCCCAATCTGTGGAATAACGCTGGAGATTGCCAATCATGATTGGCTTTGTAGAATGGTTCAGGACACATGCCCCCTCACATAACTCTTCAGTCGGACATACCCGCGCACAGCTGGCACCGACAGGATTGGCTGTCATGATTGTCTTGGCCGACCCTTTAAAATTACCTGAAGCTATCTTCTTGATAAAACCTGGAATATCTATTCCGGTCGGACAGGCTTGAATACATGGGGCATCATAGCAGTATAAACATCGATTTGATTCTTCCAAAGCTTCCCTTGGGGATAAGCCCCTCTCCGCCTCCTGAAAGTTAATCTCTAGGCCACCTTTTAACGGGCTCGTCATACTCATCTACTATTTCTCCTTCCAAACATTTATTTTTGAAAAATAAAAAGGGAGGAATTGCATGCATTTCTCTCTACTGTCCTCATATTTAAACGATTGAAAGCATTGCCAACATGGTTTTCATCAATTTATTCAACTAACAGTCATGGCGATTTCCCAGCCAAAATTTTCGTTTTGTTTATTATTTTCTATCATTCTCTCATTGGTCACGCCTCGGTCCCTGCTTCCTTCGGCCATAAAAAGCCCCCCCTACTAATCTTAAAAACTCAAATCCTGATGATAAATCCGAGAATTGAGTATTCTTTATTTTATAATGTTAAAAAGTAAGTTACATTATACAAAGTGTAAAGTATTTCCAGACGCTAGATATGCAATATGTAATATTCATGTTATATTTCCTAACAATAAGTGATAAACATCGTCATTTTTCTACATTCAAACTTACTTTTCATCATACTTACTATACTCTTTGGATGATTTGTTCTGAAAACCTACTTATCAACACTTTGTCCACATAAAAAAACCCAGAAACTCAAATCTTGGTTTCCTGGGCTTTTCAATTTTATCCACAACTTATACACATATTATATGGCATTATTCTCTTTGTTATTGCAGAACGGAAGCATTTGAACAAAAGTTATCCACATTAATAAATCGACTTTTCCACTTATCAACAAGCCGTTAACAATTTATCAACAGGCAGGTTCATTCCGGATGAATAACGTATCGTTTATATTTCTCATAATCCGTTTTCTTGCACTCAAGCTTTATTCGATATCCGATTTCCTCATATTCTGTTTCCGTTATGTGACCATTTTCATTGAAATAAGAAACCAGCTGTCCTTGATCAAATGGAATCAGCATTTCACAGCGAGTATAGTCTACAAAAATATGCCTGCGAATTTGATCTATCAATTCTTCGATGCCGACTTTGTTTTTTGCTGACATATACACAGAGCCACGATTAACCTGGGGGATTTCCAATTCGGTAAGGTCCGCTTTATTATAGGCAAAAATCGTTGGAATCCCTTTAATGCCTATCTCATTTAAAGTCTTATCCGTTATCTCTATTTGCTGCTCATGATTAGGATTGGAAAAATCGACAACATGGATCAACAGATCCGCTTCTACCACTTCTTCTAATGTGGATCGGAATGCTTTCACGAGATGATGGGGCAATTTAGACACAAATCCCACCGTATCCGTCAATAAAAATTCCTTTTTATCCGGCAGCGGAATGTTTCGGACGGATGTTTCAAGCGTAGCGAACAGCATATCCTTCTCAAACACCTGCTTCTCGGCTGTTGGATGGAACATCTCAATCAGAGCATTCATGATCGAAGATTTACCTGCATTTGTATAACCGACTAAGGATACGACAGGGATGGCATTCTTTTTCCGCTGTTTCCTCTGCGTTTGCCGGTGCGCAACAAGGTCTTCCAGTTCTTTATTCAAAACACTTATATTTTCCTCGATTCTCCTGCGGTCAAGCTCTAACTGCTTTTCACCTGCACCTTTGTTTGTACCGACTCCGCCACTCTGACGCCCTAATGACTCCCTCAAACCAACGAGACGCGGGAGCATATACTGAAGCTTTGCCACTTCTACCTGAAGCTGTGCCTCCTTCGTTTTCGCCCGATGCGCGAAGATGTCCAGAATCAAGATTGTCCGGTCGATCACCTTGCAATCCATGTCCCTCTCCAGATTACGAAGTTGCGAAGGGGAGAGCTGATCATTAAAAATGACGACATTAGCTTCTTTATGCTCAACGAGATTTTTTACCTCCTCGATCTTCCCGGTACCAATAAAATGTGATGAGTTCACCCGATGCAAATTTTGTGTGATGGTCCCTGCAACCTCTACCTCACATGCTTCCGTTAAATTGGCCAACTCCTCCATTGAATACTCAAAATCCTTTTGACCGTTGAGATTAACTCCAACCAAGATTGCCCTCTGCTGTAATTCCATCATTTCAAATCCCTTCCGTACATCCTTACTCCCTATATTATACTTAAACAAACCCATCATGCTGCCTAAAAGCCAGCCACATTGTAGCATACCAGACATACTTTGCATAACGATCGCAGCCCAAGCAAAGTGTTTTTATTGGACTTTCTTTTACTAAAAAGGAAAATTCAACTAAAAAATAACGGGAGCGAATAATTTTTTCAAAGTTTCACATGAAACAATTGGAAAGCTCATAAATAAAAGCTCCCTGGTGCACCTTAAGATGCACCAGGGAGCCCATATTATTCTATTCTTTTATTCTCAATAACCTAAGACTATTCAATGTAACTAATAACGTCGCACCCATGTCGGCAAAAATCGCCATCCAAAGCGTTAACCAGCCCGGCGCTATCAATAATAAGGCCAGGATTTTAATCACCAATGAAAACGTGATGTTCTGCTTAATGATTTTTAACGTCTTGCGGCTTAAGCGGATTGTATAAGGCAGCTTCGATAAGTCATCACCCATTAAGGCAATATCGGCTGTTTCAAGGGCCGTATCTGTACCCGCCCCGCCCATTGCGATTCCTACCGTGGAAGCTGCCAAGGCCGGAGCATCATTGACACCATCGCCTACCATGGCCACTCGGTCATATTTTTGTTTCCATCGTTTGATGATGGTCAATTTATCTTGCGGCAATAGCTCCGCCTCAATCTCATGAACGCCAGCTGCCGCTCCAATTGCTTTTGCAGTTCCGATATTATCCCCAGTCAGCATGATCGTTTTTTCAATGCCCAATGCATGCAGTTTCCGAATTGCTTCCTTACTGCTTTCCCTTATTTCATCAGACACCGCGATGAGTGCCAGGAGCTTCACTTGATCGCCAAGCACCATCACCGTTTTCCCTGCATTTTGAAAGCCGCTAATTAATTTAAGCACATCATCAGAGAAAACTATACCTGCCTCTTCTTCAAAAAGGTGGGGTTTACCAATATAATAGATTCCTTGATTGATTTTCCCTTTTATACCTTTACCAGTGATCGCAGTAAAATCCTCTACCAATAAAGAATGATAGTCCACATCGTGGTTTTCCGCCTTTTGAAGAATGGCCGCGGCAAGGGGGTGCTGTGATCTGCTTTCTAAAGCAGCTGCGATAGCCAGCACGTCCTGTTCATTCAACACATCCGATAACACTGTGAAATCAGTCACTTCAGGTACACCCTTTGTTAAAGTACCCGTTTTGTCAAACGCAATCGCCTTTAAGGCTCCTGCTTCCTCCAAATGGACCCCGCCTTTAATCAGCACACCATGCTTCGCAGCATTTCCGATAGCTGTCACAATGGCGATGGGCGTAGAAATGACCAAAGCACAAGGACAACCGACAACCAGTACAGCCAACCCACGGTAAATCCATTCACTCCAATCCCCGTTCATCACAATCGGGGGTAACACGGCAATGGCCAAGGCAATGAGCATAATGGCCGGCGTATAGAATTTTGCGAATTTATCCACGAAGGCTTGGGAAGGTGCCTTTTCGGCCTGTGCTTCTTCAACAAGGTGGATGATTTTTGCAATCGTCGTATCCTCGACTCGCTTCGTGACCTCCACTTCGAGCAACCCTTCACCATTTAAGGTTCCTGCAAACACTTCCCCCTCAACCGTTTTAAAAACCGGCTCGGATTCCCCAGTAATGGCTGCTTGATTAAGTGTCGAGGCCCCTTTCATGATCCTGCCATCCATAGCAAGCTTTTGACCCGGTTTAACGATCATGATGTCGCCCACTTCAATCTCATCAACAGCAACCATCATTTCGTGATGCCCCCTTCGGATCAGGGCTTCTTTAGGTGCGATGTTCATTAATGATTCGATGGAATTACGGGCTTTATCCATCGAATATTTTTCCAATGCTTCACTTATTGCAAATAGAATGACGACGGTCGCGCCCTCGCCCCATTCACCAAGCACGGCCGCTCCGATGATGGCAACCGTCATAAGGGTATGCATATCAAAGCGAAGTCTGACAAGATTTTTCAATCCATTTACAAATAATGAATATCCTCCAACTATGATTGCAGCCGCATAACCGATTACCGGCATGATGCTTCCATCAGCATAACGATTATCCAATATCCAGCTGATTAGCAAAAGGATAACCGAGAACACCACTTTAATATTTTCTTTTTGTTTCCAAAATGGTTCCTTTTGCTTCACCTGTTCCTGTTCGCCGCGGATCTTCAGGTTATCAAAAGCCCCCGCCTTTTCAATCTCTTCGATAGTCGCGCTGCCCTGTACCGAAATCTTCGATGCCCCAAAGTTGATTTTGGCATCCTTCACACCCTCTAGTTCACGGACATTGTTCTCAAATTTAGCCGCACAATTCGTGCAGGATAGACCCTGGATACGATATGTTTTTAATGGGGACTCAGCCATCGACCCTTACCTCCTGCTGATGTTCTAATGCAATAAGAATTAATTGCTTTATATGGTGATCATCCAAAGAATAAAAAGCCAACTTTCCTTCTTTTCGGAATTTTACGATTGCGTGTTTATAAAGGGTACGAAGATGATGTGACGTTGTCGCCATCGAAGCACCAATGATATTGGCCAGATCGCACACACACAATTCCTCGTCCGTACAGAGCGCATAAGCTATCTTCGCCCTATTTTCATCGCCTATAACTTTAAACAGCTTCGACATGCTGGTTATATTCACCTGGCTCATTTCCTCTTGAATGCGATTAACCTTCACTTCATCATGCAGGTGGACATCACATATATCTTTCAGTTCCGTCATCTTCTCACACCTCTCATTCAAATTTTCGTTTGATTATAATATAACATAATTCCCTGAATATTCAAATCCATATTTGAATGTATAAAAACCTTTTCCCCTTCCACCAAGTTTAGTGAAAGTGCCCTTATGTCTATATATGTGGGCCATCGTTTTTTTGTTTCACGTTGCTCCCCTGGAATTTTGCTGAACAAAAAGGTCACGCTGTCCTCTGTCCTCTTTCCTAATCTTCAGGCGAAAAAAAAGAAGGGACATAAATTCCTCCACGTCCCTTCAATCCAGTGATTTCAGTAATTACCTATCGATACCTTGATAAGTATAATATATTTAATTTAGTATTTTTTTGAAAAACTATGATATACTTAGTCAAACCTTTTTAAGCGTTTTACTTTACTTGTACCATTTACCCTGCTTTTCATTGAGCAGGGTTTTTTGTTATGTATTTTCACAAAACAAAAAAAGACAGACCCTATAAGGATCCGTCTTTTTTTGTTATTGAAATTATGCTTTTTGAACGTTAGAAGCTTGAGGTCCGCGTTGACCTTGTTCTACTTCAAAAGTAACTTCTTGGCCTTCGTCTAAAGATTTGAAGCCTTCGCTTTGGATAGCTGAGAAATGTACGAATACGTCGTCTCCGTTTTCGCGTTCGATGAATCCAAAACCTTTTTCTGCGTTAAACCATTTTACTTTACCTTGTTCCATTGTTGTTGCCTCCTAGTGCATCTAAGCACAATGTATTACTATCCTTGCTCTAAGTCATCATCGAAAACGAAAAGTAGTACTTTTAGTATCCTTAGTACCGAACAAAAATAATTAAGACTAAGCATAACATTAAATGGTAGCGATTGCAAATAGTTTGGATAAACTTTTTTCCAGCAATTTTTAATACTCTCTAAATTCGACTGAAAATTAAGCAGTAACCAAAGCGTCTCTATCTATTACTGCCAATGGCTTACCATGAACTCTCACCATGCATTCATCCAAACAAAAACCTCTTGTATAACGAAATTTTTTTGTAAATATTTATTTTTCGGTAATGAACTTTTCTACCATTTCTTCTAAAATGGCCGATTCTTTTGCTAAATCTTCATTTTTTTCCTTCAATCCAGTCATTATGGCACTTTGTTGAATTGCAGCTGCCGAGAAATTTGCTCCGTTGTTGCGACTCCTTCTTCTGAAATCGCCGCAATTTCCTGAATGGATGCCAGGCTTTCATCCGAAGACTCATTGATTTTTTTCGAATGGGCGGCTAATTGTTCTGTGCCTTTCAGCAATTTCTCTACGGATTCGAATATCTTATTAAATCTCGCCATTGTTCCCCACTAGGAAACACCATTTAATATATCCTGAAAACTCTCATCATTATTTTGGATGACTTTGGCTGTTTGTTCATTAATCCGCATAATGGATTCTGAAAAATATCGATGGATTCATCTGTTTGCACAGCCAATTTTTGCACCTCTTGAGCCACTACGGCAAAACCCCTGCCGGCATCACCCGCCCGTGCCGCTTCAATGGAAGCATTCAGGGATAGCAGGTTCGTTTGAGAAGCAATCACCCTTATTAAGCCAATCACTTCATTTATCTTCACTACATCCTCTTCCAGGCTTACCAAATTGGCTTTATTCGCTTGGCCGTTTTCCATGATTTTATCCATCTGGCCCGTTACATCTTGCACTTGTTTACTTCCTTGTTCAGCAATTGTATTCGTATGCATAGTAAATTCATTCATTTCTTTCGTTTGTTCGTTCATTAAACGGATTGTATCCGTTAAGTCACTGATCATATTGGAAATCCGATCAATATGATGAGCACGTTCTTATGAAGCTTTTGCTTCTTCCGTTGTCCCCGTTACTATCTGGCCATAGTATTCTACCATTTCTTCAAAGGATTGCTGAATGGAAACTGTCGTTTGATTCATCGTTTGAGCGTGTTCACGGACATTCTGGATAATATGGGCCAAACTTAATCTCGTATCTTCGAATCCATTTGACAGACCGCCAATCTCATCCTGTCTACCAACGGGAATCGATTTACTTAAGTCCCCTTTTGCCATTTCATTCGTGTAACCAACAAGTTCATTAACGGGTCCCGAGATCTTTTTCCCGATGGTTTAGGTCTATCGATCGTGAAAAGATTGATTGATATGCATGAAGGGACCACATCCGTAAAAAGTGAGCTCGAAAAGGGAATGACTTTCACCATTCTGCTTCCTATTTCGTCAAGGGTTTTGTGATTTCGAAGTTTATTTTAAATCCATAGTAATAAAAAACAGCTGCAATGGCAGCTGTTTTTAAATAAAATCTATTTGTTGGTTTAGAATAAAGTTTGCTTAAAACACTTTTAAAAAAGTAAGTGAACCTATTCGGGGTTCAATTCACCCTTAATCCAATTTTTTCATTTCCGCCAAAAAGTTGAACAGTCTGCCTTATCCAAAATATTAAACTCGATCATTTTTTCAAGTAAGGAGTAATCAACCGGACTATCCCACTTGATACGTACCAACTGCTTAGTGTGATCATAGCCAGCCTGCACAATATCTTCAGAAAAATGATCAATCCCTGCCTTTTCAGGGGCAACAGCCAAATGATGTTTGGCTACGCTAAAGCCAATAATATATGTGTCATGATCAGTAAACATAGGCTGATTCCACGCAATTTTCGGCATTAAATTTGGAAATTTCTTAGTTACCCAAGCCAAAACTTCTTCCGTTCGGTCCCTATGTTGCGGGTTATCAATATTCGCTAAAAATTCAGCAAAAACTTCCATGTCATTCTCTCCTAAAATCAAGAATTATTTTTGAAGATTTAATTATTCATGCCAATAAACCATTTCATCAATTGAACCATTCCCAACCTCATCCGTATCATCATCCATATGAATTAAATCGCCATCTTCCAATCGTCTTTTCTTTCAACAACAATCCATCATAGGAAATCAATCGTTTGTAAGCCTGCGCTAATTTTGCTTTTAAAGATGCCGTGATTACCTACCGATGGATTTGATAGATTGCATTAAACGACTTTATTTACACTGCACACCGATGCCTATTCCTCAGCCTGCTTTAAATCACTTGTCAGCTTGAGAGGTTATCGTTCTTTTAGACATAAAAAAACACCCCTTTGGCTAATCATAGCCAAAGGGGTGAAACGGTGCAACTTTTTATAAACAGTCAAACTTTATTTAAAATCACAAAAACATACATTGCATTCATTCAAACTTACTCAACCGTTACACTTTTCGCAAGATTACGTGGTTTATCCACGTCACATTCGCGGTGCAAGGCTGCGTAGTAAGCAATGAGCTGCAGCGGGATAACAGAGATAAGGGGTGTTAATAGTTCATTCACTTCCGGGATGACGAAACGGTCATCCTCTTCTTCAAGCCCCTTCATGGAAATGATGCAAGGGTTGGCGCCTCGGGCAACCACTTCCTTTACATTACCACGGATGCTTAGGTTGACGCCTGCTTGCGTAGCCAGTGCTATGACAGGTGTACCTTCTTCAATCAAGGCGATCGTTCCATGTTTAAGTTCTCCGCCAGCAAAGCCTTCCGCCTGGATGTATGAAATTTCCTTCAGCTTAAGGGCCCCTTCAAGCACAACATAGTAGTCAAGGGAACGTCCGATGAAGAAGCAGTTTCTCGTAACGGATAAATATTCACGGGCAATGTCTTCCATCTCTTCTTTCGAATCACAGAGGGCTTCCATTGCCGTCGCGACGATTCCAAGCTCTTTTACAAGGTCGAAACCATACTCCATGTTACGGAATTGGCCAGTTACATTTGCTAAGATCGATAAGACCGCCACTTGAGCTGTGTAAGCCTTTGTAGAGGCAACGGCAATTTCAGGGCCAGCATGCAGCAAGAGCGTATAATCCGCTTCACGTGACAATGTAGAGCCAGGTACGTTCGTGATGGTCAGGGCTTTATGGCCAAGCGCTTTAATGGCCACTAACACGGCACGGCTATCTGCAGTTTCACCACTTTGTGAAATGAAGATGAATAACGGTTTTTTCGATAATAACGGCATATTGTAAGTGAATTCCGATGCTACATGGACCTCAACCGGAATTTCAGTCATTTTTTCGATGAATTGCTTACCAATCAACCCTGCATGATAGCTGGTTCCGCAAGCAATGATATAAATACGGTCAGCCTCACTTACAGCTTCAGTAATGCTATAATCGATTGCAAGTTTACCTTCTTCATTTTGGTATGCTTGAATGATTTTACGTATGACAGCTGGCTGCTCGTCGACTTCTTTGAGCATATAGTGAGGATACGTACCTTTTTCAATATCACTTGCATCCAGTTCAGCAGTGTATGGAGCACGCACAACTTCTTCGTTGGAAAGATTCTTGATCGTTACCTTTTCATTTGTCACGATAACCATTTCCTTATCCATCAGTTCAAGGAATTGATCTGTGACTTGCAACATGGCCATTGCATCTGAAGCGACAACGTTAAAGTCTTTTCCGACGCCGATTAGCAGCGGGCTTTTATTTTTTGCGACTAAGATGGTTTCATCGTTTTCAGCATCCAATAGGGCGATGGCATATGAACCCTCTAATAGAGTGAGTGTTTGACGGAACGCCTCTTCCACTTCCATACCATCGTTTACGAACTTCTCTATGAGTTGAACGATGACTTCCGTATCCGTTTCACTTTTAAAGGCAACATCCTTCAAATATTCACGTTTTAGAATCGCATAGTTTTCAATGACCCCATTATGAACTAAAGTCAATCGACCTGAATTACTTTGGTGAGGATGGGCATTTTCACGGCTTGGCACACCATGGGTGGCCCAGCGCGTATGTCCTATTCCAGTATGTGCCATAGTATTTTCATCCACGGCTGCACGTAAGTCCGCGATTCTTCCCTTTTCCTTAAAGATTGTCACGCCTGCTTCATTTCTCACAGCAATCCCTGAAGAGTCATAACCGCGATATTCAAGTTTTTCAAGACCTTTTAATAAAATTTCCTTTGCATCGTTAAGTCCAATATATCCAACAATTCCACACATAATTTCTGTTCCTCCAACCGATTCGAGGGAACAGGAATGCACGGGGGCATCCCTGCCCCCTCATCTCTGATATATATTTTTATAAAGGAATGCCCTAAAGGACTTTTTCCCATTGTGCATTTCCAATCCTTTGTGCAGTAAGTTGCCCTACTGTTTTAAGATTGGAATTACTGCGGCTGTGCACTTCAGCCGGGAGGTATCCGCCGATCATTCGATAAACCTCCTCCTCGTCAACTAAGCCATTTCTCGTCCAGACTTAGTTCAGGCGCTTTTGTGAATCCATTTCTCCTTGCCTACCCTCCTTTTTAAAACAACCATTTTCAAAAAATGAGTTGTAAATCAGGATAATCATACCTTAAACAAGGGACATAGGTCAATTCTTTATTACCTTTACCTACAAAAAAGAACTTCTTTATAAAAATATGCATAAAAGGAAATTTCGTTCCTTTTATGCATAGGATTAGTTATTCGTTCATTCCCATTTCCGCTCTTACAACTGCGACGATACGATCTACATAATTAGTGCATTCCTCAGCTGTCGGTGCTTCAGCCATAACACGGACTAGCGGTTCAGTACCGGATGGTCTCACCAAAATACGACCGTTTCCGTTCATTTCCCCTTCGACAGCCTTGATGACTTCCTGTACCTTTTCATTATCGGTTACAGCGTGTTTATCGGTAACTCTGACATTAATTAGCGTTTGTGGATATTTCTTCATCTCGCCAGCGAGCTCCGATAAGGTTTTTTGGGTATCACTCATGATGTTCACAAGCTGTAGGCCCGTCAATAAGCCATCACCTGTCGTGTTATAATCCAGGAAGATGATATGTCCGGATTGTTCGCCGCCAAGGTTATAGCCGCCTCTTCGCATCTCCTCGACCACATAGCGATCCCCCACTGCCGTCTGGGCGCTTTGTATACCATGCTCTTCAAGACCTTTATAAAAACCAAGGTTACTCATGATCGTAGAAACTACCGTTCCCTGTTTCAGACGGTTATTTTCTTTCAAGTATTTCGCACAGATATACATGATTTGGTCGCCGTCCACTATATTTCCTTTTTCATCTATCGCAATGACACGGTCTCCGTCGCCATCGAAAGCAAGTCCAACATCCGCACCTTTTTCTTTTAAGAATTCAGCAAGTGCTTCAGGGTGGGTGGAACCTACCTTATCATTAATGTTCAAGCCATTGGGCGATGCCCCCATTGTAGAGATGTCTGCATCAAGATCTGCAAACAAATGCATGGCCAAGGCAGATGTCGCCCCATGTGCACAATCAAGAGCAACATGAATGCCTGTAAAGTCTTCATCCACTGATTGTTTCAAGTACTGGAGATACTTTTGCCCTCCTTCGAAATAGTCGTTCAAATGGCCTAAATCTCCGCCAACCGGGCGTGGAAGTTCATCCTTTTCCATATCTAATAGTGTTTCAATTTCCGCTTCTTGATCATCGGATAACTTAAACCCATCCGGTCCAAAGAATTTAATGCCATTATCCGCTACCGGATTATGCGAAGCGGAAATCATGACACCTGCTTCAGCACTTAAGGCCTTTGTTAAATAGGCAACTCCCGGTGTCGAAATGACACCCAGTCGCATCACTTCAGCCCCTATGGATAAAAGACCGGCAACAAGCGCACCTTCCAGCATTTCACCTGAAATACGAGTATCGCGCCCTATCAGCACTTTGGGTTTCTCTGTATTTCTAGTAAGAACGTAGCCACCAAAACGGCCCAGTTTAAATGCCAACTCCGGTGTTAATTCGCTATTCGCTATACCCCTTACTCCGTCTGTTCCAAAATATTTACCCATCTTTATCGCTCCTTCTTCGAATCGTTACTGAAATTAATGATGATGTTAAAGGAAGTCATGTCTCTTCGTCTTTTTGTGTGATGGTGACCGAAATCGTTTTAGAATCCAGTTCCCAATCCACTCCCTCAGGCACTGTTACCGCCAAATCCACATCATGCGTACCTTCATCTAAATTACTCACATCTACTGTAAGATTAATGTCGTCTTTAGTTATTTTCTTCAAATCATCCGCCTCACCAAGCAAAGTGATGCTAGTTACATCGGATTCCAATTCGGCATCTTGGTCATCCTGTATGCCCACAGGCACTATTTGTATATTGTTGAAAGTTTTAGACTCAATGGCAGCCGGCTTATCTTCTTCTTCTTCTTCTGCTTCTTCTTCTTCGACTACTGGTTCTTCTTGTTTTTGTTCAGTTTCTGGTTCTTCCTCTTCTACGACTGGCTCTGCATTCTCTTCATCTACATCAACTTTCTCTGTGCGAATCTTGACCTGTGCCTTACCCAAGGACATTTTTTGTACACTTTCCGGTTTATTGAGATCGAGTTCCAGTTCTGTATCACCATCAATTTTCGAGATATTTACAGGAAGATTTATTTCATCTATTTTCTCCAGGCTCGTTTCCGAACCAAATAAGGTGACTTCTTTTGGTTCGACACTTATACTCGTGATCCTGATGCCATCCTTTACCTTGCCAGTTTGCTTCGGTGCTATCGACACCGTCTTGGAAGGAATGCTCACTTCTAAGGAAACGGCAACAGAAGATGGCTCGATCGTCACATCCAGCTTATTCAAGTCCCTGTCCAGGGCTTTAACGGTTGCCTTGCCGTTCACCGTTTCGTTAAGTCCCTTACTTATTTCAAGGTTTGCCTTTACATAGGAAATTTGTTCAATTGCATCCTTAGCACCCGTTATTTTGACAGTTTTCGGGCTGACTGTTGGCTGACCAGCGGTATATCCCTCTTCAAGTAAAGAGCTATTATACTCTGCTTCAACGGAGAATTCCTTCGTCACCCGTTCCTGAACGTTGACTTCCGCATATTCCGGATCGATCGTCGCCACTAACTTTTCATTCAACTCACTTATTTTAAATGTGACAGTTCTGTCCCCCATTGAGATTGCAGGATCAGAAAGGTCTACATACACTTTAAAGTCCCTTTGGTTTTTCGCATTTATCAAGAGACTTTTTGCTCCCTTAAGAGTAACATCAACCGTCTCGGGTACTCCGCTCACCACTAGATTCTCACGGTCATAGTACACTTCAACCGGTACATTTTCGATGGTCTCCGTACTGATTTCAGGGGCTGTCGATAAACCAAGTGATTTTTTATCCGACTCCATCTCAAAGTTAATGGAAATGAACAAAAGTGCTGCCAAGGCAAAAGCTACGATTCTCATAAACCAAGCGCTATTGGTGAATTTATCCATTCTTTTTCCCCCTCCAGTTAAAGATGCTTGAGGAAGTTGATTTGATGTTTTCCACTACCAGTTCACTTGTAAGCATGGCCTTAAATGATTCTTGATTCAAATCCCGGTAAAGTTCCCCGTTTTTAGTGACGGATATCCCTCCCGTTTCTTCTGAAACGACAATCGTAAGACTATCCGTAACTTCACTCATGCCTATGGCTGCCCTATGCCGTGTGCCAAGTTCCTTTGATATGAATGGACTCTCTGATAATGGCAAATAGCAAGCTGCAGCCGCCACCTGGTTATTTTGCAAAATAACTGCGCCATCATGGAGCGGCGTATTAGGGATGAAGATATTAATGAGCAGTTCTGAAGAAATATAGGATTTTAGGGGTATCCCCGTTTCAACATAATCCCCCAGCTCCGTACCTTTTTCTATAGTAATCAAGGCTCCAATCCGCCTTTTTGCCATATAAGTGGACGCCTTTAGGATTTCTTCGACTAAACGCTCTTGCTGATTCTCTTCTGGAACGGTGCCCCTTGCAAAGAGCTTCCCGCGTCCTAATTGTTCAAGTGCCCTTCTCAGTTCAGGTTGAAAAATGACGAGAATCGCCAATACTCCCCAATTCATGACTTGTGCCATTAACCATCCGAGTGTATTGAAACCAAACAGGTTGCTTAAGCTTTTTACAATGACAATTACAAAAATTCCTTTTAGCAGCTGAATAGCCTTCGTGCCTCGAATAATAGTTAACAATTTATATATCACAAACCATACAAGGAGAATATCAATGAAATTTACTACATAGTCCCAAACAGTCAAATTGGTTAAAGACATGTTGTTTCCTCCAGTCAGTATTACTCCAAATACCAATTACAATCTTTATACGATAACCTTAATAGTATACCATTTTTTAAATGATACATCTAAAAACTAGTATGAGAAATTTACATAGGGAAAACGAATCATGAAAAATGGTTCCCTTCCCTTAAAAAAATAAAGCTGAGCGAAGTCACCGTAAATGAAAAACGATGCCCCCTCCCAGCTTCTATTCCTTATTCCTTTTTCTCCTCTTTAGCAGGAACCAACGAGGTTGCAGTGTCCTTTACTTTATACCACATCCACTCAAAAGCTTGGTCAATAACATGGATGCTCCCAGTCACATTCCCTGCTTTAGACATATATTTATGCCCATTTATGACTGTCACGTCTCCCTCTACTTCACCATCTATTTGAATGTTACCATTTTGAACTACCACATTTCCCTTGATTGTCTCACCCTCAGGCACAATCACCGTTTCACCTTCGACCACTAAGTTAGGCTGCTTTGATACGGAGAAATGTTCGTCCTGATTATAAGTGGAAAAAACAGATCCTGTCATCAATATGATGAACATCGCTGCCGCTGTCATGAAGGGATGGCTTTTGAACCAACGTTTGGCACCTGTTGTTTTCGTTTCCTTTGGCAATTGAGCCATAACCTTTGCTGTAAAGTCATCCGGGGCCTTTATATGGGAAGTGCTTTGTACTAGAGCGACCGCCTTTTTCATTTCATGAAAGTAATCCCGGCATTCAGCACAGTTATGCAAGTGCTCCCGTAAAACTTCTTTATGCTCCGGTTTGATGTCCTCATCTAAATAATCATGCATATATTCAATGATTTCCTCATGGCAGTTCATTTTTCTCACCTTCTTTTTATAAATGGCGTAGTTGTTTACGCAAGGCTTCCCGACCGCGATGTATCCTCGTCTTAACCGTACCGACCGGCAAATCGAGTATTTCACTGATTTCCTTTAGAGATAACTCTTCAATATACTTCAATACGATTACCGATCGGTATTTATCGGGCAATTTCATTATTTCCGCTTGAATGGTTTCCTGTAATTCTAAAGATTCAACCTCTTCCTCGGGTTTCGCCATATCCGATGCAATTTGGGAATACATATTCAATCCCTCTGTTCCTGCCACCTCTGCATCTAAATAGTAATCCGGTTTTTTCTTGCGAAGCCGGTCAATACAAAGATTGGTCGCAATCCGATATAACCATGTAGAAAATTTCATTTGTATATTGAAACTTCGAATATTTACGTAGGCCCTTACAAAGGCCTCTTGTGCCAAATCTTCTGCTTCTTGCCTGTTTCCGAGCATCCTGAAACATATTTGGAAAACTTTGTCCTTGTAAATTTCGACAATTTCCCCAAATGCATTATGGTCTCCCTTTAATACTTGATTAATTCTCTCTTTAATGAGTGCATCCATTTTCCGGTATTACCCCCGCTCATGCGGCTATACGATTACTACGAATCGCAAGCTGAAAGGTTTCAAAAATTCAATACATTAATTTTAACAAAGTTTTACATTTTATGTTTAAGAAAAAAAAAACAGGGCTATATAGTAAGAAATTGTAAAATCCAAGGGAGTGATTCTCTATATGACTGCAGAACAAATTTTAGACCATATTGAACAATACAGACAGAAAATGATGTTTTTGGCGTCCCGTTCTTCGATGGTGGATAATGAAGTTGTTGAAGTTAGCAGCAAACTGGATTCTTTAATCATCCAATACATCCATTTAACTAAAAATGGAGATCTTACAGACAGACGTGCCCTCAAGTGAATATGTATATACGATTGCAACCATTTATCTATAGAAATGTTCCTGTTACATACACCCTGGTAAATAAACCTACGTCTTCTAGCATATAAAAAACAGTAACCCATTACAAGCCGGTTACTGTTTCTTTTATTTTTTCAGTTATAATAACTTTTCTCCAAATAGCGAACCCATTAGGGCCACGGCAACGATCGCCGTCTTATTTCGCTCATCTAAAATGGGATTCACTTCAACGAATTCAGCTGATGTAATCAAGTTGGATTCCGCAAGCATTTCCATGGCCAAATGACTTTCCCGATAACTTATACCACCAATCACCGGTGTCCCCACTCCGGGTGCATCTGCTGGGTCAACTCCATCCAAATCCAATGAAAGGTGGACCCCATCCGTCCTTTCCCTTAAATAATCAATGCATTCTTCCATTACCCGTGTCATTCCCATGCGGTCGATCTCATGCATCGTGAATACTTTAATCCCTTTCTTACGGATAAGTTCTTTTTCCCCTTCATCCAATGACCTTGCCCCAATTATTACGATGTTTTCCGGTTTCACTTTTGGGGCAAAACCATGGATATTGATTAGGTCCGGATGTCCAATCCCAATACTGACAGCTAGGGGCATACCGTGTATATTCCCTGATGGTGAAGTATTTTCCGTATTTAAGTCTCCATGTGCGTCGTACCAAATCACACCTACATTTTCATAGTGCTTTGCGACTCCTGCCAGTGTACCTATTGCTATTGAATGGTCTCCTCCCAATACAAGCGGAAAGGAACCTCCTTCTATTATTTCATCAACTCTTGTAGCTAACAGGGAGTTACCTTTTGCTACAAGCGGTAAGTTTTTAAGATTTGTCCCAGGCTCATCTGCATTTTCAGGACGCCCTACAATTATATCTCCTAAATCCTCTACTTCTATATTCAACTTTTCAAGACGCTCGACAATCTCTGCGCAGCGAATGGCACTAGGTCCCATATCCACTCCCCGCCTTGCTTGACCAAGGTCCATAGGCAATCCGATGACGGAAATTTTCTGAATAGACATACAATTCCCCCTTTCCATCATTTTATATCGTATATGCCGATTGGTTCAACTCGACATTTCCATGTATAAAGATGCACATTTTTTTATCACTTATGTTTTCCGTGAAAAAATATCTTTCTGGGGATTAGTTTACCCAATTATGTCTTAAACAAAAAAAAGTCTTAAACCATTTTTGGCTTAAGACGTAAGTTTTGGTGTATGTAGTTGATGGTGGAGCCTAGCGGGATCGAACCGCTGACCTCCTGCGTGCAAGGCAGGCGCTCTCCCAGCTGAGCTAAGGCCCCTAAGGGATTTAAAATATATTAAGCGGAAGACGGGATTCGAACCCGCGACCCCAACCTTGGCAAGGTTGTATTCTACCACTGAACTACTTCCGCAAATGGCTGGGCTAGAAGGGATCGAACCTTCGCATGACGGAATCAAAATCCGTTGCCTTACCGCTTGGCTATAGCCCAATATATGATATGCAATGATTAATGTTCAACAAAATAAAAAGGTGGTAATCATATATTTCCCCAATACAGAGAATATATAACTGATCCACAGGATTTTATTAAAATGGTGGAGGGGGGCAGATTCGAACTGCCGAACCCGAAGGAGCGGATTTACAGTCCGCCGCGTTTAGCCACTTCGCTACCCCTCCGCAATATATGGTTGTAAATGGTGCCGGCAAGAGGACTTGAACCCCCAACCTACTGATTACAAGTCAGTTGCTCTACCAGTTGAGCTACACCGGCAAGTAAAGAATAAAATGGTGGAGGATGACGGGATCGAACCGCCGACCCTCTGCTTGTAAGGCAGATGCTCTCCCAGCTGAGCTAATCCTCCGGATTAATGATTTAAAATGGTGACCCGTACGGGATTCGAACCCGTGTTACCGCCGTGAAAGGGCGGTGTCTTAACCGCTTGACCAACGGGCCGAACTGTTTTGTGTTCATAGATAGATTGGGAAGCTCCCAAGCGGATTCGAACCGCTGACCTCTTCCTTACCATGGAAGTGCTCTACCTACTGAGCTATGGAAGCATATGGCTCCGCAGGTAGGACTCGAACCTACGACCGTTCGGTTAACAGCCGAATGCTCTACCACTGAGCTACTGCGGAATAATATAATGTTTCCTAAAACCCATTTAAAGATTTAAATGAATAGCCTGGCAACGTCCTACTCTCACAGGGGGAAACCCCCAACTACCATCGGCGCTGAAGAACTTAACTTCCGTGTTCGGAATGGGTACGGGTGTGACCTCTTCGCCATCATTGCCAGACTATATTCATTTTTGAAGAATTTTCATTCCTTCAAAACTAGATAATATAAGAAGGTATTTCATTTTTTTAAAGCGTTGGTTAAGTCCTCGATCTATTAGTATCAGTCAGCTCCACATGTCGCCACGCTTCCACCTCTGACCTATC
>NZ_JAUUTW010000047.1 GCF_030676415.1 Peribacillus frigoritolerans | reverse complement strand
ATGCAGTGGCAACCGTCGGGGCCAATAACACTTCCCTTAAAGGTCTGCCGGCTACATTGATGAAAGAAGCAAGTAATGTTCGCTATCTATCACACATCAAAGCCCTATTCAGCTTGGCTTATTAATTCATTATCGCCGTGACATGTTCACGGTACATGCCCTTTATTCCCGTTTTGGGAGTAAGGGCATTTTTGTTCAAAAAAGGCGGGCATCCGCTGAAGGGAGCCCGCCTTTTTCACTCAACATTACTATGTTTGGAATAAGTACGCTCGTGGCTAATGGACTCGGTTAATGAATAGTCCAAGCATACTGCATCACATAAAACATGTACGCATTGATCAAACAATGCACTTAACGGCTGGACGCTTTTCGTTTCATGATCCAAGCGATTTTTTGTTGCAGCTGGAATCACCAAGACCTCATGAGAGACATTCGCTAAATCCGATTGGTCATTCGGCGTGATCGAAAACACCTTGTATCCCACTTCCCTGCCTTTTGCCGCAACCGCTATCACACTTTTCGTCGAGCCGCTCCCGCTAATGGCTATGATCAGATCGCCTTTCGCATATGGTATCACTGCACCAGGTTGCCTTAGGAAATGGATCGCTAATCATTCATACACTCCGAATGCGACTAACGATAGACTTTTATGCACATAAAGACATAAAGGCTGGCGAGTATATCACGATCCATTACAACGGTGAACTTGATGGTAAATCCCCCTGGTTCGATGTCACTGGGTAGGCGGTTTTTCATTATTTTAAAGAATCCATTTTGAATGTTCAAAATGGATTCCTTTGTTTACAGGGACATTTAAACTTTACATTTTATTCGGCGTTGAAATTCCCAATAAACTTAACGCATCCTTCAATACTATCGCTACGGAAAAAGCGAATGAAAGCTTCATTTGTTTCCATTCATCTTCAACTAAGATTTTCGTATGTGCATAATACTTATTGAAAGCACGCGATAAATGCAAGCTGAATTTCGCGATTTGTGATGGGTCGGCTTGTTCAAATGATTTTTGGACAATGATCGGGTATTGCTCCAATAGCTGGATGACTGGCCACGCATATTCTCCTAAAGCGTCATACTGGATGGCCTGCTCTTTAAATTCACCTTTTTCAAGCAATGAGGAAATTCGCGCAAATGTGTACTGTACATATGGACCCGTTTCTCCCTCAAAATTCATCATTTGCTCTAATGAAAAATCAATATCGTTCATGCGGTTATTTTTTAAATCATTAAAGATTACCGCTCCGACACCAACTTGTCTAGCAACCAGTTCTTTCTGTTCAAGCGCTTGATTTTTTTCTTCAATATTGCTCTTCGCAGTTTCGATCGCCTCTGCCAGTACATCCGCAAGCAGCACGACTTTCCCTTTACGTGTCGACATTTTCTTACCGTCTTTTAACATCATGCCAAATGCTACGTGCTGTAAATCTTTTGACCAATCATACCCCATTTTTTCAATGACGTTAAAGAGTTGTTTAAAGTGCAGGGATTGTTCGTTTCCGACAACATAAAATGTTTTCCTCGCCTCATAATGTTTTTTACGATACATGGCTGCAGCTAAATCACGCGTGGCATAAAGCGTCGCACCGTCCGTTTTCGTAATTAAACAAGGCGGCATATCTTCCAATTGCACGACATAGGCACCTTCGGATAGGGTAAGTAAGCCTTTTTCTTTTAGTTCCCCGACAACAGCATCCATTTTGTCATTGTAAAACGCTTCACCGGCATAGGAGTCAAAACGGATGCCCAATAAATCATAAATCGTCTCAAACTCTTTTAGGGACGCATCCCTGAACCATTTCCACAATGCCAGTGCTTCCTCGTCCCCATCTTCAAGCGACTTGAAGCTTGCACGTGCTTGTTCATTCAACGATTCATCGGTTTCAGCTCTTTCATGGAACTTCACATAGATTTTCAATAATTCCTGAATCGGCGAAGCTTCGATTGCCTCTTTGTCGCCCCACAGCTTATACGCGACAATCAGCTTACCGAATTGCGTGCCCCAATCTCCTAAATGATTAATACGCACGGCATTGTAGCCATTTTTTTCGGCAATGTTAGCCAGTGCATTCCCTATGACCGTTGAGCGTAAGTGCCCCATGGAAAAAGGCTTGGCAATATTCGGGGAGGAATAATCAATCACGACATTTTCCTGTACAGGCTGCATCGAACCATACTGATCCTTTTCCCTTAATATCGTTTGCAGCACGTTTTCCGTCACCATCTGTTGATTGACGAAGATATTCAGATAACCACCCACAACGTTCACTTCTTGGATCAACTTACTGTTTAATTGTTGGGCTATTTCAGACGCAATCACTTGAGGCGATTTTTTGAATTTTTTTGCAAGAGTAAAGCACGGAAAGGCGATATCACCTAACTCCACCAATTTTGGCTTTTCCATTAATTTTTCTATTTCACTTGCTGGCATTTCATTGTTCAAAACAGTTGAAATCAATTCTGCTATTGGTTTATTCATCGTCATTTTCCTCCTAAACAAAAAAGCCCCCGCCTCTAAATAAGAGACGAGAGCATGAATTCCCGTGGTACCACTCTAGTTGCCACAAATTGTGACCACTTTCCATTGTTAACGAGGTGACTCCCCGATGTTCCCTACTAAACGTTTCAAGAAATTTCTCCAAAGTGCGCTTCATTCATCCGTCCTGCATTAGGCTCCCACCATCCCTAACTCGCTTTCCATTTCAAAATGAACTACTCTCTTCATCATAGAATTTTGAATATTATAATTTAATCCATCGTACACAATTTAAAAAAACGTGTCAACAGGATTTAAGAAACAAATCCTAACCAGCCGGTAACTTCATTTTATCCTTGATGGTCAAAAAATATTTCCTTACTGTCCCAATTGTGTCGCTTTGCTGATTAGACGGTTCAATTTTGGATTGACCATCGGCTAACAGCCCTAACACTCCCATTTCCCGGCCATTATTGCCGGAAGACTCATCTATAAGTTCTGGGGAGTATATTCGCTTGCCATCCATTATGCTGCGAATCGAGCAGGCTAACTCTTCACCCGGGCTATCCTTTAATAAATAACCACTTACATTAGCTTTTAATGCGAGTTGAAAATAACCAATCCTTCGAAATGTCGTTAAAATGACCACTTTACATTCAAATGACTTTAATGCTTCAGCTGCCTCAAGTCCGCTCATTACAGGCATCTCCATATCCATGATACACACATCAGGCTGTAATTGGTGTACAAGAGCCATCGCTTCTTCTCCATTACTGGCTTGCCCGACAATTTCTATATCTTCTTCAAGATTGAGTAGAGAACTTATTGCCTCTAACAGCATTTGCTGATTCTCTGCAATGACAATTCGAATCATTTTAAGTTCTCTCCTTTATCGAGTTCCTTATATGAAGCAAAGACTCCCCAAAATCCAAGGATTATTAAGGGAGTCTGGAATGATACATGAACGTTACAGTTCAGATTTCACTTGAGCGGGAACACTTTTTTTCGTTAAATATTTTATATCTTTGAAACCGACAAAATTCTTGGATTCCTCATCCCATAAACGGAAACGGAGTGAGCGCAAGCTTGTCGCAAGAGTAATCGTTGGAACGTTCTCTAAAGGCTGCGTATTATTGTGCGCCATTTCCAATTTATAGTTAGGCACCCTTGGACTTAAATGGTGAACATGATGGTAACCGATATTACCAGTAAGGAACTGCATCAGTTTTGGAAGCTTATAAAAAGAACTTCCTTCCACTGCTGCCAATACATATTCCCACTCCTCATTTTCTTCAAAATAAGAGTCCTCAAATGTATGCTGGACGTAAAACAGCCAAATGCCCACTGAACCAGAAATCATGAAAATGGAACCTTGTACCAGAAGGAACGACTGCCAGCCTACTGCCAGGCAAAGCAATGCCGCTAAAACGACGATTATTGCATTCGTCAAATACGTATTCATTTTTTCCTTCTTTCTTGCACCTTTACGGTTAAATCTATTTTTAAGAAGGAAGACATAAATTGGTCCCACACCAAACATAACCAATGGATTGCGATAAAAACGATAGGCAAAACGAAGTTTAAGCGGTGCAGCCAAATACTCATCGACAGTAAGGGTCCAAATATCCCCTGTACCCCGCTTATCCAAATTACCGCTTGTTGCGTGATGCACAGAATGCTCATGTCCCCATTGATCAAACGGGAATAAAGTCAAAACACCCATGATTGTCCCGACTATTCTATTCGCACGGCGGCTTTTGAAAAATGAATGATGCGTACAATCATGAAAAATAATGAATATTCTTGTCAAGAAGCCAGCAGCAATCACAGCTGGAATTAAGGTTAACCAATAAGAAACGGAAAGACTTATATATGCTAGGTACCATAAAATAATGAACGGCCCCAAAGTATTGATGATCTGCCATATACTTTGCTTTGTCGTTGATTGTTCAAAAGGAGCAATTTGTTTTCTCAAGTTCTTCGTATTTTGCAAGGTCATTATTCAATTGCACTTCCTTTATTTGTCGTTATTTCATAGTATAAAGAAATCCACCTGATATTATTAGTACCAGGTGTCATGACTAGAATATGACAAATGTCATGTACAAGTCATTTTCAACGGCAAACGGGTAAAAAAGGCCAACCAGTAAAAACCGGTTAACCTGTCCATATGTATAGGATTTCGTTTTCTTCAAAATAACAGGTAGCCTTACTTTAAGAACAGGACTGTCAATAGACGGTCTTTTTTAGCCTTTTTCAATGTCAGGCTTACAGTCCCCCAGCAGTAAGCAAATGAAATCCAGTTACTCTCCTTTTAAAAATAAATAAAGACCATAATCCGTCGAAGCAGAAGGATAACCCATTTGGCGTAACATGGCTGTGATATTGCCACGGTGATATGTTCCATGATTCACGACATGCGGTACCAATCCGGCTACACTTATTTTCATTTGGCCGCCAGATGGATTCTCAATTATAAGCGGTTTATCTATATTTTCTTTTTGGCTAAGCAACGATTTGTACCGCTCGGACAACTCAAAAAACATGGCCTCCATTTCCTCTAATTCCTTTGACTCTGTTTGTTCTTTCAGTTTTTCAGCCAACATCAATGCATGATTCATGCTTTTACCGGAAAAAACCTCCACCCACCCCAGATCGGAAAGATACACATGGGCCATCACACTCGATATCGATGAAAACACACTTTGAACTTCTTGATGGTAAACTTCCTTTGGAAGCTCTTTTAAGCGGTTGAAAATCTGTTTATTTGCCCATACGTTAAAATCATAAAACTGTAATGCAAAATGTGACATATAAAATCTCCCCTTCTTCATATATGGACTAGAACTAACGAATTAATTGTTCTTCACAAGGATTAAGTCGCCCTACAGCGATATAATTCGACACACTCACCCCAATAATTCGACCTACCTTAGTGTGGGTTTTGCTACAACAGCAGAATCGTAATCCTTTTAGATTCCCTCTTTTCTTATTATAGAGCCTTTCCACAATGTACCTCTATTTTATAGCTATCCTCCATAGTAAACTAGTAAAGTTAAATTTTACAAAGGGGAATAAAATAATTGTGAAAAAATTCTTTGGATGTTTTATTATGTTAATCCTTCTTTGTATATGTCTCTTTCCAACCAGTGGTCATTCATCAAGTAAAACCCAATACATAGGTTCTGTTAAAGTGGACAATACAAAAGTTTTTAGTTCTCCTAAATTAGGTTCTACTCTATTAAAGACCTTAAAAAAGGGCGAGGCGTTTCCCATCATTTCTTCTTCCGTTGGGGATTCCGCAGGGCCTATCATTCATAAAGTAAAGACTGGAAACACATTATGGAAAATAGCAAATCATTATGGTGTTACAGTAAGTGCGCTACAAAAAGAAAATAAATTGACTTCTTCCGAAATAACTGTCGGCCAAAACCTGAAGATTCCCCAAAAGTATAAGATCCATAAGGTTGTATCAGGAGATACATTGTGGAAGATTTCTACTAAATACAAGGTAACCACAAGCGATTTGACGAAATTAAATAACTTAAGTTCGGTTACCCTTAAAGTTGGCCAAAAATTGAAGGTTCCGGATTATTACTACCAGGTTCAATTGCTTGGCGGAAAAAAGGGATGGATAAAGAAAACCCAGCTTCAAAAAAAGGCGCAAAAACCTATCGTCATGGGCTGGACGCATAATGGCTCGAAAGAAAACTACACGCAACAAATTAAACAACCCAATTTAAATGTAGTTTCTCCTCGTTCCTATACGCTGACGGATACCGGTAATTTCGTTTCCGTTTCTGCAGATGCAAAATTCGTCCAAAACGCTCATAAACAAGGAAAACAAGTTTGGCAGCTAATCGGTAATAAATTTGACCCTGTTTTAACTGGTTCGATACTAGGCAGTACAAAAAAACGCCAGAAATTAGTTTCAGCTTTACGTGATTCACTTGTTAAAACTAAAAGTGATGGAATAAATGTAGATTTTGAAAACATCGATCCAAAAAATAAGAAGGACTTTGTACTTTTCATAGGCGAACTAAAAAAGGCACTAAAACCGCATGGAATTAAAGTATCCGTGGATGTCACCCGAGAAAATGACGACCCTTTTTGGTCAAAAAGTCTAGATAGGAAAGCACTTGGCAAAATAGCAGACTACATTATCATAATGGGTTACGACGAGCATTGGGGAGGGAGCCCAGTAGCCGGGTCCGTTTCCTCGTTACCTTGGATCAAAGAAGGAACCAAGCTTTTAATGAAAGAAGTACCTGCTCATAAGATCATATTGGCTGTACCATTTTATACGAGAGAATGGGTAACCGATTTATCGAACAATAAAGTTAAAAGTCATGACCGTACCATGGCTGAGGTCAACAAAATCATTTCATCTCATAAACTTAAAAAGGTATGGGATAAAAAGACTCAACAAAATTACGTGGAGTATACTTCCAAAGGGAAAAAGCATCAAATTTGGATTGAGGATAAAAAATCGATGAAGCTCCGCCTTGACCTGGTAAAACAAAATCATCTAGGCGGTACAGCTGCTTGGTACATTGGATCAGAAACCCCCGACATTTGGGATGTCTATCATTTTAATCAATAGGTTAATGGAAAAACCATAAAGGAAAAAGGCCTCACATTGTGTGCGGCCTTTTCTGCATGACATCATTTTCAGTCGGTCTTGTCGTCTTAAGTGAATAAAGCACACCAATAAATATCAATGCAATACCCAAAATTTGAATACCGTCCGGTTGAAATCCTGAAAGCAGAATATCCAAAAGGATGGCAACTGCCGGATCTACAAAAATCATGAAAGATACTACATTTGTAGGCAAATGGCGAATACTATTAAAAAACAGCAGATACACGACGCCTGTATGAATGATGCCAGTAAGTACTGTATAAAACCATTCGGAAGATTGCAAGGTTGTGTATACTGAAAAATCGACAAAAGGAATCAGTAATAGAAATCCAATGAACATTTGCAGAAAAGTGGTCGCATATACACTGGTCTTTGTAATGCTCTTTCCTAAAAGCATGGTTGCCGCATAGAAAAATGCAGCAATGATTCCATAAATGATGCCTTCCCATTCAGGAGTTGATGATCGAAATCCATCTGTTCCCATAATCAATAATGTGCCTATGAAGCATAGTGAAATGGCCAGGATGGAGAATAAACTCATTTTCTCCCTAAAGATGAAGCTCCCTATAATGAGTACAATGATCGGCGCTAAATGATAGAGCGAAATGGCAATTGTCACGGATATCAGTTCGAAAGATTTAAAGAGGAATATCCAGTTTAACAAGTTTGCCACCGCGCAGAAAATGATGAGCATTACTTCTCTACCATTCCATATTTCGTTCTTGATATGTCCTGTAATCATCCATGCTGCACATAAGAATATGGCAGCACAAATGCATCGTACAAAAACCAGTTCCAATGCAGGAAGTCCTGATAATTCTGAAAAGAAACCGACAGAACCAAAGATTGTCATGGCTAGAGACAGTTGAAGAAGTGCTATTTTATTCATTTAATTTCCCCTCATGAAATTTCCATTTTTTACATTCATATTATCATTTCTCCGGCATGCCGTCACGAGTGATGATATTCGCCCACATTTGATCAGGAATACTTAATTTACACCTGCTATCGTGCAGCAAGGTCGTCATGATCTCGTCTTCCCTGCCTTCCTTTATTTTGGCGGCCCAGTCCGGTTCCATCAGTAATTCCCTTCCTAAAGCGAAAAGCGGTATATTTTTCTCAAGCACAGCATTTGCTTCCTCTGGAGTATGAATCGATCCAAGTGATATGAAACTGGTCCTGCCAGCGATGATATCGCGGATGATTTCGGTCCTTGTTAACCCCATGTTCAATCCGCTTCTGGGGATGGACCAGACATTTTTCACTGAAAGATGTAAATAGGAAAGCCCCTGGGTTGCCAATTTATCTACCAACGCAGCTGTATCACCCATTTTCAATCCGCCTTCTTCCGGTTCTTCGGGGGAGAAGCGATATCCAATAACGAATTCCTTGTCTGCGTATAGATCACGGATCCGCTTCACCTCCGCGATGACGGCAAGTGGAAAATGCATTCTATTCTCCAAACTCCCTCCCCAATGATCTCTCCGTCTGTTAGAGTGGGGTGAGAAAAACTGCTGAAGGAGATATCCATTCGCTCCATGGATTTCCACGCCGTCGAATCCTGAACGAATGGCATGGCGGGTGGCTCTTCCAAAGTCTTGAATAGTGGATAGAATCTCAGTGTGGCTCATTGTCCTTGGAATGTATTCCCCGCCCATTTCTTTATAAACGCTTGCAATGATTCCACTCGGACTGACCATTTTTTCTCCGCCTGTACAGCTTGGAAGGCTTTCGCTTCCGCCATGATGAAGCTGGAGAATGGCTTTTGCATCTTTTGATTTGATCGTTTTTGAAAGCTGTGTGAGTCCTGCGATGCTTTGTTCATCATATACTTTCATTTGCCGTGGAAAGCTTGTCGCAACAGGGGAAATGGCGGCAGCGGCAGTAATGAAAATGGCAGGTCCATCTGCCCTTCTTTTATAGTAAGCTAATTCCTGGTCAGAAACTAAACCATCCTCTTGACCTGAATAAGTGGTCATGGGCGCAACTACAATCCTGTTTTTAAGAACCGTTCCATTAGAAAGCGTGTACGGTGAAAAAATTTGCTCGTATTTCCGTTTCATCATTTTTCCATCACCCATTCGTATTTTATTTTTGTAATTTTATTGTATTCTTGACCACACCATAAGTAAAATGAATGTTTTTCATTACTTGGATTAGAGTTTCTCATGTATAATCAATTAGAAGAAAGGAGTGGACATTTGAATTTTTTTCAGTTGGAAGTCTTTTTACATGTTGTTGAACACGGAAGTTTTACGAAAGCGGGAGACCGGATCGGACTGACTCAATCAGGCGTGAGCCATAACATTACAGCACTTGAAACGGAACTTGGTGTGACTTTATTAAAGCGTGACCGCAAAGGTATAACACTCACGACTGCGGGAGAACAGGTTATTCCACATATGCGGGCTATCGCTGCCAACCTTGCACATATTGAACAAAAAGTTGCAGCTGTGAATGGAATGGAAATCGGGAAAATAACGATCGGCAGTTTTCCAAGCTTTACTGCCAGATTCATACCGCTGCTATTCTCTGCCTTTAATGAAAAATACCCTACTATCGAATTGCTGATTTATGAAGGTGGATATGAGGAAATCATAAAATGGATCGAAGAAGGAACAGTGGACATCGGCTTTGCAGCAAAACCAGTGAAGAACGTGGAATTCATCCATCTGCTAACAGATCCTTTATCAGCTGTCGTATACGAAGGCCATCCACTTTCAGGGAGAACCGCTATTAACCTAGAGGACTTCGTTGATGAACCATTCATCATGCTGCGATCCGGCTGTGAAACACTTATAGAAGATAGATTCCTGGAAGCCAAGATAAAACCAAACATTTCATACGAAATTAAAGACAATCAAACGGTGCTATCAATGGTAGCAGGAAAATTAGGCATCACAATTATGCCCGACCTTGCTTTACCGGAAAAACCCGAACGCATCAAAAGCCTGCCCTTGAACCCCGAACTCTCCCGTGAGATTGGATTGGTCATGAAATCATCTAAACACCTTTCACCAGCCGCAAAGGAATTTTCAAAACTCGTTCAAGACCATTTCATCAGGTAATGAGCTGACATAATGAAGAAAAAAAACAAAAATCCCCTTTTCATGAAAAAGGGGATTCTTATCGTGCGTGATCATCCAAAGAATAGATCCAGCAGATTACTGCCTGCCGATGATTGCTTATTATAAAACTCCGAATAACCGCACTGCTTGCAATACACAACCGTAAATTGATTATTCTGGACATCGAACATTTTTGACAACCCTGTTCCTGTCATGGCTACATCCTTCTTAGCAGCATCATTGCTTCCGCATTTCATGCAACCCTTTTCGCTCATGATCCTTCATCTCCCAATCTATAAAAATAATAATTCCTATAAAACCGCTTCTTCCCATCACCGTACATAATTAAATATACGGATAAAGTACTAAATGGTTTCAGCATATTATGCAAAAAAATGGCAGTTCCTTTTTATTTCCCCTTAGCCTTTATGGTAGGCAAAGCATGATAAACACTTATTGCAAAATAATAGAGTAAAATTCTATGCAGAACATCATTTATGGGAACCGGGGTATCATCTAGTTTAAAAATAGTAAATAAAACATATACCCCAACAAATATGATTGGATAAATGATGTAATGATAGATGAAATTTTTAATGAACATATTATTTATCGCATCGCTTTCTTAAACGACCAAATTCCTTAACCGAGGACACTGATGAAAAAACATTAAATGACATCTGCATCATCCAATCGTATTTCTGCAACCCTTCCACCTTGAACACACCAAAATTCTAAAGTAATATTCCGTTCATGGTCAATGTAGCCGATAATATCCGCTCCCTGTTCATAACTTTTATAATAATGATCTCCGTACTTCGAAAGAACGTCCGCTTTCTTACTTCCTAATTTAATACCTTTGCTTGTTTGAAGGGAGTTTTCAAATAGATCGTCGTCCGTACTTGAAATGATTAACCTCATAATTTTCCCTTTATCCTCGTCTGTATTGATAGAGGCCGTTTTTAACCCGCCTTTCCAATAATAATAATCATATGCATTATTATTATCTTGATCGATGGGTTCTCCATATGCCCTAATAAATTCTTGACTCGATATGTTATCCAAAACTTTAAATCCCCCGATAGATTCATCAGACAAATCTGTTGATTTTGTCAATTTTTCAGAGAATGCCGAGTACACATAGAAACCTAATGCTGTTCCAATAATAATAAATATAATGACTAACTTTCGTTTATAATGCATTTTTCCCATCTTTAAATCTGCTCCATCTCTATCGGATTATTTCCGCATAGGTCGAATCATTCCCACGGAGGCCCCAATTCAATAATGTATTGTATATATCCTACGCTGTAAAAGGAGGTACTAACTAGAAAACAAGTAGGAACTGATCCCCATTATGAATCCTCCGCCTATTCCGATCACTGCGCCAGCAACTGTCCATTGTGATATGATCAAGCCCGTTAGAAAAAAAGAGAATCCTATCAGTCCAATTAACAGAACCTTATTTTTATTCATTTTACATCCCTGCATCCAATTAAATATCCTCATATTATCATATACGGATAAAATTGGATGAAGTTTCACTTTACACCAGATTCAAAGTAGCAACATTCCTGTTGCATAAGAAAAACCGAAATCAGCCACTGATTTCGGTTTTTCCGGTAAGGATTATTTAATTAGTGATATCTTTTTTCTGGAAGAAGAAGAAAGTTAGCGCTAAAAAGATAAGATAATAGATTCCCAGTACACCCATCGAGAATCCAAGTGTAGCTCCATCGAACATTTCCATGGTTCCGGAAATATAGCCCCTTAAATCGAGGTGGGGGAATAAGACGAACTTTAACCACTCGTATTTTCCGATGAATGACTGAATGACCATATTTAATGTCGAAGAGGCAAATAGGATGAAAATGGATATACCTACTGCAAGTGCTTGGTTTTTAAATAATGTGCTTAACATGAAAGCGATGGTCGTGATGACTAGGAATCCTGGTATCCAGTAAACGATCATGTCCACGAAATAGTCGCCGACTACCACCGGGCTGAATTCGAAAGATGCAGGATCCATGATTTTGTCTGAATACGAACCATTGCCAAAGAATATGATTCCGATTAGATAACTGAATATAAGTAGGCTCGCAAGTAATAACGCTGCAAATAACAGGGAAGTAATATATTTGGAAAGTAGAATCTTCCAACGTTTATAAGGCCTGATCAACAGTTGTTTAATGGTGCCATCCGAAAATTCCGAGGAAACGAGCGAGCTGCAAACAATAACGACGAATAAAATGACAAATGATGTTAATAATACAGTCCATTCCGCCATATAGGTCCAATTCGTGTTTAAGTCAGGGTTTATATTATCAGCCAACAGTTGCTTGTTGTAATTAATGTCGTCCGTGATGGCGGCTTTTTCATCTTCACTGATTTCCTTAGCTTCCAAAGCCTTTTTCTGTTCTTGTATTTCTGCGTTTAACTCTTGCTTCCAATCTTTATTCGTTTCGTCAGGACTTAGTTTATAATCGATGATTGCAGTACCTAATGCTGCCAATAAAAGAAAAGCGATGAATAGATAAGTTGATACTTTTGAAAAGATTTTCATCCATTCATTTTTTACTAAGGACATCATACAGACTCCCTCATTTCCTGCTCAGTGATTTCAAAGAATTTATCTTCCAGTGATTTTCTAGTAATGCCAATTTCATAGACATCCAGTTGATTTACATTAAAACTCCTGTTTATATCGGCCGTTTGTTTTCGAGTGGCTGATACGGAGATTGTCTTCGCATCATTTTTTAGAATCGTAATATCCCCAAACTGTTCTTGAAGGATTTTTTTAGCTAGCTCCCCATCACTGACAGTAAATGAAACTTCATTGATCGTTTCGGTTTTTTCATCTAATATATGTTCTTTCGTATGTATCAGTTTTCCCTTTTCGATAACGGCAAAACTATCACACATCAATTGCATTTCCGATAGTAAATGGGATGAAATCAATATCCCGACGCCTTCGCTTGCCAGTACTTTCAAATAATCACGAAACTCACGAATCCCTTGTGGATCCAAGCCATTCGTCGGTTCATCAAAAATCAATAACGATGGTTTATGTAAAATGGCCTGTGCCACGCCAAGGCGCTGACGCATCCCCAATGAATATGTTTTAACCTTCTTATCGATGGCATGATCCAGTTTGACAAGCTTTATGACCTCTTCTATTCTCTCATTGGATATGTCATTGGATGACATTCGGGCATAATGCAGGATATTCTTTCTGCCTGTCATGTACTTATAAAACTCCGGGTTTTCAACAATGGCGCCCAATTGATTCATCGCACCTTCGAAATCATGATCGAGGTCACTGCCATTGATCATGACAGTACCGCCCGTACGATTGATGAGACCTGTGATCATACGGATGATCGTGGTCTTACCAGCCCCATTCGGACCAAGCAAACCAAATATTTCATTACTTTTTATTTCAAAGCTAACATTGTCTACAATGGTTGCTTTTCCAATTTTTTTAGTTAAGGATTGAACCTTAAGAACCGATTCAGACATATAACACCTTCCTTTTTTTGTATTTTCCAATATCACACAAATTCAAGATTACCATATTATGCATATTATTACTATACTGATATTTGGATATAGCACCACGTGAATCAGCTGCAATCAATAGATTTGAATTTTACCGTTCTTTTACCCAATGAACGTTTGTCCGTATCCTTATTTCGCAATAAAATCTACCTCTCATTAAAGCCTTCCGTCAGCGTTATCCCGCCCCATGATTGATAACACTGCCATCACATTTTTCCTCGAAATAGCAACGACTCTATATATCAATACCATTTAATACGATTCCGAAAGAATAAAGTTTCAGGATTATTTTATCTAATAAGGAAGACTTATCATAAATTAAACAATATATAGGTAAATCCGATAGAAATGGCCAGACCCATTGCAAATAGAAGGATTTTTCTAATAACGGAAGGTAAAAGCTTATATATCATCATTAAAATTACATCGATGAAATTCGTTGGTATTCCGGAGCCGAACTCTTTGATCTCTTTCTCTTTGCCAAAAATGGCGAACCACATTACAAAAAGACCACATAAAATAAAAATGATGGAAAAAATCTTATATCCCATTGTCTGTCACCCGTTTCCTCATAGGCTAAACGATATTGTTATTATTATCTTAACTTTCAAGTTTCAAAATGAATTCTTCAACCTCTTTGCCTCTTGCATGGGAATATCCTTTGTCCTCATCGAATCTTTCAAATCCGCATTTTTCCAGCACCCGGATCGATGCAAGGTTATCCTTGGCTGCGCGGGCATAAAGAGGGCGGACTTTTATTTTCGGCAAAAAATGGAGCAATGCACATGTAGCGATCCCTTTACCCCAAAATTGCTTCCCGATCCAATAACTCACTTCCGGGTTACCAAACTGTTCAAACTTGAGAATGCTGCCTGCCACACCCCCATTGCAGAGTATGGTCATTTTTTGAATATCCCGGTTCGTTAAGATGTTCTTCCAGTGTGTCAAAAAAGCCGCCTTGTCTGATGGATCCTTAGATGTGAAAGCAGCCATATAGTTTGCGGCAGGATCCAATTGCTGCTCGAAAAAGATAGGAAGATCACTCTCCTTGACCTCCCGCAGCCGGACTCCTTCGTCATTTGTTTGCAATCCCATAAACTCATCCCCCACACCAATATATAACATTCATTAAAACCAGAAAAACCGAAGACTCTGCCATCTTCGGCGCGGTTTCATTCTTTCATCTTACTATAATTACCGTTGAACCGTTATTGCTCAATATTCTCGATAACATCAGACAAGCTCTTATCCGCCATGGACCGGAGGCGTAAATGATGGTTTTCAAAAGCTAAAGCGTCCGTCACGGGATTTGGTACGATTACACACTTTAACCCAGCAGTCAGGGCCGCCTGAAGCCCATTTAACGAATCTTCAAATGCTACGGCTTCTGCAGGCTGAATGCCCAGGACTTCAATTGCCTTTACATACAAATCAGGAGCTGGTTTAACTTTATCAACATCATCCCCTGTGATGATAACTTCAAAATAGTGTAACAGCCCGAGTTCCCCCAAATGATGAGTGACCCACTCTTTTGTCGAGCTTGAAGCGAGGGCGATTGTATATCCATTTTTCTTTGCTTCTTCTAGATAATCCTTCACACCTTCACGTGCCTGTGCTGTTTTCATCTTTACTTCATGGAGGCTTTTTGCTCTGGATTCAATTTCTTCAATATTACACCTTTCCCCCAGCTGATCTTTGAAGTACTGATTTAGCTCAGTATTATCGGTTCCGATACATGTAACAAAATGTTCGAGAGGCAAATCAGATTTATAAAAAGCCATCGTTTCTTTATAGGCCTCATACCAAACCGTTTCCGTGTCTAAAATTAAGCCATCAAAGTCAAAAATAACTGCCTTAATCAAATGATTTCCTCCTTTAATCTTACAATAGAAATTCTATTAACTTAAACGTACATGAATCAAAGCCCCTGTTCAACCAAACGTTTCCGTTAGTTTCATATGAAACTTGATTTTTTCCCATAATTCGACAATTAATGAGGATATGGTAACCCGATGTCCGCCTCATATCTTTTCTTTCTGTTACATGTTTTAACAATTACTTAGTGCCTTCGCGGTGTTTTTCCTTAACTGCGCCTAAAAGAGTGATAGTTTAACGAATGGTTTAATTGCAGGAAACAACGAGGAGGATAAACATGAAGAAAATTTTATTAACGATCCTAACGGCTTCTGTATTCATTCTAGGAGTTTGCATGCCAACTAAAGGCGAAGCCGCTGCTTTGGATCGCACACTTTCATTTGGAATGAGTAATAGTGATGTTAAAGAATTACAAGAATTATTACTGACAAAAGGGGTTTTTCCCTATCATGAAGCAACAGGTTACTACGGACCGATTACAAAGGAATCCGTAAAGAAGTTTCAGGAAAAGTCAGGGCTGAAAGTCGATGGTATATCAGGAACACAAACGAATCAGAAAATACAGACACTGAAAAGCGGGGATATGGGAAGACCTGTAGCTGAACTGCAAAGGCTATTGAAAGCCTGGGATGTTTACTCATCAACGGTCGATGGCATTTATGGATCAGGTACAAAACAAGCAGTCATGAACTTTCAAAAGCAAAAGGGATTATCCGCTGACGGCATAGCCGGTGCACGGACCTTCAGTAAATTAGAAGAAAGAGCCAGTTCAGCAAGCTCAGCCGTTAAAGAACTGACGGTTACAAGTACAGCTTATACAGCAAGCTGCGAGGGATGTTCAGGCACTACAAGAATGGGTGTCGATTTAGAAAAATATGATGATGCCAAACTTATAGCAGTCGATCCGAACGTGATTCCGCTAGGCTCCATCGTGGAAGTCGAAGGCTACGGACAAGCCATCGCTGCAGACACGGGCGGCGCGATCAAAGGAAACAGAATCGATGTCTTCATCGCAAAAGAAGCGGATGCTTTAACGTGGGGAAGAAAGCAAGTGAAGGTTAAAGTTATTAAATGATGCATGACGGGAACGTCATTTTTATATAAATAGATACATAACAAACCGAAAGAGCATGTATGGAATCAATACATGCTCTTTTGGTCTGATCAAACCAACTTGTACATGATAATATCATCGACGTATTCACGTTCACTCATCTTAAATTCCTTGATTTTTCGTCCTTCTTCAACAAACCCCATACTTTTGTACAAAGCTATTGCCCGATGATTTGTCGAAAAAACTCCCAAACTCACCTTTTCTATTAACGGATTGGCTTCTGCCCAGTCCAATAATGCTTGAACAAGATCTTTTCCAATTCCCATCCCTCTGAAATTTTTTCTGATCATGATCCCAAATGAGCCCTTGTGAGACATTCTCTTCCTATTTTCCGATTGAAATCCTATCCATCCAATGACTTCACCATTTATTGCGGCCACGATGATGGTTTCTCTCTCATTTTCCAATAACCTTCGTATCCAATCTCTTTGTTGTTCGGGTGTTTTATTGAACTCCTCTGATATTGTAATAAAATACTCTCCTTCGGAAATAACGGAATTCTGTACATCCAAAACGGCTTCCGCATCTTCCAATTCGCCAGTCCGAATGATGTAATTTTTCATTACTGACATTCCCATCCCCCTCAATGGACCACGTTCGGATCGTAGTGAACAATAGGACGGCTTTCGATAATTCTACGTTCGATTTTTTGAACGGTTTTGTATAATGGACTATCCGCATTCTTCAAATCGTACTTTTTATGAAAAAAGTTATATAACGTGAGATCCCTTAACTTTAAAAATAGAGGAATCGTTTCGTATTCCACAGGTGCTAGGATATTTTCCGTCTCATAACCTTTTATGAATTCCCTCATGAACTTTGTGGCATATTCCTCGAGCCCTTCTATCCCTTCACGTTCCAAGCTCCACATCAGATAGTACAGAGGTATGGCCAAATCGCTGGCAAACCAGTGATAAGAACAGTCATCAAAGTCAAAAACATGAATCTTCCCCTCATGAAAATGGAAATTGCCGTTATGTATATCAGAATGAATCAATCCAAAATTATCTTGATGAACTGGAAGGGCATTTAATTTCTTCATGATTAATTCTTGTTGGTGCATCAATTGCCCTGGTACGTCGGATTGATAGAGCTGGACATTCAATAATTCTTCTTCATACCAATCCAGCCTTTTATATTCCGCTTCAGGCTTATAACTTTTCGTTTGCTTATGCATTTGGCCAATGGTTCTTCCCCATTCAAAAAATAAAGGAAGATCGAAATTTTCATCGGTGACTTTCATCCTTACACCAGGGGCTTTTTCAAACAGGCAACAATAAAATTCCGTACCATCCGATCCCTTTACAATTTCAACTACGTTCTTTTCTTTCGAGGAGATTACTTTAGGAATTCCACTTCCATTATTCTGTAAATGCTCAATCCACTTTAACTCAGCAAGCACTTGATCTTTTGTACGATGTGATTGATGTGTCATTCTTAGGATATATGGCGTTCCATCCCTGTAAACCTCAAATACATAGTTCTCTGCATCTCCAAGTTTAACCGGATTCACAGCATTCACTTGAAAAAAATGTCCAGCCAATTTCACCAATTCATTAGAAAAAATCTGTTCAACTGCCGCTTCCATGATCTTCACTCCCATTAATGATATTGCTAACTTTATTAATAAAAACGATTTATACTATGCTTTATACGATACCAAAATGCCTTTTCCCTTTATTTGTATATCTTCTTTTTTATAAATTTTTATGGTTACAAGGGTAAAGATATTTTTTTGCATAATAAGTTATTAGCGGCTCCTTCTTTCTTCTCAAATAAAAAACGCCCTCTAGGGCGCGTCCAAAAATCAAGTTTCCTTTTCTTCTTCATTCGCTATTTTATTGAACTTCAAGATAGTTTCTTCGATTACTGGATTATTGAATTCCTCTTGGATGGCTGATTGTACAAATTTATCTTCACCATTCATTTCATCCCAAGCATTAACTCTGTAATCTGGATCATTGTTATACTCTGAACCTTGCCGACGATTTAATTTACCGTTTTGTTCCTCATTATTTGACAACTATTTTCACCTCTTAAACATAGTAGAGTTCGAACCATCCATAAGCAGAAAAAGTATGACTTTTTAATAATCATCCTTGATTGAAATGGGTGAACCTGTTGAGGTATGTTGATTAACCCAGTCAAGCGACACTTTTGAAACGGCATCCCACTCAGGTATTTGGGCTTTATGTTGTTCCACCCAGCTCATGCAATATTGCGGATCTATATTGCTTTCTTCAGATTTTGCCAAGAATGACTGAATTGTGGTTTCGGTACAATTTTCCCATGATCCACATGTATCCTGCCAAATATGTTCCATTTTCATTTGGATATTTTCGTTAGCCATTGGGTTTCCTCCTTAATTAAATGTTACTTTTTGATATCTTCATTAAGTATGTCCAAGGCTAACTAAATCATTACAAAAATTTTTCCGGCATAATGTTCAGTGTGACTACATGATTTAGTGAATCGGTGATTTACTCGTGAGTTTTAGCGATTTACTCGTGAGTTTAGCCTATTTACTCGTGAGTTTTAGCGATTTACTCGTGAATTTCACGCTTTTACTCGTGAATCGGCGTTTACTCGTGAGTTTAGCCTATTTACTCGTGAGTTTTAGCGATTTACTCGTGAATTTAGCCTATTTACTCGTGAGTTTTAGCGATTTACTCGTGAGTTTAGCCTATTTACTCGTGAGTTTTAGCGATTTACTCGTGAATTTCACGCTTTTACTCGTGAATTTATTTTAACTTGATCTATTCTTACTAAAAATGTTTATAATCCGATACACATAGTGGGCATGTAAGGAATTGATTAAGAAGACGCTGGACGAGTTCGGGTCAATATGGTGGCACCAGGCCCGATTTGGACTCCGCTCATCCCGGCGACGTTCGACGAACAATCCATTGCCGAATTCGGTACCTAGGCACCGCTTGGACGCCCTGGGCAGCCGGCAGATTATGCAGGCGCCTATGTCCCCTGCTGGCATCTGATGAAGGTGCCTATATAACGGGACAGGGCATTCACATCAATGGCGGGATCACGATGTCCTCATAAATCCAAAACGACCGAAAAGCATGTTGCTTTACGGTCGTTTTCATTCCACTGCAATTTCGAAATTTAATTTCCTATGCCGGGCGAATTCATCAATACAATTCTCCAACCATCCGGATCTTCAATAGTAACACCTGATTTTTCCCAATATGGATTTTCCGGAGAAACTGGTTCATAGCCCATACCTTTCAATCTATTCGTGATTTCTTCAATGGTTTTATTTTCAGGAATATAAAAGACAAGCAGATTATCTTTTGATGGGGCTGGACAAGGACTGCCATCTTTATGTTGTGTAAACTCAAGATGATAGCTGGAATCAGGAAGCCCAATCATGATGCCGTCATATCCCTCGTGCCCTTCAAAAGAACCTATTTTTTTCAAACCTAATCCTTCACAATAGAAGTTTACTACCTTTTTTAGTTGATCAGTAGGACGTGCAACCCGGATTTGCGCTACTTTCATTTCATTTGGCCATTTACTTTCCATTGTCCCATCCCTCTCTGTAAATCGAATTAAATTTCTTCTTTCAAGTTACTTTTACCAATATTCATGCCAAAACCTAATGCAATAGCGGCACCTAAACAACTGAAAAGACAGCCAGCTCCCAAGAAAATGGATGGGTCTGATTCACCAATCATTACTGAAGCTATACCTCCAATTGCCGGAAAAAGGGCAACCATGTATCCACTTTTCGCCCCACCTATTTTTTCTACAAGCTTAAGGTAGAATAGCCAAGCTCCAAAGGAAGCGAATATAGTTAAATAGAACAAAGCAGATAAATATGTAATAGATGTCGGTAAAGTGACTGCTTGTCCTTGAATGAACACAATTGCCGCTAAAAGAGTTCCTCCTGCTGCAAATCCAAGTACATTAGCATAGATTGGGCTTACTTTCTTCCTGGCATTTCTAGCTGAGCTTGCATCGCCCAATGCAGTAAGGATGGTACCAAGAACAGCCAGCATGATACCCTTTATATCATTGAATCCATGAATATTATTTAAACTCGGGTAAATAACAATACAAACAGCCAGCACACCAATTATCCCGCCAATTAAGATACGTGAATGTAATGGTTCCTTCAAAAAAACACGAAGGGCAATGGGTGTTAAAATGACTTTCAATGAAAAAATTAAAGTAACCATGGCCGCCGAACTTAAGATAGTGGCGTAATAAAGACATAAATAGCTTAAAGCAAAATTACAAATTCCAAACACAATAATAAATGGAACATCTTTTTTCTTAGGTTTTCCTTTAGGTCTAAGAATGCACAATAAAAGGAAAAATAGGATTGCCGTCAAACCTAAACGATATGTTAAAGATAATTCTAAACTCACAGGTGTACCTTGAATCTTAACGGCAATAAAATTAAGTCCCCATACCAATAAACAAAATATGTACATAAAGTTAGTCATAATAAAATGACCAATTTACGATATTGCCCACTTTCTATCAGTTTATTAAACCCGTCGTTAAGGATCTTCCCAACCATAATTTAACCGCCTTATATTAAAAATCACTTCCGGTATTCATGTAATAATAAAGTAAATATTACCAATCCAAAGGGAATAAGTCGATATAAAAAAAAAAATTCCAATGAAAAAAAGCCCTCCATTTAATTTGGAGAGGATCATTTGCTAACGACCATTAGCCACAGACTGTAGACAAACTCGGTAATAATTGAGTTTATCTACAGTTTTAATAAACGTTCCAGCTGATTTCAGAAATCCGCTCCCTTTCCGCCGACTGTCTGCCAAGCCTCCTCGCCGTAAGCTTGGCTAGCCAGTTATTCGGCAGGAGTGTCGTAATTCCTTCAATCCATTCAAGGTTTCATCCATATAAAGAAGTAAAAAAACAAGAAAGATAACTAGGTTCACCTTTAGAATCATGGTTGTGCGACCATTCCGAACCCCTTTTCGACAAAAGGGCTTCTATCTAAATTTCAAAACAAAGTTGATTGGAGCGGATGTTCGATTCCTGCGGGGAAAGCGCGTCCAAGTGAGACCCCATAGGCGCAAAGAGCGCCGAGGAAGCTCCCGGACCGCCCGCGGAAAACGAGTGCCTGAAGTGGAAACTAGAACTAATGAACCCGATTGTTTAAATGTCTTCACAAATTATAAAAAAAATTAAATACTAACCATTCATCGGTTTCTTTTAAACCAAACTTCTTATATACTGGTCTGCACATTTTGAATTTGCCAAGCCATATTTTTTGAAATACCTTTTATCTATATGGGGTTCTATCCCTCATCGACTAATTGATTTTTTCTAAATAAATCAATTTATTTAATATCATCGATTTTTACTTAACGATATTGTACCTGCTTTCTCTAAAAGCTCTCTAGCTATGTCATCAAGTTCATTGGTCGTTATATCAGGGATTGTTCTTTGTACCAATTTATGTCTAATGAAGACAACAATTTTGCAATTTCCTTCAAACCATTAAAATCTTCTTTGTTTTGCAATCTTTTTTTCCTACCTCATTATCTTTTTCTTCAATTTAAACAAGGCTAAACTTTTCTTCAATTAAGAAAATGACCACAAAAAAGATCTAGTACAAATGACTAGATTCTCTTTTTAATATCCTCCCTTATTGATTCAATGATAGTACCTGATAAATTTGCTGGAAGAGATGAACCATTCTCAAAAACCCATGTATTAATTATTTCAAGATCTGCTTTTTTAAAAGAAATGCTATAATCTTTATAATTATGAGTAAAATCAGCTGTAACCGATTCTTCACCATCAAACTCGTCATCAATAATCATATTTTTTATTTCATATGGCTTCACTATGTAATCTCCTTTTTATCATTCTTGTATATAGAATTGACCTTATATGATTGTTTATTCATTTTTTTCAACCAGCCTGCCCAAATCAAAATCTTTTCATTTCCCTTTTCACTGAATACAGCGAAAATCAAGGAAAAAATAATTCCAATTTACCTGCCCCTTTAACTCCACAAAAAAAAGGCTGCCGCAGCACCCCCTTTTATTTAAGCAAAATGTCTAATCCATTCATTTTTCTAATGCCATATTAACAGCCTCAATGGCATGTATTACAGCCGTATCAAATAATGGCACTTCTGAATCCTCTGGTTTTACTAGTAAGCCAATTTCTGTGCAGCCCAATATTATTCCTTCCGCTCCATCATCAACTAACCCCTTGATTACCTTTTTGTAATAATCCCTTGATGATTGTTGGATTTCCCCTAAACATAATTCTTCATAAATTACTTTATTGATGACTTTTCTATCCTCATCATTTGGTATCAAAACCTCGATACCATTGGACTCAATTCGTGTTTTATAAAAGTCTTGCTCCATCGTATATGTAGTGCCAAGTAAACCAACCGTACTGATTTTGGACTTTTGAATTTGTTTAGCTGTTGAATCAGCGATGTGTAAAATCGGCAAACCGACTTTTTCTTCAATATATCCAATCACTTTATGCATTGTATTTGTACAAATTACAATCATTTCGGCACCTGCCTTTTCCAAAGACAGAGCTACATCGCCTAATAATTCACCAGAGCTTTCCCAATCTCCGTCAGCTTGATAGCGTTCGATTTCTTCAAAATCGACGCTATATAATATGCACTTGGCTGAATGCAATCCTCCCAATTTGGTTTTTACTTCTTCGTTGATGATTCGGTAATATTCTAACGATGACTCCCAGCTCATGCCGCCAATAAGGCCAATGGTTTTCATGAATATTCCCCTTTTCATTTGAAAATGGCTTACTTATTAGTCGAAAAACTCCATATGTGTTTTTTCTTGTTTGTAGTAATCTATTCTATTTTGTAAAGTACCTGTATGGAACTCAAACTTATGGCCATCTGGATCAGTGAAATAAATCGACTTCTTATCTTTTTCATCTCTTGGACGACCTGACAAAATGTTTACATTCAATTCCTTTAGTCTCTCGTACATGTTCATAAAGTCAGCTTCTTCTATGGAAAATGCTATATGTGTGTATGATTGGCTTATTTCATTACGGGGAATATCTTTTTCTACATTCAGTGCCATCCACATTCCATTCAAATCAAAATAGGCAGTGGTTCTCCCCTTAACTAACAATTTTGCATCAAAAACATTTTGATAAAACTCAATGGAATTCTCTAAGTTAGAAACTGAAAATAAAAAGTGATTCAAACCTTTTATAGACACATTACCACCTCATATTAAGATTGCCTTTTTTTCGCCAGACGCTTATAAAGAGGATACCCGAACATGTAATACCCTGAAAATGACAGCAGGATTAAGGATAAACCGGTCATTGTGAGGATACTGTATCTATACCAATCGCCAAAGAAGGATCCATCATGCAAAGTAATGAGGAAAGTCGAGTAATCTGGATTTGTGGATAACACTTTTCCCGTACTTACATCTATTTGAACACCTTGACCGTTATTGAAGCGAACCTGGTACACATTTGCACTTGGTCTATATTCAATTCTAAATATATCTTCAACCGAGTCCACACCTGGAAGATCCTGAGATGTAGCAATGGACACGGCCTTCTCCATGGATATCGCTTGATCTGGACTTGCCTCTTTCCCCGTCCTTAACTCATCAGCCACTCCGAGTGGTATCATATAAACAAGCACGAGACCTGTGACTGCGATGAACATAAAAAAAATGGATAAAATCAATCCGGTCCATTTATGTACTTTTCGGCTTAATTGATACAGCTTTGCAGATTTCGACAATGTTCCATCACATCCCTTGACTATTTTTTCAAAACCTTAAAATTCATCCAATTATAAAATTTTCTCCATAACCACCCTCCCTTCATTTACAACATAATCATTTTTTCGATAAAATGCTTCTGCAAGCCCGTCATTAGCCGTTAATAAATATAGACTTTTAATCTCTCTTTTCTGCAGTTCCTCTTCTAAAGATTGAAGCATTTTTGAGCCATGCCCTTTACCCTGCATTTCATTATTCACACAAAGTTCTGCCAAATAATAAGTTAAACCTTGATAAGACACCTTACTATTTCCAGCAATGAAACCAACTGGATTATGATCAATATGAAATAAAAAGCCAAGAAATTTAGGCGTATGCAAAAGGTCGGAAAGTCTTTCTTTAGCCGTTTCATATGTCCAACTTTCATTCCATGGTTCACGATTAAAAACGTTCATGTAAAGTTCGATACATAGCTCCAAATTCTCCGATGTCAGTGGTATCATTTCTGTCATATTCATGCTTCCTTTCTATTTTCATTAAAATTTTGTATATTAATCCAAATTATATCTTATCTTTGTTGAACTAACCTGTCCCTATAGGACCATAAAAAAAGAGCTGCCTTAAAGACAGCTCTGATCTTTGCTATTGCACCTGATACTTTAAGGACCATCCCTTATTTGAATACCTCACCTATTTCATTTCCAATCGTTTTCGTTTCATTAATACCTCATTTTCGTACATATCTCCCCCATCTCGCATTAGTAAATAATAGGTTTTAATGTTTCCCCAAAGGCAGTAAGGGAATATTCAACTTTTGGAGGAATCTCCCGATATATTTTACGATGTACAATACCATCCTCTTCCAATTCCCGAAGTTGTAACGTTATCATATGTTTTGTGGTATAGGGCATAAGTCTCCATAATTCGTTAAAACGTTTAGGGCCGGAAATTAAGTTATATAATATGATCCCTTTCCATTTGCCTCCTATCACATCTACTGTAACTGCAACAGGACAAGCAGTGGTATCAGGACACTTTTCCGTTTTAAAGTCCTTCATATTGATACCCTATATTTTTAAGTATCAAATTGTATACTATATTACAAATTTTATTCTATTAAACAAAAATCTGCGTACTTTTAATTTTATATTATATAAAGTATGATTGATTTTGTGAGAGGAGACGGAATATTCGTTCTTTTCATACTCTTCAACCCTAAAGGTGTTACTAAAAAAATCGGATGGTAATGTCAAGAAATTCTGCTTCTATTAATTCATCATTAACATGCATAGGTAATGAGACATTTTCCCATAAAAAATAAATAGGAGTGACTAGAGTGAAAGCACAAATTATTCAATCCTTTGGTGAACCATCGGTATTTCAATTTAAAGAGGTTTCAAAACCTGAACTAAAACCTGGACATGTACTTATTCAAGTCAAGGCTACAAGTGTAAATCCTATTGATACGAAAGTCCGTGCTGGTGCAGTTCCAGCCGTTGCCCCCGAGTTTCCAGCCGTATTACATGGGGATGTTGCAGGTTTGGTATCTGCATTGGGTGAAGGAGTAACTGAGTTTAAAGTTGGAGATGAAGTGTTTGGATGCGCGGGAGGTTTTAAAGGGACTGGCGGTGCACTTGCAGAGTTCATGCTAGCAGATGTCGATTTACTTGCTCACAAGCCGAAAAATTTGACGATGGAAGAAGCCGCAGCTTTACCTTTAGTTGCCATTACTGCTTGGGAAGCATTATTTAATCGGGCAAATCTTGTCCCTGGACAAGATATACTGATCCATGCAGCCACCGGCGGTGTAGGACACATTGCCATTCAGCTAGCCAAATGGAGAGGCGCGACAGTCTTTACAACTGCCTCTTCGCAAGAGAAGCTGGAGATTGGCACGCGCCTCGGTGCAGATGTAACTATTAATTATCGAGAAGAAAGCGTACACGACTATGTACAAAAATATACAGACGGAAAAGGATTTGACGTTGTGTTTGACACGGTAGGGGGGGAAAACCTTGATCGCTCTTTTGAGGCGGCCGCGGTACATGGAACAATAGCAGCCATTGCTACGCGTTCCACTCATGACCTCTCCCCAGTGCATTCCAAGGGACTTTCTCTACATGTTACCTTTATGTTGTTGAAGATATTAAATAAGGACATGCATAAGCATTATGGAGAAATTTTGAAGAAGGTTGCCAGGGTAGTTGAGGAAGGTAAGCTGCACCCGCTTGTGGATTCAAACATGTTTACGTTTGATGAAGTCTCAAAAGCCCATGAGTACATGGAGTCAGGAAAGGCGATAGGAAAAATTGTTTTGAGAAATAGTTGGTAATATTATATAAACATTTGAAATGCCTCAGCAACTTTATGTTCATTTAAAAATAGGCGGTACAGGAGAATTCTCACTGTACCGTCTGCTTTTATTTTTACTTACTTAAAAACCAATTTGGGTAAAGCACCCGTTACTTTAAATATTTTCATTCACAATCTCATCGGTAGTACAAAAACTCCCTTGGTTCCGACCACCCCATGGACAAAGCCACCAGCCATAATCAAATGAGGGGAAAATAAAGCGAATTTAACAAAACCCCAATTTTTCACTAAAAGATTCATTATGTAAGAAGTGGTTTTTTCGTAAAGTATTCTCACCTTGTTTACGCTTTAGAGAAGGAATATTAAAAAGGCAGCAAATTTGCTGCCTTTAATTCAGGGTAGATGAACTGTTTTAATATGATGAAGATTTAAATATACAGGTTCTTCCCTTGCCGTAATAAGTTCAACAAAATTATCTTCTAACTTATTAATTTGTCCAATTAAATTGGAGTTTTCGCCTATATTAAAAATAATTAAGCTACCAATCAGTTTTTCCATTTGTACGTCAAAGGTTCTTGCCATTGAAAGTTTTGATGGATGTACAGGAAGATCCTTGTTACTTAAGCCATAAGGAGTTTGATTGTCTGTGTATGGGATAATCCACTTTAAATGATTTAAAGGTATATACATAGTCTTGTAAACTGGTGAATAGAATTCAAAGTAATTATTCATCACCCTTGTTATATAACCATGTAAAGGCTGGTTACCAGTCACGTATACTTCCGTGAACATCCCTTTCGCGGATAAAAGAGTTTTTCGTAGTGATAATTCTTCCTCAGATTCAATTCCAGGTGAGTCTACAGGAAGGGAAATCTCCTCGTTTTCCGTAGTATTTACTTTGCAATTTTGAATATGAATTATTGGAAGATACACAAAATCCTGTCCATTAAAGATAACCACTACATCAGTACCAGTATCAACCAGTGTACCGAAAAAGATTTTTTTTCCGGAAATTTCTATTTTAATTGTTTTTCCTCTGAGATTTTGTAAGATTTTATTCATAATCACCCCTCCTTCCTACTTTAATAACCAAGTGGTCCAAAAATACAGCGAGACTAAACTTACGATTAACCCTATAGGAATTATCAAAAAGGTAACCCTAAGATACTTTCCCCAGGAGATATTGATGGAGTGTTTCTTCAATATATACATCCAAATTAATGTAGCCAGCGTACCAACAGGCGTTAACAAAGCACCTATATCGCTTCCAATCACGTTAGCAAGATAAGCAACTTGTACAAGGTGAGGATCCAATCCCATCTCTGTTATCGACAAAGTCCCTATCATAACTGCAGGAAGATTGTTAAATAAATTGGATAGGATAGTTAATAATATGCCCATGATCATGGTAGCGTTGAATGGGCTGTCCATAATTAAGGGTTTTAAATTGCTGACTATATAATCATTCAAGCCAACATTCTTCAAACCATATACCAGCACGTACATATTGAAAGCGAATAAAAGAACATGCCAGGGTGTTTTCTTTACAATATCGCTAAGACCAGTTTTGGTTTTATACCATCTCAGTAATATCAATAGGAACGCTCCCACCATACCGATCAATTCCAAGGGAACCCCAAATGGTGTAAGTGCGAAGAAGCTCGCCCGAGTTAAAATGACGATTGCAAAACTCATTTTAAACAACTTCCAATCATTATCTTCGGATTGTTGTTTAACATCGAGTGGATGAGTTTGCACATAGCGTGAAAAGGTTTTATCCCATTTTACAGGTACACTGGGAATTTTCCTTGGAAGGTCCTTCTTAAAATATAGATAAAGTAATAACCCGATTGTTAAAATCCCTATCATTGAAGGAACAAACATCATATTGATATAACTATTAAGGCTAAGTCCTACAATTTTTAGTGCAATCAAATTGGAAATATTGCTTACTGCTATTGGGGCACTCGCTGCCGTTGCAATTAGAGCTCCTGATATTAGAAAGGGGATTTTTTGGTGAGGTTTAATCTTTAGTAACGTTACAATGTGAATAATGATAGGTGTTGTGATAAGGATACTTCCATCGTTATTGAAAAACATTGTCATGAAAAAACATAGGAGATTAGTATAAACGAATAATCTAACCCCTGAACCCTTAGACCGGATGATGATATTTAAAGCAATCCACCGAAAAAAACCAATGCTCTCAAGTACAATAGACATCATTATGGTGGATAATATGGTTAAAGAAGCGCCCCTGATAATATCAAATATATTTAAAACATCCATCCAAGGAACAATGCCTGCAACTAATACAGTCAAGGCACCTATTGTAGTAGGTATCGTTTCATTAATCCCAAATGGTCTCCATAACATGAGAATAATTGTTAAAGTGAAAATTATTGTCATCAAGACAATTTGTGAACTAAGCATTTACCTCCGCCGCCTTGTTTTTGGATGGTGTAATTTTTACGGTATCAGGAGTGGTTTGATTTTGAGGTTTTACAAAAAAAGAATAGAAGACTCCCCCAATTACAGAAAAAAACAAAATCATCATTCCATGTCCTCCTTTCAATTAGCCTTGAATTGTATCTTAAGGCTTTAACCGTTTTGCCTTCAATTTCCCATGCATTCTCTCAGCAAATTTCATCAATGAATAATATTCGGTTTTTTGATTTACGTTCTCTGTATACATTTTTTCAGTGGACTTCATTAATTCGTAATATTTCTTATCTATCAATTTCCTTTTTTCTTTTAAATCATTTTTCTTTGCGGATTGTTCGTCTATTTCTTGAGGGCTTGAGTTCCTGAATTCTTCTGTCAGGTTTTCTTGGATTGCCTCTTGTTTATCTTTTTTATTAGTTTCTGCAGGTTTTTCCTTCTTACTTTCTTTTTTCTTTTTTTCAAGGGATTTTTGTTTCTTATATTTTTTATCCGTACTTTTCTTTACATTGGATTGATCTTTGTTCACTTCATTTACTGTAGATTGAACAGTCGGTTCTTCTTTCACGTCAGATAAAACTTCCGGATGTGCACTTATTTCAGGATTAGTTGCTGAAGATTTTTCCTTCTTACTTTCTTTTTTGTTTTTTTCAGGGGATTTTTGTTTCTTATATTTATCCGTACTTTCTTTTACATTGGATTGATCTTTGTTCACTTCATTTACTGTAGATTGAACAGTCGGTTCTTCTTTCACGTCAGATAAAACTTCCGGATGTGCACTTATTTCAGGATTAGTTGCTGAAGATTTTTCCTTCTTACTTTCTTTTTTGTTTTTTTCAGGGGATTTTTGTTTCTTATATTTATCCGTACTTTCTTTTACATTGGATTGATCTTTGTCCACTTCATTTACTGTAGATTGAACAGTCGGTTCTTCTTTCACGTCAGATAAAACTCTTGGATATGCAAAAGCTAGTTCTTCTTTTCCAATAGTTAAAATGTCCTGTTCTTGTCTCTGTTCAACCGGCTCTTCCTTCCCTTTGGAATTAACTTCAGTGTCTTCCTTCAACACGGAATCACTTTCCTTAACTTGATCTGCCTCTGACTGCTTATTATCAGTTTTTTCGTCCTTATTTTCCTGTTGTTTGTTCTCTGACGATTCCTTATTATCTATTCCTTTGAAAATATAGAGTATATTTGATAATTGGACATAAAGTTGTTTATCCTTATTTAATAAAACGACATAATTATTAGTTACGGCACTTAAAAATCCATCAAAGGATAGATTATTATCTCTGTTTATTGTCACCCAATGACCTTTGAGTTCATTTATTAATTCTGTAAAACTTTGTGTCTGTATTGGTTCATGGTCATGTATTTGAACCTGGAATTCTTTGGTGTCTTTTGATAAGGCATAAACCTGATTTAAGTTAAAATAACATTGTTTATTTGGATTCATTTGAATGACAATAAAGTCGCTTTTCACTTCAAGTACCACCCCATTATGAACGGTTTTATCATCGGAAATAATACTAATATTAAAACCTATCATTGAATTAAGTGCCTCTTGAAAATTTTGTTTTTCCATCTGATGAGTCCCCCTTATTAATTGGATGGTCGCTTCTGCCCAGAAGCGACACATCATTTATGGGATATACTATTTTTCTTTTTCTTCTGCTTTATTATCTTTATTTTTTTCCGCTTTTCCATCGTCTTTATTATCTTTATTATCTTTATTATTTTCTGATTTTTCATCTTCTTTTGGTTTCTCTACTCTTGCCCCGTAACTGATGCTGCGGATATGGAACATTGACAGGCGAATAACTTCTTCGTTTAGTATTAACGTTATGAATTCATCATTAATATCATGAAGTACGCCTTCAAGCTTCTCGGGACCGCCTCGGTTAATATTTACCCATTGATTTCTGAGGTCATCTAGTAAGCCTTTAAAAGTTGCAGCTGTTTTAAAAGTAAAATCTTCAGGGATTTCCAGTTGAAATTTGAACCCCTTCTTTACATTCTCGGTAATACTTTTGATGTGGTCGATTTTATAGTAGATAACACCTTCTTGCTCAGTTAAAATCGATAAGTGATCATCGTATACGCCTAATAATAATCCTGTCCGAGATTCCGGCCCTCCTCTATCTACCTTTAGAACTTTCCCAACCAAATTAGTTAACCATTCCTTATTCATAATGTTGCCCCTTCCTATATAATCATTTACCCTGTATGTATATGTGTCATGGAATGACATTGTGTCGTGGGAAATGTCCATCTTTATCAATAAGACTGAAATTCATCAAAAATGTGTATATGCACTAACCTTTAGAATTCACTGAAATTACTGAATGAACTTTATGACCAGAATAATGGATAGTTTAAAAAAAGTACTTTATTCGAAGCAGAGAACGCCTTTTAAAATAGCTGAAGGGTATTGAATAGCAGGGGTAAGAGATGGCGCTAAATCCATGTGAGAAATTTGCTCAGCATCTAACAGATGAATTGGAGGAATGGATGGTCCAACTTGGCGTGCAGTATCTACGTTTTTCATTAACCGTACTTTTGCTAGACCAAATACCTAAAGGTGTGTATTATGTGGACGAGTTATTGTTATCAACAAACAATCATTATGCCAATATTTGACCTATTACATGACGGATTTTGTGACAGGGGAAAATGAAAATACAGATGGTTGTTTGCTAAATAGGATGAGAAAGTTTCGCGACTGAATTTACTCTTTTAGATATGGATCAAAACTCTTTGCAAAAATAAATGTATTGGAGTCTAATCAAATTTCGGATTTTTTTCATAAGTTAAACAAGAAAATAAATTTAATAAGATGGTGAAAAAATGAAGAAAAAATCTAATAAAAAAGAACAGCCAGTGCGTGCAACTCAAGAGGTAACAGAAGGCAAAGACGCCAAAGGGAAAAAAGGACCGAAAGATGATACAGCCTCTACCGAGTCAGTGCAAACCGAGGAGATCTCGGAACCTAAAGGCCATAAAGGTTCTCATGAAGGAGGAGACTCAGCGGGAACCGGTGAGGGGAAACAGGGCAAAGGTGCCAAAGGGAAAAAAGGGCCGAAAGATGGTACATCCTCCACCGAGTCAGTGCAAACCGAGGAGATCTCGGAACCTAAAGGCCATAAAGGTTCTCATGAAGGAGGAGACTCAGCGGGAACCGGTGAGGGGAAACAGGGCAAAGGCGCCAAAGGTGCCAAAGGGAAAAAAGGGCCGAAAAAAAGATAACACATACGTTTTTGAGGTTAGGAGCTGTCAATCAAGACAGCTCTTTCGTTATTATCCCAACCAAACCAAAATAGTCTGTTATTAAACTACCATTAAAATAAACTTCTCAAACTCCGAAAAATGATAATGCCAAAGAAGACCCACGGGCGTTAATTGAAAGCTTCTTACACTATCCTACCCCTTGCCTCAGCCACCTTCCTTATCGAAGTAATGCACCTGTTAGTTGAATAAATTATTTAATAATAAATTCAGACAATAACGTTACGAATATAAAAGCTGAAATCAAAGTCAACCAGCCTACTTTATTTGTTACCTGTTTCTGAAGGAATTTGATTTTAGATACAATTGAAAGAACACCAAAAAGTACGGCAATTATACATACTGATTTAAGCCAAAAAGAAAAACCAATTATATCTAGATAAGGAGGAAGGAAAGTTAGTACAATAAAAATCGAACTGCCATTCGCTACATTTTCCCATTTTTTCACCCTGTCCACCACCACTAATTGTCCAATTTCCAATCAATTATATTGTCGTACGATCCCCCGTATTACCTTCAAAATCTTAGAGCTTTTTCATTATCTCATAATATCAAAATATATGAATTTCAATTCCTTCTTAAATTAACCTGCCCCGATGCAAAAAAAGAGCTGCCTTAATGAACTGCACCCCAATTGTTAGACAACATCTAACAATTGGAGGTGCAGTTTTTTTGACTAAATATACGATAGACGAAAAATCAAATGCAGTTTTAGAGTACTTAGAAGGGAAAAAATCCTATAAATC
>NZ_JAUUTW010000046.1 GCF_030676415.1 Peribacillus frigoritolerans | reverse complement strand
TCATAATAAAATCCTGCCAATAATTCTAACGGTAATTCATCGTAAAGGGAACTTTTTTTGTTCTCCATAAAGCACCTCCTCATTCTACAATAAAACTAGCATACATATTTGTAATAAAAACATAAGGTTTTAAGGGGAGCTTTCAAGCTAGGGAAACCCTGAATTTGACCGAATACTGAGTTTTTTTGTATTTAATAACATGATTGATGAATCACTGTTTCCTATTCGGAAGAAGCTAGCTGTTGCATAAAATAGGGGATTTCTTCTATGTACTGATCCGGGTATTGGCCCCACCTACGCCAGATACTATGACGGCCACGCATGCCATCCAACCTATTATCATTGTAAAAGAAAGCGCTTACATTGTCAAGGATTTCATTTGGAAATACGAGCAAAAACCTCTTGGTATGATAAAAGGATCACAGGCTGATAGGATGAAGGGACTAAAATTAACATAATCAGCAGATCTATTATTTTAATAATATCCAAAAAAGAAAATGTTGTATTTCATAAAAATGGTTGAGCGCCGTTTAAAGCTAAAAAATTCCCGAAATGGTCGGTATAGCATTGTTACACCCGTTCGTAAAAGTACACTTTTAAATCCAGTACAGCCCATCTTTTAAATTTGGGCTTACTGGATTTATGTCAATTGTTTTTCATCCTCAACTCTTATACTCCTCTAGGAGATATTCTGTATTATCTTGGTTATTATAACAGAGTGTACAGGAAGTTTAGTGTTAATCCCAAATATTAGGTCGCTCAACTTCCATTGTTCTTAAATAATCTAAGAATTGCCCTGTATGCACTGCTTCATGATATGCGATACGCATTAACATATCTCCTAATGAACGAACATAGCCTACATCAGAGCGATCAATTTTAATTGCACTTAGATCTTCATTAGAAAAGGAATGAACGGAACGTAAAAATTCTTTGTGATAACTCTCTGCAAAATCTAATTCATCTTCAATTGATATATACGGTCTTTTTTCAAATGGAGAATGAAAATCCTTCACACTTCCTCTATTTTCAATAGCTAGATAATAATAATACTCAGATTCTAATACGTGACGAACCATTTCTAAACATGTCATTGCCTTCTCATCTGGTTTCCAATTTAATTTGTCAACAGAAATTGCTTGCCATACAGTAATACTTCGTCTTCTAGTTTCTTTTAGGTTTAATACTAAGAAATCAATAGTGTTCAATTATATTTTCTCCCTTCTATTCAACCTTATAAATTAAGTTTACTAGAGTCTCTAAATAAAATGCAAAGGTTCGCTCTTTTATTTGGATATATTCACGAAATAAATCGTTTTATAAGAAGGGGAGATGCAACAAAATGTTTCATTTCATTGCATGTACAATAAATATTTTTTGTGTGAATGTAGAATACATTCCAACCAATTTTGTAAATAAGGTCTTATGACATAAAATGAGTTAATCATACCCATAAATCATTTTTCTGTTTTTGATATATTTTTCCTATTTGTGGAAAAATTCTGTTTATTTATTGCATTTCCTTTCTGTTGGTAATATTATGAAAATATCTTAAGGGTATGGAGGTGTTAAGCATGAAAGTTAAAGTTCAAAAAACTAGCAAAAAGGCTGCAGTTTTATACAGTTTTCCAGGTTAATAATTATTCATTCTATTATTACATACATGGGGGTGTTAAGCATGAAAGTTAAAATTCAAAAAACTAGCAAAAAAGCTGCAGTTTTATATAGCTTCCCAGGTTAATAATAGCTAAATGTTTAAATTTCAAGATTTTAAGAATAGGGAACTATCGTCAGATAGTTCCCTATTTAAGTAAATTGTAAAATGGAGGGTTTTTAAATGGTAAAACCTAAATTTAAAGAAACTATTCCTGTGTTTTTTGTAAATAGTGAAATACATATAGGTGAAGAAGATGGAGTGGCAGGAATTATTGAAGATCCTAATGGTAGTATTAAGTATTTAATTTCGTTAATCGATGGAGAAAATACCATTGATGATATTACTGAGAAAGTAATTCTAAAATATCCAAATATCACCTCTCAAGAAGTACATCAAGCCATTAAATCATTAGATGAAGAAAAATATTTAGAAGACAGCTCTATTATTCCTAAAGTAATGGGTGAATATGAGAAAGAACGATATAAGGCAAATTTAAACTTTTTTTCACTTTTTACATCTTTAGAAGATAGTAAGTTTGAGATCCAAGAAAAAATTATGAATACTAATATTGCTTTGTTAGGTATTGGAGGTTTAGGTAGCCAGATACTATATCATCTAGCAGCATTAGGATTTCATAACATCAATGCATTAGATTTTGATACTTTAGAGTTAAGTAATTTTAATCGACAGTTGTTATATTCTGAAGAAAACCTTAATGAATTAAAGACGGATCTTGCTAAGAAGAGAATTTCTAAGTTTAATCCTAATGTAAACTTAAATATTACAAACAAACGGATAGAATGTGCAGAAGATGTTATGAACCATATTAAAAATAGTGAATACGTCATTTGTGTAGCTGATAAACCAACATTGTATATTCAAGACTGGGTAAATGAGGCTGTAGTTAAGTTAAGAAAACCATTAGTTTCTGGTGGAGTATTAAATACTAGAGGGCGTTTTTATTCTATTATACCTGGGGAAACTGGTTGTGTAGAATGCCATAAACAGACTGTAATAGACAGTGATGCTGCTATTGACGATCAACTTAATAGTATGAATCATGTAAACTTCCAAAGAAATAATGCAGCAATTAGTCCTAATGTAGCTATGTTAGCTGGAGCTATCGTTAATGAATTTTTAGGACTTGTTACTGGTATTAGTGAGCCAAAGTCATTAGGTAAGATGATGGAATTAAACTTTTCGACATATCAAACATATTCTATTTCAGAGTGGGAAAGACAAGAAAAATGCCCAGTTTGTTATTCAATACCTGTAACATTAACTCAGTAAATATATTATAAAAAGGGGTAAGTATGAAATCTTATCAAGTATTAAGAAACAAAGACTTTTTATTTTTATTTCTTAGTGCTACAACTAGTAAATTAGGCACTTCAATTTTTCAAGTTGCATTACCTTTATTAGTTTATGAACTAACAAAGTCACCAAGTTTAATGGCTTTTACTTTTGTGTTAGAAATAATTCCTCAAGTTTTATTTAGTTTGATAGGAGGAGCATTTGCAGATAGAATCAGTAAAAAGAACATCTTACTGATAGGAGATATTATCTCGGCTATTTTAGTCATTGTCATTCCTATTTCAGCACTTATGAATCATTTAGAAGTTTGGGTTATTTATGTTATAGCATTTTTATTATCTTCTGTTAGTGCCTTTTATCATCCTAGCTTTGAATCTATAGTTCCAGAAACCTTGCAAGGAAAAAACTTAATTCAAGGGAATTCTTTATTTAAATTATCTGAAACTATAACTACGTTTATAGGGCCATCTATAGCTGGTATTTTAATAGCTGTAATGGGAACATATAATCTATTATATTTTAATTTTGTCACTTATTTTTTTTCAGCGATTTTTATTGGTTTTATAGCTAATAAATATCAGAATAAGAATAACATCAATACATCAATTATTGTTTCTATAAAAGAAGGAATTGATTATGTAGTTAAGACTAAAAAAATATTAATAGGTACTATTTTTATATTTTTAATTAATTTAGGTTATGGAGCAATGGAATCTTTATTCATGTTTTACTTAAAAGATACGTTGAATCTATCTTCTCAATATATTGGATTAGTGTTTTCTTTACAGACACTAGGCTCATTTTTGGCAATTTATTTCGCCAATAAGATTAACAAATTACCAAGAGGGAATGTAATCATTTTAGCTGGAATCTTAATAGGGTTAGGGCAAACAGCATTAACAATGTCTCAAGGACTGCTAATAATATTAATAGCATGTAGAATAATAATTGTAGGTTCAGTTACTTTATTAGCAATTAATTGGTTTACTTTAAGACAAGAAGTAGTTCCATCTGCTTTACTTGGTCGTGTTATTAGCTCAACGCGCATGTTAGCCTTTTTAGCTTTACCTTTCGGTGGAATGCTTTCAGGTATATTTGTTGAATATGTAAATGTAGAAGTAATCTTCATTTTAGCTGGTCTTCTTACAGTCATAGTATCTCTAATAGGAATTAAAACGACATTATTCCAAAAAAATCAACAAGTTAATAATGAAGTAACTAGTGGAACTGATTGAATATATTAAAATTTATTTAATGTACACATTGTCACATACTCAGTTCTAGGCTAGTAAAAACTCTTGAAGTTTGAAGAGAACAAAGGAAAGCCGCATTGTATATACGGCTTTTCTTTGTTCTAGTTTAAAAACTTTAAGACAAATACAAGTAATTTCTAAAGTTTCGACATACTGATACTACTAATATAAAAAAAGGTGTGTGATCAGTATAAAAAACAATTTATTAAAATGGAAGCTTTATTAGCCTGATATTATTTTACTAATGGTAAGAGGGTACCTACGTACAACCTCGGCTTCTTAGTACTAATGTTAATTACTTAGCTAAATAAGACCGTCGTATTCGACAGCTAAGAATAAGGATTGTCCCTTAAAATCGAAATAATAAGCTATCTGTAAATGTTATAGAAGGATTTTCCTTCTATCCATCTATTTTTTTCTTTTACATATCTGAGCTTGGCTTTATCAATTCAGCCACATCGTTATAAGTGATAACGTCGTCAATCATAAGCTGGAAATTTCCATGATTGATAATATCTTCACTAATTTTTCTTAATAATGTTATCGTGGCTCTAAAAGGTGCAGACCCACTACTGACTCTCTCAATTCCAGTTTCAGATAGCCGCTTCAAAGAAGGCATATCTGCCCCAGCTAACAAGTTAATTGGACTAGAAATTTCCTGTCTAAGCTTTTCAATGGTATCAATATTTTTTACACCAGGAATGAAAATACAGTCTGCCCCAGCTTTTTGATAAGCTATTGCCCGATTGATGGCTGACTGAAGTCGAAGCACAGGGTCACCAATATTTAGCCAATACAGATCAGTACGTGCATTGATAAATAAAGGCATTTTCAACAATCGAGACAGTTCTTTGATAGCAGTTATTTTTTCGGCTTGTAGTGAAACATCAAAAATTGGATCCTCCGGATTTCCTGTGCCATCTTCAAGGTTAATTCCAACTACTCCAGTTAAAATAATCTGTCTAATGTTTTCTACCACCTCTTCAATAGACGCTCCATAGCCAGCTTCAATATCAGCGCTTACAGGAACATTCACGGAATTAACAATCATTTTCAGAGATTCAGTCAATTTTACAAAGGGAAGCTTTTGACCATCTGAATAGCCTAACGAAATAGCCATACCTGCACTGGTTGTACCAATCGCTTTAAATCCACTTTCTTGGAAAATTCTGGCGCTACTGGCATCCCAAGCATTTGGCAGTACAAAAGTAGATGATTGGCGATGAAGCTGCTGAAATGTATTGAATTTTATAAATCGATTCTGATCACTCATAAAGTATCTCCTTTCCAAGTAATTTTCACTACTTTTCATTCTTCTTTAAGTATATTGTAAGCTTTAATCATATCAAGTACCATCGAAATATGGAATGCACAAGGAGACTGTTACGAACGGGGTGTTTTATTCGAAATTTCCTGTTTTTAACGTTCCCTATTTTTAGCATGATTTGGACAGGAGATTGTCTTTACATTCATTCACTTGATCGTTTTGGCCGACCGAAAGCTACTGTATCTGAAGCCTTGTTTTTGGGACACCCTTTTTGTGTGCAAAAAATAAAAAGAATCGTCCGGAAACAAACCCAATAAACTATTTCAATCAAAAGAATTTCTTGCATATTTAAAGAATGATATAGGATATAATACTAACAATTTTGCTCCGGTTTTTTGAGATCTGCAACACATTGAATCTGAAAATTCGGATAAGACGTGGCTGTATAAGTCCTAGCTTTATAAAGAACCCCGTTCGTAAAAGTACACTTTTACGAACGCTTCTTTTTTTTATAAAATCAACTCATTTTCACGTTCGTTAAAGTTGAAAAACACTTTATGAACGTTCGTGATTTTGCATACACTTTTACGAACGATTTTGGTAGAATAATAGGAAAGTAAGTAGAAGGTGGAGTGAAAAAATGGATGTTCGTAAATTCGGATACATAAGAGTCAGTAGCAAAGATCAAAATGAAGGACGTCAACTTCAGGTCATGAAAGAAAAAGGATTGGATGAACGAGATATCTTCATGGATAAACAAAGTGGGAAAAATTTTGAACGAGAACAATATCAACTTTTAAAAAGGATGATCCGAAAAGGGGACGTTCTTTACATTCATTCACTGGATCGTTTTGGCAGAAACAAGGAAGAGATCCTTCAGGAGTGGAATGATATCACGAAAAATATTCAGGCGGATATCGTGGTCATGGATATGCCTTTGTTGGACACTACTCAATTTAAGGATAGTTTAGGGACCTTCATCGCAGATCTTGTTTTACAAATCCTTTCTTGGATGGCGGAAGAGGAGAGGGACCGTATACGAAAACGGCAGCGTGAAGGAATTGATGTGGCTTTGCAGAATGGTGTTCCTTTCGGTCGGCCGAAAGCTGAAGTAACGGAAGAGTTTAAAAAAGTCTATGATTCATGGAAAGCAGGAGAGATGACAGCCGTTAATGCTATGGCAGTATTAGGGGTTAAAAAGACGACTTTTTATAAGTTGGTTAGGGAATATGAAAAAGACTTCAAAAAGGTCACTATATAATAGAAGAAACTCGTCAAAAAAGGTAGCCTTTGTTCACGGGAACAAAGGCTATTTTAGAATAATATTCGACAATTTCCAATCTTCACCTTATGGTAAACCTCCAAATAAACTAAGAGGCTGGTTTTAAATCTTACTGGGCTTTTTTATTTCTTCCTTTATAAATATTCGTCTTTAAAATCACTTTTATTAAAAAACCCTTACATTATTTAGCAAGGGTTTGGAGAGGGTATTCATTATATGTTCTATTATCTAATTCTCTTCCGAAACGATGTTTTTGTACGCCACCCCATTGTTTGAAGAAAAATGCAACATTCTGATTTTCGCATTGATCTCGAATGGATCGTACCCAATCAGCCTCCATTGGTCTGGCACCTGGCCCTGATTCTCCACCAACAATAACCCAATGGATTTCACTTAAATTAAGGTCATCAAGTGGACCCAATAATGGTTCACAGGATAGGAATCTTACATTTGCAGGTACCTGCTTCAAGAGATCAATCCTATGAGTAACTTTAATATTTTCAACACTTGTTCCCATCCAAATGTTTGGAGTGAAATCTAACAACTTAGAAATTTCCACAACTCTTTCTGGTCTCTTTGTTAAAATTTGATATGAATGTTGTGGTGTTTCATTCATGGTCTTAAAGACATCGCTAATAAAATCATCAGGTACTTGTTTATGAAATAAATCCGACATCGAATTTACAAAAACTTTTCTTGGCTTAGCCCACTTTCTTGGAGTATCTATTAAATCAGGATGAAGTGTTACATTGAAACCATTAGCATATCTAGGATTTCTCATAGCATGTAGTCGTTTAGCCATTCTCTCAGCATAACAATGTTTGCAACCGTCAGATACTTTATTACATCCAGTTACAGGGTTCCAAGTGGCTTCTGTCCATTCAATACTTGAATTACCAGCCATTTTTTTTCACTCCTTTTTCTACAGTATAACCTAAGTAGAAAAAAATGTAACTGCACAAAAGGAACGAATGTTCTATTTGGATTGTCTATTTGAATTGAATGACTGTATTTTTTGGATATGTACCCTTTCTGGCACGATTTTTAACATCAATAAATTCATTTTTTTGTTCTAAAAGTTTTAATGCTGGTCTACAGAAGTTCTCAAGAGGAAATATTGTTTCTGTTAAAACAAATTCCTCTATTTCTTTTATGTGAGCAATTTCACCTGAAAATCTATTTCTTAAGATTTCACATAGCTCTTCTATTAAGATGCTATCATTTAAATCTTTGGTAAATTGAAACTCAATATCTTTAAGGTTTTTTCTATCATCAAACATGTACATCCCAGTATCGTCTACTTTCCACATAGCCTTCTTCATTACTTTTAATCCCTCAATGCTTTTAGTACCATAAAAAAGCATTAATTTGGTTCTACCGGACTTTTTAATTTCAAAAGTTAAAACATGATTAACATCAGAATTTTCTAATAATTGTCTAGAGTAGAAATCTACAATTGTTTGTTTCCTTTCTTGGGGTTTCTTATCTTGAACCAAGTCTTGGATTGATTGAATCTCTTCAATACCAAAATGTTTTTTCATATGTGATAGAACTTTTTGGTTTTTTGCAGTTATAAATCTGTTAGTTTCTTCATAAATAAAGTTTAATAATATTTCCGATTTATCATTTGATAAATATCGCTTGATTAGATCAAAAGGAGTATCTTTAAATCCAAATGGATCGATAAAACAAAAACTAGGGATTAAGGTATACCCACTTTTTAGTTCATCCAGTCTTGAACTTAAAACTTCATCGAAATTCCCGTTCCTACATGAGATTTGGATAGAAGGATAATCAGGAATTGGGATAAAATCCTTTTCACTTGCTAAATCTAAAGATGTAATTTCATGAATATTTTCAAGTAGTTTATTATAATTTTCTTCATTACCTTCAATTAATTGAATTAATAGTTTAGGATAATTCCAATTATTTTGTTCAGCCTGTTCACAAAAATCAATTGCATGTTTAATTAATCTAATTGAAGACCCATCAGAATTACTATACTTCCCAGTTCCGGCAAAACCATCAATAACCAATGCTCGTTCACCGTAAGGACCCATAGTAATTTTTCTCATCCAAGGGACAACATAATTATCAAGAATCATAAGTTTAGCTTCACTATGCTTTTGTAGTTCAAAGAAAAAATCATCATTAGACATTGACACTGCCCCCTCTAAAAATTCCTATAATATACTAATTATATAATATTTTTACATTATCCGGGGTTATTTGTTAGAGAAATTTCATAAGGGTTAAGGAATGTAGCAAGTAATATATTCACAAAGTATAAACAGTTGGGGGAGAAAGGCACTAAGAGGTGTAAGGGATTAAAGGATCAATAGAATAAAAGGTCACAAGGATAGCAGCCGGGCGGCTGCTTTTTTTATTATTTTTTCCCTTTGCCTTCCGAATCGTAAAACAGCGCAGGCCGACTAACCTCCCAGCCGGTAGGGCACCCGAACCTTTCCGGCAGGAAGCTAAGACGGCCAGTCAATCGATCAAGGGGCAAAAAACTTTTTGATTAGGGACGCTATCGCAACATCAAAAACTTTTTGTGCTTAATCCCTTGACCGATTGCCTATGCGTGTTTTTCGTTCTACATGTCAAAGGGGAAAAATAATCCCCCTTTGGGGAACTAATTCGCTTCGCAAGGCAAATGAAAATAGGAAAGAAAAACCCACCAGAGAAAAACCAAAAGGGCAACAAATAAAAAATCAAAATGAAAAGGAGTTTTGAAAATGGTATTAACCCCAATTTTTGAAGTGGTACGAATTAAGCAGGAAATCAGGGAAATTGTTGAGCCGTTTGCGGCCTTTCAAATTCGAAATCCAGAAGATGCCCGAGAATTAGCCGCAGCGCAAATCGCAAACGAGGACAGGGAAGTTTTTCTTGTCATGATGCTCAACACGAAAAATCATGTTGTAGGTCTTCATCGGGCGCATGTGGGAAGCCTAAATGCGAGTGTCGTCCATCCTAGAGATGTGCTGAAATGCGCCATTTTAAACAACGCGGCTTCCCTTATTGTCAGCCATCAGCACCGGAGAAAGGATATGTTTCTTTTTTATTAATCTTCTGATATATTAGGTGTTAACTAAAAATATTAGGTAATGCCTAAAATGCGAGGTTATTAAATGGGGAAGCAACCTTTTTTATCTGTAATCAGCAATAAACAAGAAATATACTATCCTACATATGAAGAATCGAGAGAATACCAAGCAAAGTTAATGGGGTTATGGGAACAGCAACAGCGTGTTCTAGGATATACGGAGCATACCATAGCTCTCGGAACAAAATGCTTGAATGAATTCTTAGATGTGTCAAATAAGTTCATATGGGAAGTTACAATGTCCGATGCAGATAAGTTTTATTTAGGATTGGTTGGAAGAGGACTAGCATATTCAACTAGGAGAAAATATCAATCTACTATCTCTACATTTTTAGAGTATTTAAAGACAAGGCATGGTCATGAAATTTGGGAGAGGTATAGAGTACAAGTTCCTAACTTATTAGATAAATTTAACCGTTACTATCATAGAAAAGATGATCATAATGGTCAGGTAATACCTCCAAAACCTGAATTGCTTGCTAGATTTTGGAATGGGTTGAAGGAAGAAATGAAAACAGCTAGAAAATACTCCACTGTAGCGAGAGACTATAGCCTTTTTAGAATGTTAGAATTAACAGGTTTAAGAACACACGAAATAATAATGATGGATGTAAAAGACTGTAGGTTTGACTTGGGGGAAAAGGGTAAAATTCATGTTCGTTTTGGAAAAGGATCTATGGGGTCAGGATTTAAGCGGAGATGGGTACCAATGTTAGATGATGTGGATATACTCATAAAATGGTACTTAGAGAGGATCAGACCCCTTTTCGCTACCGAAACTGCAGGTCCTTTATTCTTATCAGAAGGTGGTGTTAGGTTAAATAAACACACAGCTCGAAAGAGTTTAGCGAGAAGGCAAGAAAAGATGGGTTTTACTAAAGAAGAGATTTTTAGTCCTCATCAATTACGTCATTCATTCGCAACTCGTCAGACAGAACTTGGTGTGGACTTATTAACACTAAAGGAATTGTTAGGTCACGCAGATGTTGCTACGACATTTAATTACTCTAATCCTGGTTCAGATCATTTGGAGAAAAGGGTGAGGATGGCTCAGGAAAAGTGGCGAAATCAATTATTAAACTTTAATAAAAAGGGTGAATGAATTGTGATTGAATGGAGATTAAGAAAAGTCATGGCTGAAAGTGGAATATGGTCTGGTGCTGAATTGGGTAGGCTATTGGAAGATAAAGCAGGTTATAAACTATCTCCCCCCTCAATAAGCGCATTATTAACTGGTGAGCCTAAGCAAGTAAAGGCCCAAACAATGGATGCGCTTTGTACTGCACTAGAATGTACTCCAAATGATTTATGGAAACATACTCCTACACCTGTGAAAAGACTTGAAAGACCAACGGATAAAAAGTTGGCAAAGGCGGTTAATGAGTTCATTTCTGAAGCTAAGCTTCCACCAATATAGGTACAAGATGAACAATTTTACTTGCGTATTTTGTGGACGAAAACTAAATCCGACAGAAATTAATAAAAAAGCAACCGTCTGTCAAAATTGTTTTGGTAAAGCTCGTGTAGAGAAAATACAAACTGAAGGTTTTCTTAAAGAAAATTTCACAAAAACATGGAGTGTAACATTATTTAAAAACTATGTTCTTTTTTTAAAAGAATTAGGTATTAGTATAACAACAATTTGTAGGCACACTAGTAAGGTGTTACAGGTTTTACAAACAGCTGAAAATGAGCTTTTAAAGCCTTCTGATATTAATGAAGGATGGCTTGTATCTACTTTAGAAAAAATCCCTAATTCTAAGGGAGTTAAATCAAGTCTATTTAATTTTTTAATTAAGGAAGGTTATTTAAGCCTTAACGCAGATGACGGTATTCTCACTAGTATTAGAGAGGGTTTAAAGCAAGTCCCTAAAGGATTTATACGTCTCTTGGAGATATATTTCAACGAAAAAATGGAACTAAGGAATAGGCAAGTGAAGTTTAATGCGAGGAAGCCATTATCTCTATTAACAGTAAAGGCGGACATAGAAATTTTTGTTAGATTAGTCCGATGGTTTCAAATCAATTGTAAGGATATAGAATCATGGGATACTGTTCAGCAAGAAGATGTTCATGAATTTCTTTTAACTTTAACACCTAAGCATCGTGAAATAGTGAGGAAAGATTTATTAGTTCTCTTCAAGTTAGCCAAAAGAAAAAGAATAATAACCCATATACCAATCTTGGATATAAAATCTAGAGAGCTTCCTCCAACTATCGAGCCTTTGACCTTTGATGAGCAAGTAAGAGTGGCTAGATTAATAAAAATTAGCCACTATGAACAACCCTTAGAGTGTTTATTGACTACACTATGTTTATATCATGGGTTATCTTCATCACATATTAGAAACATAAAAATAAGTGACATAAAAGTTGACCAGAAGGCGATTTACATAAATGATAGACCTCCTGTTTATTTATCTAATGATGAAATGGTTTTAATTAATGAGTATATTACACAAAGATCGAATATAAGAAACGTACAGAATAAGACCTTTTTAATATTAAGTTCAACTTTATCAGAGGTATATCAGGATCGTCCAATCAATAATGCCTTCATTGCAAGAAAGGTAAAGGCTTTTTGTGGTTTTACACCTAAGTCTCTAAGAATTACTTGTTTTAATATGATAGCAAGTAATTTTGGACCACAATTACTCGTTGAAGGGTTTGGACTATCATTAACACAAGCGTCAAGATATGGGAAGTTAGAGGATTATCTTTTAGAAGAACAAATAAGATCAGAACGTAATTTTATTAAGGAAAATGGGACTTAACTTTTAATTAAAAGGTGATCTAGTTAATGGGAAAATCAGTAATGATTGAACGGTATAACCTGTTTATATGCTGTTTTTTGATAATGTAGGATTTTTTCTTATTTAGCAATCGGGCCAGATTGTTGAGAAAGGAGTTATGTTAGGACTAACGGGTGCTTTACTTCAATAAGGGAGTTGCTTAGGCAGCTCTCTTTCTTATGGCACTAAAGGGGCAGGTTAGTTGCATAAGACAAGTAGGATTCAATAAATCTATTATTGAAAAAAAGAGTGATTAACAGAGAAAATTTTATTAAGCTAACTTGTGCTATAGTTCAAGATGTGGGCTGCCACCACCATTATCAAATGAATTGAGGATGGAAATTGAAATGAAGAAAAATATGTTTAGTTTTACGTCAGCCATAGTTGGAGTTTTGGCTCCATTACTTTTATTTGTTGCAATTGAAATAATTATGTTTAGTGATATATTACTAATTAGTAGTTTGAGCCTGTATGGTGTTTCTATTATATGTACGATTATCGCTGTGATAAGGAAAGAACAACATAAGATGAAGTACATCCCATTCCTTACACTAATCCCCTTTACTCTTTATCAATTATTAATTTTATTGGTTTATTCATTAGGGAAATTCATAAATGGGTAAACTAACGGGGCAGCATTCCTGTCCTGTATTCTGAAATACTAAAAAGTTTGTGAAGAAATCTACTTAAACTAACGGGTGCGTTAGTTTATTAATACTTATTTTTAACACCGTCCGAATAATTGGAACAAATAGGGGGGCAAATATGGATAGACGCAAAAAAAATAAATTTAAAATTCAGTATGAGTATAGAAATAAAATGAAAAAAGAAACAAAGAATAAAGAGACTAATTTAGAAATGATGATTGTTGCTATAATTCTTTTTATCTTAGTAATAATAGGAGCATGGATATATTCTGAAGGACTAAATTTAGGTCCTTTTGTAAAACTATCAATGTTAATTTTTAAATGAGCCTAAAAAACTAATTGTACTGCAATGAATAGTACAGTAGCTTTGAGGGTTTTTGTTTTTGGTTTTGAACTTAAAAAGCCCCGTTGTTTTTGGGGGCTTTATTGTGTTTTTTCTTATCTTGTTCTTCTTCATATTTATTTTTTTCGTTTAGGCGTTCCACGTTCCACTATTTACGCTAAAGTGAAAGAGATGATTAGCAAATAGCTAATCGTCTTTTTTCTTAATGAACTAAAGGGGCAGGATAGTTCAAGAAGGAAAAACTTCCATTTTCGAATTAAACTATAAATAAAGTGTTTTAAAATCAAGCATATCGTGCATAAGGAATGGGGGAATTAGCTTGTTTTCATTTCGTAACATTGACCTATCAAGAGACACTGAAACCATTATTAAGTTTAGAAGAGATTCGTACAGTATTAGTTTTGGTGATGAGAGTTTATTCGGAGATAATGACAGTTATTTAAAGAAGATTACCGAAAGGCTTATAAAATTTCCTGGTGGGCTTGTTATTGTTGAAATAGATGGTAAACAAGTAGGGCAAGTTGAGTTGCAGATTAAACAATTTGAGAATAAAGAGATTGGATATGTTAATCTATTTTACTTAATCTCAGAATATCGTGGAAAAGGATACGGGGTTAAACTAATTGAATTTGCAGAACGTTTCTTTCGAGAATATGGTGTTAATGCATACCAATTAAGGGTATCCCACACAAACAAAAGGGCAATAAATTTTTATCAAAAAAATGGATTTGATGTATTAAAAATAGAAGATGAAGATACTGTTCCGAGATTTAGAATGCATAAATTATTATCTACATCTTCTTAAACTAACGGGTGCGTTAGCTGAAGATCAGAGCTGTCTTTAAGGCAGCTTGTTCTTTATGGAACTATCGGGGCAGGTTAGTTCAAGAGTGCTGTTTGATCTTTGTTCAACAATTGATCCATATTCTTGAATAAAAGAAAGAATTATTCGTATGTGTTACTTTGCCGAAGAGCTTTTGAATTGACTCATGATTTTATTATGTATACTGTTTTTATGGAGGTGGTTCACATGATAAAAGGCTTATACGAGGTTCATCTGCCAGTTCAAGATTTAAAACGTTCGATTGAATTTTATAAAAACCTTGGATTGCAAATGGCTTCCGAATACGATGATGTTGCTTTTCTTTGGATTGTACCAAACAAAACATGGCTAGGTCTTTGGAAAACAGAGATTTCTAAGGATAGAGATCCTGCCAGTTTTCCAGGTAATGGTCGGCATTTAGCTTTTGAAGTAGACTTCGATGACATTAAGAAAGCAAGTATTTGGCTCACTGAGAGAGGGATTACTCTTCGCTCTCATGGTGGATTGGAACCATTGGAACCAATAGCTAGACCGCATCAGCAGAACGTATCAGTTTATTTTGATGATCCAGATGGAAACGCTTTAGAATTGATGTGTAATTTGCCTGATGGTAGCCCGACTGAACCGAGTAAAATGATGTATTTGAGCCAACTTGAAAAACTTATTCAAAAATAATTCTATAAGTCACAGAAATCTTATTCCGTTAAAGGGCAGTTTATCGTGGCCACCGACCAACTAAGTGGTTGCTTACTCTCAATTATTGGAAGGAAAGTTTTATCCTTTCGCGAATTCATTATACATGCCGAAATTACGAAATTCACAAAAAAATCGCGGTAGAGCATTGGAAAGAGCATTTTAATTTTCTATAACTCCATAGAGAGGTGATTACGCATGAATCAAAGACCGTCTGAAGAAGAATATGCTGGGGACTTCGGAGAGTATATCCGGTTGGTGCCGGAAGGCAACATCATCGACATTCTGCTCGCCCAGGAAAAGCAAATGACCGAGCTGCTGGCATCGTTGACCGAAAGCCATGGCGCGTATCGGTATGCGGAAGGAAAATGGACGCTGAAAGAAGTCGTGGGCCACATCGCAGACGGAGAACGCGTCATGACCTACCGCCTGCTCCGGTTCGCAAGAGGGGACCAGACGCCTCTGTGCGGTTTCGACCAGGAATTGTTCATGCCTCCTTTCGGAAGCTGGACAACCGCGCAATTGGCCGAAGACTACCGGGCCGTACGGCAATCGACGATCACACTGCTGCGCGGGTTACCGGCGGAGGCGTGGTCCCGCAAAGGCACAGCCAACAACGCAAGCATTACGGCGCGCGCCCTCGCGTACGGCATCGCAGGACACGAGATTCATCACATGGGGGTCATCCGAAATCGGTATTTGAGTTAGTTGTCCGGAAGATCGGGACGGAAGCTGCGTGGAAAACGCGGCTTCCGTTCTTTTTATGGCACCCTTCCCGCCCCGTTCATAGACTGATATGAAGAGAGGACAAGACGGGTTGAAAAAAGCAGGAGCGATTGGTTGCAGACTGGATTTTGTCTAAAAATGAAAAGCAAATAATAATCTCAAACAAGAAAAAATCAAGGCCTCTTCGTTAAGCTAACGAAGAACGAGAGCTCAATACATCATACGAATGACAAACAAGAATTGGTGGTTATTCCGCAAAAGGGCGCTTTTCTTTAATAAGAGGGCGTCTTTTTGTAATGCCCCAACACATTTAAGAGATTAGATCTTGTTAGGGTAAAGAAAGGAATGTGAAGATTTCTACTTAAACTAACGGGTGCGTTAGCTGAAGATTAGAGCTGTCTTTAAGGCAGCCTTTTCTTTATGGAACTATCGGGGCAGGTTAGTTCCACAAGAAATATTAATATTTGGTCAAATGAAAAGACAGTTTATCATAATATTTTAGGTATAATGATATATATATAATTTAGGGAAATTGGAGAGTTTTTATGAAGTCAATTACATTTTTTGAACCTGTTTCTAATCTTTCAAAAAAGCAAAAAATACTGCGGTTGTTTTTCTTTCTTACTTTAGGTACTGACATTATTACTAATATTTTAAAAATTGATTCAATGTTAGTTCAAATTATAATTGATTCAGTATTGGGATTATGCCTAATTGCTTTCGTCTTTGAATTGCTGATTTTAAAGAACAAAAAGTAATATTTATTAGTTATAATTATCTTCAGCTAACAGGTGCGTTAGCTGAAGATCAAAGTTGTCATTATGGCAGCTTTTTCTTTATGCAACTATCGGGGTAGTTTAGTTTAACAAGAATTATCCTTTAATTAAGGCAGTGTATGGTGAAATTTAGTTGATAGGGAGATTGTAATGAATAAAAAGCTAAGTTCAAGCATTTTTTTAGGTATCATTATTCTAATTGGGGTCTTTTCGTCGAGATTTATAGATAATTTAAATGTTGCCAGAATTGTTTCAAGAATCCTTGTGGTATTAGCTATTGTTAACTTAATTTTTACTTTAAATTTATTAAACAAAAATAAAAATTAACACTTTCCCTTCAACAAGATGCCGTTTTCTTAATGAACTAACGGGTGCGTTAGTTCATTAAGACAAATAAAAAATTGATTTCTTAATGTACAAGAAATCAATTTTTTGATTTAAATTGTTGGTGGTACCCCTTAACGTTGTATATCCGCGTTTTCCTGTATCCCATATAGTCCTTTTCTGCTTTTACATGGTTTTCAGCCATTTTACATCACCTGCCACCTCCTAGTATTTGAGTTGTTTTGGCCAAAGAAAAAAGCACCCATTAAGTGCTTTTCAAGATGTATAATTTATATATCAAAATGAAAGGAGAATACTTGATGACTAAAAATAATAAAACTTCCAAACCTAGCTATGAGAAACCAAGCTTTTCTGACCCAAAACATGAGCAATCATCTCTAGATAAACCATCTTTTACCTTTAATGACCCAGCTTCACCATCAAAGCCAAGACCTAAACAATAAATATTATTAATTATTACCTTCTTCTTGTTTTCTACGATAGTCATCTAAAGTCACCTGGCAATGGGTACTATCGTAGATTATTATTTTCATACCTGTTTTAATATCAAAGAAGACTTCACTAACATCTAAATCGTATTTTTCATCGATTTCTCTCCATAACGTCATTCTTTGCAATACAATGTTTTTTTCAGTTTCATATGTCCGAGAAACATTTTTAATTTCACCAATATCGAACATATTTTTATCTTCTAAATTTATTATCTTAACTACCTGCGCTACATCCTTTGAAAATACTGTATCCCAAACTGAAGCATCTCGAGATAAAGCTGCCTTATTATTCTTTATTCTGATTGTATTGACTTTTTCCAACATAACATCAAAAAACTTCCCAGAAATGGCTCTAGCAAGAAAGTAACTGGTAAAGACACTAGCTATGACATAATATAAAATGAACACAAAATTTGTAGATAATCGATTCAAATCACTAAAGTTTTTTATATTAGGCATGTCAATTGGATAATAAACATTATATTTATACATAACTGTTATAAAGTAATAAATAAGTAAAACCACAATATTGATAGGTATCCACAAAATTGCACTAATTGCTAGCATTTCAGTTCCTTGATATCTTACAGCAGGAGTAAACCCAAACAATTGTATCCAAAAAAATGCTATGAGTCCGGGAAAGATAAAAATAATTAATGATAAAAAGCTATCCATTGGCCTTTTCTCCTGTAATGTTTTTCCTAGAATTATAACATTTATTTTGGATATAAAAAACGTCACCGAATAAGCGTTAGCTTACTCAGTACCCTCCAGTGTTGGTTAGGCTTATATATTCCAAAATGGTACATTGATAGCATTTGAAGCAGAACTCAATCCCTGTTTTGTTGTATTACATTTCTTGCAAAGAAGTTGAAAGTTAGAAGCATCATTTGTACCAAATAAATTTAATGGAACTATATGATCAATCTCTAAATCGGTCGAAATGCTATATTGTCCCGTTATGCTTTTTCTGCATAACACACATGTGCCTTTATCACGATACAAAAGTGCCTCTTTTAACCACACTGGCCAGTAGGTATTACGTTTAATCTTCCCTTTTGTCAAAGTTTCAGGGGAATTTTCACAAATGTAATCAATATCCTCTTCTATTAAATTTGATAATTCTAAATTAAAATCATGCATAAATCTTCTATTACTAAACATAATTTGGAATGCAGAGTGTACTATATTTTTATTAATTTCTTTAATGTTTGAATCAACATGTTTTTCCCAATCTATCATTACTTGACATAACTCACAATCGTCTTCAACACACGGATATAAAGATGAACACTCTTTGTTCTCAAATATTGGCTCAGGAATATTTGGTATTAAATCAGTATCTAATAATACATCTTTTAGGACTTCAAAATAATCAGGAGTGTCTAAATTTTTTTTAGTTGTATAGAGCTCTTCTGAAATATCACTATAAAACTCTAACCACATGTGCACAAGTGTCCATTTTTGAGGTTTTACCAATGAGCTAATTATTTCATCTTTACATTCATCCCAAAAATATTTTAAATCGTAGTATTCTTCGGGAAAATAAAATCTTTGCATCAGAATATTAGCAGTATATAAACCTTGATTATAACTTAAATTTTCATGTTTAGCTTTTGCCATTTAATCACCATTTTTTAAGTTAATTATATGTCTATGATTCTCGATAATCAAACCACTTCTTTTCACAGTAGTTTCTAAAATTACGATTATCGTTTCCGGGAACGCTAAACTATGGGACGTTGGATTCAGTGAAAAGAAGCATTGGTGGGAGTAAAGAAAAACAAACAAGCAACCAACCAACCAATGAACCCATGATAATCGCTGAAAGGCTGTCGAGAAAGTCTCGAGAGCCTATTTTACGCTATAATCACTAAATTTACTATCGGCTCTTCAATTAGAAGTGGAACTACTTTCTTCATTTGTCGTTCATTATTGTGAAGTAATTCACCTAACGGGTGCGTTAGTTCATTAAGAAGTATGGAAAATGATCAAACAATTTTATAAAAGAATCATTCAACTGAATATATTCAGAGCGTGTTTTGATCAATCTCAAAACACGCTCTTTCTTTTCGTTTACCAAGATTTTTAAATATCAATTTGATCAAACTTTATTTTAAATACAATCAAAAAATGGATAAGTTAGGTATAACCGAACTTACCAAGGAGAAACATGTCCTTTTCCACCCATCGGGTGACCCAACACCGAGTATGGAAGACATTGAAGTCACAAAGAGATTGGCGGAAGCAGGGAAAATTATTGGGATTGAAGTTTTAGACCATTTGATTGTTTCCCATACGGGTAAGTATGTTAGCTTAAAAGAAAAGGGGTATTTATAATAAGAAAAAAGACGAGCAAAAGGGAGATGGTTCTCCCTTTTGCTCTCTAGGGACTGAGTACCTTTGGAAAAGCATTGAAGGAAACAACCAATAAAAGGAGGCACACCGGCTGGATCTTCAGCTGGTGCGTTCACGCATGGTGAAAAAACATCCGTTTTTTCTCGATTTATAGCAGGCATCGAGCCTGCTTGACGGTTGCTTGATGCAACCTCTAAAACTTACAGTAGCCCCTTCAGGTAGAAGGAACAGTTTGCTGAGTAAATATTCTACGCTCGTAATAAAAGTCAGAATGTTATTCCTTCGCTTTCTTCTTACTTTATCTTTATCTTTACAATTTTTCCTCCGGCCTTTTTACCGGCCTGTTCCATTAGTTTCGCAAACTGCTTCTTTATCTCCGTATCCTTTTTGTTCTTTTTCATCATATATATCCCTCGCAATTTAATATTCTTGCTAAATAGTATCGCCATGGTAAAGGAAGCTCATACATTCCCCGGTTCTAAAGTGACCTCTTCCCCACTATATTGTTAGTAAAGTGGAAAACTGGCAAAGTGACCCTAAGGTATGTTCCCATTTTTACAGAATGAGAGGAGAGAGGAGGGAAGGGATGACATCATTGAACCCTTTTTTCGAGGAAATGAAGAAAAAGGATCCAAAACCAAAAGCTATTCAAAAAACATCTTCCAAAGGTTCTTCGTACCAAATAACGTCGGTGAGGAAAGTCAGGAAAGACAAGCAGCATGACATTAAGTTCCCTGTCGATTATGTCATGAAGGTCAAGCTCCGGACGCTGTGCAAAACGTTAAATCCGATATATAAGAAAAAAACGGGAAAATCCTTGACCCAAACGGCCTGCAATACCTTATTGCTAAGGTTCGGTTTGACTAGATGGAAGGATGTGAATTATGCGATGGACTATACGGACACGAAGGAATATATGCATACCTACTTGCTGGAAACGGAATACGGCGAAAGGGGAGGATTGCATGAAGTCGCCATCTTAAAGGACCTGTCCGATCGAAGGGTTGCCTTTTGCATGATCCATCATACGGTTGCCTGGTTAGAAAGAGGGGGTTCCATTGAAGAAATCCTATAGTCAATTCAGTCTTTTATCGAACAAGCTGCTTTATGGGACAAAGGAAAAAAAGAGTTTTTTTGATTACTTCTTGCCAAAATATCGATATCTTCAGATTGAGGTACCCTATTATGAATTTTTAAGGGGGGAGGTATTCGTCGAAGACATGAAGGATTTGTTTGAAGAGGCTCCGCAAAACCTAAGTTTGTATCACCTTATTGCCCTCTTATACTTCGATTTTCTGGAACAAGTGAAAAAAGGGGCCAAATATGAACAGCTCTGTCCCTTTTTGATTTCTTCCAAGAAAAAATTCCTGGAACGGCCGATGATTGAAAAAAGGGTATTGAAGCAGGTGACGAGCAACCTTTTCTCTTTCGAGCAAAGGGAAGAGGAAATCGAGGTGACCTCAGAAGAAAAACGTGCAGAGCTCACCCTTCGAATAAAGGAGTCGGAGATTTACCGGGGTGAGGTATTCCTGCATGACATTTCCCCATACTTGATGGATGAAGAGTTGAAGGTCGAGGATTTACTGGTGATTTTGTTCATGGACTTTCTGAAAAGGATTAAAGAAAAGGGAAACTCAAGCCAAGCCATGAAGGCCATTTTATTGAACTTTGAGGATTACTTTTGATAAGCGATCAAAAAAAATCAGGCACAGAGAAAGGATAGTTACAACTATCCTTTTATTAAAGATCTTTTGCACTGAGGTTCAAGGGTGATGAAATCCTGCGATTGAGTATTTGTAACGCTACTACTTCTGAATTCATTTATAAGGACCTCTTTCGGTTTTCACGTAGTGAATAGGGTGCAATTGAATTTGAACATCGAAGGGATATAAGTTTTGATGGGGATATTTTTGAATCATTACAAGAGCGGACTCTAAACGGGTTTGCTCTATTTGTGTGATTGAAATAATGTTGTCCGCGGTCTGTACGGGATGTCTTTTTGCTAGTTAGCGATGTTCTACATCCAGGTGAGGCGTATAAAATTTGGAGGCAAGAGTAAGCTAACATACGTATATAAGCTGCCACAGGAGGTGAATGAGTATGAGTAATGATGCAAGAGGTTCTAAAAAAAATAAACCAAATGATGCAAACCATGTGAATGCTGAGACGAAAGCCAAGCAAAGACGAATTTCAGAAAAGAATAACCAAGAGAATAATGATAAGAAAGAATAATGGGAAGGTTCAGTAGGAGCTGATCTTTTTTGATTCCACTATAAACTTCTTCTCATATAACAAATAAAGAATATAGAAAAAATTTTCACTAGAGAACTGATATATCGACATCAGTTCTTTTTATTGATTTATCACTCGAAAAAGAAGGTCATATTCAAGACCATAAACCTCGATAGAATATATAATGTAAAAAGTGATCTCTATAAATATAAGAAGGTTTCCTTTTGTCCTAGAGTTACTGCCTAATTGAAACCATCTTTTACATAAGCTCTATAATTATGATGAGGAAGAGAGTTTGGCAAATTATTAATCTTTGCGTAAAATTTGTATTTTACGAATAAAATGATATGGGAGTTAGGAGATTTTGTTGACTATTAGGTACTCTTGTAAACAAAGGGAATTAAGTTAAGTTAGTAGAAGAGGGCGAATACGCCTTCTTTTTTTATGTGAAAGTTATTTATTAGACTTTTACTGCATATAATTACTAGAATGGGAAAGATATGATAAAATAGAGGGACAACTGAGGATAGAGTGGGAGGTCACAGTTTCACCTTTGCCATCTAATGATAGATGGGAAGGGAGGTGACCGTATGATACATTTCCTATTGAACATTGTAACAGATATTGGTAAAGACATAATAGTTGCTGTAGCAACCAGTCTCATCATATCTGCGTTCAGTAAGAAAAAGAAAAAGAACCACTCCGCCCTCCAAGATGGAAATGGTTCTTCTTCTGATTCTTCTGATTAAGAGTTATTAGTTGTGACCAACCACTCTTGCTAGTTGTCACCCTCATGTTACCAGCATGGGGGTGTTTTTAGTTTATGTTAATATAAGGATAACATACCCTAATTTTAAAGTAAATATTCATACACTGAAATGGGGAGCTACTGAAGCCAAAGCGGTTTTGCTCTTTTTCATTTTAAAAATATTAATCACTCAATCCCCTTGTCCACACACTTGCCATTTCCCAGGTGCCATATTCACCAGCACACTTTATTTTTAAATCCAATTCATCAGGAGGGTTGGGATCTTTATAAGTTTTTTCAGGTGTAAGTAGGTCAATACCAAAATCCCTGCAACTAACAACCCTAAAAACCCACAAATACCACCTTACCAAGGGTACCAGTAACAATTTCTTCTTTCATTTCTTTTGTTATTAGCTGCGAGTTCCCCGTTAAAACAAATGCCATAACAGAAGTGATAACCAGTAATAATAATGCAATGACTACATAACCCATAATGTATTTTAATCTACTTATTCTATGCTGATTTATAATCTTACCATCTCAATGATCAGATGCAGATGATCCAAGAACAGTACTTATGAAAAATAATGATGAGAGCAGATCTCTATCGAATTGATTATCACCCATCGTAACAAAGGTATGTAGTTTCAAATCTTTAATGGCTTTAAAGAAGTCTGCATGCATTTCTGAATACACTATTATATACAGCATGGATAATCTATAACTTTCTTCACCGATTTCATCAATAATATATCGAAGATAATATCTCACTTCATCATTATCCATTATCCCTTTATATTTATTTAGCAACTGAAAACAACGCATTATGCTATATATGTAATTTTTGAAATTGGAATTACTAAATATTAATTTGTTTAGTTCAAACAAGCGTTGCATTTCAGCTTTGTATAACATCCATTCTATATCTCTATTTGGTGCATCTCTAGATTCTCCCCAATGTTCTTCTTCATGAGTTTTCATTTTTAAAATTAAAGTGTGCGTATCTAATATAATCTCTAGGCTCAGGTTTTTCGGGCCTATGTTTATCTTTTGCTTTTCCTTCAAATGTTGCAACTGAATAAAAAAGGAATTTTCAAACCTTTGCAACTGAGCTGTTTTATTCTGTTCAGCAAGTGTAGCTCTAGTTGCTACATTTTCTTCTTTTTGTATTCGTAACTGTTCCTCTTGGAGGTTAAACGTTTTGTAAACAAAAGCAATGGTAATAAGAGTTAGAAAGGGGAGGGTGGATCCACCTAAGAAATCTCCATATACTCCGAGATTAGTAAAAACATCTCCTGTTGGTTCTCCCTTTATATAGCTTCCTAGTTTAAGCACTTTAACTATAAAAATTCCAACGATAGGGGATACCAAAGCAAATAATAAAAATATAAGGGCATATTCAGTAATATAGTCACTAAAAATAAATTGTCCCTTTTTATCTTTGTCCTTTTTAAAACACTTCATAATACACCTCTTTAAATTAATGGTACTATTATATCATGGAAGGGGTGGGATAAATTGATAGAGGATGATTAATGTGGTTGCTTATATAAGCAAATATAACTATTTAATTTATCTAGTTTACATAAGATAAATTATAGGAAGTTAATAGTACACAAAGCTAGCAGACATTCCGCGTAGCATGGTAGAACAACTTAGAGAAGAGATAAAAATGTCAACAATTTGATAGAAGAACTTAAAGGAGAGATTAAATTGACAACAAAAAAACAGTATAACCCGTGCTTTGGCAGAAGGAGTGACTTTTTGGCTTTTTTTTAATTGATTAATAATGGAAGCATGCTAATCTTTTTTTCAATTCAATTCCACCTCTAATATATTCAGTCTGCTTACTGTATTTACATCAAGGTGTATATGAAACAGGATAAATACAATATTTCATCTTCCACTTAACCTGCTCCATTACTTCAATTAAAAAAGAGACTTTACTCTTTTATCTTCAAGTCCCCTTACCATATTCGTTTCAACTTTTTCAAGATGGATAGAAAACTTTACCGTTCTTTTTTTTGAAACAAGGTATAACTAAAACTGATGATAAAATCAATAACCAAGATCAATGTCCATAATTTTAAAGTATTAAGCAATGCTTGAGTCTGAGAAGGATTTATTAATCGAAAAGATCATCACTGCTAAAAGAGCTCCTCCAATTAACCAGAAATAAAATGCCGGAACCATCCTATACGCTCCTGTCTAGCATGTTCCCTTCCGAATTTTTTCTTTTTTATAGGTTTTTCACCATTTCCATATTTATAAGCGAAATGCGCATCCGCCCATTTGATCATCTGATGCCCAAATGATACACTTACCCCTATATAAATGGCAGAAAGTCCATGTGCGTTTGTTGCAATAGCCCCATTTTTTAAATCTAAAACAGTAGCAATGAGTAGAATGATATCGACGATTGGCGTACAAATAAGCAACAATGTACCAAGCTTCTTTTTCTTTAAAATATATCTAACTAATAATCCTGCTAAAACAAACACCCAAAATCCAATCTCACAGAAAATAATTAACCAACCAACCAACCAACCAACCAACCAACCAATCAATTCAACACCCCTTTATTTAATACAACTGTATTATTATAACAATTATTCCGAAATATGTGTGAATTCTTCTTGGACTAAACTGCCCCGATAGTTTTTTTAGAACAAAATAAAAAGGGCCCTTGGTCCCTTAAAAATACTTTCTATACAAGTCTCTCCGCATTGCACCACTTAGATATGCATAAATTTTTGTGGTTTCACTTTTTTCATGGCCCATTAAATTTTGAATCACTTCTAGAGGCGCTCCATTATTCAATAAATTTGTGGCGTAACTATGTCTAAGCTGATGGGGATGAATGCTCTTTTTAATGTCTGTTCTCTTTGCTACCAGTTTTATAATGTTTCTCGCTTGAGAAATACTCATTCGATGGGGTGCACGTGTTGTCACAAATAGTGCTTCCTCATGATCTTGTCGCTCACTTAAATATCGCTTCAACCATATTTCACAACGTGTATTGAAATATACTTCTCGTTCTTTATGTCCTTTGCCTAATACAATTGCTGATTGATTAGAGAAATTGATTGAGGCCCTATCTAGAGTTATTGCTTCACCAATTCTGCATCCTGTTGAATACATAAACTCAAATAAAGCATTTTCGAATGTTGTATGACAAGCTTCCCGCAAATGTTCAATTTCCTCTTCAGACAAGTATTTTGGAACCCTTAATTCTAATTTTGGTTCCTTGATTTTGGAAGCAGGATTTCCATTAATTAAATGTTCATCCTGTGCCCATCTAAATAAAGATTTAATAAATCGAATTCTGTGACCCAGACTGGATGGCTTAAGCTTTTCAGCTGCTTTTCCCAGATAAACTTTAAGAGAATTAGTTGAAAGTTCTTGAATGGATATATTTCCAAAACTATTCACCAACAAGTTAAATTGGACGTAATAGGCCTTTAATGTTTGTGGAGAATAACCTTGGATTTGCTTATCTGCCTTATATAAACCCCATACATCAGTTAAGATCATACCTGTTTCTCTCCAATCTATACCATATTAGTAGACAGTATAGACAAAAGAAGAACTATTATACTAGATTAGTAGATTTTTCATTAAACAATAACACCTGTTAGTTAAAGAAGAAAAGGCTGCCTTAAGACAGCTCCGATCTTCAGCTAACGCACCCGTTAGCGTAAGTACATTTCTTCACACTCTAAAGACGTAATACCTGTATCGTGAGAACCACCTTGACCTGTTTGATGTTAGAAACTTGGCGAACTCACCTCGCTGTAAGGAATATTTTAAAACAAATCAAAGACCTTTTAGAAAAGTTACACCTTGTCCAAAGAAAGACCGCTATCTAAACACAAGTGGCGGTCTTTCCTTATATATTCAAATTTTAACTACTATTCTAGTCACTGCTTTCATCATCATGGTGGTGATCATGGTCGCTGCTTTCTTCCTTGTCATGCCTGTAAGCTAGTGTTGCGGGGTCCGTTTTGCCAAATGTCAGATACCACGGCTCCGTTAACGGTCCTCCCAGAAGAGCCGGACGTACAAACACATCAAATGTTTTGCTCTTAACGTTGTAGCGACGTACAGAACCTGTATCAGGTCCCAAAGGCTGGCCATTAACGGGACCCGGTCCTGTAATAGGGACAAATAGTTTACCGTTTGGACCAAACAGGATTGCCTGCGCAAAGGCGCGGGGCTGTCCGACGGCATAGAGATCAATCTTGTCAAGAAACCTGCCCTTACGGTCGAAGATAAGAATTTTGTCCGTGTCACTCGGGTCCCTTCTGAAACTGGTGATATAGAGGTTGCCATCAGGACCGAAGACCAAACCTTCCGGACGGTTAAAATCTGGAATAGAATCGCCCTCAATGAACACATCAATGAATTCCCCGGTTTTCGGATTATAGCGCACTACCCGTCCACCGAGCTGACCTTCTGCAGTAGTAGGGTTGTTACTGACGGACACATATAACAAGCCGTCCGGACCAATTACTACACTTCGGGGAAAAAACTGTACTCCAGGCGGGTGTTCAAGATTCCCCTGAAACACCCCAGTGGTACCATGATATGTCCTCACTTCTCCATTCAGGCCGGTCTCTACAATAATGTCTGCCACAAACAGAATATTTTGTTTCGAAAGGACGATACCGCGCGGGGCGAACGGAGCGTTAGGATCATTGGGATTGACGAGATATCCTTGAAACTGTCCAGTGTGTGCGTCGTACTTTAAAATGCTTCCATTTTGAGGTGCTGGAGGAGGAGGAGGCAGTACGTTTTGGTTAGTAACAAGGAGATTACCATTATGATCGAAGATAAGTCCCCGGGGACCATTTAAGCCGTTGTCACCTGATGGAACAAATCTTCCAAGGAACCTGCCCGATTCTGCATCAAATGTCTTCACGGTGTTGTCGAAGCCGTCTCCAATGTAGAGATAGTCATGTCGTTTCATTCTAGATAAAAACTCCCTTCTATTAATATTGTTTTAGATTTAAAAAATATACTTAAATCTATTATTAATCTATTCGTTTGAGAGCTTTTTGTATAAGACAAACACTTTGATAAAAAACACAATTTTAACTTTAGGTAGTCACGCCTAATGGTCAACTAACTCTTACCTTGCTCCTTTCATTGTTAATGAGATGAGGTAGATGTGAGATGCCTACTTCAATTAAACTGCCCCGTTAGTTCCATAAGGAAGAGCTGTCTTTAAGACAGATCGATCTTCAGCTAACGCACCCGTTATTATCTTTTGGACATAAAAACACCCCTTTAGAGGATATTTTCCAAAGGGGTAAAACGGTGCAACTTTATTATAAACATCGTGACTTTATTTCAAAGCCACATCATTTTCCCTTTAATTCAGCTAAATAGTGCCTTACGGCACTTTCAACTAGTTCATAAACCGTCCTATCATGAATGATTGCTTGTATTTTTAGTTCCTTCATAAGTTCAACATCCATATCGAATGAAGAACGTTTTCTTATAACGTTGGTTCGTTCTATGGTTGGTGCTGATTGTTCGTTCGCTTGTTTGACCCGTTCTTTACCATGTTTTATGCCAACGTTAGAACGTTGGTTGGTATCGTTAATAGGTTCTTTATTTACATTAGTTGAAACGTTCGCCTTTGCTTTTCCTGCTGTTGCAAAGTCATAAATAAGCTGCTCTTGTACCGTTTCCTCGTCACCTTCACCAACGAAATACCAGCCTTTTTCGCCTGAATTTCTATACTCATAACCAGCTTTATTCAATGCTTTTCTTAGTAATTTTTCTGAAAGATGAACATCAGCCCTTTTGGCAATTTTCGCTGGTGTATCAGTTTTAATTAACTCCAAGATTTTACCGATTTTCATTTAGTACGCTCACGGGAAAACCAATACTTTGTTTTGATATTTCGATAAGTCCCAATGTCTTTGATCAGCTCGGCAATAAGATCATAACCGCAATATGTGTGCCTCAGCGTGCTAAATTCATCCAATGTGACATAATCATCACTCTTTAATTCAACGTGACACTCTCCACAACAAATCCCCATATCCAACACCTCCAAAAAGTATATTGATATATTCGTCGAAACTTGGTGGCCATCCTTCTTTCGTACAAAAAACAGGTCTATTGACGGTCCTTTAATGTTTGTTAGTTTTTCAAAATTATCTAGACCTAATTATAAAAAACCTTAATAAAAAAAGGAGAGTACATATTAGCCATGTATAATATGTACTCTCCTTTTTTCTTTTATTGAACTAACGCACCCGTTAGTTCTATAAGACTTATCGCAGAGTTGACACAAACTATGCGGTAATAGTGCTTGTTAAACAATAAGTTTAAGGGTGATGTATTAACTCCCACTTACTAACTTATTTAACTCTTGAGTTATTGGGTTTTTTAAAAAAGTCTGAAATTAATAAGATTGCTATTCCTATATAGGTATAAATAATTGCTAATGATTTATTTGGTATAAGAAAATTGTAGTCTAGGGGGCCGAACCTTGTTCCAAGACCAAAAACAAACAATAAGAAACCAATCCAGTATATAATTTTTCCAAATGAATTATGTGCTTTCAAATCAACACCTCCAGAGAAATTTTTAAAATAACTGTAAGCTAGACTTTTGAGTATTGTAATAGTTTTCTTCCCATCAAATTAAAGAAGAGTTACCTCTATCCTGCCCCGTTAGTTCCAAAGAAAAAGAGCTGCATAAGCAACTTCATTATTGAAGTAAAGCTCCTGATACTTTAAGAATTTATTAGCCACTAATAATACTGTTTTTATTTTTAAAGTAAATAAACAAATTAAATATGCTTAAGCCTAAAATTATAAGAAACAAATATGAGGAAATAACGTCTCCTGCTAAATTTAATTCATCAGCTATGTATCCCATAATAATAAGATTAATACCAGAAACAATTATTGAAATAATTGAAGTAATACTAACTGTGAATCCATTAACTAGGTTACTTCGTTTTTTTTGAACCAATAAAATAATAGAAATTACAATTAAACTAATTATAAAAGTAATAAAAACTAATCTTAAAATATCGTATATTTCCAACCCTTCCATAGTCACCCTCCCAATTATCCTTTTCCTTCATATTTTACCACAAAAGACCATCATCCTTATGCAACTATCCTGCCCCGTTAGTGCCATAAAAAAAGGCTGCCTTAAAGGCAGCTCTGGTCTTCAGCTAATACACCCGTTAGTTCTATAACTGGGGGCTCACCCATTAAAAAAATCAATCAAAATAGACAGGTTCTTGTGGATTATGTAAATGTTTAAAAGCCATTTTAATTTGTGATTCTGTATTTCTAGCTATTGATAATGATGGTAGTTCATTTTCAGCAAAAAACTCAACTGCACTCGTTTCTATACCTTCTTTAGGTTGTCCACCAATTATTTCACATCGGATAAACATTTTATAAACGTGATAAAGTGAAGGAGGGTGTGGATGACACTTCTTATCAAGGACACCTAACAATTTAATTGCTTTAACATCAAACCCTGATTCTTCTTTTACTTCTTTAACTGCAACTTCACTTGGAGTTAATCCTATGTCGCCCCAACCTCCTGGTAAAGACCAATCTCCATCAGTGTTTTCTCTAACCATTAAAATCTTATTATCACTAAAGACAACTGACCTAATATCTACCTTAGGAGTCGCATAACCAGTTTCATTGGCAAACAGTTCTTTTATTATTGTCTTGTTCATATCTGTTTGATGCGACAATATTTCAACGCTTATATTTCTTACCAATTCAAATCTTTCCAAGTCATATACATCTTTCGAATAAGTTAATCCCGCCTGTGCAATGGATTGGAGTTGTTTCGCCCATTCAAGCCATTTAGGTTCCATTTATATCACCATCCATTCAATAATACCTAAATATTACCATAAATCGATTGGAGTTGATAATAACCTATTCAGCTAACGCACCCGTTAATTGAATAACATTTGCCTGTTTGCAAATAATAATTAAAAAGGAGGGAATCGATGAAAAAGCTTTTGGTTTTAGCAATTTTGATGGTTTCTATAAGTCTCAATAACGTTTCCGTTAGTGCTGAGAAACAACATAAACACGATTCAGAAGGTATGGAACAAGCTATGGACCATTTTATATTAGACCAATTTTCTGATGAAATGGTACAAGCAGTAAAAGACTTTTATAAAAAGGATTCAGTAAGGATTCAATATAATTGGTGGGATAAAAATTATGATGTTGTGGAATTAGACCAATCGGAAAAAGGAAGGGAGTTAAGTCATCCCTATATAATAAAATTTACTGTAATAACTTACGATGGCAATAAAACGGGACAACTAGGCACGGATACCATTACATTTGGTGTTTCACCCCTTCAGTCTAACAAAGAACTGGATGAGAAAAATTTAGCTGCTACTAAGGTGGAGTTATTAAATTATAGTCACGGTGAACCTGCGAAAGGAAAAAAATAACCAAAAAGCACCGTATTGGTGCTTTTTTCTATACTATAACGTTCGATTTAATATCAGATTTTTTTAGTTATTAAAGTAACCTGCCCCGATAGTTCTATAAATTATTTCATTGATCTTGCAACTTCCAACATTTTATTCCTTGATACCCGTGAGCTCTCCATTTCTACATAAGTTCCTTCTTGTATCCAACGAAGTAAACCACCAGTAACAAGTTCTCCCTTTTTATCTAACTCACCACTATTACCCCATTCAACAAAAAAGCCTTTATTACCGTTTATATCTACTTGCTCTGCATTTATGTTCATTTCTTTATTAAAAGATTCCTTACTTTGCCCAATATGAATTAGCAAATATTTATCGTCGCTATCCATATAGTGCAAGCTAAAATTAGTGATTTTATCTTTTTCATCCCAAGGGTATGTTTTTATTTCTAACGTCCAATCATTAGGAATATTTTGAGGAACAACTACTTTAAAATCAACTTTCCTCTTGATTTCAGAAATAGTTATACTATCGTGATTATATTTGATTTCTTTAGCTTGAACTATTAGTGGAATGTTTTGAAATAGAATAAATACAACTAATAAACGTATAAAAAGTAATTTCAATTTACTACCTCTTCCTGTTGGGTTTTTACATAGGTAGTTTTTCCAATTTGATGTTTCTTATTAAACTAACCTGCCCCGTTAGTGCCATAAGAAAAAAGGCTGCCTCAGCAACCTTCCTTATTGAAGTAAAGTACCGTTAGTGAAAAATTTAAATTATAATTTATTTTTAATAAAATTTATTAAGTAATACATTTGTGAAATCAAAAAAGAAAGAAGAATGACAATAATTGTTCCAAATGTGTAAACTGCATCTTCTGCGGTATCGCCCCCGCCAATAAATACAGAACCAAAAATAAAAATGAGAATTACACTTACCATTACAGTTAAAAAGAAAATTCTAATATACTTTGCCATAAACTCTCCCCTTCTTGAGTTTCAAATAATTCAACATATAAATATTATCATTTTTTATGTAACTAACCTGCCCCGATAGTTGCATAGGAAAAAGCTGCCTTAAAGACAGCTCCGATCTTAAACAACTCACCTGTTAGTCAACAAGGATAATCACTTATTTGTTCTTAAAGGTAGTAAGTTAGAATGAACCCATTTAATGAATTTTTCTGTACACTCCTCGTCCGTTTGAGCATTAAAGAGAAAAACTCCTCCAACTTCATCTTTATAGTATTCTTTTGTTCCGAAGAGTAAGCCAAATTCTTCTTGACTCTGGAAATCATAAAACATAACATCCCAGCTTCCGTCTAACCGTTCCCAAGCAATCGCCTCTGCCCAAAAAGGTTCCCAATTATCTATATGAATATGGGGACCCTTGTAATTTTCTAGTTCAAAGTATCTTTTATCCATAAAAGTCGTCCTTTATAAGATATTTTGACTCTATCTTATCATAGTCCTTAATGAACTCCCTCAGTTTAATAAATAATGCTCACGAATACTCGCTTATTCGCAGGATTTCATAATCAACTAACCTGCCCCGTTAGTGCCATAAGAAAAGGTTGCCGCAGCAACCCCTGTTATTGAAGTAAGATTGTTGAATAAGATAATAGTTTGTTCCTATGTAATATTTGACTAAAATATGAGGTTTTTAAGAAACAGAACTCCGTATAGTAAAGCAACGCAAATGACAATAAATAATCCAAACATTACAAATCCGTATACAAAACCTTTACCCATAGAAAATAAATCTAAAAACATATTTTTAAAAATTTCAAATACTTTATATATAATAAATACCCCCTAACAACAAACAACTATATTTTACCATAGAAACCAAACCGTTATTGAAGAAAACTGCTCAATAGTTGAAGAAGCTTGTTCCACAATCTGGCCCTATTGTTGAACAAATCAATATGTACTCTTGAACTATCCTGCCCCGTTAGTGCCATAAGAAACTTCTATGGCGGCGCTCCTCGCCGCCACCATCTACTACGAAAATCTAATCTCAAAAATAGAGTCTAACCCATTAACCCCTTGACGATAATGGAAAATAACAATACAACCAGGCTGAACTTTTTTTGGTGG
>NZ_JAUUTW010000045.1 GCF_030676415.1 Peribacillus frigoritolerans | reverse complement strand
GTATTCCTATTGAAGGTCTAGCATTTATTGCCGGTATCGACCGTATTCTTGATATGGGACGTACAGTAGTAAACGTTATCGGTAATTCACTTGCAGCAATCGTCATCTCTAAATGGGAAGGTCAATTTAATGAAGTGAGAAATGAAGTCGCTTAATGTTGCAAGACCAAGTTTAATGACTAAGGTGACTTACTAAACATTGGATAAGGATCTTGCTGTTTAATGTTTAATTTTAATAACATTGAACACAAACTTGTCTCTATCTCTACTTACCGAGTGACAGACGATATATTAGCATAAAGGATGAGGTGTTTGACTAAGAAAAAAATTGTAATAGTCATAAATTAATAGATAGAGTAACGATTGTCCAAACACATGCATAATATATATAAGACGTGAGGAAGCACCTGACGTCACCTTTAGACTGACTATTTATAGTCAGTCTTTTTTGTTTTAAAATAGAAGTATTAAAACTTGAGTACAGTCTGTCGTATCAAGAACGGTCGACCCACAAAATCCCGCTGTTTTGACCGTTGGAAAAATGGTCGTGGGCACACGATTTAATGTGATTGCAGAAAATGCCGTTATTGAAGGGACTGTCCGTTGTTTTGATCATAAAACACGTGACCATATTGAAAAACAGCTCCAGGTTTATGCTGAAAATGTTGCGAACATTTACGGTGCGACCGCAAAGGTTGAATACTATTATGGAAGGCGAGCTGTCATCAATGATGAATACAGTGCCAAATTAGTGCAAAAAGTGGCCTCAAATGCGTTTGGCGAAGGCGCAATATATAATGAAAAGCCAACAATGGGTGGAGAAGACTTTAGCTTCTATTTAGATGAAGTACCCGGAAGCTTCGCTTTAGTCGGATCTGGAAACTCTGAAAAAGATACGGAATGGGCCCATCATCACGGGAAATTCAACATCGACGAAGATGCGCTTGCTACTGGTGCTGAACTTTATGCTCAATATGCATGGGCATATTTGAACGAATAACGGACTGGATAAAAGAGGGAATACGGTAATTACTAAAGGGTGTTTGAACGCCAGAAGGGCTTTGCATACAGTCAAGAAGGGAATGGATTTTACCATTCCTTTTTGATTTCCATTAACAAGGAATGAAATAACCAAGATTTCTTTTGTCGAATTAAAAGTGAGAAATCAATAAACCAACCCACAAAAACTTAAATCGACTTAAATTAATGCATATTTCATTGCCTTTAAAACTAAATAGACTTATAATTGGATCTATAGGGTGAAATCATGTAACTGGACGAGGACTATTTCAACAAATATGAATGGATTGATATCGAAACAATTTGTTAAATAAATATAAATCCAAAAACACCACTAGAAGAGATATGAAAAAGTTCTCCAATGAAGTCTATAATCATGACCCTCTTAAAATACAAAAGTACTAGAGGAGGATTTTACAGGTGAATCAGGAAAAGGATGGTTTGTCCCGCAGAAAGTTTATAGGTAACGTCTGTAAAATTGGAAGCGCTTCCGCTGTTCTCGGTGTCACGGACACAATGGGATTATTCATGCCTGAGACGGCAAGTGCGGATGCTGAGAAGAAGGCTGGCCATAACACCAAAAAACCAGGAAAGAACAGTTCCTACATATTGATGAATGTTCGATTGGAAAGTGGATACAAGTATAACAATGGCCAGGTCGTAGCAACCGAAACCGTATTGAGGAACCTCCATATTGTTAAAGGCATCATTACCAGAATACTAGATACTAAGTCCCCTTATGCAAAAGGTATCGATTGCTACGACGCGAAAGGCATGCTGTTACTTCCTTCTTTTAGAGATATGCATATTCATTTGGATAAAACCTTTTATGGCGGTCCTTGGCGAGCGGCAGCGACGAGGAAAAATGGCATTTTTGACATGATTACCTTGGAGCAGTCGCTGCTACTGGAGCTGCTCCCAACAGCCCAAGAGCGTGCGGAAAAATTAATTGAACTAATTCTCGGCTACGGCTCGACATATGTCAGAAGCCATTGCAACATCGATCCAGTCGTTGGTATTAAAAATCTTGAGAAACTCAATCGCGCCTTAGCGAACTATTCAGATAAAATATCACATGAAATCGTTGGCTTCCCTCAACATGGCTTGCTGCGTTCAAATGCAGAGGGACTGATACGAGACGCCATGCAGCTCGGAGTTACACATGTTGGCGGACTTGATCCAACCTTAGTTGATGGGGATATGGAAAAATCGTTGCAAACGATGGTACAAATCGCGGTGGACTACAAAGCGGGTATTGACATTCACCTTCATGAAGGTGGCGAAACGGGTTTGAAGGCAATTCGTCGATTGGCTGATTTGACTGAGGAAGCCGGTCTGCAGGGAAAAGTGACGATCAGTCATGCGTTCTCGCTGGCCTCGTTAGCGGTTGGCGCGGACGTAGAAATGGCAAACCGCCTTGCATCGCTGGGTATCTCCATTGCCTCAACGGTTCCAATCGGCAAAGACGTAATGCCGATTCCGCTGCTTCAGAAGCAGAAGGTGAACGTCATGCTTGGTAATGATAGTATTACGGATCACTGGTCACCATTCGGGATTGGCGATACGCTGCAGAAGGCACATCTCGCTGCAGATCTGTATGGGTGGTCAAACGAATACAACCTGTCTCGATCACTTTCCCTTGCTACCGGTGGCATTACACCGTTAGACGAGTCCGGCAAGCAAATATGGCCAAAGGTTGGCGATGCCGCGACCGCCGTACTCGTTCCAGCAAGCTGCTCGGCCGAAGCCGTAGCCCGCCTGCCTAAGCGTGCTGCCGTATTGCATAAGGGAACTCTGTCTTCGGGTTCACTTGATAGGGTAAAGCCTAAGACAACAAATCCTTAATAGTAACAAATGGGCAGGATATTGTTAATGAACCTGATAAAAAAATTGGGGATGGGTCCTATGAGCACCAGTAACGTACATTAGTTTGAGTGAGAAAGAGTTTCAAAACTAAGTAGCGTGATAATTTCAATATTATATAGCGACTCGGATCATCTCCTCAAATTTTCAATCGGAATACAAGGATGAAACACTGGGTAAGAATATGGATCCTAAACTGATTTTTTGCTTAAGCTACTCTAAAATTGATAAGCGTTTAACGTTTTAAAGGAATTACAAAATATAAATACCGATGGGGGAAGTTATGCTTCAAAATATTGGAATGCCAGGATTGATGCTAATTTTAGTGATTGCCCTAATTGTTTTCGGTCCTTCTAAATTACCCGAAATAGGAAGGGCATTTGGCTCAACATTAAGAGAGTTTAAAAAGTCTACTAGAGAGCTTGTAGCAGATGACACAAATGCAGATGTGACCAAAAAGAAAGAAAACTAATCAAATAAATGAAGAGGGGATGTAGGAACTGTCTTACATCTTTTTTTCCTGGAGTGATGAAGTTGGAAAATCAAAAAACGAGCATAATTAAGCACCTTGAGGAGTTACGTAAACGTATTATTATCACTTTAGCTGTTTTCCTACTGTTCCTCGTACTGACATTTATATATGTTCAAGATATTTATAATTTCATAGTTAAAGATTTGCCGTTTAAGCTAGCTCTGTTAGGACCGAGTGATATCATACTTGTTTATTTAATTATTGCCTCCGTCGTTGCCATTACGGCTACTATACCGGTTGCTGCGCACCAAGTTTGGCTGTTTGTACGTCCAGCGTTAACACCAAAAGAACGGAAAGTTACTAGTGCTTATATTCCAGCGCTATTTATTCTATTCATATTAGGAATCAGTTTTGGTTACTTTATTTTATTTCCTCTTGTACTAAATTTTTTAATGTCCCTATCAAACGACATGTTTACTACTTTCTTTACAACGGAGAAATATTTCCGATTTATGCTTCATATGACATTGCCTTTTGGATTTCTGTTTGAAATGCCCGTTGTAATTATGTTTCTAACAAGTTTAGGAATTATAAATCCATACCGTTTGCAAAAAATCAGGAAATATTCTTACTTTATTTTAATAGTTATTTCAATTTTGATTACTCCACCAGACTTTCTATCAGATATCCTAGTTACGATACCTTTATTACTCTTATATGAAAGCAGTGTCAGCTTATCTAAATTCGTATATAATCGACATCAAAGGGAAAAAGAAGGTGAAAAAGAGATCTATGAATCTGTCTAAAAAGTGCCTAGCACTTGTCCTTCAAGTTAAATGGAATCTCCATTTTAAGGGTAATGTTTTTTCATCACGCAATACACCTTTCCTATAGTCGGGATATAAATATCTATAATTTAGTGGGCTTTTACCAAGATGTTTAATCCCTGGCTGACTATCCCGATTTGGAATTCTGTTAACAAAATATATTGATTACTGTGTTCAGTATTTAATCTACCCTCGAAAGCTTAATTATCCTTAATATAATTCATGTTTCGTTGTGATAAAACTTGGATTAACTTATAATTAAATCTATGAGGTGAGATCATGCTGCAGGATGAACGACTAGACGCCATTGTTCAATATTTAAACGAACATGAACGGATTGATATTGAAACAATTTGTAAAATAAATAATGTATCTAAAGATACGGCCAGAAGAGACTTAATAATTTTAGAAGAGAAGAGGAAGATCATTCGAATACGGGGTGGGGCGAAAAAGGCTCTGCTTTCCAATGAAGTCCATAATTATGGTGAGCGTATGAACATGGCATCGGAAGCTAAAGCTAAGATCGGAAAATTTGCAGCTTCTTTGATAAATGACGGGGATCATCTTATTTTGGATGCCTCTACAACAGTTCAATTTTTAGCTAAATATTTAACGAGCCGGAACAACACTGTCGTGACTAATTCAATTAACATTACCAGTGTATTAAGCCAAAGAGAAGATATAAAAGTTAATTTATTAGGTGGAACATTAAGCACTAGACACCAAGCCATTTATGGTTCAAGAGCCATTAGAGATGTACAGGATTATAAGGTGAATAAATGCATCATTGGTACTTGCGGAATATCTTCTGAAGGACTGTCTACTTCCATCGAGGAAGAAGGCCTCCTCGTTCACGAAATGATTAAGCGTTCTGACCAGGTCATTGTGATTGCAGATTCAACGAAATTCAATAAAACTTTTTTTCAAAAGGTATGTGACTTAGACTCCGTTGATATAGTGATTACAGACAAAGAAGTACCAAAAAACATGCAGGAAATCCTAAATAAACATGTGGTAGAAGTGATTGTAGTTCCAGGTCATGAGCGAGACTATTGAGTAATAGAAAAAGGGGATCGATTTTAAAAGCTACTCCCTAGATATATAAAGTATCAGTTGTCTTTAAAATTCCGCTTTTTAAGCTAACCTGAACAATACTTGCGGTGGGTCAATCTGTTATGCATCGAAACTTATTTGAGAATCATAAAAAGATACTCGTGGGTTTTAGTTTGGTTAAGCAATGAACATTTCCAAATTCATATTCTCTGATACAATTTTTGAGAGTGTATAAGATCAATCGTTTACATACTGTTGATTATATTAACTAAAAGCAGCCGTTTATAATGCTTAATTAGAGAATATACGACAGCCTGAAATAGTGATGAACGAAAAGCAACAAGATATGTTTGTGAATCACGTTGAAAAAATAATCATGAAAAGGAGCGCCCAAGAGGTGCTCTTTTTTTAGTCAATTCCTTACAGTAGAGGAGATCGACTTTTCAGATTGGAATTTTCTTAGCATATAATATTTCCGAGATGGGCGGTATAGCATTCTTGCTACTGTTCGTAAAAGTACACGAACGGCTCATTTTTTTATAAGCGTTATGCAGGAATTAAAATTCATTTTTAAATTTCGGGGTATCATCTTGTTCTTTCCGCGATGGGTGTTGAAAGTAATGATCAATTCTATTGATTATTTGTAATTAATCGTCCTTTTCCATTTTCAGTTAGAGATAAATTGCATTTGGAAAATAAGAATTATCCCTCGGTCGATATAATTTGATGGTTACTAAAAAGGCCTTCATTGTACTAGTTAAACCAGAAAATATATTAGTTGATGAATATGGTCAATGAAACTATGTTATTTAACCTTACATACTAATTGCTTTTTTTTCCATTACCAATTATATTTAAAAAAATGCCTTCTATTAAGTCTGTCTAAATCTCAGGAAAGAGTTTTTGATTGAAGTGATTAGTTATAAAGGAAAAATGAATGGGGAAATATGTGAGGCAATGGTCCAGAAAGGTAAAAAATTTATACTAGTCCTCTTTGGTTAAAGAAATTTATAAACAAAGGTGGGTATGAGATGGGCTTGTTAGGTAGAGTGGTTTTTTTAAAAAGATTAAGAGATGAACTGTTGGAAAAAAGAAAACAAGGAGCCACTGACCTTCAAATTGATGAAATTGACAAGCAAATACGGAAGATTAATATAGAGATACAGAATATGAGGAAGATGATGGAATAATTATTTTCTTGTTTTAAGAATACCCGACTTGAACGATTAGTTCATTTTGTTTGTTACCATCCGAATTTTTTAAAATGGGGCGGCTCTACAAGAATGTATGGACGCTTTTTCTTATTGAACATAATTCGTGCGGTAGCACTACAGACTGTACAGAAAGGAATGAACCGCTTCCTTACATGTACGTATCGCTGCCGCATTAAATGATGCGATAACGACTACCTGTATGACTATGCTTCGCTTGCATTCCGTAGGTTCCTCTACCATTTACAGCTACTGCCGCCATATCGAACGAGCTGAAAGCCGTGAGATTAAGGCATTAGTAGAATATTTTTACACAAAACCATTTAAGATAAAAACCAACTTCATGACTTAATCTAAGCGTTTTTTCTTCTATTAGGGAGTTGCATGGGCAGCTCTTTTTCTTAAGGTGCTAAAGAAGCAGTTTCGTTCGGTCATGGATGGTGATACAGTTAAGTGGTTTGATCATACAATTAAGATAGTTTAATTCGAAGGAGGATTAAAATGATTATTGATTGCCATTTTCATGTGGATGAAACAATGTTGACTCTAGAAAAAATGATAGAGGGTATGGATAAAAATGATGTAACCAAAACAGCGCTAATTGCCCCCATGAACGGAACAATGTTTGAATTGGATAGCATTTTTCAACAAGGTTTACAACACTTATTCCGTTTTCTAATTCTAAATGTACCTCAAATTGGGCTCGGAATTTATGATGGTCTAGTAAAGGATGGCTATTTGAAACTTTATGGAAATTCATACAAGATCTTCACCAAGCCGGACAATGATATTGTTGCCACTGCAATTGATCGATTTCCAGACCGGTTTCTAGGCTGGGTAGCAGTTAACCCTATGATTCATGTATCAGTGGAAGAGGTAGAATCATATCTTAATAAACCTGGTTTTATTGGAGTGAAAGCTCATCCATTCATGCATGAATATAGTATTAAGGCACTTGATCCAGTTGCAGCTATGTGTGAAACAAAAGGTATACCTATGATTATTCATCTATCTTCAGAACCAGACTCCTATAAGTACTTACCTGAAAATTACCCTGAACTTAAATTAATTTATGCTCACGCCGGTCTTCCTTTTTGGAAAAAACTATGGAACTACGTTAAGAATCAACCTAATGTATTTGTTGATACCTCAAGTGATTATCTTAATCCATCTATTGTAAAGAAGGCAGTGGAATCTTTAGGATATCGTAAAGTTCTTTATGGCTGCGACGGACCATATGGAATGAAAAAATTTAATGAATATGACTATTTGACAAAGAAAAGTTGGGTTGATTCACTTCAAATTCCTGATAACCAAAAGGAATATATACTTGGAAAAAACTTTTTAGCATTGATTGATTAATTCAAAACTCTATCAATAGATCAGTTAAAAGATTATTTAGCTAAGTGGGGTAAGGAAGTTCCCTTTTCATTGTGAATGTAGAGATTAACTGAAAATTTTCAGCTAATCTCTACATCGGGTTCTTTCCGTTAGTTTGCTATGCAATTTTTAAATTGCTGTTCTAACTCATCTTTATTTAAGTCCTTTCCAATAAAAACAAGTTCGCTTAGTCTTGTTTCACTGTCTTTCCATTTCCGATCTGGTCTTCCTGAAAATAACATATGAAGTTCCTGGAATACTATTCGTTGTTGGATTCCTTGTATATGAAGAATGCCCTTATACCGTAAAAGATCTTCCCCTATTTCTTGAACAAGGTAACTCATCCATTCATTTATCTTATCGAAATCGAGTGGCTTTTCTTCACGAAAGGCAATCGATGATACCTTATCATCATGATGGTGATGGTGATGATCTTCTAAGAAATGAGGGTCGATTTCAAGCTTGCGATTCACATCGAACGTATTAATTCCTAAAATATCTCTTAAATTTATATTGCAATTTTGAGCATGCATTCTCTTAGCTGCAGGATTCATGTTGGTAAGTCTTCGCTCCAACGTATTCAGGTCGTCATCAGATACTAAATCCGTTTTATTTAGAATAATCACATCAGCGAAAGCAATTTGCTCTTGTGCCTCATCATGACTATCCAAATGCTTTGTAACATGCTTGCTATCTACTACAGTGACAATACTGTCCACTTCGAATTTTTCGGATAGTAATTCATCCATAAAAAAGGTCTGGGCAACAGGTGCCGGATCAGCTAAACCCGTTGTCTCAATCAAAACACGATTGAATTTTGTCTGCCCCTGTTCACTTGAAAAAACCAGAGTTCGTAGGATGCGAATTAAATCCCCACGAACCGTACAACAGATGCAACCATTGTTCATCGTAGTTTTATCCAGTCAAAATGGTGACCGGGATTTTGTTTGTTTCGATTAAAGTCATATTTTTTCTCTCCATTTATTTTATTTTAGATACTCTGATTACTTTTTCCTTGTCTTTTGTAACCCCGGCGACAACTCCTTCTGCGCGTTCAAAACCATCCCCAAGGAATGAGTGGCTTACTTTTTCTGTATAATCCTCATTAGCAAGGAGTGAATCGACGAAGGGGGAGATATCCTCAGGTTTTAAATCCTTATACCAAGTTCCTTTGGGATAGGCGATGACAACGCACTTATCATGCATCTTCCATTACAACGTGTGCGAGTTGTACCCTTTAATTCGATAAATGGACATTGTTCTTAAGAAGGCTTCTTGTTAATAGGGTGAAGGAAGGGAGCAGGGATGGCACCATTGTATTTCATTCTTACTTTGTTTATTTTTCTTATTCACTATATGAGCAGGATACCCCATCATGGCAGTCGAACATTAATTAGTAAAAGAGCGGTCTAATTAAGAGAAGCTGAAAAGGAGGGTGAATATGCAGAGTCATGAGCTGGAACAAGTCATAAAAAATGCGGATAGGGCAATAAATAATGAGGATTTCGATCATTTAATGGAGTTCTATTCAGAGGATGCGACTTTAGTTGTCAAACCCGGAACATTAGCAAAAGGGAAAGAGGAAATCCGGCGGGCATTCATTGCTATCGCTGAATACTTTAATCATAGTTTAATCGTCAATCAAGAAAAGATGGCGATAATCGAAACGGGTGATACGGCATTGGTTGTGGCAAAAGCCCAGCTAAGTGCCAATCAAAAGGACGATTCCGAATTTTCTATGGAAAGAACTGCGACATATGTTTTTAAAAAGGATTCCTCGGGTAAATGGCGATGCATAATCGACAACTCTTATGGTGCTGAAATAATTGATGAATTGAAGTAATAGGTGAAAGCTGCCGTATATGGCGGCTTTTTATTTTTTTTCAACTAGATTACATCAGTATGTAACTGAGGCATTTTGAAAGAGAAAACAAAAAGCTAATGAAAAAATCGATAGAAGTGATGATGAAATGGTATAATGCAGCGAGGGCATATACATTGGTAATTCGTACTAACTTTTCTTATCATGAAAAAATAGGAATCACTTTTTGGCTTATACGATTATGTATATTTGTTATGGTTTATTGTGTCTATTTTATTTTATCTAAGTGGAAAATAATCTTAACTATAATTAGGAGATAAAATGTTTGAAATTAAGACTTGGACGAGTAATTTAAAACGACAGATTTATATCCTTTACTTTGCTTGTAAAGATGAACGGGTGCCTTTGTATGCAAAAGTGTTTACGGCTTGTGTTGTAGCATATGCATTCAGTCCAATTGACCTAATACCCGATTTTATACCCATTCTTGGTTACTTAGACGATGTAATTCTTGTTCCATTAGGGATAATTATTGCATTAAAGATGATACCAAAGACTGTTCTATCCGACTGTGAATGTAAGGCAGAAGAAATGATGAAAAATGGTAAGCCGAAGAATTGGATAGTCGGTTCGATAATAGTATTGATTTGGGGCTTAATTTTAATATGGGCAATGATTTATATTTATCGCTTACTCAATGCTTAACTTATGACCAGGAGCTGTTCATCAGCTCTTTTTTGCATGCAGCTTATCGGGGCAGGATGGTGAAGAGACGGTCCCTAGTTAAGTCGTATTGAGGAGAAAAGAGAAGAATCAATATCTTGTTATTGATCACATTTTAAATTAGATGAGGATGAACTCAAAAACCGATATATTATCGATATTGTTAACAAAAGCATCATGAAAATTTCTTTTATTCCTGAAAATCAAATTGAAAGGCTATTATTGGAAGAAGCCGGACTTTTTGCGGGCTGGATTTGCCATGCTGAATGATTTATTTTAGTGATGAGTTAACCCTATAGGGGTACAGTCAGGAAAATCCGGATTTACAACGTTAAGGAAATTATAATTTCTGATTGTGCCCATTAATACTAAGAACAAATGCTACAATAAAAACATCAATTTACGACAAAACAAGAAGGCGAAATCTTTTAGATATCGCCGCCTCATATACTACGGGGTTATAATTTTTACCAATGGTCATTCGTCGCTTATTTTAAAGCTGATAAACTTCTGCTCCATCATTTCCTGCATCGCATATTTGACGCCTTCTCGGCCAACACCGCTGTCCTTCCAGCCACCATAAGGCATATTATCAATCCGATAAGTTGGGATATCATTGATTACGACCCCACCTGTTTCCAAGCGTTCCGCCGCATAAAAAGCCCGTTCTATACTCGGTGTCATCACTCCTGAGTTCAATCCGTAACGCGAATCATTTGCATCATTGATGGCATCATCCAGCGTATCGAATGGGAAAATGCAGACAATTGGACCAAATACTTCGAAACGAAATACCTTTGAGTCACGATTTACATTGGTTAAGACGGTAGGTAATAGTACATTGCCTTCCACTGTACCGCCGCACTCAATTTTTGCTCCTTCCTGTACTGCCTCGTCAATCCAACTTTGTAACCGTTCCAATGATTTTTTTGAAATAACCGCTGTAATATTTGTATTTTCCTCCAGTGGAGAACCGATGACTAGCTGTTTTGTTGTACTTACGAATCGATCTAAAAATTGTTGGTATAGTGATTTGTGGACATAAATTCGTTGAATCGAGATACACACCTGCCCATTATTCGTAAATGAACCCATCACACTTCTTTGAATAATTTTATCGATGTCGACTCCTTCATCAATGATGAACGGCGAATTGGATCCGAGCTCAAGGGTAAGCTTACGGAAACCTGCCTGCTGCTGGATAAGGTGTCCGACCTCTACACTGCCAGTAAAAGTCACTTTTTTTACATGTGGATGGGTCGTCAAGGCTTCACTTAAAACATCACCTTTGCCCGGTATGATGTTCAATACTCCATCTGGCAACCCTGCTTCTTTAAAAATATCGGCCAAAACCAGTGCACTCAACGGGGTTTGTTCGGCAGGTTTTAACACAATCGAATTTCCAGCCGCAATGGCTGGACCAACTTTATGGGCGACCAGATTAAATGGAAAGTTAAATGGGGTAATCGCCGTAACGACGCCAATTGGGGTGCGAACCGTGAAGCCAAAACGGTTTACCCCACCCACTGCCGCATCCATCGGGATTTGTTCTCCATAATTGTTCTTTGACGCTTCTGCAGCAAAACGATAGGTCTGAACCGTACGATTCATTTCTTCACGAGCATTTCGAATCGTTTTCGCCGCCTCTAGAGAAATGATTTTCGCAAGTTCTTCACTGCGTTCTTCCATGATTGCGGCAGCTTTAAATAAAATTTCCGCTCGTACATGAGCCGGGTAGGATCGGTATTTCTGAAAAGCTGCATTTGCCTCAACAATCGCTTCAACGGCATCCGCTGGTTCAGCCTGTCCGATTTGTGCAATTTCTTCGTTTGTATGGGGATTATATAATGGCTCATATGATTTAGCCTCCCGCCATTTACCACCAATCCACAATTGCCACTTTTTCTTCATCAGAAATCCCTCCAATAATAGCTGCTTTTATAATTTACAAATATAATCACCTAGTGTTTTCGAGAGCTTTACATTTTCCGAATAATCGACATCCACATCAATCAAGACAATTTCCTGACTCGAAATCGCTTCTTCTAATGCATGAAGCAATTCATCGGAGTGGGTTACTTTCACTCCTTTAACCCCAAAACTTTTTGCGAACCCTAAAAAGTCTGGGTCTGTAAATTCAATCGCATTCGTACGATCAAATTTATTCAATTGCTTCCACTCAATTAGGCCGTATTTTGAATCATGGAAAATGACTATCACGAAGGCAAGACCAAGACGTTTTGCAGTTGCCAATTCAACCCCATTCATCAGAAATCCACCATCCCCTGTAACAGCAATGACAGGTTTATCAGGCTTTGCCAGTTTGGCTGCAATTGCGCCCGGAATGGCAATTCCCATCGATGCAAAGCCATTAGAAATGATAGTGTGGTTAGGCATTTCCGGCTGATACATCCGGGCAATCCATAATTTATGGGCACCCACATCCGAAATGACAATGGCATTACCCTTTTCCGCCCTTTTCAAATCGGCGATAATTCGCTGAGGGATGACAGGACTTCCAGATACATCATCAGAAGAATGGAATTTTTCAATGATTTGAGACCTTAACCTTTTCATTTCTGGCCAAAGCTCTTTTTTTGCAACACCAGTGGTCAAGGCTTCAAGTGCCTCCGTAACGTTCCCGACCAATTCAGCTTGAACGGGATAATAAGCATCAATCTCAGCCGGTCGAGCATCGATATGAATAATCGGATTCATTGCCTCATCGTTCCAATACTTTGGTAAATACTCGACGAAATCATAGCCTACGGTGATAATAAGATCCGCCAAATCAAACCCGCATAGAACATAATCCCTTGCTTGCATCCCTACTGTAAAAAGGGTCAATGGATGGTTAGAAGGTAAAACTCCTTTGGCCATGAACGAATTCACAACGGGTATTTGCTTCTCTTCTGCAAATTTCCGTAAGGACTCAGCAGCTCGATCACGGACTACGCCATTACCAGCTAGAATAATAGGCTTTTTAGCGCGATTTATTAATTCGACGGCTTTTTTGATTTCTTCCTCGGCTGGACGGGATCTAGGAATTAGTGTAACCGGAAGAGGTTCACCTTCTGTATCCATCATCGCCACATCTTCCGGGAGTTCTATATGAACAGCTCCCGGCTTTTCTATGACTGCAGTTTTAAATGCTTTACGGATAATTTCCGGAATCGTATGCGGTACCTTAATTTGTTGATTCCATTTCGTTACTTCATTAAAAACCCCAATAATGTCCACATATTGATGCGACTCCTTATGAATTCGATCAAGGCCCGCCTGACCGGTAATCGCGACAACAGGGGAATAATCCAGATAAGCACTTCCTATCCCTGTCAATAAATTAGTTGCACCCGGTCCCAAAGTGCCCAAACAGACGCCAGGCTTTCCAGTTAGCCGGCCATAGATGTCTGCCATAAAAGCTGCAGCTTGTTCATGATGAACCAAGATAAATTTAATATCAGAGCTTATTAGTGAATCAATAAGATCCGTATTTTCCTCACCAGGTATCCCAAAAATATACTGAACCCCTTCATTCTCTAAACATCTTACAAACAAATCAGATGCCTTCAAATTATTCCCTCCTCGACCATTTCAATTTCTTTCCCTATATGTTGGCTTTGCCCACTAGAAATTATGTACTTGCGTATATAAAACCATTTCGAACATTTGCAACTATGTATAAAGAAATTTAGGTTCAAGTAAATTAACCTCAATAGTCATAACTAGGAAGGGTAACATGAATATCGCAAGTCGATTAATTATCATCTCATTTATTACTGTTGCACTTGTTGTAATAGCGCTTGTCTTTTTTTATCTATTTATTAATATTTGACCGAATCAGAAGCATCACGCCATACTACGGAATTATCCAGAACCAAGCAGGGAGCGCTATTTTTTAGAAAAAGCCAGCCCGGAATTAAAATATTTATTTGACGAGGGAACTGAAGGGAAGCCATTTTCAAGGTATGACTACGAAGATATTGTTAAAAGCGCAAAGTATATGCGTGATGAAATTGGGTTTGATTCAAAATATGATTTCGATGAAGAAGGCATTTTTATACGAAATTAAAATTACTTCAACTAACATGTCGTTAGCTGAAGATCGGAGCTGTCTTTAAGGCAGCTTTTTCTTATGGATTATTGGAAACGGCATTAGCGCCAGATGGACAAGCAATCAAATTGCCAGCCTACTTTTCTCTTCACGATGATTATGAATCCTTTGATTTAAAGAAAAATCAGTGGGTTACAGATGATGAGAAATGGTCTTATCCATACATTAACGGAGGGGCCTTTATCCACATTGTTCCTCATATGAGTAAAGACCTTTAATTGAAGGTTTTTTTGTTCGTACATCGGTTACATAGTAAACCTGCAATGGCTAAAGAAATGTAATCTAAAATTGTACATAGTGTGGAGTTAAAATAAAGTCACGATGTTTATAAAAAAGATGCGATATTTTAAATAAAGTCGCGATGTTTGCAAAAAAGTTACGATGCTTTGCCCCTTTGAATGGTTATTTAAAGGGGTTTTCTTATAGTGAAAGGAAAGTACATCTGAATCAAAAGGTGGATGAGGGAATTGTTGTGTAACAATAGAGTTGTTCCGTTAAAGGGCCATTTTCTTGAACAAAAGTTTTAAAGAAAATTGGCTATACAATCTCTAAAGAAAGATCATTAATTCATAAGTCTGATAAAAATATTAGGAAATATTTACCTTATAATCCACATTTTTAATCTGTAAACTAATACTTAGTTGATAAAATTATTTTTTAGGGAGGAAAGGAGAAAAAATGAATTTATCCCTCAAGGAACTATAAGAGCTGTTACTGTTTATTTTATGTTCTTCAATGCTTTTTGCATTTTCGCCACAGTCTAAGGACCAAAAAGCATCATCCCCTGACACGTTTCATATAAACGGTTGAGGAGCGAAACGGGATTCATTCATTGGTTTACAGGCCGAAAATATATTGGGTCAAAGATTTATTTATGTTCGGTAAATTTAAAAAGACAAGGCACTTAAATATTAGGTGTCTTTCTGATTTAATAATTTTCGGAATATTCAGTATTCATGTTGTTTGGAATACATTCCCATTATATACTTTTGATGGGTACTAACTAGTTGCTATTAGAAAATAACGCTTGTAAAGGAGTTGATTTAATGACATTAACTCAAGGATTTTGACAATATTCCTTTGGGTGGGAACCATGATATCGTATATAGGTTAAATTAATATTTTTATAGAGGAGATTATCACTTTGAAAAATAAAGTAAAAAGTATGTTGAGTTTTTTATTGATCTTTGCAATGATTTTCGGCGGATCTGGGCAAGCGGCGGTTGCCAAGGGCAATAACCATGCTAATCAAGGAAAATATAAGAATTCTAGTGAGCAAAATGTAAAACAGTGGTTAAGTGAATATGAATTCTATGAGGACACCAGAATTGCAAAAATCTATGATCAAACTGCAATAAATGAATTAAAGCGTTTCGCGACAGTCATAAAAGAAACTAATGCTAAGTTTGATTCTAAACTGATAGCGGAAATTGATGAAAACGGAGACTTTAAACAAAAAGATATTAATGAACTTGATGTACTTCAACAATTGATTAACCAATATGAACAAGCTGTTCAAGAGGAGTATATACAAGAGTCGGTTCTTAAAAGTGATCGGCTCTTGGAAATCAAACATAAGTTAACCATATGTCTATGGGGGTATGTAACAAAAAACGATTTTAATGAACCAACTGAAGTATTACTTGCAGATATACTCTTTAATTTTTATTTATCGGATAAAATTGTCAATAAAAATGCTATCGGCATCTTAAAGGATATCTCCGATCAAGCAGATCACAAAGGAAATAAACTAAAAGCCCATTTGAATAACGCTGGGAAAATGTCTGAAAAAGGTAATGAGTTCCTAGAAAAAGATCTAGCTATCCCTGCATCAAAATCCTATCAAAATGCATATAAACAAGTGTTATTCGGACTTGAAAAAGCGGGCTATTCATTTAACACAGAATTCTTTGAATCTACCTCTGACACGGATGGTGATACTATAACAGATGGAATAGAATTCCTAGAGGGAATGAATCCATTTAAAAAGGATACAGATGGTGATGGATTGAAGGACAATATTGAATATGAGGTTAAATCAATTATTTCCCCGACAAAATATGATTCAGATCGTAATGGAATAAGTGATGCAGATGAAGATATCGATGAAGACGGCCTGAGTAATAAAGACGAGCAAGCTAATCAAACAAATTTGATTAAGGGAGATTCAGACCAAGATGGTTTAACTGACGGATTTGAAGTACATCAGTTCGATTCATTACCTAATAAGCATGATACAGATAACGATGGGTTAAGTGATGGAGATGAATATGCTTTAAAGACAAATCCGAATGCTGCAGACAGCGACAATGACGGAAGCGAGGATTCACAAGAACTCTATAAACAATCGATTAGTAAATCATTGATTCAGGCTGATAAATCAGAAATTAAAAGCGTAGAAGTTGGGTTTAGTGCAAAGGATAATATTAATAAAACAACTAGAATTAGCAGTACAAACAACATAAATATTAAAACAACTAATTTACACGGTATTATTGGTTCTCCTGTAAGCATCAATACGCAATCGGAATTTGAGAAAGCAAGGATTCAGTTTACTTATGATGAAGCGAAGCTAGGAGACACGTTGGAAGATGATCTAGCCATCATTTGGTACAATGAAGACGAGGAAATGTTTGAAAGCCTTAACGCTGTGTTAGATACAAGTAAAAATAAAATAAGTGTGGAAACTACTCACTTAGGTGAATATCTGGTTGTTGATAAGGCAAAATGGTTGGAGCTATGGAAACGGGAAATAGACTACTCAAGGACGCATGATGTAAATAAAGGTCAACTTAACAATCTTGCAACGAAGACAGTAGGGGATGTAGGAAGAGATGCCGAAGATGGTATATCGAGTGATGTAGAAATTGATATAACAGATTCAGATGGGGATGGCTTATACGACATCTATGAAGTTGAAGGAATGAAAACACCATACGGTATAATTCACTCAGATCCCAACAAGAAAGATAGTGACGGAGATGGATTAACCGATGGGCAAGAAATGGGGCAATTGAAATCATTCACGGTAGAAATTTTTGGAGTTGAAATTCATTTTGAAGGTTTCTTTCCAACCAGTTTCCCTGACCGAAAAGATAGTGACGGAGATGGAAAGTTTGATAATGAGGATTTGAGACCGTTGTACTCTGATTTTACCGATACAGAAATTTATCAATCAGATAGACCAGAAGGCTATGATGAAAATGGAAATGTAGCGAATGATATGAAAACAAATGATTATACAGAAGATGAAATAAAAGACATTAGCTGGATGTTCAGATTCCAATTACTTGAATCTTATTTCCCAAGTATTCTCTTTTATGAGTTCGAGGATATGTCAACAAGCTTGTTTTCCATGGGAGATATGGAAGATGTTATTTTAGATATGATTAATCATTTTAGAGAGGGAACAGGTAAAGAGTACAGAAACCAGACTTTAACTAAAGAAGCGAGTGAGCATGAAACAACGAAATCCTATGTTGAATTTGTCAAAAATGCCTTAGTGGATGAGCTAGAGAAAAATGGAGGTAATTTGGCAGCACTTAAGTTGGATAAAAGTACAAAGAATACAAATGAATTTTATAATTTGATACAGAGAAATGCTAGTTATCCGACGTTTAGCACTTGGAGTGATCGAGTAGGTGGACTTACAATTACAGTAAATGATACTTGGGGGAATACGGTATCCGTAAAAGATTTTTCTGTAGAGAATAATCACTTTAAAGGAGTCATGCGTGTTCGTTTATATGATCATTTTGGGTTGGATCGGCCAGATGTTGAGAAGGAGTATGTCAACTTAGCAGGATTCCGTTCCTGGTTTGTCTTACAGCATTATGATGAATATAATGGGAAATATAAGCCCTTTGTTACTGTAATGGAAATGGATGTCCCATTTGAGGGGAAATTGAGTGATTAAAGTTAATTTTAAAATTATAGTTTTAATGATTTGTATATTCTTAATTCCATTAAACTTAATTGGATGTAAAAAGAATGAGGAATCAAGTGGGGAAACAAAGATTTTCGAAATTGACAATACAGAAGAGATCTTTGGTAAAAAGGATGAAGAAGAGGTGACTGTAAAAAAGCATTATATGATTCTAAATCCACCAAAAGATCTAATTGAATTGAAAGAATTAATTGAAAAATACAGTAAGGAACATCCAGTTGAAGAAGAAATGAAAGTAATTGAAGGCAAAAACAGGATTTTTGATATGTCCTTTTATAGGGAAAGTGAGGATTTGCCAAGAGACTGGCAGCTTGATGAAAGTTACATGAATACAGATCGGCTAGAACATCATAAGAATGATCTAATTGCATATATAATTTGGTCAGATGCTGAACCACAAAAACAATACAATGTTTATGATAAAAATAAGGAAGGAAAGGTAATTAAGAGGATGCATTTTATTGAGGATCAACTTGTTGAGTGATACACTATCCATACCCTATTTTTAAATTAATTTTTTCTTTGTTCCGTTAAAGGGCGCAATTCAGGAGTAAGAATTGCGCCCTTTCTTTATGTATAGGGCCAGATTATTTAGTATCGTCTAGTAAGATAAATGGATATTGTGAAGAAATGCATTTAAACTAAACCAGCTAATAGTTTGTCGAATTTTACCTATAAAAAGATAAAAACATACGTGAAATACTAAAAATAGGCATACCAAATAACCTTCCTTCAGACTCTTATTTGGAAGGTTTTGTTCTATTTAGTTAAATATAAATTTTAAAAAATATCTTGGAAAGTCATTTTGTTCTTTAATAGAGCGAAAATCCAGTGTATTTTGGAGAAGGATTTTTAGTGAGCTTAATATAGATTTTAAAGAGCAAAAGAAAATTGTTGATGATGAGGAATGTTTAGTTCAATCCTTTCAAATTTAAACGAGATTATTAAACTAACAGGTCCGTTATTTGAACATGAAGAGTAATAGTTTACGCAGCTCGATAGACTTATATATAATAGATGAAAACCATTAGGAGTTGACTTTATGCTTAATCGGATTCGGAATAAATTGATTCCCGCACAAGAAATCGGAGAAGAAGTAGAAAATATCTACGCTATTTTACCCCCGCCAGGAACCATTATCGAAGTGGCAACTGAAGAAGAAATGGAAAAGGCAGCAGAGCTTGAAATTAGACATATGGCTTTCATGAGGTTGCAGGAAATGAATATACAATTTGACGGTGCGTCATATAAAGAACTATTAAAAGAGTTTCAAGATTTTGAAACCGATTCGAGTAAATTTTGGAGAGGGGTAGCAAGCCGTTTATCGGTTCCGTATGAATGGCCAATCAGAATTGATTATGCAAACGGCCCAATTTATGTTGGTGAACACGATTTATATGAAGAAGAAGAGAATGAAGATTGATATTGAAATTTATGCTTGGCATAGGTCGAATAGGTTCATGTATTAGTTATTAATGTATGTTAATCGATTTTAGAGCGTTGACCAAAAGGGGTAACGCTCTTTTTGTTTACAAAATTAGCTGTATAGTGATGTAAGTGGATTTTTCCTTCTTGTTGAACACTAGGTGCGTTAGCTAAAGATTGGAGCTGTCTTAAGGCAGCTTTTACTTTATGCAACTATCGGGGTACGATAGTGAAGAGTACTGTTTGATCTTTATTCAACAATTGGGCCATTTAATGGAGTAAGAGGTTGGATATTACTTCACTTTTTTATGTAGCTAACATTGTTCTAAAGTAGCCGAAAACGTTGATTTACCAGCGATGTATAAAAGCCTACATAAAAAAGTTCCTTTTACTCCTTGACTCCAAAATTTAACCTATATCACGACTTAATTAGTTATGATGCAGTTAATTATTCTTTCTATATTATTGATTTATTTAACAATACCATGTTGGATAATCTCCACATCTACCTTTGATTTGAATTTAACATCTTTAAAATAGTTTGTCTTATCTTTTTCTTTCCAGGTATCATGATGAAAAGCGATCAGTCTTCTTCCAATACCAAACGCATCACAGTTGGCTTTTTGTAGTTTTTTAATTACTTCTTCAGCATTATTAGTAAAGGTATTTGATAATTTATTGTTTAGTTGATCAACTTTCTTAGGTACATTCCCTATAGGATATTCTTCTACTATTACTTTTAAATGTAAGTTTAAATTTACAAAAACTTCTCCTCTGTCATTCACAGAAACATTTAACTTCCGTTTAATATGATCGACATTCAGAGAAATAAAATTATTCATTTTTAATTCTTTATTTCCATTTACATATTTTGTGAAACGCGCATATTTACTTTGCTTATTATTTAGTAAAAGAAAAAGAGTGGATTCTTCTTGGGATAGAGTTCCTGATAATTTCCTTTCATCAAATAATGCTACACCTGCCACATCTATAGTAGTACCATTACGACCTATCTTTAATAAGGGAAGGACAATATCTTCACCTGGATCAAGTATCTCTGAAGCCAGAGTCTGGATGCTTTCATCAGGAATGATTGTATTTGTTTCAGTACTTCGGATTAGATATAAGATGTTTTGACTAATGTTTGATTCTACTCTAGGTTGAATACTGAGTGTATCAAATGCTTTTCCTTTTACTACTGCTAATTTAGCACTTAAGGAACTTCGGGGATCGCGCCAAATTACATCTAAAGAAGGATAAATGTCACCTTTTGCAAATTGTTCACCGAATAATACAAGTTTATTTTTCGAAGAATCTAAATTACCGGGTATCTCTGTATTTAATTTTATGCGTCCTTCTCTTGGAGTATTTGCCACTGTAGATAAATTTTCACTATTAATAGCTTCAGTTTCTTGTCCTGAATCCATTGAGTTTCTATATATATTTGGTATTGCAAATCCTAATAAAAATTCCCCTTCATCAGTCTGATCAAAAGTTATAGTTTGTATTAAAGTAGCATCTTTCATTAAATTTTGATCCCAGCACCCTGTTATTAACAATAAACATATACTAATCATAAATAACCTTTTGATTTTCATACATTATAATCTCCATGTCTTTTATTAGGAAGGAAAAATGAAAGCAAAAATAAACATAATGGTATGACCACAATAAAGCTAAAATGTGCAGGTTCCATAAGCTTATTAAATTTTTCAAGGTCAGTTTCATTGTTGGGAAGAAGAGCAATAATAAAAATAATCCCGGCAGTGTATGGAAGAAATGCAGCATGATTGGCACGTTCAAAAAGGTATTTAAGGCCATGTGAAGAAAGAAAAAGCCAGGTTGCAATAGATGTAGCAACAGATATCATCCAGATAGATAAGAAAAATAAATCGATTCGTTCGATGATTTGAAAGGAATAGGCTTTGATCATATACAATAAAGGCTGTGGAGTAAGATATAGATCTTGCCTAGTTTCGAAAAAGACCAGACTAGCAAACACCAGATATGTATAAAATAGAGTTACGAAAAGATGGGCAGATGAAATCGCAATTAGTTTACGGGTTTCAGATGCTTTTACATAAGGGTAGAGAAAAAGCATAAACTCAAACCCTAACATCGAAAATGTTGCTTCTTTAGAACCCTTTATCATATTTGATAGGCCGGATTGACCAATTGGCAATAGATATAAAAAATTAGCATCTTTTAGCGAATATGTAATTAGACCAAATAGAATAATTAACAATGGAGTAACGAGTACATAAAAACGAGCCATGCTTCGTAAATTATCTTTAACAAGATATACGCAAACTCCTAACATTAATAAAATTAATATCCAGTTTGGCGTCCTTTGTAAGATCCATATATCGATGATTTGACTAAAACGGGATAAAACTAAACTGCCTGTAACAACAAAGTACAGGATGTAACATAAAATGACGGCCTTTCCTAGCCTTTTCCCTAGTATATAAGGAATGATTTCATAAATTGTTAAAGATGGAAATCTTCTGCAAAGCCCCCATAATACCAAAATAATGACTTGTATGATTAGTCCTGCAATTAAAATAGATATCCACCCATCATTCTTAGAAATTAATGAGACATCATGAGGTAATGATAAAATTCCAACTCCGATTTGAGATTGAATGATCATAAATAAAAGCTGTGTTTTTGAAATACTACTTTCTTTTGTTATCATTGGATTTCCATCCCCTTGAAAAATTTTGTTGTTTAATATGTTTAGGATGTGAATCTAAAGGTCGTGTATTCAATTTCCAAATTGGCAAACGCAAAAAAGTATCCTTGATGTCTTTTATTCTAAGTGGAGCAAGTGGAGCAAAGTAGGGTGTACCAAATGACTCTAACTTGCATAAATGAGCTAAAAGCACAATAAAACCAAAGACTATTCCAACGAATCCAAATGAGGCAGCCAGAAACATGAACGGATAACGTAACAATCGAACTGCGTCGCTCATTCCATGTGATGGAACACAAAAAGAAGAAATAGCAGTTAAGGCAACAACGACAATCATAGTAGTCGAGATAAGCCCTGCTTGAACGATGGCGTCCCCAATAACAAGGCCTCCAACTATCCCAATTGTTTGGCCAATTCTTGAGGGAAGACGTATTCCAGCTTCGCGAATCAACTCAATGGTTAATTCCATAAGTAATGCTTCGATTAATGGGGGAAAAGGAATTTTATTAATTGAACTTCCGACAGGGTTTACAAGTTCGTCAGGCAGCACTTCAAAGTGAAATGCAATAACAGCAATATAAAAAGCTGGCAATAGAATCGAGATCAAAAAACTTGCATGTCGAATTGAACGGATAAACGTACCAATCATCCATCGAGAATTATAATCGTCAGGTGATTGATAAAAAGCAAAAAATGTAACCGGCAAAAGTAAAGCAGTTGGGTTTCCATCCATGAAGACAGCAACTCTGCCTTCATTTAAATGTCCAATTACACGATCTACTCTTTCTGTATTTAATAATTGAGGAAAAGGTGATATTGTAGAATCTTCTATTAATTCCTCCAAGAATCCAATATTTAAAACGTTATCCATCGAAATGGAATTTAATCTGCGTTCAAATTCAAAGATTACTTCTTCATTTGCAAGATTATTTAAATACACAAGTGCTATTTTTGATTTAACTTGTATTCCGACTGGGAAATATTTCATGCGCAGATGAGGACTTTTCATTGTTTTTCTAAGTAAATGAAGGTTCGTTAAAAGGTTTTCAATAAATCCATCATGAGAACCCTGAACAATCTTTTCGTTTTCTGGTTCTGTAACAGAACGGTCCTTAGACATAGAGACATCAACCAAATAAAGCTTTTCATAACCATCTAAACTCAAAACACAAGAGCCTTTTAAAAGTGCATCCTCGACCTGATTGAAAACTGTTGAAGCCTGAAAATTAGTACTAAGCACCTTTTGAATTGTTTCTGAATTCGATTCTAAACAAGGTTTCAAAGCGTCTCTTTGTATTTTTTCTTTATCTACCATAGTTTCGAGATAAATAAGTACACCTCGTACTGTTTCCGTTTTTAATTCCTTTACAACTAAATCTTCTGTGTTAGAAAAGATTTGTTTTATTGTGGAGATATTTTCATTAACTTTAGAGAAAACTTCTTTAGAGGGTTGAGGTATTTGCTTTGAAGAAAGATAGTCATTATTTACCTTGTTATATTTTAATAAATGTTTAATGAACTTCATTAAATTTAAGCTCCTATATTTATTTATAGGGTATTTTCTCCAATAATTATCAATGTATGTACCAAATAATAATAATGAATGGATTTTGATATGAATCCTTGTCAAAATCTTCATTGTTTAATTAAGCAGCACGAGACAGTCTTGTTATTGAATTAAATAAACTCTAGCCTAGCAACGAATAATTATAGTTGCTGGGTTTGCGTAAAATAATTCTTAAAAACTCAGAATGAAATTAAAATATATAGGAGTAAGTAAAAGCGCTTTAATTGAAGAAGGGTCACAGAAATACTCAAATAAAAGAATTCAATTTGATAGCATGTGTTAAAAGCTAAGCATCAACCTAAACGAAAGTTGACACTTAGCTTTTATTTATCCTTTAAAACATTTGTGTAGACCTATGTGATTAATAATAAAGTTACTTTAAAAAGTCAAGGAACACTATTTCATTTAAAGGGCGCGATTGCTGAAGATAGTGATCGCTCTCTGCATATTGAAGAATTGGTCAGTTTAGTGGAAGCTTAACATCAAGCATTGACCGTTCTTATGATTCGGGTGGTATTTCATAAGTCTTTAGGTGCGTGTGATTTATCAATTTAACCCTAGGTCCAGAAGAAATTTCATAGGTCATTCGGTCCTTCCCTATTGGAACCTAGTGTCCACCATCGGTAGGCTTTATTTCAAATGTAATTTTCAATATGAAGCCACGGAAGCCATTTACTCTTCTTGTTTCAATCACTTCAATTTTCCATGGAGCGATACTAGGTGAAAAATCCTTTAAAATCTTCGGGGAATAATAGTTAGGCAATTCTTTTTCAATATAAGGAGTAAGCATGTTCATAAGCATATCCTGTAACCTAAGCTCTTCAGAGTTTTGAATTGGTTTATCTGATGAAACGTTTGTTGTTTGAAAAGAAGTAATAAGAACAAGGGACATTATAAAAGCTATTAGCTTCTTTTCCATTCTCTTTAATACATCTCTTTACGAATTTATTTAATAAATAATATTGTTACCTTTTCTGAATAAGGTATGTGCTTATTGAACGGGGGCAATATGAAAGGGCAGGTTAGTTGTATAAGAAGGATAAAATACGTTTTCTAGAAGTCGTCTGTAAAAAAATAAGAACACGAATGTGTCCTTATTTTTTTACGGTTCTTTGTGTTTATATTTCACCAACTTGATTCGAGGGTAATCTTTCGGTAAGTCTTTCATCAATTGGCGACTAGGTTCAACTACAAAATAAAGAGTATCTGTACCTAACACTTTTTAATCTGTTGAAGGTGAAAATGACACTTTTAGCATATTTGAGAATTTCTCACTAAAATCATTACCAAAATAGATAGATACCATTCCATAATCTAGGTCTGCTCTTGACGGATTGTAGCCAGTAGGTTTTAACCTCTTGCTCTTATATTAACTTTGAAAAGCTTCCATTATTTCCTTGTGGTATAAATTAGTTATAAAATAGCTGAAGTATCTGTTATTTAAGCTATTTGCTTCGGGAAAATCAGGTATTTTGTTTTCCTTATTATTGTTTGCAGAAACGTTTGTAATTATTGTGAAACTAGAAACTAACAGCATTATCATAATAAATCGTTTTATTTTCATATAGTACACATTTAGGTGCATTTCTCGGATTTTTTTATTTTTTATCTAGGTTTTTTAAACGCTTATAAGTTTCAATATGAGCTCTTCCATGATACAGACTCTTTCGTGTTCTAGATTCGTCAAAACGATCGACTAAATCGTTCTCATCTAAAATCGGCCGATGTTTAAAACTCCTGAAAAATTCAAATAAACATAGCTCAAAATACTAAAATTCACAAGCCCTCATCAAAAGGACTCGCATAACCAAAGTATGCGTGCATGGCACCTTCCACAGTTTTATTCGAAGACACAAATCTGTACAAAATCATGCCTGCATCACCATCAATCGTGAAAGCTTCAGTTAAAATACCATTTTTTTCTTCAAACTTATTTATGTGTTTCTTTAATAACGCAGCTTGAATTGGATTTAAGTTTTTTTTCATTTTCATGATAATCTCTCCTTCTGAGGTGTTAGAATAATTTAATAAAATGCCCTCTTGAAAAGGGGGGGGGCTTTCAATTTTTTCATAACGTCACTTTCCAGGGTTGCTACTTTTTTGCTAACCTAATTTTTATTTTTCATTCCAACGTTTACAATCTCCATTCTTAAAAACCAAGTTGATATAAAGGTTTTTCCAACATAAGAGAAAAAACCACCTCTTAGATGACCATGATGCCGTAATCATTGGCCCAAGTACAAAACCTCCATTTAGATTAAAAGGCTTGATCGGGATATCGGCGATGACTATGGTTCATCACTATTTGGTTTAGCAAGTTCAAAACGGGACATTGGTCGGAAGGGAAATATAAAATCTGAGGGGAAATGATAAGGTAGTTCGGATGTACAAAAAAAGAGGGAGATGGAGCTATGAAGAAATTACTTACTAGTTTGGTAGTATTAGCATTGGCCCTTGGAATATCTTTTTCCACCGCTTCAGCATCAGCTGGAGGGTTTCACCACCCCGAAAGCTGGGATAAAAACTCTATTTTGCGAAAGGACACTCATGGGGTGGAAATCAGAAATATGCAGTATATCCTGAATGTCATGGGTTATTATACGGATTCAGCAGTGGTTGACGTAGATGGAATTTTTGGACCAAAAACCGAAGCGGGTGTCAAGAAATATCAAAAAGAAAACAACTTGAAAGTGGATGGTGTGGTTGGCCCCCGAACGTGGGATAGCTTCTCGCAATATATTAAGAAGAATGTTAATGAAACATATGGAGCAGGCGGAAACATGGGACTCAGAATTAAATGGAAGTACGACAATTCTTCCTATACATCCGGCTCTAAAGCCTATATTTATGGTAATGGGGATACTTTAAGCGACCAATATCGCTTGTATGCGAATTAAGTTACAGAAGGACCAAAAATTTCTTTCAAATAAAAAACGTGACATAAATAGGCACGTTTTTATTTTTAGCTTTAATGAGTTGATTGTTATGTCCTACCAATGATCCAGAAATTTCTTATCTTTATGCAATTGAAATGAATCTTGGATGTGTCATAGGTGATTAGTTTTAAATAGTCTTAAACTTGGTGCGTTAGCTCAAGATTAGAGCTATCTTTTAGGCACCTTTATGCAACTATCGGGGTAGATTAGTTCAAGAGTGCGTTTTGATCTTAGTTCAACAATTGGGCCAGATTGTTTAATAATTATAAGTAGTATGATAAGAACACGGTCAAGGGTGAAAATTTATAGAGGTTATTCATAAAATATGGTTTATGGATATTATCATGTCGTACTATAAATCTAAAAATTTTAAAATAATCTATGTAAAATCAAGCCATCAAAAGGTATTTTCTTTGTACAGCCGTTTAAGTACAGAAATTGGAGAATATCAAGTAGTAGTGATAATCAATTATTTGTGAGGAAAGGTAAAATATTTAAAATCACTCTTTAAAATCCTCAATATTCGGGCGCTTTAATGGGGAAATGAAAAAGCCCACTTTCTTAATATTAATACTAAGAAAGTGGGCTTTTTAATATTGGACATCATAAAATCCTTTTCAGTCACCCCCTATTTTTATTTTTTAAAAGGAGTGTTTGATATGAACATGGAACTTTTCGCCAGGAGCAGGAACGAGTGTACAGCGTAATTGGTAGATCAGTTGATCAATTTTTGTCATATGATTCGTCTTGGTATTGAGCGATAAATGGGAGGGAAAGAAATGAAACGATATGTACTGGAGTTTCGGGAAATCGATAAAACGCAACTTTTGCTCGCCGGAGGAAAAGGGTCGAATTTAGGGGAACTATCGAAGATTCATGAAATACAAGTGCCAGAAGGATTTTGTGTTACGACAGAAGCTTATCAAAAAGCCCTCGAACAAAACGAAGCCTTCTACGCATTATTGGATCAACTAACACTGCTAAAAGTAGAGGATCGAGATCAAATTGGTGAAATCAGCAGGAAGATTCGGAAAATCATTATGGAAGTAGAGATTCCTTCCGATGTAGTGAAGGCTGTTGCTCTCTATCTCTCCCAGTTTGGCGATGAACATGCTTATGCAGTGCGTTCCAGTGCAACTGCTGAAGATTTACCACACGCCTCTTTTGCCGGTCAACAAGATACCTATTTAAATATCATCGGAAAAGAAGCAATCTTACAGCATATCAGCAAATGCTGGGCTTCCCTATTTACGGATCGTGCGGTAATCTACCGAATGCAAAATGGATTTGACCACAGCCAAGTTTACCTATCCGTTATCATTCAACGGATGATTTTCCCACAGGCTTCAGGAATTTTATTTACTGCTGATCCGATTACTTCCAATCGAATGTTAATATCGATCGATGCTAGCTTTGGACTAGGAGAGGCCCTTGTCTCCGGCTTGGTATCTGCGGATTGCTATAAGGTGCAAGAAGATAAAATCGTCGATAAGATGATAGCAACCAAAAAATTGGCGATCTATGGACTAAAAGAAGGCGGAACAGAGACACAACAGATCGATGCCGATCAGCAAAAGACTCAAACACTTACTGAACAACAAATTTTACAATTAGCACGCACAGGAAGACAGATCGAAGCTTATTTTGGTTGCCCGCAAGATATCGAATGGTGTTTGGTTGATGATACATTTTATATTGTCCAGAGTAGGCCAATCACAACTTTATACCCGATCCCTGAAGCGAATGATCAAGAAAATCACGTTTACGTATCTGTCGGTCATCAACAAATGATGACCGATCCCATGAAACCACTGGGATTGTCTTTTTACCTCTTAACGACTCCTGCACCCATGCGTAAAGCTGGTGGAAGGCTGTTTGTTGATGTTACACCTATGCTGGCTTCAACTGTCAGCAGAGAAACTATATTAAACACCCTGGGACAATCCGATCCGCTCATCAAAGACGCACTTGTGACCATCATAGAGCGAGGAGATTTTATAAAAACGTTACCAAATGATAAAAAAGAACTGAGTCCCAGTAAAAGCAATGAAGGTATGTCGTCTGCGGGTTTTCAAGCACAAATCGGAAACGATCTGACAAGAGTTTCTGATTTGATTAAGAACAGTCAAACATCGATAGAAGAGTTAAAACAAAACATCCAAACGAAATCAGGATCAGATTTATTTGATTTTATCCTGGAAGATATCCAGCAATTAAAGAAGATTTTATTTGACCCACAAAGTTTGGGTGTGATTATGGCTGCTATGGATGCTTCATCACGGATTAATGAAAAAATGAACGAGTGGTTAGGTGAAAAAAACGTAGCAGATACGCTTTCTCAATCTGTACCCAACAATATTACTTCGGAAATGGGTCTGGCGCTATTGGATGTCGCAGATGTGATTCGTCCTTATCCAGAAGTCATTGATTATTTACAACATGTAAAAGATGATAACTTTTTGGATGAACTTGTTAAGTTTGATGGTGGGCAGGAAACCCAAGACGCGATCTATGCTTATCTCAGCAAATACGGAATGCGATGTACCGGAGAAATCGATATTACTAAAACTCGTTGGAGCGAAAAACCAACTACACTTGTTCCCATGATTCTTAGTAATATCAAAAACTTTGAGCCTAATGCTAGCAAGCGGAAAGTTGAGCAAGGGCGACAGGAAGCTTTGAAAAAAGAACAAGAGTTAGTAGATCGATTGAAGCAATTGCCGGATGGTGAACAAAAAGCCAAAGAAACAATACGAATGATCGACCTAATCCGGAATTTCATCGGTTATCGGGAATATCCAAAATACGGCATGGTTAATCGCTATTTCGTTTATAAGCAGGCTTTACAGAAAGAAGCCGAACAACTCGTGCAAGCCAACGTTATTCATGAAAAAGAAGATATATACTATCTCACTTTTGAAGAACTACACGAAGGCGTGCGCACAAATAAACTGGATTACCAAATCATCAGCAAACGAAAAGACGAGTACAAATTATATGAAAAACTAACTCCCCCACGTGTTATCACGTCTGATGGTGAAATCATTGTAGGTGAGTACAAACGAGAAAATCTCCCAGCCGAAGCAATTGTAGGTCTACCTGTTTCTTCCGGAGTTATAGAGGGGCGAGCACGTGTCATCTTAAACATGGAAGATGCTGATTTAGAAGATGGAGATATATTAGTCACTTCCTTTACTGACCCTAGCTGGACACCATTGTTTGTATCCATAAAAGGCTTAGTCACCGAAGTTGGTGGACTGATGACCCATGGAGCAGTTATTGCACGTGAATATGGCTTACCAGCAGTTGTTGGGGTGGAAAATGCTACCAAACTAGTAAGGGACGGGCAACGAATTCGTGTGCATGGAACAGAAGGGTATATTGAAATATTGTAATTGCTGAATACCTTAAGTATGGAGGTTATAGAATAATCATTTTTATGTTTTAAGGTTTTTTGTTCAACTAACGTGTGCTTTTCTTGAATGATCAACAAAAGTTTATTCATTTCTCTAAGTCCATTAAAATGCCAAAATCCCTGCTTTTTGATCGAAATCAGGGATTTTTTCTATTTTTAATGATTGTAATGAATATTTTTAAAACACTACACTACATTTAAAAAACGCCAGTCAGCTATTTAACAATCTGGCCTTTAATGGAGTAACACTTCTTATGAGATGGATATTTAAATTATGAGATTGTAAATAAATGCAAGTAAACTAACTGGAGTTGAATAAGAAACGTGTTAAAAATAAAAAAACATACAAGGTGCTTATAAATTTAGCTAGTGTGTTGATCCAAGGAGGATTAATGCACTTTTTTGTTGAAAAACAGTTTGAATTTCTATAATGGTTCATACTACTATTATGTGACTTTTCACTTGTTAAGATTGCATGATACGGTTCCTTTGTCATGCAACCATACAGTTGCTTATTCTTGACAAGCAACCGAAGAGTTGCTTATACTCGATATATGAATTGGGACAAAGACGCTATATTCAAAGCACTTGGCGATTCGACTCGGCGGCTTATATTAGACGAATTATCCGAACGCAACGAGCTGACGTTGTATGAACTTACGGTACGTCTCATTATGAAGCACGACCTTTCCATTTCGCGACAGGCGATAGCTAAACATCTTTCTGCATTGGAAGATGCAGGGCTCGTAAAATCAAAACGAAAGGGAAAATATCGAGTACTTATATTCAACAATGAACCACTTAAAAATTTGCTAAAAGGATGGATAGAGTAATTTTATAAAATCGGAACAGGACTTCTGGCTAATGTGTGGGTTGTTTTGCTGGAGCCAGATTGTTAGCACAGCACCATGCACCACAACTATCAAGGAGGCAAAAACAGTATGAAAATCATTGTTACCAGTATATTCGTAGAAGATCAAGATAAGGCACTGGAATTTTATTCAGAAACACTGGGATTTGTAAAAAAGCATGACGTTCCCACAGGGGAATTTAGGTGGATAACGCTTGTTTCTCCCGATGATCATGACGGTACCGAGCTTTTACTCGAACCGAATGTGCATCCTGCCGCAAAGGAGTATCAAGAGAAGTTATTTGCTGAAGGCATCCCAGTTACCATGTTTGGGGTTGCAGATATTCACGTAGAATATCAACGATTAAGCGAAAAAGGAGTGAAGTTTACCATGGAACCGACAAAAATGGGTGAATTAACAATAGCTGTCTTCGACGATACATGTGGAAACCTTATTCAGATATTGCAGAAGTAACTTTATGTAGAAATAGATGTAAACTAGTTCTAAACGGCTTCATTGTTATGTTTTAAGTTGGGTGAAGTGTTTTTTTCAACAATTAAACAACTTTATGTTAACCCTGTACGGGGTTATATGTTTAACGTTTAAAATTAAATAACATTGTTGTCATACTACAAGTACATATTATACATGCTAATATGTACTCTCCTTTATTTATAAAGGTTTTTTATAATTAGGTCTAGATAACTAGTGCTTGATGGAATTCGTTTGATTCTTTCTCAGTTTAATGATTGGATTGTATACTCGCCACAACAATGATTAACTATACTATAATAATTAGAGGATAAAATGTTCAATATACGACCATTAATTCTCTTTTTTTTATATTAAAATGATTAAGAAGATTTAAGAAAATATGTCTACTATGTTTAGTATAGGGGGGCAAGTTTAGTAAATGAGGGTTCAAGAAGTTTTCCTAGCGAATCACAGCAAAAGATTCATGCTCATAGATGGTGAGGGAGGTTAGTTTAAGATAAACCATGCAAACATAATTAAAAAGAAAAAGCTAAAGACCAGTATAGGCTTTAGCTTTTTCTTAATTCCTTATATTTTTTCCCCCACTCACCCATACTCTCTAGTATAGGAATAAAACTTTTCCCTAAAGATGTTAGCGAATATTCTACCTTTGGAGGAACTTCTTTATATACTTCTCTGTGAACCATTTGGTCTTCTTCCAATTCTCTCAACTGACGTGTCAGTATTCCTTTTGAAATATCAGGTAAAAGCCTTTGAAGTTCATTAAATCTTCTTGTCTGTCTGCTTAAATGCCATAAGATAATGATTTTCCATTTTCCTGCAATTATGTCTTGAGTTTCTGTAACTGGACAAACCTCTATTTGGTCCTCTGGAGGTTCACCGAACCTACTTCGTGCCATAATGAATACCTCTCTTTCTTGATGGTACTATTTTTGTGACTATGTTATAAAAAAGTGACTACTTTTAAAAAAACGTCTAACACTATAATATTAGATTACGATTAGTAATCAAATAAAAGGTTATTAAATAATTGGAGGTTATTTTAAATGAAACATCTTGTTGTTTATGCACATCCAAACCCTGAAAGCTTAAATCACTCTATCTTGGGAACAACAGTCAATACATTAAAGAAAAATGGTCACGAAGTTGTTGTCCGTGATTTATATGCACTTGATTTTCAACCTGTACTGAAACCAGAAGATACAGCAGCTATGAAAGCAGGAAAAACTCCTGATGATATTAAAACTGAACAAGAATTTATTGCTGAAGCAGACGTAATAACATTTATTTACCCTATTTGGTGGACAGGTCTTCCAGCTATTCTTAAAGGATATGTAGACCGAGTATTTGCATTTGGGTTTGCTTATTCTGCTGGACCAGAAGGTGTAATTAAGTTATTAGAAGGTAAAAAAGGTTTTATCATCAATACACATGGTACTCCTAATGAGGTTTACGATGAAATCGGTATGACAGCAGGTTTGAAAGTCACTTCTGACATTGGAATATGGGATTTTACTGGAATTGAACCTGTGGACCATTTACTATTCGGTAGTATTGGATACCTTGATGAAGAAGCATATAAAGGTATGTTAAAGAAAGTTGAAGATACAATTAATTCCCATTTCTCATAAACACATACAAATATTAAAAATGACTACTCATAACTGGGTAGTCATTTTTAATATTTGAAAGGTTCTTATTTCACTAACGGGTGCGTTAGCCGAAGATCGGAGCTGTCTTTAAGGCAGCTTTTTCGTGCGCCCGGCATGGGTGCAATCTATAGGGTGAAAGTCCCGAACCATGAAGGCAGTAGTAGTGGTTAGCTTAATGCAAGGGTGTCCACGGTGACGTGGAATCTGAAGGAAGCAAGCGGCAAA
>NZ_JAUUTW010000044.1 GCF_030676415.1 Peribacillus frigoritolerans | reverse complement strand
GATTTATAGGATTTTTTCCCTTCTAAGTACTCTAAAACTGCATTTGATTTTTCGTCTATCGTATATTTAGTCAAAAAAACTGCACCTCCAATTGTTAGATGTTGTCTAACAATTGGGGTGCAGTTCAGGTGGCGGTCCCTTTTTTGTACATACCTGGAAATCCAGTTTAAAGTTTCCTGTATTTCCTGTATAATATTATTCGTAAAATTAAACTGAAAGTTTACTTATATAAAACTTTATCTACTGTGGGTTTACTATAAGTAAACCGATTGAGGGTAATGGGATGCAAATCGGAAAAAAAATAAAGAACCTTCGCTTGAAAAAAGGATTGACCCAGGAAGAATTGGGGGAAAGAACGGATTTAAGCAAAGGATATATTTCACAGTTGGAAAGGGATCTTAGTTCCCCTTCAATTGAAACTCTTTTCAATATTTTAGAAGTACTCGGCTGCAAGCCGAAGCAGTTCTTCGATGAAGAGGATCAGGTCCAGAAAGTAGTTTATGAAGAAGAAGCACAAACATTTTTCATCGATGAAGAACGGGGGTATCAAATTCAGTGGCTTGTTCCTGAATCGAATGAAAAGGAAATGGAACCCATTCGACTGACTCTCCAGGAAAAAGGGGAGTTCAAACAATTTGAACCATCCTTGTCGGAAACATTCGGTTATGTATTAAGCGGAAGAGTCATTGTAAAGCTTGGTACACAAACGTATTTCGTCAAGGCAGGGGAGTCGATTTATTTTCATGCTTCAGATGAACATCAAATCATCAATGATTTTGAAGGTTCGTCCGAGTTATTACTCGTGGTGACGGAATCATACTTATAGAATTCAAAACAAATGCAATCGTTGAAGATGGTTGAGTAAGGTAATGGAGAGAGGGAAGAAGCTATGGCAAACGGGAATATAATACGCTTCGATCAGGTTACGAAGCAATTTGATGATGATACGGTAGTTCTCGATAATGTTAGTTTTGAAATCGAGAGAGGGAAGTTCTATACGCTCTTGGGTCCTTCCGGATGTGGGAAGACCACGATCCTTCGCTTGATTGCCGGATTTACGGAAGCCTCCAAAGGTGATATTTACTTTGAAGGAAAAAAGATCAATGATGTGCCAGCCAATAAAAGGCAAGTGAATACGGTATTTCAAGATTATGCACTTTTTCCGCATTTAAATGTGTTTGAAAATGTAGCATTTGGTCTTCGGATCAAAAAAATGAAGAATTCGGAAGTGGAAATAAAGGTGAAGGAAGCCCTCAGCTTTGTTAATTTGGAAGGGTATGAAAAACGGGAAATCAGGGAAATGTCCGGCGGTCAGCGGCAACGGGTAGCGATTGCAAGGGCTATTGTTAATGAACCGGAAGTCATCCTTTTGGATGAACCGCTATCTGCCCTCGATTTGAAATTGCGTACAGAAATGCAATATGAATTGCGGGAGCTGCAACAGAGGCTTGGAATCACGTTTATCTTCGTCACTCATGACCAAGAGGAAGCCTTAGCGATGTCAGATGAGATTTTTGTCCTTAACAAAGGGAAAATCCAGCAAAGTGGGACCCCTACGGATATTTATGATGAACCGCTGAATCGGTTCGTTGCCGATTTCATCGGTGAGTCTAATATTGTAAAAGGAAAAATGATTGAAGATTACCTCGTGGAATTTGTCGGCAGACAGTTCCAATGTGTCGACCAAGGATTGAACAGTAATGAAGCTGTCGATATTGTCATCCGCCCGGAAGATTTAGAGATTACTTCCGTCGATCGCGGAAAACTGCAAGTTCGGGTGGACTCCCAGCTATTTCGCGGTGTTCATTATGAAATCAGCTGTTATGACCATGATGGAAATGAATGGCTTGTCCAATCAACAAAAAAAGTGGCAGTTGGAGATGAAATAGGTCTTTATTTCGACCCAGAATCGATTCATGTCATGCGATTGGGTGAAACTGAAGAGGAATTCGATAAGCGTCTGGAAGCGTATCATGATGGGGAAAGTCATGAAGAATAAAATATCCCGGAATATTTACTTCGTACCCTATGTCTTATGGATTGCTTTATTCGTGATCGCACCGATTTTGTTAATCCTTTACTATTCCTTCTTTGACATTGAAGGCAATCTATCTTTGATTAACTATCAAAAGTTCTTTACGCCAGTATATTTAAAAATGACTTTAAGCTCATTTTGGTATGCTTTCCTGATTACGGGAATATCCCTTTTAGTCGCTTACCCGACCGCCTATTTGTTAACGAAAACCAAGCATAAGCAGTTGTGGCTTTTGCTGATTATCGTGCCTTCCTGGATCAATTTACTTTTGAAGGCTTATGCCTTCATTGGTATTTTTGGCACGTATGGTGTGGCGAATGGTTTTCTAGAGGCTGTAGGAATCGGAAAGCAACAGATTCTCTTTACGGATTTCAGCTTCATATTCGTTTCGGTTTATATTTTCATCCCGTTTATGATCTTACCGATATTCAATGCGCTTGATAAAATGAATCCAACCCTTTTGGATGCGGCCAATGACTTGGGAGCGTCCCGATGGATGACATTTCGCCGTGTCATTTTTCCATTGACGTTAGATGGTGTAAAGACGGGATGCCAGGTAGTCTTCATCCCGGCGCTTTCATTGTTCATGCTTACAAGACTGATTGCCGGTAACCGTGTCATTACGCTTGGTACGGCTATCGAGCAGCACTTCCTTGTGACACAGGATTGGGGAATGGGTTCCACAATCGCGGTATTTTTGATTATAATAATGTTCCTGATTATGTTTGTAACGGGTAACCGAAAGCAGGGTGTGTAAATTGGACAATAAATTATCACCAATATCAAAAGCGTTTCTCGTTTTGATTTTTCTCATTCTCTATGCACCGATTTTCTTTTTAGTCTTTTACTCTTTTAACAGCGGTGGAACGATGTATGACTTTAAAGGGTTCACGATGGAGTGGTACAAGGAACTGTTCCAAGATACAAGGCTGTTGATCATTGTATTGAATACACTTGTGATTGCTTTATTATCTGCACTGATCGCAACGATCATAGGGGTGATAGGGGCGATTGGAATTCGGTCCTTTACGAGCAATAAGGCTAAGAATACGGTATTGTCATTGAATAATGTATTGATTGTCAGTCCCGATGTGATCATCGGTGCTTCCTTCCTGATTTTATTCACAATGGCCGGGATCAAGCTTGGATTCTACTCGGTACTGTTGTCGCATATCGCCTTCAGTATCCCGATCGTTGTGCTGCTGGTCCTTCCGAAACTTCAGGAAATGAGCCCTACTTTAATTGATGCGGCCCGAGATTTAGGGGCAAGCCGGTGGGATGTATTGACGAAGGTCATCCTTCCATACATCCTACCAGGTATCTTTGCTGGTTTTTTTATGGCATTGACTTATTCACTTGATGATTTTGCGGTTACGTTCTTTGTGACCGGTAATGGCTTCTCCACTCTTTCTGTGGAAATCTATTCATTGGCCCGCCGTGGGATTTCATTGAATATCAATGCACTATCGACACTGCTGTTCGTCGTGACACTGCTGTTGGTTGTCGTATATTACTTTATAACTCAACGTGTAAGGCAAATGGGAATGGGGGGGAAACGATGAAAAGGCTTGTCCAAATGTTTCTGCTCATTTCCCTCGTATCCGCTTTGCTGCTATATGCGATTTCAAGATTGAATTCATCGCAGGGGTTTACGAGCGGCAATACGCTTACCATCTATAATTGGGGCGATTACATCGATACGGATTTAATCGAACGTTTTGAAGAAGAAACAGGTATAAAGGTCATTTATGAGACGTTCGATTCGAATGAGGCCATGATGACTAAAATCGAACAGGGCGGCACGACTTATGATATTGCCATTCCGTCTGAGTATATGATCGATAAGATGAGGCAAGAAGACTTGCTGGTTCCCTTGGATCATTCCAAGCTTCCGAATTTGAAAAATATCGATGAGCGATTCATCGATCTGCCATTCGATCCGGAGAATAAATATTCCGTCCCGTATTTCTGGGGAACGGTTGGAATTGTTTACAATTCCAAGATGCTCGGTGGCAAAGAAATAACGGCCTGGGCGGATTTATGGGATAAAGATTTAAAAAATGAAATCCTTTTGACGGATGGGGCTAGAGAAGTGATGGGCATGGGTCTGAACTCTTTGAATTATTCATTGAATGATATAGATGAAGAACACCTTCAAGAGGCAAAATCCAGACTTGATGCCCTCACCCCTAATATTAAAGCGATAGTAGGAGATGAAAGCCGCATGCTATTGGAAGCCCAGGAAGCGGCAATTGGCCTTGTTTGGTCGGGAGTTGCTTCTGAAATCATGGCTGAAAATGAAGATCTCGAATACGTTGTTCCAAAAGAGGGGTCCAATTTATGGTTTGATAATATGGTCATCCCGAAAACGACCAAAAATGTCGAAGCGGCTCACCAGTTCATCAACTTCATGCTGGACCCGAAAGTTGCGGCACAGAATGCTGAATATGTAAGTTACTCGACACCTAATAAAGAAGCACTGAAATATATGCCTGAAGAAGTGGTGAAGGATGAACGTTTCTATCCATCACCGGAACTGACAAAGAAACTGGAAGTGTACGAAAACCTTGGGAAGAAAAACTTGGCCCATTACAACGAACTCTTCCTTGAATTCAAGATGCATCGTAAATAACACAAGAAAAAAGCATGGTGTAGGGATTCCCTCCGTACACCATGCTTTTTCGTTTCTGTGTTTTTGCACTCTGTTACCTATATAACAAAAGTCGTTATAACTGTATAATTTCGTTTTTTGTAGTGATCAACCAAATTCTCAATGTGAATTGGTAGCAGAAGGAAATACTCTAAAATATCTGTAAGGATATAAGTATGTTAGTATAATGATGGGTTAGTGCATATTGAAGGTTGAATTAATATCTTAAGGATTAATTAATATTTCCAAGCTATCATAATAGAAAAATTAAGGGAGAGTATTCATGAAACTATTAAAAAGCACGAAGGCATATATTTGGGCAGGGAGCATTTTAATCATTGCCGGGATCATGGCATTTGCGATGATTTCGTCCACGGATAAGACAATAGCTAGTATCGATGGCGAGAAAATCAATAAGGATGAGCTATATGACGCGCTTGTTGCGGGGTACGGAGCAGATACTTTAGACCTGTTAATTACGAATAAATTGGTTGAATTGGAAGCGGAAAAAGCAGGAATTAAAATTAAGGATGAAGAAATACAGAAAGAAATCGATATTATGGTGGAGTCCTATGGTGATGAAAAGTCGTTAAAAGAGCAATTGGAAGCAAGCGGTTCTTCTATGGAAGCCTTAAAAAAGGACATCGTGGTTTACCTGCAAACGAAAAAACTGGTTGAACCGAGAATAACCGTGACGGACGATGAAATCAGTACGTATTTTGAAGATAACAAAGATACATTTGCTCAAGCGGAACAAGTGGAAGCTAGTCATATTTTAGTCGAAGACGAAAAAACGGCTAAAAAAGTTGCGAAAGAAATCGCAGAAGGCGGTGATTTCGCTAAATTGGCAGCTGAATATTCCACTGATACTGAAACGGCGGATAACGGTGGAAGCCTAGGATATTTTGGGAAAGGTGATATGGTGGAAGAGTTTGAAGATGTTGCCTTTGATCTTGATATAAATAAAGTCAGTGATCCAGTCAAATCCGATTATGGATACCATATCATAAAAGTAACCGGTAAGAAGGAAGCAAAAAAAGCTAATTTAGAAGACAGTAAAGAAGTAATTAAAGAAACGCTTCTTTCTGAAAGATTACAAGAGGAATATCCCGTTTGGTTAGCCGAAGTGAAAAAAGACCATGAGATAACGAATAAATTAGAGGGTTCTAACTAAGGTTTTCAAATGAAGTGATATATGAAAAAACAAAAGGGTTCTGGAAAATGTACCTTTCATCGAATGATGTTCCCGATCCAATTGGCCCAAAGCAACACCTTCAACTCCATAGGTATGGTTCTGTCTAAACTTTATACAGAGTTGATTGGAGCGGAAGGTACGAGAATCCGCAGGCGAAAGCCGAGGAGGCTCCCCGACCGCCCGCGGAAAGCGAGTGCCTGGAGTGGAAATCAACGTCCAAATTGTACAAGCCATAAAAATAGACAAACTCGATTTTCATCGAGTTTGTCTACAGTCTGAAAGCTGAGGCTTAATGCCTCAGCTTTTTTATATATTTATATATTAGAAGTTGGATGAGATGGATTTTTGATTGGATAATCCTGATTTTTTAACGATTTCATCACTTTCTCTTTCACCTTTATCATTATCGGATATCAATGATTGTGATGGCGTTTCTTTCAGCTGTTTACCGGCAACGACCACCTTTGAACCGATGTCCTTCAATTCACTTGTTGCGTCTTTAGCTGTACCAAGGGCATCAGTGGAGATATCCTTTACTTCGGATACTTTACCCACCACGTCTTCATTGACGGTTTCATATAGTGTTTCAACGTCATTGATTGCCTCTTTAATAGTCTCCGTTGCCCCTTTGACTCCTGATACCATCTGTTCCTTCATTTCTCCGGGATTTTCCTTGACCTGTTCAATCATATTCATGGAGTTGTCTTTTAAAAGGACGGCTGATCGCTTTACTTTATTTCTTGTGTTGGAGTCAAGCAAGGTCAACGCACCACCAACAAGCCCCCCAATTAGAATCCCTTTTAAAAGCTTGCTATTCGTTTGAGTTTCGATAGTTGATTGAGTCATTTATATTTCCTCCTTTAGAATAGTAGATTGTTTGCTTACTTTGGGTTTTCCCTTATTTACCATAAGTTAAACTGGAAATAATAAACTATCATGGGATTGACATAATAAATAAAACAATAGTAATCTACATATAGTTAAATGACTGAACTACTTTTTGGGAGGTGCAACGATGACTAATGAAAAAGTTTCTGGATTGATTGATCGATACATGAAGGTTTCCTTCTATGTCAATAAGATGGGGGAGCTTTTAATAAAAGATCAGATTTGTGATGTGCTGACGAACGAACAATACTATACTTTACGGTTCATTCATCAACAGCAGTTGTGTACATCGACGGAAATCAGTGATGCCTTTTATATAAATAAGAGTGCCGTCACGTCCAACATCAACAGGCTGGAAGGCAAAGGATTGATAGAAAGGGAACAGGACCTGGTTGATCGAAGGGTCTTTCACTTGAAGCTTTCCAAAGAGGGGGAAACATTGTTACAGGAAACGGAAAATAAGGTTCATAAATTGGTAGAGAGCATCATGACGAAATTCGATTATGAAGAGATTGTTAAATTCCTTGATACATATGAGAAACTTTCGCAAATTTTCATTCAAATGAAGAATGGGGAATGGGAGGAAATATAAATGAGGGCGATCATAAAGGGAAGTACCCTTGAACTAAAGAAGGCATCCGCATGGGTGCCTTCTTTAATATTTATCGTGACTGCTTTTATGAGGAACATAAAAGCTTATGTATTCCTTTTTGGCTAAACCGAGTCATAATTGGGGGATTCGTGTTTTATATTTCGCGATGATCTTTTGATTGTGTTCATCTGCCCCTTCGATATTACTGCTTAGGAATACGGGAGGGGTCTCCCCTGATTCAATAATCGTTTGGATGACTTGGGTGAAAATCATATTGAGGAGAACGGCCCCGATCACGGTCGATCCAGAACCAAAAGATATATTATTTGATTTCAGTAATGTGTCACCTTTGGCAATATGATTGTCTATGACCAAATCAACGACATCGTGGAGATAATGCTTATGTTTATGCCGTGAAGGACAACCTTTTGCATACTCCGGTGATGTCAGTCCAATGACGAAGGCCCCTTTTTCTTTTGCGATAGTGGCGACATCTATGGGAACGGGATTTACGCCGGATGATGAAATGACGATACAGACATCACCAGGACGGATATCCTCATCATGCATGAATTTCTCTGATAGGTCATTTTGCCGTTCAAGTTGTGATGACCTTGAAGCTCCCTTAAAAAGCATCAAATCTTCAACGAAAATAGGACGAATTGCGGCTAACCCACCTGCCCGGTAGAATACTTCTTCCGTCAAAATATGAGAGTGTCCGCTTCCGAATAGATGGATGATCCCATCTGACATCACTGCTTTTGAGATATATTCAACAGATTCCTTAATTGATTGCTTTTCCTGTTCTCCCACAATTGTGAGTAAAGCCTGCACTTCTTCAAAGTATGAGTTCATATATGTGATACCCTCCGATTACCTTTGGCAATTAAAAGACTATGGTGATGAAAATATTCAATTTTATCTGCTTATAGTGATAGTGAACTTATACCTGTCCGCACGATAAGCAGATTTAACATATTCAAGGGGAGTTCCATCTATTAGGAACGTATGCCTTTGAATGAATAATATGGGTGAGTGCTTTGGAATCGATAAATGGGTGACTTCTAATTCAGAAGCAATCGATGATTCCAACGTTTGTGTAGCATAGTCTATTTTAAGTTTAACGTAATTCTCCACATATTGGTAAAGGGAAAGGTTAATGATTTCTTCCGTTAATCCTTTAATTAAATTGGCAGACATGTACACGGTCTCGAGCGCCATTGGAACATCATCAGCCAATCGAATGCGTTTTATTTCATAAACGGGAGCATAAAGGGAAATGTGCAATTCACTGGCAATCTTCTTATCAGCCGGAATGATTTCAAAGCTCAGCAGCTTACTGCTTGGATTTAATCCCCTGGCTTTCATGTCCTCCGTGAAGCTGGTCAACCCATTGAGCTGCTGCTCCAACTTCTTATCGGCGACAAAGGTTCCCCTTCCTTTTTGACGGTATAAGTATCCGTCATTCACCAAATTATTTATAGCTTGCCGGACGGTCATCCGGCTAATTTCGAATTGCTCGGCATATTCACGTTCAGATGGAAGGGCATCGTGCGCTTGGAACTCACCGTTTTCTATCTGTCTTTTTATTTTTTCTTCGATTTGAAAATAAATCGGAAGAGGTGAGTTTTTATCAATCATCGACTTTCGCTCCTTTTAGGGTATTATCAATCCGGATAATGCTTTTTGGTCTGCGATAATTGTAACATTATTATGTTTTTTAAGGATAGATGCAGGGAATTCCTCTGAAATGTCACCGTGTATTAATTTCTTCAAGGTTTCGGCTTTTTCTTCACCAGATATCAGCAGCAGAATCTCTTTGCTTTTCATGATTATTGAAATGCCCATCGTAACGGCATGTGTAGGAACTTCGTCTATGGAATCGAAATAACGAGCATTCGCTTGGCGCGTTGAATCTTCAAGTGTCACGACATGTGTACCGGATGTGAAGGAAGTTCCAGGTTCATTAAAACCAATATGGCCATTTTGCCCAATGCCAAGTATCTGAAGATCGATCCCTCCCACGGAATCTATCATTTCGTCATACCGTTTACATTCTCCGTTGGTGTCATCAGCTGTGCCATTTGGTACGTGGGTGCGCTCTTTATTTATATTGATGTGAGTGAATAAGGAGTCATCCATATAATAATGGTAACTGTTTGGATCATTTGGTTTTAAGCCGATATACTCATCAAGATTAAAAGACGTTACATTTTCATAAGAAGTATGATTACGTACGTGATCTTCAATCAAATTATCATACATTCCTTTTGGGGTACCGCCCGTTGCAAGACCTAATTTGATGTTTGGATTTCCTTTGACTTTTCCGATCACTATTTCTGCGGCTGTCCGGCTCATTTCTGTGTAGTCCTGAACTTGTATGATATTCATTATACATTCTCCTTTTTAAAAGCTAAATTTCCTCTGCAGAACGTCATTTCAACGTCCAAGCGGTCATTCAATATTACAAGATCGGCGTCTTTGCCGACCTGGATGCTTCCTTTTCTATCAAAAATCCGAAGCTGTTTGGCAGGGTTTTCTGCTGTCATTTTTATAATGTCCGTCATGGAACAATCGGTATATTCCAATGTATTTTTGATGGCATTGTTCATTTTCAATATACTGCCGGCTAGTGTACCGTTTGAAAGCGTTGCTTTCGTTTCGTCAACATACACAGGCTGACCACCTAAATCGTAGGTTCCTTTTTCGAGCCATTTGGCACGAAGCGAGTCCGTTATCAAGATCATGCGTTCACTGGTAATTTGGTTAAATGCCAGCTTCGCCATTTCCGGCCTGCAGTGAATGCCGTCAGCAATAAGTTCAACATATAGCTCGTCCCGAAGATAAGCAGCTCCCAAAACACCAGGTTCGCGGTGATGGAGTCCCCGCATTCCATTATAAAGATGTGTAACGTGGGTAGTCCCTGCTTGGATTGCTTCATCAATTTGGTCATAGGTTGCATCTGAATGTCCAATGGAAGCGACAACGCCAGTTTCCCTTAAGTGTGCGGCAAGATCTAATCCGTTTGGTTGTTCAGGAGCAAGCGTTACAAGCTTGATTTGATTTTCGGCCATTTCCTGCCACCTTTTAAATAGAGTGACATCAGGATCAACGATATACTCCTCAGGCTGTGCTCCTTTACGGGCCGGTGAAATGAAAGGACCTTCTAAATGAATCCCAACTATTTCAGCGTGTTCTTGAGTTTGATTTTCGATATATTTACCAGCATTAAGAAGTGCTGATTCAATGGCTTGGGTAGATTGAGTCATTGTAGTGGCCAGAAAGCTGGTGGTTCCTTCTTTGGGAAGAGTCGCTGCCATTGTGGATAATGCTTCATGTGTGGCATCCATTGCATCGGAATTGGATGCTCCGTGAATATGAATGTCGATGGCACCGGGAATTACCTGATAATCAGGTGAAAGAGTAATTACCTTGGCGTCATCTTCCTGTTTGTATTGGCTGACTGGACCAACTTCGGCAATTTTTCCATCCACGACTTTAATATACCCATTTTTGTATGTTTCCTTTTCGCCATGAACTATTAGATTATTAATAATGAATGTTTTCATACATAATCTCCTTTATGAAAGTAAAACTTAATGAATGAGTCATGAAATGGTCTCATATATTTTGCCCTCATTTTATCGTTTTTATTAAAAGTTGTCTAGACCAGTTAGGGAGTAACAGGAGTAAAAATGATATTTTTGCTTTATTTTCGAAGAATATAGTCTATTTTCAAGTAAATTGGTATAGACATCTATATATTTTCTGTGCTAGTATAAGCAAAAGAAAAGTTAATATATTGATAAAATGAAAACGCTTTATACGTCTTTTCGTTCTGCTGAATTAAAAGAAGTTAGGAACAAGGGAGATGAGTTCGATGTTAAATTTTTTACAAAAAATTGGGAAAGCTTTAATGTTACCGATTGCCGTTTTGCCAGCAGCGGCTTTATTGCTTCGTTTAGGGCAACCTGATTTACTAGATATTCCATTTATGGCTGCCTCGGGACAAGCTATTTTTGATAACCTTGCCATATTGTTCGCTTTAGGTATAGCGATTGGGTTATCCAAAGATGGAAGCGGTGCTGCGGCCTTAGCAGGTCTTGTTGGCTACTTTGTTTTAACGAATGGTACACAAGCGATTAATAAAGATATCAACATGGCTGTTTTAGGCGGTATCATATCTGGTATAGTTGCCGCTCTTCTATATAATAGATACTCCGACATAAGACTCCCTGAATGGCTTGGATTCTTTTCAGGGAAACGATTCGTCCCGATCATCACTTCGCTTGCGATGATTATACTTGCGGGAATATTCGGTTTTGTTTGGCCGCCGATTCAAGAGGTAATCAATAGTGTTGGAGACTGGATTACAGGTGCAGGGGCATTGGGAGCCGGCGTATTCGGCGTATTGAATCGCTTATTGCTTCCAGTAGGATTGCATCATGTCTTGAATAGTATGGTTTGGTTCGTTTTTGGTGAATACAATGGAGCGACAGGTGATATAAACCGTTTCTTCGCAGGGGACCCGACTGCTGGGCCCTTCATGACCGGCTTTTTCCCGATCATGATGTTCGGCCTTCCAGCTGCAGCATTAGCGATGATTGCAGCTGCTAAGAAAGAAAAACGTAAATTGGTTACGGGGATGCTTGTTGGGTTAGCTTTCACTTCTTTCCTTACAGGAATCACTGAACCGATTGAATTTCTGTTCATGTTCATCGCACCGGTGTTATATGTAATACATGCGCTTTTAACTGGGGTTTCCCTGGCACTTGCTGTTATATTGGATATCCATCATGGTTTTGGATTCTCCGCAGGAGCCATTGATTATTTCTTGAACTTTGGTATTGCGCAAAAACCGCTATGGTTAATACCGATTGGATTGGTATACGCGGCAGTTTACTTCGTAATTTTCTATTTTGTCATCAAGATCATGGATTTAAAAACACCTGGCCGTGAAGACGATGAGGAAGAAGTGGAAGAAGAAACTATTGTGAAAACAGGGGATAAATATACCGATATGGGATCGCTTTTCATTCAAGATCTTGGCGGTAAAGAGAATATAAAGCTAATTGATAACTGTGCAACACGCTTGCGTTTACAAGTGGCCGATTCAGGAAATGTGAATGAAGCAGCCTTGAAACGGCATGGTGCGCGCGGTGTCATGAAGTTGAATAAATCGAGTGTGCAGGTCATTGTTGGAACGAATGTTGAATTCGTTGCAAATGCAATGAAACAACTTGTCAAGGATGGTGTCGACCCAAGCCAAGTGAAAACAAGTCCATCTGCACAAGTGGCAGAGGATATTGTAGAGGAAAACCAAGCTTTGGGTGCAAATGACTTTGTCCTTCCAATTGAAGGAACCGTTTTACCGATAGAACAAGTTCCCGATCAAGTGTTTGCTATGAAAATGATGGGGGATGGCTTTGCTATCGAGCCAGTCAACGGAAAACTAGTATCCCCAATCGATGGAGAAGTTCTAAGTATCTTCCCGACAAATCATGCACTGGGATTGAAAATGGATAATGGTCTGGAAATTCTGATCCATGTTGGCTTAGATACAGTTAAGTTAAATGGAGAAGGGTTTACATCTCTTGTGCAAGAAGGTCAAAGAATAACAAAAGGAACACCTCTTTTAGAAATTGATTTAGATTTCATAAAGCGGAATGCTCCATCAACGGTCACTCCTATTATATTCACTAACTTACCAGAAGGAACGGCAGTGAAATTGCAAAAGTCAGGGATTCAGAAACAAAATACACCTGATATCATCCAGTTAGAAAAACTATAAATTTGTAAAAAAAGGGATGTCGACTAGTCGACATCCCTTTCAGACTGTAGTCAAACTCGATGTAAAGCGAGTTTGACTGCAGTTTTTTTTCTTTGAAAGAAGTTCCAGTTGATTTCAGAAATCCGCTCCCTTTCCGCCGACTGTCTGCCAAGCCTCATCAAAGCAAGCGCCTGTGGGGTCTCGGCTAGCCAGTTATTCGGCAGGAGTGTCGCAAATTTCTTTAATCCATTAAGGGTTTCCCCTGATAGTAAAAAACATAACAAATTTTTCTTTTTAAATCATGGTTTGGGATTAGACCATTCGGAACCCCATTTTTATGCTGCACCTATTAATTGGATAAAACGGCTTCTTTCTGTTCTTCTTTTTTTGATAAATTATCATAACCGAAACAAACGGGAGCCCCATTGGCAGGGTCTATCATAACCCTTGCATGAATACGGAAGACTTCTTCTAAAACGGCAGGTGTAATGATTTCGCCCGGGTTACCGATTTTTACGATTTCTCCTTCCTTCATCGTTATGATTTCATGTGAAAACCGAGACGCATGGTTGATATCATGCAGTACCATCACGATGGTTTTTTCTGTTTCCTGTTAAGCCTCTCAACAATTTGTAAAACCTCCAGTTGATGAGCCATATATCAAGGTAGGTGGTAGGTTCATCCAGTAATAAAATCTCCTTTTGCTGTGCTAAAGCCATTGCTAGCCAAACTTTTTGTCTTTGACCGCCGGGCATACATCAGGTGATCCGGATAGGGCGGCTTGGTACAATCATCATTTATACATTGATTAGCATTGTCGGCATCCTAGCCAGCATTCTGGGGGCAGTGGGCACTAGCTCGATAGGAATGAATGTGGAGCAGCTTGTTAATTTAACATCCTATCAATTTGCTCTCCTCGGTTCTGTGGCTTTGCTCGTCATAGCCCTATTATTTGCGATGTGTTTGCACAAGGGTGATTTTAAGGCCAAGATACCGAAACAGAATATGGCTAAATCCCTTAATGTAAACAGGTCAGAAGCGGATAACGGTGATTTGCCAGTGACCTCCCTTTCATTTTTCTAGCAGTAAAGGGACTGCCTACATAAAATATTTATAGATTGGCTTTACGGCTCACTACCATATATAAAAAAGAGCCTGTTCGATTCGAACAGGCTCTAAACATTACATTAGTCTTTTAAACACGTTAAGCATTCGAGCAAATGCCGGTTATTTCCGATGCATCAACGATACGTTGAACTTCTGATCCCTCGAGTGTCTCTTTTTTCAATAACTCTTCAACGAGCTCTTCATACTGTAAGCGATTCGAGTCAATCAACATTTCCGTTTCCTGAATCGCTTTCGTGAATAATTCCTGCATCTTTTGCTCCTTCTCACCTTTATTAAAGGTGAGAGTAAATCCATCTTGAAGCATTCCGGTATCGACCATTTGTTCAAGTAGATGTTTCGCCTGCTGTACATCTCCGCCTACACCGATGCTATGTTCTCCTAAATACATTCTTTCCGCCACGCCACCTGCTAAAATCATTTTGACTTGATCAAGCAATTCACTGGCTGTTGCCAGATGGAGTTCTTTTGGTATTGGCGCTACATACCCAAGGGCTTCCCCACGCGGAATGATGGTCGCCTTTCGTACGGAACCGGGCTTTGTCAAAGCTGCGATCAGGGCATGTCCACTTTCATGAATGGCCACGCGCCGCTTCGTATCCGCATCATTCAAGGTACGTGATGTCGCTCCAAGTATCGTACGGTCAATGGCGTAATCAAGATCCTGTTTACGAATCATATCCTGTTCATTCCTCAGGGCATGACGTGAGGCAGTATCGAACAGGGAGCTTAAGTCAGCACCGGAGAAACCGGATGTGCTTTCTGCCAACTCATCCAGGGAAGCCAGGACATCTGTCGCTAGACGCTTTCCCTTCGTATGGATATCGATGATTTCCTTTCTTCCTTGTGTATCTGGAAGTGGAACTTGGAAAGAGAAATCGATCCTGCCCGGACGTAGAAATGCCTCATCGAGCATATCTTTCCGGTTGGTCGCTGCAATGAATAAAATGCCTTCATTTGGATGGCCTCCATCCAATTGCACAAGCAGTTCAGTTAACGTTTTTTCGCCTTCTTCCCCGCCATGAGCTTTCCTTTTACCAGCCAACGCGTCCACTTCATCGATGAAAATGACAGCTGGCGATTGCTTACGTGCATTTTGGAAAAGGCTGCGGACACGGGCTGCACCGACTCCAACAAACATTTCGTTGAAGGCTGAACCGCTCGTTGAGAAGAAGTTTGCACCAAGCTCTTTTGCAATTGCCTGTGCAAGCAGTGTTTTCCCCGTTCCAGGGGGGCCGTATAATAAAATGCCTTGAGGCGGCTTAATTCCAATTTTAGCTGAACGTTCAGGTTCCTTTAGTGTAGTGAGTGTCTGTAGGATTTCCTGTTTGATTTCGGATTGCAAACCGCCTACATCATCCAAAGTTATCTCTGGCAGGGGCTTTGGGGAGGAAAGGCTTTGTTTTTTACTGCCGATCCGCAATCCGCCCTTTGATTTTTTCTGTATAATGACAGCGGTTGTGACGAGAGCCGCCATTAATCCGCCTAAAATCCATAATGCTGATTTATTAGTTGATGAAAAAGAATATTGAACGTTATAAGTTTCGACAAGTTTATTGGTCATTTGACTGTTGGGAGGAATACTGGAAACGTATTCTCCATCTGGTGTGGAGATGTGAAGAGTGCCATTTCTTTTTTCTTCAATGGTGACAAGGGCTCCATCTTGGGCTTTAATCTTCTTTTCCACCGAAGAAAAAGGAATGACCATATCCTTTGACTGAGTAACAACATACCAACTGATTCCAGCAATTATCACAATGAGAGCCGTCAGGAACGGCAGCAACTTCGAAACTAATTTAGAGTTCGAGTTCAATTTTTCATCTCCTTTAAGAATATATATTCAGTATAAAATTTTTAAACATGTAATCATAGCCTAAAATAAAGTAAATAATGTTAAATAAAAGAAATGCATTTAATTATGAAAATTTTGGGAATGGAGTCCGGATTTTTTAATCTAACCAGCATATTAGACTTTTTAAATGTGAAATGCTAAAGTGAAATGGTCTAAGTCATGAAAAAATAAAATGGTAGAAGAGTGTGAAGTTCTATGAGTAAATTTATAAAAGACTATATGATTACGATGAAGGATATCGTTAGAGAAGGGGATCCCATTCTGCGTCAGGTAACGGATGAAGTTAGCCTGCCGATTTCGGATGAAGATCGTGAAACGTTGGAATGCATGATGCAATACCTGAAAAACAGCCAGGACCCAAAACTCCAAAAGAAGTTCAACTTACGCGAAGGAGTTGGGTTGTCTGCAAATCAGATAGGCTTGAATAAACGCATGTTCGTCATGTATTTTCCCGACGAAAAGGGGAAGCTGTTTGAATATGCCCTTGTGAATCCAAAAATCATCAGTCATTCGGCCACAATGATCTATTTACCGCAAAGTGAAGGCTGCCTTTCTGTGGACCGTGATATTAAAGGATATGTACCGCGTTATGAACGGGTTAAAATCAAAGCGGTGGATGGTAATGGTGAGGAAATAGAGATGCGCCTGAAGGGCTTTGCTGCAATCGTGTTTCAACATGAGTTAGATCATTTAAACGGGATGATGTTTTATGACCGGATCAACACCGAAAACCCTTTCAAGCTTCCGGAAAACGTGGAAGTGAAAAGTCTGTAAGGCCAAAAAAGGCAAAGCGCCATGCTTTGCCTTTTTACTGTTTTATGGCTGCGGAAGCATATCCTCTTCCATAAGCTTCCGCAAATCACTGAATATGGCCAGGCTCATTTGCTGGTACCCTTCTGAAGTGAGGTGGATGCCATCATCGCTAATCAAGCGATCCAAGTCGCCGGAGGATTTAATATAGGATCGGAATCGATCAAAGGCACCTCTAGTTCCGCTGCAAGGTTTTTCAATTGGCGATTATACATCCCATGCCAATGCTCAATACCGCCGACATGGGAAACGAAATGCCCAATCGAATGACCGAATTTATCAGCGATGGATCTATAATACCTGGCAGGATCAAGTGGCGGGAGGGTTAAGAGGAAAGGTGTTACATGCTTGTCCTGAACCTGCTTGACAAGTTGTGTGATATTTTCCAGGTAGCGTTCGATTGGAACGATAGGCTTGTGGTCACCTTCTAGGTTCTTGGCTACTTCGTCCCAATGGAAGTTACAGTCGTTTCCACCGACCTCTATTAATACGATATCGGGATTTTCCGACATGACGTCTTTCTCGATCCGGCTAACCAACAGGTCGGAGTTGTCATTGAAAACCCCTTTATTCAAAACTTCCACGAATGGCAAAGATTCTGTTAGCTTAGCTAGGGAGTTCGGATAATTTTCTTTAATGATGCGAAGGCGCCCCCTAACATAAGAAATGCCTCTGGTTAAACTGTCTCCAAAACATACGATTTTCAAACTTATCACCTCGGTATTTGAATGTGTTACTTATAGTTTAGTAGTGGAGTGATTTTTCGGCAATCTTCACCTCCTTTATAGAAGGGAGATGAAAATAACAAAAAGCGCTGGAAGTGCAGCGCTTTTTGTTTATTGTAATGATTCCTTTTTTGAAGGTGTTTCCACTCTTGTTTTTCCCATGAAGAACACAGTGATAGCTGCAAGACCGATTGGAATGAGAGCCAAGGTGAATATCAATGATATCGAATCGGACATCGCATGAACGATTTTATCCAGGATAAAGTCCGGAATCTCCGCACGTGCGTCCGATTGGAAGAGCTGACGCGGGTCCTCCATCAATCCGGCTGTATCCGGACTTCCTTGCATTCCTTTAAACGCATCCGTCATTTTACTTGTGAATACATTGTTTTGAATTGCTCCATAAATCGTTACACCGAGTGTCATCCCAAAAGAACGGAGGAATGAGTTTGTTGAGTTGGCCGACCCCCTGAATCTAGGTTCCAAGTTGTGAATGGACGCAATAGGCAAAAGGGAGAAGGAAAAGCCCATGCCAAATCCAGTCAAAATCATGTACAAAGTTAGTGAAGTCCTGCTGGTATCAGGGGTGATGGTCCCTAATAAAAGCATTCCTGCAAAATAACAGATGACGGAAATCGTCATTAAGTTGCGAAAGCTTGTCTTTGTATTGAATATCCCGCCAACAGCACTGCCGAATACAGAACCAAGCATCATGGGAGTTAGAATCAATCCGGCATTTGTTGCCGAACCACCGTAAACTGCCTGCACGAAAATTGGGATATAGACGGTTAAAATAATGAATGTACCGCCATAAAGAATGGCTAAAATCTGAGAAGTGGCAAATAATCGCCTTTTAAACAGCCATAATGAAATGATTGGATCTTTTGCTCTTTTTTCGAAAAAGAAAAATGAAACGAAGAAAACCGCAAAACTGGCAAACAGACCTATGATAGGAGAGGAACTCCAGCCATACTCCCCGCCCAGTTCGAGAGCGAACATTAAGCTGATAACGGCAATGACGAGAGTTGCTGCGCCACCCCAATCAATTTTTTGCTCTTGAGTGTTGGGTGACTCCTTGTAATAATTCCAGATGAAAAATAAAGAAATGATCCCAATCGGAACATTGACGTAGAAAATCCAGTGCCAGCTGGAGTATTCAGTAATATAAGCACCTAAAAGTGGTCCCAATACGCTTGAGGCCCCAAATACAGCTCCGAAAAGGCCAGTTAATTTTCCGCGTTTTTCAGGTGGGAAAATATCAAAAATGATCGTGAAGGCTATAGGCATCAAAGCGCCTCCGCCTATCCCTTGGATTGCACGGAAGATACTTAACTGCACTATGCTCTGAGCCATGCCACATAATGCGGAACCGATCAAAAAGACTATAAGTCCAAAAATAAAAAACCTCTTTCTTCCATACATGTCGGAAAGCTTACCGAATATCGGCATACTTGCCATCGTGGCAACCATATAGGCAGATGTCACCCATACAAACTTATCAAATCCGCCTAAATCAGAAACGATCGTTCCCATTGCAGTCGCAACAATCGTATTATCCATTGCTGACATCAGGATACCCAATAGTAAACCGGCAACAATGAATTTTTGTTTTTTTTGAACGTTCATTTATTTTCCTCCTTCTTATCAACCAGCTAATGAATTTCCTTTACATCGATGAAGGGTAAACGTTAAGATGGAACAAAACATTTATCTTGAAAATCAAGATAAATTTAAGTGTAAAAGGGGTGGCATTTTATGTCAAGCGATAATAGGGTGAATGCAGCTCTGTTAGAGAGTTTAACACAGAGATTGCAGCGGTATGGAATGAGATCCGTTTTATTTCAACAAAATATGGCCCAGAAAATAGGGGTGTCCCATACGGACTTAAAGAGTGCTGAAATATTGAATGAAACAGGACCGATTACCGCCGGTGAATTATCCAAAATTACAGGATTGAGCACGGGCTCGGTTACGGCACTGATCAATCGCCTTGAGAAATCCGGTTATGTTAAAAGAGAACGAGATCAATTGGACGGAAGAAGGGTAATGATTGTGCCCATACCGGAAAGACAGGAACAGATTAAATTGCACTATCAATCGCTCTCTGTGGCCACAAAAGATTTATGCTCCGCTTATAATGAGCAAGAGCTAATATTGATCAATCAATTTGTTGAGGATATCACAAAAATCATGGACAAAGAGAATGACAAATTAATGAATGAACGTGAAAGGTAGCTGATGCAGGCTGCCTTTTTTATTTTAGCCAGCTGGGAGCTACTTATCCTGCGAAAGCAAAAGGGATAGAGTTGATTTTCTTTTAGAAGAGAATGAATAATGTCACGTTCCTTTAAAATATATATTGATAATGATTCTCATTATCTGCTAATATGAATCTACAAATCATTTCAAAGGGAGAATCCAAAATGAAGAAAGCAAAGGCGTCATTAGCAGTCTTACTATCAACCAGCCTATTATTTGGCTGTGCGCAGGAAAAGGAAGGAACTGAACAGGCAGATGATAATGCCAAAGAAGTGAGTGCGAGTAAGCTTGATGATGTATCTAGCGAGTACCGGGAATATGCCATTGGTGAAATAGAAGAGTTCGTAAACGCAACGGAAGAATTCACTACGGCCGTATCTGCCGGTGATATCGAAAAGGCGAAGGAATTATACGCACCAGCCCGCATGCATTATGAGAGAGCGGAACCCATCGCTGAAGTATTTGGGGATCTTGATCCCAAAATCGATGCGCGTGAAGGGGATGTCAAAGAGGAAGAATGGGGCGGTTACCATAAGATTGAAATGGGGTTATGGCAAGAAAATACAACGAAGGGATACAAAAAGTATGCAGATCAATTAATGAGTGATGTCAATTTGCTTCGAGCCAAAGTTGAAACGGTTGAGGTAACACCCGATTTGTTGATCACAGGTGCGGTGGACTTATTGAATGAAGTTTCCACGAGTAAAGTGACAGGAGAAGAGGACCGATACTCCCATACCGATTTATATGATTTCGTGGCAAATGTTGAAGGTGCAGAAAAGATTTATGATTTGCTTACTCCAGCTCTAAAAGAAAAGGACGCGAAGCTTGCTGCGGAAATCCAACAACGTTTTGACGATGTATACGGCTTGCTTGAAAAGCATAAGGAAGGGAATGGCTACATTTCATATACGGATTTAAAGGAATCTGAAATAAAAGAGTTAAGTCAAGCAATTGATGCATTAGCTGAACCACTTTCGCAAATAGGGATTGTAACGGAGGAATCTTAATTGAAAGAACATACGCCGAAAGATGAATCCGGACTTTTTACAAAAAAGGTAAGTCGTCGAAATATGTTGAAAACGGCAGGAGTCGGTGGAATTGGAGTCGTGCTAGGAGCATCTGGATTTGGCGGGCTGCTGACACTTTCTGAACAAAAGGCGAAGGGACAAACTAAGGATATTGTTCCTTTTTACGGAGCACATCAAGCGGGTATCACGACTGAAGCGCAAGATAACCTTTACTTCGCATCATTGGAAGTAACCACAGATAAAAGGTCCGACTTAATCCAGTTATTTAAGGATTGGACAGAGGCTGCTGCTCAGATGACAGCGGGGAATTTGATTGGCGAAGCATCACTTAATACTAATATGCCCCCAAAAGATACGGGAGAAGCGAAAGAATTATCACCTTCCAATTTAACGATCACTTTTGGAGTGGGGCCGACCCTGTTTTCAAAGGATGGCAAAGATCGATTTGGCTTGAAAACAAAAAGGCCTGCAGAATTAAAGGATCTGCCCAAATTCCCTTTAGATGCGTTAGATGATGAATGGAGCGGTGGGGATATTTGTATCCAAGCATGTGCAGATGATCTTCAAGTGGCTTTTCATGCCGTCCGGAACTTAGTGAGGATCGGCAGAGGGAAAACGATCATTCATTGGGCACAAACAGGTTTTCAACGGACTAAGCAAGCCGATTCACAAAAAACGACACCGCGAAACTTATTCGGGTTTAAGGATGGGACTGTCAATCCGGATACGAATGATAATAATGAAATGAATGAACATGTTTGGGTGAAGGAGGAGGACGGTCCTGACTGGCTTGTTGGAGGCAGTTATATGGTGGTGCGCCGAATCCAGATGTACATTGAAGTTTGGGACCGGACAATATTGAAAGAACAAGAAAATACGTTTGGCCGTCATCGTGACAGTGGAGCTCCACTAGGAATGAAGAATGAGTTCGATACCGTGGATCTCGAAGCTAAAGACCCAAATGGAAATCGGGTCATTCCAGAAGATTCGCATATGAGTCTCTCCAGGGGGGATGGAAAAGCAAAGATATTGCGGCGTCCCTATTCATATGCAGATGGAATGGATCCTAAAACAGGGAGCTTCAATGCCGGCTTGCTATTCATTTGTTTTCAGCGAAACCCAAGTAAACAATTCATACCTATACAAGAGAGACTAGCGAAAAATGATAAGCTCAACGAATATATCGTTCACAGGGGCAGTGCCATGTTCGCTTGTTTACCAGGTGTGAAAAAGGGTGGCTATATTGGGGATTCCCTTTTTGGATAAAATGAGGACGTGAAAATCGCCAGCATGGATATTATCCGGTTGGCGATTTTAGTTCATGAATAAGGAGGGACCAGTATGACCGTTTCTAGATGGAAGACTGGGATGTGGGTTTTAATAGTCAGCCTTTTATTTCTTTCGACTGATATAAGGATGGTTTCGGCGGGTGAAAACCATGATCAGCTTTTTGTTTATATTGGCGATAGTCTAATGAAGGTAAAATCCGGAGACCTTGAGGAAGTATCGAAAAATATCGATCTATTCGAGAATGATTGGAAAACGATGAAAACGGACAGCGAGAGTGCGAGGAAAGTCGACGATAGGCTATCCGCGGTAAAAAGTGCTGTGAGGGACCAAGCCTCCACAGATGAAATCAAGAAGCGATTATCGGCATTATCAAGTACGCTTGTTATTTATGATACCAATGTAAACCCTGTTGATAAGACGGACTATAAAGAACGGTTAGAAGCGATACTTCCTTTAATAGATAAGTTGGCCGCTTTGATAACTGAAGGTGACTTTGATCAAGCTAAAGTTCTATATACCGACCTCCTGAAACAATGGACCGGCGCAGAGGTCATTGTCAGGGAGAAAAGTGTTGCTGCATATGGTGAATTTGAAACGAAAATGGCATTTGTACGGATAGCGATTACTCAAGACCCCCCTGATTCGGAAAAAGCCCAAAGAAATCTAACTGAATTGAAGGGTCTAATCGAGGATTTCCTTGCTGGTAAAGTTGAAGAAGGAAGCCAGAAGAATACCTATTCACTTGGGGATGTAACGCAACTTTTACAAGGAAGTGCAACGGATATTGAAAAGGATGACATCGATTCCGCCGTTGATAAGCTAAATGAAATCTTAACAATTTGGCCTAATGTCGAAGGGGAGGTCTCCACAAGGGATAGCAAGCTTTACAGCGATATGGAAACGAAAGTCCCGACCGTAATCAGCCTATTGGAATCGAAAAAGGTAAAGTCGGAGGAAGCGAAGGGAATCGTATCCGATTTAAGCACAAGGTTACTCCCTTTAATTGATGATACGGGTTATACTACATGGGATGCCGCTCTGATCCTTTTACGGGAAGGGTTGGAAGCACTCTTGATTGTAGCTACATTATTGTCTTTCCTAAAGAAAATCGGGCAAGCGGACAAACAAAAATGGATTTGGACAGGGGTTGGTGCGGGTTTAGTTGCCAGTTCCATATTGGCGGTCATAATCAATATCGTTTTCTCTCAGATCACGGCTGCGTCAAGCCGGGAATATATTGAGGGAATCACCGGGATAATAGCCGTATCAATGATGTTGACAATTGGTCTTTGGCTTCATAGTAAATCGAATGTGCATGCATGGAATCGGTATATCGACAAGCAAATGAACCAAGCCATTGCGACGGGAAGCATCATCTCTTTCGCTTTAATCAGTTTTCTATCCATATTCCGTGAAGGTGCCGAGACGATTATCTTTTATGCTGGAATGGCTCCTTATATGGAATTAAAGCAGCTGCTGAGCGGGATTTTCCTTGCCTTCCTCATATTAGTGGTAATTGGTTTCATCATGCTGTGTTACAGTGTGAAATTACCGATGACCCTATTCTTTAAAGTGGCAACGATACTCATATATGCCTTGGCTTTCAAGATTCTTGGAGTCTCCATCCATTCACTTCAGGTTTCGCAAGTGATACAGACAAATACGATCAGCTCCTTCCCGTTTGTAGAAACGATAGGTCTTTATCCAACAATGGAAACTCTGGTGCCGCAAGCTGTATTAATATTGCTGATTGCATTGGCCGCCATTTGGGTCAAAAAGAGTAATTCCTTACGTGCAACCGAATAATAAAATGGGACTGACGCATGTCAGTCCCATTATGTGTGGTATTAGCGAATAGATCGGCGATAAGAATATTGCTTCCATTGATAAAGGATAAAGCAGCCGATGCAGAATCCAAGAATGGCTATGAGAGAAGCCATTCCGACCATCAAGATGAATATATAACCGGTAACATTCCAACCCAGCAAAAAAGAAGTGAATCCAAGTCCTAAGCAAACGACTGCTATGGCCTGGTTGAATTGTTGCTGTGAATGATCTTCTGGAATATAATCGGAGGGTTTCTTTTTCAGAAAGAGCTTGGCGAGACGCATCACTGGATTGAAATTAAAGAGAAGACCCAAAAGTCCTGCTGTTAAAGGAATCACTAATATCCATATTTGTCCCGTTAATAAGGCGGTGGCTACGCTTAACAAAATGACCCATTGATTCGTTCGTACTAAGGGACGGGGAATGGAGCGAATTTCACTCGTCATACTAATACCAACCTTTCTGATATGCTTTATTATATTTTATCTTTATTTTAATCACTTGTGAAGTCAAAAGCTAATAAAATAAAGTCAAGAACCACCTTGTTTACAATAATTTTAATTTAGTATTGATTATTATAATAAAGGTAGTATAATATGTATAACAAGAAATTAAAGTGAGGAGGACAGTATAAATGGTAGCAAAAGTTTGTGATACATGTGGAACACCCATAAAAAAGCTAAAGCATTCTTCCCTATGCCAATGCGGTCCTAAGATATTGAGCAATCAATTCTCAGTTAAAACAAAAAAATAAATCCGTGGATTAAATTATAAATTAAACCGATTATTCAATTAATCGGTTTTTGTTTTTCCAATGAAGGGTAAAGAGGATAATAAATATTTTTCATTTCAATTAAAATAATGTACGATTAGAGAATAGAATAAAACGTCATGGAGGAAAGGACATACTTTCAGCTTGTCAAACCATCACGTGACGGTTAGGAGGGGTTATGTTGGGAACGAGACTTTAAAAATTGGCGAGTTGGCGGAAATGGCGAACGTTACGAAACGAACCGTAGATTATTATACGAACATAGGCTTGCTTAAAGCAGAACGTTCCGCCTCTAATTACCGTTATTATTCAGTCGGTGAACTTGAAAGGCTCCGCCGTATCGAAGGATACAAAAGAGAAAACCTTTCATTGGAAGATATTAAAGAAATACTTAAAAATGATAAGGAAGCCGCATCCGCAATTGCGGAAAAAGGTCTTCAACTCAAGAATAAAATGGGTGGCCTGAACGAAGAACTTCAGGAATTCATCAGCTTGATTGAAAAGGACGGAAAAAGTGAGCTTCTTCTAAAAAAACAGATATCCCGTGAAAGCATGGCCTTGATCCAATCATTACTAGGGTTGCTGGTATGATTAAATTTTATCTTTATAGTTTTATGCACAAAGGTGCATATTAACGATATAGGCTAAATGGTTTTGGTTCATGTTATAAGGCGAAAATCGCCTTTTTGAAACGAAAATAACCATTTATACAGGAGGTGCTTGGGATTAAGCCATACATGTCCAATCCGAAGGTCAGAAGGTTAGGCACTATATGGCGAACCCGCACATATTGGAGATTTTTATAAAATTATTAGCAGTAGCTGTATTAATAGCATTAACCGCATTTTTCGTTGCATCGGAATTTGCAATCGTGAAAGTCAGAAGTTCCCGAATCAATCAGTTGATTGAAGAAGGGCATAGAAATGCCCTCGCAGCCAAGAAAGTGACATCACATATCGATGAGTACTTATCTGCCTGTCAATTGGGGATTACGGTAACCGCCTTAGGCTTAGGGGTATTGGGTGAACCGACGGTCGAGGCGATCTTAAATCCATTGTTCACTAAATGGGGACTAGAGGAGTCCGTAAGTCATATCATCTCGTTCCTGATCGCGTTCGGTTCTGTAACATTCCTTCATGTTGTTGTCGGCGAACTGGCACCGAAAACGGTTGCGATTCAAAAGGCAGAAGAGGTAACCTTGCTATTTGCAAAGCCGTTAATTCTCTTTTACCGCATTTTGTACCCATTCATTTGGTTACTGAATGGTTCTGCACGTCTCCTGACAGGCATGTTCGGATTAAAGCCTGCATCCGAGTCCGAAATGGCCCATTCCGAAGAAGAGCTGCGCATCATTTTATCGGAAAGCTATAAAAGCGGTGAGATCAACCAATCGGAATACAAATATGTAAATCAGATATTTGAATTTGATGAGCGTATTGCCAATGAAATCATGGTTCCGCGTACGGAAATGACCGTTATCGAAAAGGGCATGCCATTATTGGAAGTTGTTGAACTGATTCAAGAAGAACAATATACAAGGTATCCGGTCATAGACGGTGATAAAGACAATGTCGTGGGAATGGTTAATATCAAGAGACTTTATACAGCGACGATTACAGAAGATAATGTAACAGCTTTGACGGTGGATTCCTTTGTAACACCCATCATCCGTGTTCTTGAAACGATCGCCATTCATGATCTGCTGCTGAAAATGCAGAAGGAACGGATCCATATGGCTGTTTTGACTGATGAATATGGCGGAACTGCTGGTCTTGTTACGGTTGAAGATATCCTTGAAGAAATCGTTGGGGAAATCCGTGATGAATTTGACCAGGATGAACGTCCGCTCATTCAAAAAATTGATGAAGGGCATTATGTGTTTGACGCAAAAACATTGGTTGAAGACGTAAATGATACCCTTGCGATCGATTTGCCGGAGGAAGATATCGATACATTGGGAGGTTGGTTCCTGACCGGCAGATTTGAGATTGCTGTCGGGGATAAAATTGAGTACGCCGGATATGAATTTACTGTAAAGGAAATGGACGGCCACCATGTTTTATATGTTGAAGTGAAGAAGATTAAATAAATAGGATCACAACAAGAGCCGAAAGATGAAACTTTCGGCTTTTATTATGTCCTAAGGTACGAACAAGTCAATTTGGTAACGATGGGTAAGGCAGACTGTTACTTAATTGGAAAAGGAATTCATTTAAAAAAACACTGTAGGTAACTATTTTAACCTAGAAAATGTTAAAATTGACTTTGAGCATGAATCTATCTATATATCATTTTAATATAAGGGGAAATTCTTCAAAAAGTAATACTAAAGATAGCATTAAGATTTATTTTGCAGTGCCGTTTATTTCGGGCTGGTATAAATAAGTTTGGAAAGTGGGCGGGAAAATGAGTTTTAAGAAGAAGCAAATGTTGGGATTTGGCTTGATCTTGCTTTTCTTGGCTATTTTACTTTCTTTCATGATGGTTACGCTTAACAATTTAAAGAGCAGCATGACTGAAATAGTTGAAAATCGCTATGAAAAAGTTCAAGATTCGATGGAAATCCGTCAGTTGTTTTCTAGGTCGGACCGTGAGATTTTGTTTGCAGCTAATGATGCAAACAAAGAAGAAAGAGCAGAGAGCCTCGATATCATCAATGAAAATCATAGTTTGATTGAATCAAAAATTGCTGGGTTATCAGGTTCGTTAAATAAGGCTAAAGCAAAGCAATTATTGAAAGAGTTCGAGACTCAATATGCTTCTTACTCCATAACAGAGGCTGAAATCATCCAAAAGATAAAATCGGGAAACTCATCGGATGATCTTTCAAGCCTAATGGAGGACCAGAGGGAAAAACGAACGAAAGTCATCAGTACGATGGATGACTTTAAGGATTACCAAGAAGGTGTCATGAAAGACACATTAAGTAATTCGAAACAAACCTATGAAGATATGATCGGTTTTGTGATTTTGGCGGTTATTCTCAGCATTTTGGTTATTTCCGTAACAGTTGTTTGGATGATTCGCAGTACATCGAGAGATCTGCAATCGATTACGAAGGTCATCAAAAATATCGATTTTAAAAATTTATCGGACATACCAAGAATTCCGGTTCGGACTACTGATGAAATTGGTGAAATAGCGAGATCGTTCAATGAAATGGCGGATTCGCTTGAAGCTTATAATCAAAAAGAGAAAGATTTCACCGAAAAGATCAGCGGACAGAATTGGATCCAGACCCGTGTTGCAGATATAGCTACCATGTATCAGCGCATTGTTGATGTGGAAGTCCTGGCTGACCGGTTCATTACAAGACTTGCACCGATGATGGGAGCTTCAATTGGAGCTTTTTACGTCAAACGGGGTGAGGGTGTGGATATGCGTTTTGTGAAGCTTGCCAGCTTTGCTGGAGATGGCGAAGACTCAGGCAGACGTGAATTCCGTCTTGGCGAAGGTTTGATCGGACAATGCGCCCTTGAAAAGAAATCTAAAGTCATTGACGATATCCCTGAAGATTTTCAATTGGTTACGACAGGATTGGGGCAAGTCAACCCGAAAAGCATTGTCATTGCGCCAGTCGTTTTTGAGGATGAAGTGGTAGCAATGGTTGAACTGGCGAGTTTGGAGGCCTTTACGAAGCTGCAAAAACATTTCTTGAACCAGGTTCTTGATACTCTGGGCATCACGATTAATAATGTAGAGGGCCGGATGGAAATAGAGCGTTTATTAAAAGAATCACAGGCACAGACCGAAGAGTTACAGGCGCAATCGGAAGAATTGCAATCACAGTCAGAGGAAATGCAAGCCCAATCGGAGGAACTTCAAACACAGGCTGAAGAGCTGCGGATGATCAATGAACAATTAGAAGAGAGAAACCGTGAAACGGAAGAAAAATCGAAAGAGCTTCAAGTCGCAAAACAAAATCTTGAAAAACAGGCGGAAGAATTAAAGTTAAGTTCCAAATATAAATCCGAATTCATGGCAAATATGTCCCATGAATTGCGAACACCGCTCAATAGTATTCTGATTTTATCAGAAATGCTTTCAGATCCAAATGATAGTAAATTAAATGAAGAGCAACAGGAATTCGCCCGTGTCATTAATTCATCAGGCCAAGACTTATTAACGTTGATCAATGACATTTTGGATTTATCAAAAGTTGAAGTCGGAAAGCTTGAAGTGGTCTTTGACGAAATGAATTTGAGTGAACTTCCTGAGTTATTGCACCGTAACTTCGATCATGTAGCGAAGAAAAAGAACATTGACTTTATAATAGAAAAAAGTAAAAACGTTCCGGATATTTTCTTTACGGATGAACAGCGCTTCCAGCAAATTTTGAAAAACTTGTTATCCAATGCATTTAAATTCACGGAAAAAGGTTCTGTGTCTGTCCAAATCAAAAAAGCTGATGAAGAAAATGTTGCACAATGGATACAGACAAAAGGAGCTAGCAATTGGGTTGAAATTAAGGTGACGGATACGGGTATCGGAATATCAAAAGAGAAGCAAAAACTTATTTTTGAAGCGTTCCAGCAAGGTGACGGAGCTACAATGAGAAAATATGGCGGTACTGGACTTGGGCTATCGATTTGCCGGGAGTTTGCCAAACTTCTGGGAGGCTGGGTCATTGTAGATAGTGAAGAAGGGCAAGGCAGTACCTTTACTCTCTTTATTCCAAGCATGCCAGAGGGCTTCAAAAATGTCGGCGAAGCAATAGCTGCTTCTCCAGAAGTGGCAGCAGCTAACCACGATGATTCTTCCGCGCCTTTTGGCGGTCAGGGAGAACCGGATGTAGTTATAATGGATGAAGAAGATCGGGATAAAGCCAAACCATTCTGCAATAAAACAGTACTGGTCGTCGATGATGATCACCGTAATATATTCGCTCTGAAAAATGCGCTGAAGCATGAGGGGATGGAAATCCTTACAGCTGAAAACGGCTACGAATGTTTGGAACTCCTTGAAAAAGGAAACGATATAGATGTTATTTTGATGGATATCATGATGCCAGGCATGGACGGTTACGAAACGATGACCAGAATTCGCGAGCAAAGTAAGTTCGAGGATCTTCCAATCATCGCGCTAACTGCGAAAGCGATGAAAGGCGATAGGGAAAAATGCCTGAAGGCCGGCGCTTCCGATTATGTCAGCAAGCCATTAAAATTGGATCAGCTGCTATCCGTCCTAAGAGTATGGCTGACTAATTGATTGATAGTACGGGTAAGGAAGGTTTTGCATGAAGGATACTTTAACGATTGAAGAAAGAGAAGATTTAGAAATCGAATTATTGTTAGAGGCCATTTATTCCGTTTCTGGCTTTGACTTTCGCAAATATATGCGTTCTTCAATAAAAAGAAGAGTTGAAAATAGAATGAGACTGGACCATATTCGCAGGATTAGCGGAATGATAGAAATGGTTTTATATGAAAAAGGGTATGTCGAGAAGCTTTTGAAAGATTTTTCAATAAATGTCACTGAAATGTTTCGTGATCCGGAGTTCTTTAAAGCCTTTCGTTTAAATATTGTACCGCTACTGAAAAAACTTCCTGAAATCAGAATTTGGCATGCGGGTTGTTCAACCGGTGAAGAAGCCTTTTCCATGGCGATCATCCTCAAGGAAGAAGGACTTTATGATAAGGCAAGGATTTATGCCACTGATATGAATGATGAAGTCCTCCGTCATGCAGGAAAAGGAATATTACCTTTAAATAGAATGCAGTCTTATACGAAAAACTATTTGCAAGCTGGAGGTAACCGGGAATTTTCGGAGTATTATACAACCGATTATCAAAATGCTTATCTTGATTCGAATCTCCTTAAAAACATTGTGTTTTTCCAGCATAATTTAGTTACAGATGGTTCGTTCAATGAGTTTCATATCATCATGTGCCGGAATGTGATGATTTACTTTACCGGTGAATTACAGACCTATGTTAATCAGTTGTTTTATGACAGTCTTTGTAAAGACGGCTTCCTTGCGGTTGGCAGCAAGGAAACACTTCATACATCATCCTTTTCGGGAGATTATGAGGACTTTGACTCAAAGGAACGAATTTATCGGAAGTTGTAAAAGAAAGAGTTCGCATATAAGCGGACTCTTTCTTTTTAATTTAGTGAATCATTTTGCGCTTTTTTTGCATTTCTATGTTTAAGGTATCGGAAGAAGGGGTATAAACAATGAGTTGGTATCCATGCAGACCCACTACTGTGGTTTCTTATTATTAAAAGAGACTGAACTTCGTTATAATATAATAGAAAAATCCCTATTAAGGGAGCTTTATTAAAGTGCTGTTCTATATAAAAAAGATAAATGTTGCCGTTCGATATAAGCCAAAAGGGGAATGAAAGAATGACGATTTTAATCGTAGATGATAACCAGGTTAACCTTTTCGTTATAGAGAAAATTCTAAAACGAGCTGGCTATACGGATTTTCTATCATTAACTTCAGCTGTTGAGATGTTTGAATATTTACAGGTGGATAGTCCGCAACCTAAAGAGACTTCAGTTGACATCATTCTGCTTGATATCATGATGCCGGAGATCGATGGGATAGAGGCGTGCAGGAGACTTCAAAGTATTCCACACCTTAGAGATATACCCGTCATTTTTGTGACCGCCCTTGAAGATTCAAACAAGGTGGCCGAGGCACTTGATGTTGGCGGAATTGATTATATAATGAAGCCTATCAATAAAATAGATTTACTTGCGAGGATTCGCGTGGGGTTAAGACTTAAATATGAAAAAGATTGGCATAAAATGCAGGATGAAAAAATCCGCAATGAATTGGATCTTTCCATGCAGGTTCAAAGCAGCTTATTAAGTGAACCCATTATAAATGACCACTTAACTATAAGGGCATCATACTTACCTGCGAATAAATTAGCAGGGGATATGTACTATTGGCACCGTATCGATGAAAATCGGTATGGGATCATCCTGTTGGATATGATGGGGCATGGCATATCCGCCTCACTTGTGTGCATGTTCATTTCCTCCGTATTGAGGGATGCCATCAGGACACATACGGATCCAGTGGCAGTAATAAACGAAATGAATCGCTGGATGAGTACCCTTAATAAAGAAGATAATCAAGTGCATTATTATTTTACCGCGATCTATATGATCATTGATACAGAGCAAAAGACAGTGGAATATGTGAATGCCGGACATCCTCCGGGATTTGCTTTAATGGACGATGGAAAAGTGGCCTCACTTTCAAAAGGGACATGTCCTGTTGGGTTCTTCACCGAGATGAAAATAGAGAAGTCCGTCATTCATTATGAAGAGAAGATTCAGCTTATGTTATTTACGGATGGAGTCATGGAAGCAATAGATCGAGAAGGGACGGAAGGGCTCGACCAAATAAAAGATGCGGTCTCGACGAGATGGTTTGATTGTAAAGAATCTCCCCCTATCGATTTTTTGATGTCCCCGGAAATGCAGCAAGATCAACCTGATGATATGTGTGTTGTTGTTATTCAAGCAAATTGAAGAAGTAAAGAGGCGGCAGATTATCTGCCGCCTCTTTTCTATAAATGGGGGGTCACTTATACATGAAATGAGAATGTTCGTCAAGAGAGTGAATCATGTATTCGGCTATTTGCAATTAACGGTCATTTTTCAATTTACCAATGCCATCTTGGAGATTGCCTTTTAATTTATCGACTTTACCTTCTGCTTGTAAGTGAGGATCATTTTTCGCGTTTCCGACTTGGTCTTTCGTTTCACCTTTAACTTTATTTACAGTACTTTTTAATTTGTCTGATAAACCGCTCATTATGTTACCTCCTTTTTCTTTATATACTATATATACCCATGAAGTGTATGGGTAAACCTGATTTATATGGAGAAGAGTTTAAGAAGCGATTATTGCCCTTTTACTTAACCTTTGAATGAACTGATATGACCGTTCAATGATATGATCTTTGTCATGATCCAACGAGGCCACATGATATGAATTTAAAAGGGGGGCCATCTCTTTATCACCGGACATGACAGTATCGTAAATATGATAGGAACACGAGTCTGGTACAACGTGATCTTCTGGAGAATGGAAGAGAAGTATCGGGCACGAAACGTCTATTAGTTTTTGACTGGTGTGTTCCATTATATCAAGCAATTGATTAATCGCTTTTGAAGGAACTTGGTCATATGTGATTTCTTTAGTTGTATCGTCTTTTATGTCAGGCTTGCCTTCAGGAACGAAGCGTGGAACCGATTGGGTACGATATATTTCATATTCAGGAACTTGGAGAGCGGCATTGATGGTGAGAATTCCATCGCAAGCCACTTTTGCCGCTAAATCGAGAACAAGGGCGCCTCCCATTGATTGTCCGATGGCGAATACATGGGTGCAGGTTCGCTTTAATTTTGCATAAGCCATTTCAACATCTTGAATCCACTCCTGATAATGACTCGTTTCCATTTCATATTCATCCGTTCCATGGCCCGCCAGTCGAGGAGCGAAGACAGTAAAGCCTTTGGCTGCGAATTTTTCACCTAAATACCTTACGCTTTGTGGCGTTCCGTTAAAACCATGGCAAATAAGAATGCCGATAGAATTGCCGGGTAAGAAAAAAGATTCCGCACCTGGTATTACCATTGCTGCTGTCATATTCCCATCTCCTTTAATTTAGCTAAGTTTTATTGAAAGAAAGTTTATAAATAAAATTAACTATTCCGATTATTTTACTTGGTTATATAATAGCATAATGAAAATTGTGAAGTCAACTTGGTTATATTCCAAACTTCATTATCATTAAGTAGCATTAAAAAAGGATATAAAGATACTTATTAGGTCTATTCCACGTATGGTTGCCATTCCTTCTATTATATAAGTGCTGTCATGGAATTGTTGATAAACTGAAGAAGCATATAACCGGTTCAAGATTTAAATATAAGAAATGGAGAAAAACCGTTGACTTTAAAGTGAAATGGGATTAATATAAATAAGCACCAACTAAGACAAACGAAAAACTTCATCGCTTTTGGCTGATTGCTGAAAGAAATAATAACTATTGACTTCTTACTATGAAAATGATAAGATGAAATGGTCGCTGAAAAACACAGCGATTTAAAATAAGTTAAAAACTTCGCAGAAGTTGACAACTAATCAATAAGATGTTATGATGAATAAACAAGCCGTTCGAAAGAACGATTGTGAAATTGCTCTTTGAAAACTGAACAAAACAAAGCGCCAACGTTAAATTTTAAGTGAGCACACACTATCAAAAAAGCAAATGAGCAAGTCAAACATTTCTTCGGAGAGTTTGATCCTGGCTCAGGACGA
>NZ_JAUUTW010000043.1 GCF_030676415.1 Peribacillus frigoritolerans | reverse complement strand
TGATCAGGTTGATAGGTCAGAGGTGGAAGCGTGGCGACATGTGGAGCTGACTGATACTAATAGATCGAGGACTTAACCAACGCTTTAAAAAAATGAAATACCTTCTTATTATCTAGTTTTGAAGGAACAACGTTCCTTTCATGTTTGGTGGCGATAGCGAAGAGGTCACACCCGTTCCCATTCCGAACACGGCAGTTAAGCTCTTCAGCGCCGATGGTAGTTGGGGGTTTCCCCCTGTGAGAGTAGGACGCCGCCAAGCCATTTAAAAAGATCAGCCATCCGGCTGGTCTTTTTTTGAGGTTGTTATTCCTTCAGAATCTTTATATTTAAACCTGTTAAAAAAAAGTAGTGACTCAAAAGGACCATAAAGGAAGTTATATGCAGTATAAATGGTAGGACATACTATAGATGCATCTGAATTTCTACAGCTATCTGTATTATCCATATCTGTTTAAGACAAAGGGACAAATTCTTCGTTTCTGTAGGGATATATGTTAAACTTAACGTAGTTCTGAAACTGTCATTGGGGGAATAGCCGATGGATACCTCTGCTAAAGATGAAATGATTTTTTCGTTTGCTGAATGGTTGAGAGACCAAGGCAAATCAGCTAATACGATCAAAACGTATACTGGTGTCCTTTCACAGTTTTGTGACCAGACACAAAAGATATTGCTGGAGATTCATTCTGAAGATGTTCAGGGTTATCTTGATTATTTAGAAAATTGCAAGAAAAGCCCAGGAACAATCGAAAAACACTATATCGCCCTAAATGTCTTCTTTAAATTTTTAGGCAAACCGCAGGTAATGCTTACTGTGGAACGTAAGGTTAAGGAGCACAAGCTTGAGGTACCTGAAACTTTAAGCATCAATGAGCAGCAGATCCTGTTAAGAGATATAGAAGCAGAAGGAAATCTAAGGAACATTGCCATCGTCTACCTATTGTTACATACTGGAATCCGTGTCTCTGAATTATGTGACTTAAATGGCCGTGACGTCATTATGGAAACAGAGCGGAATTATATACGTGTCAGGAACGCAAAAGGTGAAATCGATAGATCCGTTCCCCTTACACTATCGGCTATACAACATGTAAAAAATTATCTTTATTCTTTAAAAGAAAAAGCAGATCCGTTATTCATCTCAAGCTATAATCAGAGGATCACTCCAAGGTCGGTTCAATATATATTAAAAAAATACAATGTGCATCCACATAAACTGCGACATACCTTTTGCCAAAGGTTAGTGGATAATGGAATAGATATACAAACGATATCAAAGCTTGCCGGTCATAAAGATTTAAACGTAACGAAGCGTTATCTAAGAGAAAAATCGTTAGATCTGGCAAATGCGATAGACCAAACTTTCACGAAACACTAATCTATAGAAATTATTAGGGAAAGCGAGTTCTTTCCTTTTTTTTGTTTAAATAAGGTTTAAAAACAAACAAATTTCCTTGGAAATGACGAATAGGACGTTTTGTCTTATCAGACGGGAGAGGTTAAAAGAAGAAAGAATATAGTTCCGTCAAAACGGGCCTAAGTGGAAGGGCTAATATATTAAGGAACATATTGATCAATTGTTGAATCAAGAAAGAGGGGATTCCTAATATAAGGAATCCCCTCTTTCTTTTTCTTCGTTACTTAACTGTTTTTTTCTTCTTTTTACCTATTTTCATTATTACTTCATATACTACCGGTACTATTACAAGTGTTAGCAATGTAGAACTCACCAGTCCGCCGATAACGGTAATTCCCAAACCTTGTGAGATTAATCCACTGCCTTCCGCACCGATTGCCAAAGGTATTAAAGCGCCGATTGTGGCAAGGGCAGTCATCAGGATTGGACGTAGACGGGTGGATCCTGCCTCGAGTAAAGCTTCCCTGGTAGATAGCCCGGATTCTTCATTTTTGATAACACGGTCTACTAATACGATGGCATTGGTTACCACGATACCAATAAGCATTAGTACACCCATCATGGCCGAAACGCTGATGGTCTCACCTGCAACGAATAGCCCTGCCAATGCCCCGATTACCGTAAATGGTAAGGAGAAGAGAATGGCTATTGGTGCTAAACCACCATGGAAAGTAACGACTAGGACAAAGTATACGATAGCAACGGCCGCTAACATAGCGATACCAAGTTGAGTGAATGATTCTTGGATATCTTCCGTTACTCCGCCATAGTCTATAGAGACGCTTGCGGGAAGGTCTAATTTATCAACTTCCTTTTGTACCTCAGCTGTTACTGCAGCTACATCATCCGATTTGATTGTTGCCGACACGTCGGCATAAATTTTTCCATCGCGGCGGCTGATTGTATCGGAAGCTTTGCCTTCTTCAATTTTCACAAGCTCTTTCAATGGTATTTCCATTCCCATTGGAGAAGAAATTTTCGTATTCTCAAGATCTTTTTTGTCTTCGAATGTCGTTTCTTCTGTCTCGACATATACTTTTACTTCTTCTCCATCTTTCTTAATCGTAGTTAAAGCCTCATCTTTATTCGTATTGGCAATGGCCATTCCAATTTGTGCAGCTGTCAGTCCAATATCGCTTAGCTTTTCCTGGTCTGCAACTAGTGTATATTGCTCATAAGCATCGGAAAGACTTGTATCAACATCTTTTAAATCTTTATTTTTCTTCATGATATTTTGAATATCGTCAATTACAGGTTCAATGTCTTTTTGTGTATTTCCGTATACAAATAAAGTGGTTTCGTTACTTGCTGTTGACGTAAATTCTTGTTGTTTCCATGTTCCAGGTGAATCAAGTTCAGTTAAATCCTTTATGACCGTTTCTTTTTTGTCCCCGAAATTTTGGGTGTCTTCATCATAGAGTACATAGAAGAGAGCCGAGTTACTCGAGCCGCCCATCATTCCGCCCATCATGCTTTCACCTAGTGTATATTGAACGGTCTTCACATCGTCTTTATCCATGAAGTATTTTTCTACTTTTTCTGTTTGCTTTTCAATATCCTCTTTTAACTCTCCAGGTGCGGGAGTGTAAGTGACGATAATCGTTTTTTCTTCATCTGCAGGCATGAAGCTGACACCGATGCTTGGGATTAGGAATAAGCTACCGACCAATAATACAATGGCAGTACCGAAAGTGATTAACTTATGGTTTAACGACCAATCCAGTGCTTTTCGGTAGAATGCAGATAGTTTGCTTGGTTTTTCTTCATGTGATTTTAATTCTTTTTTTGATAGTCCCTTTTTAAATAAAGAGTCTGCCATTGCCGGAACAAGTGTGATGGCAATTATTAATGAAGCGACTAATGCAAACACCATCGTTAAGGCGAATGGCATGAATAGTTCCCCGACAGCTCCTGTAACGCTTGCTAAAGGCAGGTATACGGCTACAGTAACGATTGTCGATGAAAGGATAGGGATGAACATTTCCTTAGTGGCTGATCGTATTAATTCGCCGCCTTTTAATTGTTCGCCTTTTAAAGCCATTCTCCTATAAATATTTTCAATGACGACAATGGAGTCATCGACGACCCGGCCAATGGCAACTGTCATGGCCCCCAGTGTCATGACATTCAATGAAATATCCATTTGTTTGAGAACCAAAAGGGCTGCTAACAAGGATAATGGAATCGAAATGACGGAAATGAGAGTCGTTTTAAAGTTCCTAAGGAAAAGCATGATAACAATGACGGCAAACAGACAGCCGAAGATTGCCTTGCTGATCATGGTTTCAACAGAATCTTTAATCGGTTGGGCCTGATCAAGCGTAGTGTGTACACTTACGCCTTTAAATTCTTCTTTGAAATTCGATACTTCTTCTTTTACTTCGTCTACGATTGCAACTGTATCGGCATCAGGTGATCTTGTAACCTGAATCCCAATCGATTCGCTACCGTTTGTTCTTGAAATCGATTCAGCCTTACCGGTGATTTTAACATCGGCAATGTCTGATAATTTGACATTTGGCAGTTGGGCAGGACCCGCGGCCATTTCAGGGGATAATTGATTGGTTTCGGGTACGGTTTGTGCTGGCGTTCCTGTTTGAGAGCCGCCGGTTAAAGGTATCTTTATATTTTTTAGGTCTTTTAATGTGGAGATGTTTCCATCCACAACGATCGTTTTTTCTTTATCATCAAAGTTATATATGCCAAGCGGCATGTTGACGTTTGCGGCCTGGATAACCTTCTTTACGGTATCTTCATCGAGCCCGTATTGAGCCATCTTTTCCTGGTCGAATACAAGGCTGCCTTCATTTACTTGTTGTCCGGAAATTGATACGGATGTCACGCCGTCAATTCCTTCAAGTTTAGGTACTAACACTTCTTCGACATTATTTGTAAGGGCTGGTAAATCAGAACCCTTATCTGTTACACTGAGTGCTACGACAGGAAAAGCGTTTAATTCTAATTTAGATACGCTTGGGTCATCGACTCCCTCGGGCAGTTCTAATTTCTCTAAAGCTTCTTTCACTTCTTTTACTGCATCGTCCATATCCGTATCATAATCATATTGTAATTGGATGGAAGAGACGTTAGCCATGGACGAAGAACTGACTAATTCGACTCCTGCTAAATTTGTTACTTTCTGCTCAATCTGGTCTGTGAGTTTATCCGCTACTTCTTCAGGTGCAGCTCCAGGATATACAGTGGAGATGCTTATTAAAGGAGTCGAGATGCTTGGTATGGTTTCTTGTTTCATGTTTAAACCGGAGTATAAACCAGCTGCTACGATGATGATCGTAAGCAACCAGATTGCCAATTTATTCTTTAATGAAAATTTAATTATTGAATTCAAGCTTGTACCCTCCATACATAAAATTATGACTAGTCGGTCACAGACTCAAATATATAGGATATGGATTATGATTGCAACAGATAATATCCGGTAGTATTAATGTTGTGATTTCAAGGGTTTCGGGATACAATTCGGAAGATGTGACCCGTTGGTCACAAACGGACAATTTTAAGAGATAGGATGAATTTGATGAAAGAAAAAAATAAGATGATCATAGATAAGTCTGTAGAGCTTTTCGCGGAGAAAGGCTATCATGCTACTTCCGTTCAGGAAATTGCTGAAAAATGTGGGATAGCAAAGGGGTCTTTTTATAATTATTTTAAATCGAAGGAAGAATTACTAGTCTCCATTTTTAAATTTTATTATGAAGCGTTGACGGACTCATTACTTGATCTTGAATTGGATGCTTCATTAACCAGTAAAGACAAATTCATGAGGCAAATCACTGTTCACATTGAACATATGACTGGAAATACCAACTTGATTCAAATGATGATGCAGGAACAAATGGTTCATATCAGCAAAGAACTAGATGGGTTTTTACATTATATCCATGAAGAGGGCTTGATTTGGTTCAAGCGTAAAATCATTGAGTTATATCCGGGACTTTCGGCTGATCTTCTGCCGGATTGCACCATAATTTTAGATTCCCTTTTCAAAGGATATATCGGAATATTGATCAGGAAACAAAATGCTTTCGATGTGGAATTGTTACCTAGCTTCATATTGAACCGGATGGATTCAATTATCGAAAGCCTGCAGAGCATGGAAGATCCATTATTGAAACAATTTCCCCTACCAGGATGCTCGATGCGGGATATGAGCCCAAAAGAAGAAATCCATTCGATTATCGTCAGGATGCTGGAAGTGGAAACACGTAAAGAAGAGGGAATGGAAAAACGTAAAAATACGGAAGCTTTAAAGGCGATCCAGGAAGAGTTTTCAAAAGTTAGGCCAAGCCCCATTATCTTGGAAAGCCTTTTGTTATTTTTAGAAAAAAATGAAAAAAGAAGTCCCTTGTGTTCTAAGCTTATTTTAGTGATGAAGGATTATTTGACGAATATATGAATGCTTTACCGAAAGGGGCGTATTGCCTCTTTTTTTCATTTGAATCTTAATGAGTTTCAAAAGCGGGGGTTTAGGAAAAAGTATAAGTGATGGGAAGAAGACATTCTTTCAATAATATAGGGGCAAGAATCATGCGATGGAAAAAGGGAATGCTGATTTATAATGAAAGTGCCGGTAATGATAAACTCGAAAGGAATCTTGAGGGTTGTCTTCCAGTAATAGCTCCACATATTGATGAGTTTCTCATTCTACAAACGAAGGAAAAAGGCGATGCATGCCGTTTTTGTTCGAAGTATGGTGAAGACATGGATGTAGTTTTCGTATTAGGAGGAGATGGAACGGTACATGAGTGTGTAAATGGCCTTTCACCACTTCGGAGGCGGCCGTTGTTTGGGATTTTACCTGGAGGGACTTGCAATGATTTCTCCAGGACATTAAAGATTCCTCAAAATATTCGTCAAGCTGCGGAAGCATTAGTTAATGGCAAGGTTCGTTCAATTGATATTGGGCAGGGCAATGACGATTATTTTTCTAATTTTTGGGGAGTAGGGCTTATTTCAGATGCATCAAGCAATATTGATGAGCAGGAAAAAAGCAGGTTCGGAAAGATCGGATATTTATTAAGTGCTGTAAGGACGATTGGTGAAAAAGCTCCCTTTTCCTATAAACTAGAATATGATGGGAATCTCATTGAAGGGGAAGCAGTTATGATTTTGGTCTTGAATGGTTGTTTTATCGGCACTAATTTATTGCCCTTTCCCATGGTTAGTCCAGACGATGGGCTCTTTGGCGTTGCTATCCTGGAAAATGCAAGCCTTGGTGCATTTTTAGAAATAATAGCGATGAAACGTTCATGGACTGAAAATCTGAGCTCTGACTCTGGGGTGACTTATTTACAAGCCGGTACCCTGACCATTGAAACGAAGAGGCCGCTTGATGTGGATAGGGATGGAGAGAACTATGGAAAAACGCCTGCACGCATTAAAGTCCTTGCCCATCATTTGTCAGTATTAACTCCAAATTAGTTTGGGGGATTAAAATTGAAGGGTAAGGATTATGTGTTTTTTTTGTATATTCATTCCTTATTTCTGCAATTGTTTCCAAAATAAGATAAAATATATGATGATATATCAATTTTTGCAGGAGGACCACATATGGTGTACCAGGTCAGATTGTTAAAGGGCATTTTAGAGCCTAATCGTAGTCGTTATCAGCTGCAAAATGCAGAGGCAGTCACAAAGTTTGGATTGAAATTACTATTTTTATATTTTCTTAGTCTTATAGTATTCGCCATTGGGGGATATTTTGGCATTGGTTCAGAATCATTCTCCAAAGAAATCACGAAGATGGGTGTCAATGAATTCGAAGCAGCAAAGTTGCTGATTTTGAGCGGCAATATAATAACAGGCATAATCGGCCCTTCCATATACATATTTTTAGCAGCTCTATTCTTTTGGATCGTTACTGATATCCCATATATAAAATTAGTTATCGTTCAAATGATTCTTTTTGGTTTGCAATTAGTGGAAAAAACTTTACTGATTCCTCTATTCGTTTTAATGGATATAGGCAGCGATGCCAATCCTTTTTCATTGGGGATAATCAGTCAGTATTTTCTCAGAAGTGATTATTTCATTCACTTTTTCAGCGAAATCACAATTTTTCAATTTCTTATTATTGCTCTGCAATATTTTTATTTAAAGGAATTTTCAAAACGAAATAATTATTTGGTCCTTTTAATGATTGTTCTATTCTATCTGGCCACATGGTTTGTTAAAGCCTTTTTAGCATACATCCAAGTAGGCGTATTTGTATAAGGCGGGTGAAAAGAATGAGCGGGAAATGGAAAATAGCAGCGGTCTCCATTGCGTCGATAGTGTTAATAACCGTTAACTTATACCTTATTGAAAAAAAAGAAAGCAAAGTGGAACGAACTGTTTTCGTTGAAAACTGGACAAAGGTAAAAAAAGATACAATTACGGATACTATTCAAACAAATGGGGTAATTAAACCTGTAGAAGAGTATGATATCTATTTCGATGCCAAGAAAAATGAGTTTAAGAAATTCCTTGTAAAAGAAGGCGATGCGATTACGGCTGGCTCCTCGTTGTTTGAGTATACGACGACTGAACTTGATGCGCGTAAAGCGGATTTAGAAGCGGAGAAAACGGCAGCTGAGGGAGAAATTGCAGGGATTGAGGAATACATAGGAAAGTTGCGGTCTTATCAAGGGACCCTGACCAGTGATCCTGAAAAAGCGTCCATTGATGAATCGGTGGAAAAAAACTTGAATATTGATATAACAACAAGCTCTTCAGATCTTATTAAAAGTAACATTGAGCAAGAAATGTACAAGCAGGAACTGGAAAAAAACAGTTTGAATGAAAAAGTGAAAATGCTTGACGCTAAATTAAGTTCAATTGAGGAGCAGTCCAGTGCGATTGTGACGACGAGTGAGGCTGATGGAGTAGTTAAAAATATCAATAAAAACCTGAATAATCCCATTATATCCATCGTTTCAACAAATATGGCAATTGAAGGGTATTTATCTGAAGAGGAAATGAAAAAGGCTGAAGTGGGCATGACTATAAAAGCAAGTTCCTCTGATTCAAAAAAGGCATTGAAAGGAACGATAGGCCGTATCCATTCCTATCCCGCTGAAGAGCCGTCATTAAAAAAAGATAACAGATTTCCATTTCAGGCTTTAATCGAACCGGTAGGCGAAGAAACGGAACCTTTGTTGGTGGGATCCAAAGTGAATCTTACTGTAATAACCAATGAGAAAGCCGGTGTACCCTCCATTCCTATAGAGGCGGTACAATACCAAAAACAGCCGCATGTTTACAAATTGACTAAAAAAGGCCATGTGGATAAACATTACATCACAAAAGGGCTAAAAGCTGAAGGGAAGCAAGAACTCATAAAGGGACCGTCGGTGGGTGACGTCATCCTCCTGGAACCGAATGTGGCAGTGAAGAACCATTCTTATTTTATTACTCCAATTCAATTTGAAAAAGTGAAAGCTGCAACTTATAAAAAATTCACCTCTAGGGAAAAAGTAAGATATCTGTTACTTGGCATTTTGGAAAAGTAACTGCTTCTTACACCAAGAGAGGTGATGTCAAATTAGTTATTATTTATATATCAATATAACTTAAATGAATAAAAATCGGGATGAGAAATTATAGGTAAAATAGCCTTTAATACAGAATATTCAGATAAGTTTAAAGTTTTTTTCTATAACTGATGCGAATAAATATTTACAGATTATCATTTTTAGTATAATATTTTATTATAAGTTAACTCGCTTAATCTTATTCCAAGAACGGGGGAACCATTTTTGTGGATTTCTATCCGCTAGGGGTGAATTCAGAAATGAAAGGGCATTTGTGTTTCCAATTCCTAACCCGACAGCTAACCTCGTCAGCGTCTTTAAGGGAACATGTGTGAATAGTCACGCCAATAAGAAATCGACACATGAAGTGTCTTTTTTTTCGGCGTAAAGATAGAGTTTTTCAAAAAAAGAAAAATTACTTTCTTTTATTAGTATCTTGTTTCCCTTACCGAGACAAAAATGTTTTTGCATCAAAGACTTTATGGAAGGTGAGGAAAGTAAATGAAGAAATTCAAATTAAGTTTAGCTAGCCAAATTTTCATTGGTTTAATTCTAGGGATTATCGTTGGTGCCATTTTTTATGGTAATGAGACGGCCCAAAGCTTTTTACAGCCATTCGGAGACATTTTCCTACGAATGATTAAAATGATTGTTGTGCCGATCATCGTATCAAGCCTTATCGTTGCAGTTGCTGGTGTAGGTGATTTGAAAGCGGTCGGTAAGCTAGGTGCTAAATCATTATCATACTTTGTTGTGGTAACTATGATTGCGATTGCCATTGGTTTAATTTCCGCGAATATCATCCAGCCTGGTGCTGGTGTGAATATGAATAATCTGGAACAAACAGATATTTCCACATATGTTGATACTGCAGAAACTAAGCAGCATGAATCGTTTGTGGATACACTTGTACACATTGTGCCATCCAATCCTGTTAAAGCCATGGTAGAAGGCGATATGCTAGCGATCATTTTCTTCTCCGTGTTGTTTGGACTTAGTATTGCGGCCATCGGTGAAAAGGGTAAACCAGTTTTCCGTTTCTTCCAAGGTACTGCTGAAGGAATGTTCTACCTAACTAATATGGTCATGAAATTCGCTCCAATCGGTGTATTTGCACTAATCGGTGTGACTATCTCCAAGTTCGGTTTGGAATCTTTAATTCCGTTAGGAAAGTTAGCGCTTTCTGTTTACGGAACCATGATTTTCTTTGTAATTGTCATTCTGGGTCTGATTGCAAAATTTGTAGGATTCAATATCTTTACGTTGATTAAACTTCTCAAAGAAGAATTGATTCTTGCGTTCTCTACAGCAAGTTCAGAAGCGGTTCTTCCGAAAATCATGGAAAAAATGGAGAAAGCGGGATGTCCGAAACATATTGCTACATTTGTTATTCCGACTGGATACTCGTTTAACCTTGATGGCTCTACATTATACCAAGCGTTAGCAGCTATCTTCATTGCTCAAATGTACGGAATCGATTTAAGCGTGTATGAGCAAATTACGCTAATGCTAGTGTTAATGATCACGTCCAAGGGGATTGCGGGTGTACCGGGTGTATCTTTCGTAGTTCTTTTAGCGACATTGGGAACTGTTGGTATTCCTATTGAAGGTCTAGCATTTATTGCCGGTATCGACCGTATTCTTGATATGGGACGTACAGTAGTAAACGTTATCGGTAATTCACTTGCAGCAATCGTCATCTCTAAATGGGAAGGTCAATTCAACCCTCCTTCCAAAAAAGAATTAGAACAAGTTTCTTAATACAAAAAATCCAGAGTGAAATGTCACTCTGGATTTTTTTTGAATTAAAATGCACTTCCTGATTTTTAACGATCCAGAAGCGGCAATCGGAAGAGAAAGCGTTGACACCTTCGTTTCCATCGAATAATTCACTGCGGTAAAAGCTCTCGATGACTGTAAGCCCTGCTTCCTCCAGACAATTAAGTACTTCAAGTAGTGTTGGGATATGGGGGTAAGTATCGTCCCGGAAGTGAAAATATCCCCAAACTCATAAAGCCTCGAATCTTGTTGCCCTTCACACCTTGCTCCCTGAAGTTCAGGTGATTTTCGTTTTTATCACGGTCATGTGTTGTGAAAATGAAGATTCCTTCAGGTTTTAAAATACAGTTGATTTCTTTTAAAGCCAATGTGCGGTTTTGTCGCTGGGGAATTTGCATTAAACCATTAAAAGCGAAGATTGCTTTATCGAATGATGTGTCATTGAAAGGGAGGTTTGTTGCATCGCCAAGGATAAAGGGTATGTCCTGGTTATATTCATGCACTATTTTTTCGGCTTCATTAAGCATGGAAGGAGCTAGATCGATTCCCGTTATATTTTGAATTCCTTTTTTATATAGTGTGAAAGTGGTTCTTCCTGAACCGCATCCGATATCAAGGATTGCATCATCCTGATATAAATATTTTTCGGAGTGCATATTTCTCTGATTGCCATAGACCTAATTTTTTAGTTGCATCAGCATAAAGGGAAGGGCCCCATGAAAAGAATGAATGATAAATCCTTTTTTAACTTTATCCCTGATTAATTCCTCCAATTGTATATTCTTCACTATAATATGGATATTCATTTGGGCTAATATGGATTTTATGTTCGACATTATTTACACGATGCTGATGATGATTAATATTGGGGGCTATATAACTTACGTGAAAACCCAAAAGTTTGATAAAATAACATTATTGATTGAGAGCTCGGAGGGGGTCATGTTATGAAGAATGATAGCAATGGTATCTTATATATGTATATGCAGGCTTCTGAACGGTTTGTCCTTTTTAATGGACTCAATTTTCGTGAATTCGTCTATTCGCTGCCATATACCTTGGATTCCATCTTATTATTGAAACATCAATTCGATGGTGGGGAGTACAATTTGAATGTCCTGCTTGAGAGCGCTTCATCTGAAGATATTTCGAAGCTCGTTAAAGAAAATGTCCGGGCATATGGAGATTTCTGTTGGATCGACTTTGAAGAAGCGGAAGGGCTGGATGAATTGGATGGAAGGGAAATAGCGGAACTTTTATATTTAGGACACGCTAAAACCCATCTGGATCCCCCATTTTTCCGTAAATTGAATAATCAATTTGTGTACCTTGCCCAGGATGATGGCTGGTTCAATAAAATTTATTTTCGTTCTCTTTCAACATATTATATGATGTTAGGAAGTCTGATTCCGCTAAAGTTGGAGCCATTAAAAGTAGAGAGGACGTGGCTTGGAATCAGAAAGAAAAAAGAGCTGACGGCAATTCCTGCAGAAATCATTTCTTCCTTGGCTCATATTCTGGCAGAGGGGCTGGTTTTTTCCTTTCGGGATGTTAAGTATTCAAGAACGAAAATTGAGATACCGGCATGGGTCGTAGGGGATTATTTAAACATGGATGAGATGCATGATGACTTTTCGGATAGAGATATTAAGGAGCCCGATGCCTTTATAATCTTCAATCGAAAAGAAAAGGTATGGGAATCAATTATTAAAAATACATCATCCTCCTGAATTATCCCAACTTCCGAGGTTCGTGGATTGGATTATTTGACACCCCTGAATTTTTTAGGTGTAAGACTTACCATCTCATACATAAAAGATAAGAGAGGGCGACGCACAGGATGTGCTAGCTCAGGTGTTGTCACAGGACGTGGCGAACTTAACCTGTTCCGCTGGTGGTGATCATTGGAAAAGTGCTAATGATGGAAGTTTCGCTTTACCCCGCATTAAAGGATGTAGGGCAGGTGGATAGAAGATGTAACAAAAAAGAAATGTGGAGGTCTAACAGCCTGCAAATGCCCGATTGCGACGCACAGGATGTGCTAGCGCAGGTGTTGTCACAAGACGTGGAGAACTTAACCTGTGTTCCGCTGGTGGTAATCATTGGGAAATCGCCAATGATGGAAGTTTCGCTTTAACCATTTTAGTGTAAAGTGATACAATGAACATGGTTAAAAGAATATTGGAGGGTAATAACTCATGAAAACTAAACTAGGTTTGCTTTATGGTGGAAAATCTGCGGAGCATGAGGTTTCTATGCAGACGGCTTTAGCGGTCATTAAAGCTCTCGATTTAGCAAAGTTTGATATATATCCGATTTACATAACAAAAGAGGGTTCGTGGATTAATGGACCAAAGTTAACAGGACCTGCTGAGAATGTGGAGGCTTTGACATTTTCACCGGAAAAATCGAGCTCGCCTCTTGCCTTGCAGGCACATTCAACTGATGAAAATAGTGAATCAACAGGGTATGACGTAATTTTCCCATTGCTTCACGGACCAAATGGAGAAGATGGGACCGTACAAGGGATGCTGGAACTATTGAACCTTCCTTATGTAGGAAATGGCGTTTTAGCTTCATCAGCAGGAATGGATAAAGTCATCATGAAAAACATTTTTGCCCAGGCGGGACTTCCTCAAGTGAAATATACTTGGTTCATTCGTTCTGAATGGGAGAAGAATACTGAAAGTGCCATTAAAAAGGTAGCGGATGAATTGGGGTACCCTTGTTTTGTCAAACCTGCCAATTTAGGCTCGAGTGTCGGTATCAGCAAATGTAATGATGCTGATGAACTGGAAAAAGCGGTAGCGGAAGCTTTTCAATTCGATCGGAAGATCATCATTGAAGAAGGGGTCGTTGCTCGCGAACTCGAGTTTGGTATTCTTGGTAATGATGAACCGTCTTGTTCAGTGGCAGGCGAAATCATCCCTAAGAAAGACTTTGCCTTCTATGATTATTCAGCAAAATATGTTGACGGTAATTCAGCGATGGTCATTCCAGCGGAGATAACGGAAAGCGAGTATGCAACTTTATCCGAAATGGCCATTACTGCCTTTAAGTCATTGGATTGCTCCGGGTTGGTTCGCGCTGACTTCTTCTTGACGAATGAGGGGCAAATCTATATTAATGAAGTGAATACAATGCCTGGATTTACTCCTTTCAGCATGTTTCCGTTATTGTGGAAGCACACAGGTGTCGACTATCCAGCGTTAATTGAAAAACTAGTGAAACTTGCCTTGGAACGTCATCAGGAAAAACAACAAATCAAATATACAGTTTGATCATGCGAGTAATAACAGCAGTATACTTCACAATCCATCAAACATTGATTTGGTAGATTCCAATCAGCAGGAACCGGTGCGATTTAAACTGGTTTCTGCTTCGTTTGGTTATTGGAAGTGGAGAGCGATTAACGGTTCGATGAATGTAGGAGGAGCGAAATGATTAAGAGAACGTTAAAACAAGTACATGAAATGGCAGAGGGATTGAATGATATCAGTCCGTTCCAGTCCAAAGGAATTAATGGGGTTACCATCGATTCAAGAACGGTTAAGGAAGGATGTTTGTTCATTCCGCTTAAGGGCGGACAGGTTGACGGCCATCAGTATGTCAAGCAAGCTTTAGCGCAAGGGGCTGCTGCTTCTTTTTGGCAAAAGGATGTTCCGAATCCTCCTAATGATTTACCGGTGATCATTGTCGAAAATACCGAGAAAGCACTTCAGCAATTGGCGCGTTCTTATCGTCAGCAGTTGAATATAAAAGTCATTGGGATAACAGGAAGCAACGGTAAGACGACTACGAAAGATATGACGGCTGCACTGCTGGCCACTACCTATAAAGTTCATAAAACCAATGGAAACTTCAATAATCATTTAGGTTTACCACTAACGGTGCTTTCTATGGAAGAGGATACGGAAGCGGCTGTTTTTGAAATGGGAATGAGCAGCCGCGGTGAAATTGAGTTCTTATCCAAATTGGCAAAGCCTGATGTAGCGATCATTACCAATATCGGTGAATCACACTTATTGGATTTAGGATCACGCGAGGAAATCGCGAATGCAAAGTTGGAAATTGTCGAAGGTTTGGCGAAAGATGGAACGCTGATATATCATGGTGATGAACCATTGCTTAGCAATCGGATCAAAAAGGATTTTCCTGATTTAAACGTAATTTCTTTTGGACGCACGGAACAAAATGATTTATATCCACAGACCATAAGCCAAGGGGCAGACAGTACCACGTTTACAATCGGAAGTGGTGAAAAGGAGATCAATTATGAGATACCCGTTTTAGGCCATCATAATGTTCTTAATGCATTGGCTGCCATCTTGGTTGCTAAAGAATTCAATATAGATGATTCAGCGATCCGCAAAGGTCTGTCAACCATTCAATTAACTAATATGAGGATGGAATTGGTCGAAGGCGCAAAAGGGCAGAAAATCATCAATGATGCGTATAATGCCAGTCCAACTTCAGTTAAGGCAGCAGTGGAGTTGGTTGAGGGATTATCCGGATTTGAGAAAAAAATCCTTGTATTGGGAGACATGTTGGAGTTAGGGCCACAGGAAAAAGACTTTCATTTGAAAATTGGTGAATTGATTTCCAATGAGCGGATTGATAAGGTCTTCACGTATGGTCCTTTAGCCGAGTTTATTGCCAAGGGAGCGAGCAAGTCTTTTTCATCGGAGCAGGTTCGTCCTTTTCAAGATAAGCAGGAGCTTATAGAGGAACTTAAGTTGTCTACACAGGGAAATGACATCATTCTCGTTAAAGCTTCTAGGGGCATGAAGCTAGAGGAAGTCGTTCAAGCGCTACAAAAATAAAAAAGCGTAGAAAGGGCCGTTTCTTGAAACGGCCTTTTTTATTGTACTTAAAAAAGTGTCCCGGCAATAATGCAGATGTCATCGTTAATCACAGAATGCTTCATTCTTGAGACCAAAAGTTCCTGAAGAAGGTCATTTGTATCGAGATGGACATTTTCAATGAATTCCTTCTCGATATTGTCAGATCGGTCAATGGCGGAAGGTATGGTCGTTTTAGAGAGTCCATCTGTATAGATGATGAAACGGCTTCCTGGTTCATAATGAAAGACTATTTTTCTTATGGGCAATTCGGGAATCAGTCCGCTTGGGGTGGCCCCTTCGTTCAAATTGAGAATTTGATTGGTGCATGGGGAATACAAAATGGCTGAAGGAAGTCCGTAGTTCACATATTCGATGAGTCGATCTTTTGTATTCACGTATGCAATGAAGGCAGTAATATGAGCATGGTTTTTGTTTTCACGATTAAGTCCTTGAAAAAGATCCCGCATAAGCTTGTCCAGTTCCTTTGTTAGGAAAATGGGGTCTTTTACACGTTTGATGAGGTCGGGCATCAATGTGCGTATGTACATGTTTATAAGTGCTGTATGAATGCCTTTTCCGAATACATCGATCATTATGAAGCCGTATAACCTGTCATTAACCTCCTTCCAGTAAAATAAATCCCCTGAAAGTTCACTCGAAGGCTGGGAAAGACCTTTGACCTCTATATCTTTTTTATTGATCGACAAAGGTAAACCTGAAAGTTGAATGCCCTTTGCAATTCGTAGGCTCCTTGCTGATTTTTGGTGTATCTTTTCAAGCTCTTGCCCCTTCATTTTTGCCGAAAACAGTTGCATGCTGATGTTTTTGAGTGATTTTAATTTAATCCTGACTTCTACTGAATCAGCAGGGACCGCCATGGTTTCATAAAAGGTGTTTTCTGGTAAAATCAGAGGGGTCTCCATTCCTAAAGCGCGTTTGTAAATGAATAGGATAGGGATTTCGTGAGATTCAGCTAAGGCAAACAAAGAAGTTTGCTGCCAAGAATTTTTTGATATGTGTAAAGGTAAAATAAATAATGATTTCAGTAAGTCCGTTGAATCCTTGAATAGATGACTTTGATTGAGTGGATCTTCCAAAAAGGTGACTTTCTTGTTCATTTTCTTTAAGGTTCGACCAAAATCCTTACATAAAGGAACATCTATTGTGAAAATATTCATATAACCCCCCCGTTGTTTTGTTGATAGGTCAATCATACTGCATTTAGACTTATTTACTATGGTTTTTGAGTAAAAAGATGGAATTTCTGAAAATAGAATGATCCTATATACCTGGAAATGCAAAGAAAATTCATGATAAGTCCTTTCTTTTTCCAACGGGGGAAACAGTGGATGGTGGCTATTCATTCGAACTAATCCTTCCTGAAAAAGGTTTGTTGAAACTATTTGATTTAAACGCATATCATGTATATAAGTAGATGTTCGTTTTGTAAAACATTTAAATGGGACAGTATGTGGTTCGGAATGATTTTATCCCGAACCATGATTTTAAAACAGGACTAGGTTACTGAGATCTTCCTAACTGGATTTCTGAAAAACTGCAACGTTTTTGTAGGCAAACTCGATTTCCTCGAATTTGTCTACAGTCTGAATCCACTTACGCATGAATGGATATAGTAACTACGGTAATCCTATTGAATAAATCAAGCTGCACAATTATCAAGCAGGAATATCCAATTTTCTCGTTTTTGAAACGATCCAAAGTTTTTAGTAACTCTGAAAGGGGCGATATCCTTTATTGCATTAACAGTTTGAAAATGGTAATATGAGTATGAGTTTAAATGTCTTATCATTGATGATTATTTAAATTAATCAGGTTGAGGCAACAAAATTGTATGTTCTTACATGTTTCATGAGTTCATTCTTGAGATTATTTTAGATTAAATAGGCCGCGCGTCTGGTCATATATAAAAGCTGCATCTCTTGGCGGCTTTAGTAGCTATTAGGGAATCAAGCCGCATTTAAGCGCTTTTCCACTTCTGCAAATCCTCAACGCACCGGGCCTGTTTTGTATAAGAATCTTGGCTCTCGTCAAGTTTTGTTCATACAGTCTTTTTAAGTCTGATGAATAATAGGTGCAGCAGCCCTCACCTGAATAAAACGGTGAAACACCCGTTTATGCTACTTTTAATTTTCCATATTGAATTTAATTTTGGTTACATGTACTTTTAAAAAGATGAGCGTATGTAAATGATAAGTCTACACGTGCGCGAAGTTAAAAATGCCAGTGAATGTCCGTACTGGTATATTTCCTTTTTAAAAAATCATATTGAGTTCATTTGAACTAAAAGGCAGACATACTTTTAGGTGATAATGATAAACTTTTTATAAGAGATAAAGAAGAACATCCGTCATGATGATGAGGATTTGAACTAAAACATCTGTGCATGATCCATGAATGCACGTGTAAATTTACGATATAAAAAGGAGTACGAAAACATTGACATTGTTTAGCGAATTAGGATTAGATAGAACGTCCATGAAATCAATAGAAAAAATGGGATTTGAAGAAGCGAGCCCGATTCAATCCCAAACGATACCTCTAGCACTTGAAGGAAAAGATATCATTGGTCAAGCGCAAACGGGAACAGGTAAAACAGCGGCATTCGGTATTCCATTGATGGAAAACATCGATATCAATAACGAAAACGTGCAAGGGATTGTCATTGCACCTACACGTGAGCTTGCGATTCAAGTCTCCGAAGAACTTTTCAAGCTTGGTTACGGAAAACGCGCTCGTGTACTTGCAGTTTATGGTGGACAAGACATCGACCGTCAAATCCGTGCTTTAAAGAAAAAACCACATATTATCGTTGGTACGCCTGGTCGTCTTTTAGACCATATCAAACGTAAAAATATTAAATTAGGCGGAGTTCACACTGTAGTTCTTGATGAAGCGGATGAAATGCTTAACATGGGATTCATTGAGGATATCGAATTGATCCTTTCAACGGTTCCTGACGAAAGGCAAACATTGCTTTTCTCAGCTACAATGCCTGATCCAATCCGTAAAATTGCTGAAAGATTCATGCGGGAACCCGTTCTTGTACGTGTAAAAGCAAAAGAAATGACAGTGGATCGTATCGAACAATATTACTTGGAGTTAAAAGAAAGTGAAAAATTCGATACACTTGCACGACTTTTCGATATTCAGACACCGGATCTTGCTATTGTCTTCGGACGTACGAAACGCCGTGTCGATGAATTGGCATCTGCATTGAATATCCGCGGTTATATGGCTGAAGGCATTCATGGTGACCTTAGTCAGGCAAAACGCCTTTCTGTATTGAAAAAGTTTAAAGACCGCAGCATCGATGTACTCGTTGCTACTGATGTGGCTGCACGTGGACTTGATATTTCAGGCGTTACTCACGTATACAACTTTGATATCCCTCAAGATCCTGAAAGCTACGTTCACCGTATTGGACGTACAGGACGTGCGGGTAAACATGGTATTGCCATTACGTTTGTAACACCAAGAGAAAGAGGCCAACTGCATGCAGTTGAACATACAACGAAAAAACGTATGGAGAAACTTAAGACTCCTACGTTAACTGAAGCGTTGGAAGGTCAACAAAAAGCAGTAACGGAAAAAATCCTTAATACAATCGAGAATGATGATTTATCATTATACCTTGGTCAAGCAGAAGAATTATTACAAAAACATAGCGCAGCGGATTTAGTTGCAGCTATGCTTAAATCAATGACAAAAGAACCGGATCAAACGCCTATCAAGTTAACGGAAGAATCTCCATCTCCAATGCGTCGCAATCGCGGAGGAAGCAGTTCTTCTAGTAACAGACAGCGCAATGGCCGCAGTTCTTCAGGCAGGAAAGATTACGGTAGCGGATCAAGTAAACGCCCAAGCACAAACCGTAAATCGAATGGTTATGGAAACCGCAGCACGAGCCAAAAAAGAGAAAAAACAAATAAGATTTAATTGAATTGGAAATGCCGCTCATTTGAGCGGCATTTTTTTATGTGCATCTCCATATATGTTATCCGAATGGTTGGCGGTTTTTGGATGGACTGCTCAAACCTTTGTTTGAAAAGGGGTTAATTCCCAGTATTTAATTATAGTATAATGGATGAAAGCGAAGGATGGATGATGAAGATTCATTTATAATTACCTGTCCAGAAGAGGAGAAGCACATGGAACCTGAAAATCGTATATCGAATAAGGCCTTGACCGTATGGAAAATCAGTGGTCTTATAAGCTGTTCAATAACTTGGATTATAATCATAGCCGTACTCGTGCTTACAATCATTTTTGATTGGACATATTGGGTGTTTGGAGCGTTGATCATAATTTCGATAATCCAATCCTATCTGGCCATTTTTCTGATTCCATCGGTGAAATGGAAGAGATGGCGTTACGAAGTAAGAAATACCGAAATTGATATCCAAAGTGGTATTTTCGTCATTAAAAGAACACTCATACCCATGATTAGGGTTCAGCATGTAGAAACGAAGCAAGGGCCATTATTAAGGAAATACGATTTAGCCTCCGTTGAAATCTCCACTGCAGCGACCCTTCATGTTATCCCTGCCCTGGACCTAGCAGAGGCGGATGAATTGCGGCATTATATTTCCAGAATGGCAAGTGTGGAGGAAGAAGATGTCTGAACCTAAAAGGCTTCACCCCATAGCTGTATTGCTTAACATTATTAAATCGATTAAGGAGTTAGTCATCCCTTTTTTATTAGTGGTCGTCATTCCTGGGAAGAATGAAGGGATTCCTGGATGGATACAACCGCTGGTCATTTCCGTTATTATCCTTTTAATTATAGGTAATGCATTCCTTCAGTGGTTACGCTTTACATATCGCATAGAAGAGGGAGAATTCAGAATTGAGTCTGGAGTATTCGTAAGGAAGAAACGGTATATAAAGTTTGATCGGATCCATAGCATAGATATATCAGAGGGCATTATCCAGAGGATATTCAGGCTGGTGAAGTTGAATATTGAAACAGCTGGCGGATCTCAGGCAGATGCCGTATTATCAGCCATAAGCAAAAGTGATGCTGATCGAATCAATGCTTTTATAAGTGAGGAAAAAAATGCGAAAAATCTTTTGGATAAGGATAAAGATGAAGTCGCGGATAATGAATATGCAGCAAAATCGTCTTCCGTTTTTAAGCAGACGCTGCCGCAGCTATTCGTTATGGCTGCCACTTCGGGGGCGGTAGGTGTCTTCTTATCTGGGGCGGTCGCTTTTATTTCACAGTTCGATGAAATGATACCTTTTGAGAGGATATTTAAGGATTATGAAGATTTTATTGAAATGGGGACCATCATTCTGACCTTGTTTGCCCTTGTGGCTTTATTGGTGGTTTATGTACTGGCCACATTAAGTATGGTAATCAAATATGCTTCCTTTACCGTTATAAAAACGGATGAGGAAATCGTTATTTCCAGAGGGCTTCTCGAGAAAAGACAGCTGACAATCCCGATCCATAAAATACAAGGTATCCGGATCATGGAGAATTTGATTCGAAAGCCATTGGGATTGGCGACGGTTTATATTGAGTATGCGGGAGGCAGTATGGAAGATAAAGAAAGTTTATCCATCATGCTGTTCCCTTTAATCAGGAAGAAGTATTTACATGAAAAAATCCTGGAAATTTTACCGGCTTATGAAACAGCTACTGAGATGACACCGATACCTAAGCGTGCACTGTCCCGGTATGTATTTCGTAAGATGCTGTACCTAATCCCGATCATTGGTGTCTTGGTATGGTTTTTCAGACCATGGGGTTATCTTTCCCTTTTGCTTGTACCGTTGGCGATTTTTTGGGCTTACATGCAATATAGAGATGCAGGATGGAGCATAGAAGGGAATTTGTTGCTATTGAGCAGCCGTTTTTTCTCAAAGCAAACATTGATTATGCAGAGAAGCAGAATTCAATCAATCACATATAAAAAAAGTTGGTTTCAGAACCGAAAAGAATTAGCTACGATTTCAGCATCGATTAAATCAGGAATCACCTCCCGGGTCGGCATGGTTGCGGATGTGGAAGAAAAGGATTGCCTAAAAATTAATTCGTGGTATTTACCTAAAAAAGCAGTCGACTCCCAATGATTGAAAGGAAGAGTCGGCTGTTTGTCCTACCATTTTTTTCTTAAGTATAAGGGAGCTGTTAAAAAGCCGGTTGCTAGTCCAGACAAATGACCGACAACGTTGATCTGTGGTTGAATGAATGTCATGATAATGGCAATTCCGGTCAGTGTATATACTGTATTTCTTTCGTTGTTCGTAAAATTGGTTTTATTGAACAGTACAAGATATAGAAAGAATCCGAGTAAGCCAAAAATTGCTCCGCTGGCACCTACGTGGTTATATGTCAGTGGGTTAATTAGGAAGGTTGCGATATTGGCAAGGATTCCTGTCGATAAAAAGAAAATTAAAAACTTGACGGTTCCAAGTGTTTTCTCTAGGAATGGACCAAAGATGGCAAGTGAGAATCCATTAAACAGTAAATGTGTAAACGTGCTATGTAGAAAGATGGGGGTGATCAAACGCCACCATTGTCCATCAGCGATATATAAGTTTACACCTGTGCCATAATAAAAGAGAACATTGCCGGGAAATATGGGGAAAAGGACGAGAACGAAAACAATCATCATAATGAGTATGAGCACAGTTACAGCTCGATAAGAATTTGCGTATTCGCGGAAGCCTTCTGTTCTTGTAAACATAAATTCCTCCTTATTATCGTTTTTAATTAGATACAATATTATCATTTTCAGGTAAAAGAGTCCTCCTAATAATATGCAGCTTATTAAATTAATAGAAGAGGTGTCAAAGTGATTAAAGGTATAGGTGTGGACATTACTGAATTGGATAGAATGGAAACATTGATTAATCGGCAACCCCGTTTAAAGGAGCGTATATTAACAGAAAGGGAAATCTTGATTTTCGAAAAGTTAAATGGAAGAAGGAAGGTCGAGTATTTTGCGGGGCGTTTTGCGGCAAAGGAGGCCTTTTCAAAGGCAAACGGTACAGGGATCGGTAAGCATTTATCCTTTTTGGATATTGAAATCATCTCGGATGATAAAGGAAAGCCGGTGATTTCAAAGCCGTTTTCTGAAGGGGTCCATCTTTCGATTAGCCACAGCAGGGATTATGCAGTTGCTCAAGTCGTAATTGAAGGGTGAATGGAGTTTTGTCCAATCGGGTCATAAACCTTTAGGTTGTCTCATATACATTTAGTGCTATAGGGAGACAAGGCCCGGTAAAAGGTACATGGCAGAGTAGGTGCTCTCGAAAAGTTTTTAGCCGGATCGAGAATTGATCCGTGTCTAAAATACTGAGGAATCTAAGACATCAGTCGAGCCAATGTCCGGATCCTGCCTTTTCCTCTCCCTTTTACGTTCAAATGACAAAAAGGGGTTGAAAAGATGAAGAAGATGTTAATGCTTTTTGCAGGGATCATGCTCTTGCTTGCTCTTTCTGCTTGCGGCCAAAAATCACAGAGTGACGTAGTGAGTGAATTGAATGAGAAGCTTGGCGAAATGAAAGGATATAAAGCTAACGCGAAGATGACATTAAAGATGGGGACGGAACCTCAAGTGTATAATGTGGAGATTTGGCATAAGGACCCTTCTTTTTACCGCGTAAATCTGAAAAATGAAGAGAAAGATCAAAGCCAGATGATATTGAAAAATGATGATGGTGTATATGTTTTGACGCCGGCTTTGAATAAAAGTTTTAAATTTCAAAGCGAGTGGCCGGAGAACAGCAGTCAGGCCTATTTGTTCGAGTCGTTGGTGAAAGACATTACGGAAGATAAAAGTGCGACATATAAAGAAACGGATAAACATTATGTCTTTGAAACGAAAACACGCTACCAAAACAATAAAATGTTGCCATATCAAGAGATTGCTATAAACAAAAAGGATTTATCTCCAGTCAGTGTAAAAGTCATGGACCCCGATAGGACCGCATTGGTTCTTGTTGAATTCTCAAAGGTTAAATTCGATACGACTTTTGATAAAGATTCATTTGATATGAAGAAAAACATGACAAGTGCACAACTTGAAGCGCCTGTTATGGCAGAAGTCCAAAATGAAGGGTTTGCGGTGAAGTACCCTGAAAATATTGGTGATATGAATTTAACGGAAGAAAAAGAAATTACGACGGAAAAGGGAGAACGTGTCGTTTTGACCTATGAGGGTACAAAAAGTTTTACATTAGTTCAGGAAAAGGCTGAGGTAGTTCAAACTTCCGTTTCGACGAATGTGAATGGAGAACCGGTTGATTTGGGATATACTGTCGGAGCCATGACAGGAAATACGATTGCATGGACTTTTGAAGGTGTCGATTATATGCTTGCATCAAAGGATTTGACACAGGTAGAGATGATAGAAGTCGCCCGTTCGGTTGGGGAAGATCCAGTCAAATAGGATTACATAACAAGCTGATGTTTCCCGTCTCCTTACGAAGGTTTCTTCTATGTAGGATAGGCGGGGAAGCGGCTTGTTGACAGTTTTTAATCCTTCCATTTGATTTAGGCTGGCGGCTGGGAAATTAGAATCAAGGTGAAAAAGCACTTTATCTTTCTAGCGGTTGGTTATAGAATGGTCCTATAATGAAACGAAAACTTCGCTACTGGGAAGAATCTTATTGTGAGTGTAGGAAAGAAGGAAAAGGTCGTGGAATCGAAAATATTTCATCGAGATACGTGGGCAGAAGTAAATTTGGATAATATTTTTGGAAATATCTCTTCAATGAAAAAAAGACTGAGAAATGGCGTTAGTCTTTTCGCTGTCGTTAAAGCGAATGCTTATGGGCACGGGGACTATGAAGTGGCTAAAACAGCGCTTGAAGCGGGAGCGGATTTTTTAAGTGTCGCTTTTTTGGATGAGGCTCTCGCCTTACGGAAAAAGGGAATATTGGCTCCGATTCTTGTACTTGGGGCATCGAGGCCTGAAAGTTCAGCACTTGCCGCCGAGTATGGGATTTCCGTGACGGTTTTCGATGTAGCATGGTTGGAGAAGGCAAAGGATTTGTTGAAACCGGGACAAGTTTTGCAAATCCATGTAAAAGTGGATAGCGGCATGGGGAGAATCGGCATTCGAGAAAAAGCCCAACTCATGAAAGTGGAAAGGTTGCTTGAGAGGGAAGATTGTTTCAATTTCCAAGGGATATTCACTCATTTTGCGACGGCGGATGAACTGAAGACCGACTTTTATGAAACGCAGCTTGCTTTCTTTAAAGGGATGCTTTCCGAATTGACTAGAAAGCCTGAATATATCCATGCAGCCAATAGTGCAGCTTCTTTAAGGTTCACCGATTCTGAATGGAGTGCAATAAGAATGGGGATTTCCATGTATGGTTTGAGTCCTTCCATGGAGATGAAGCCGATATTGCCATTTCCATTAAAACAGGCTATATCATTGAGAACGAAGATGGTTGCAGTTAAAAAGCTTTCAAAGGGTGAAAGCGTTAGTTATGGAGCTACTTATACGGCTGAAGGTGATGAATGGATTGGGACTTTGCCAATCGGTTATGCTGACGGATGGATCCGTAAGCTGCAAAGTCAGGAAGTTCTTGTTGATGGAAAAAGAGTACCCATAGTCGGAAGGATCTGCATGGATCAATGCATGATCAAGCTACCTGGACCATACCCTGTAGGAACAGAGGTCACACTCATGGGGAATGATGGGGATGAATCGATTACAGTCGATGAGATAGCGGCAAAACTGGAAACGATCAACTATGAGGTAACGTGCATGATAGGAGCAAGAGTCCCCCGCATATATATAAAAGACAACCAGATGAATCATGTTCGCAACTTCATTTTGGAATGACCGGATTGTAAAAAAATCCTAAGATTGTGAATAAGATTTCCTTTATTATGCTGATAATAGGATTGAGAATAGAATATACTCTTTGCAGATAGGCATTTTAATGGTAATATTGAAAAGGATATATAATAAAGGTGTGTAGTGATGGTGGAGGTGTATGTTTGTGTCTGAATCCAGCGCAACAAGAGAAATATTAATTCGATTACCTCAAAATTTTTTAACAGAGTTAGATGGGTATGCGAGTGAGGAAAATGTAAATCGCAGTGAATTTATTTATCGTGCCACAAAAATGTATCTTCGCGAACGTAAAAAGAAAGAGTTTCGTGAATCGATGAAACGCGGTTATATAGAAATGGCGGCCATTAATTTAACGATTGCTTCTGAAGCCTTCCAGGCTGAATTCGAGGCTGGTCATTGCGTTGAACGATTAGTTAGCGGAGGCTGAGCCATTGATTGTTGTTAAGCGTGGTGACGTATACTTCGCAGACCTTTCCCCGGTAGTTGGTTCAGAGCAGGGTGGGACCCGTCCGGTACTGATTTTACAAAACGATATTGGTAATCGCTTTAGTCCGACTGTGATCGTGGCAGCCATTACAGCTCAAATTCAAAAAGCGAAATTGCCTACACATGTTGAGATTAATGCAAAAAAGTACGGATTCGAGCGGGATTCCGTCATTTTATTAGAACAGATCCGGACAATTGATAAGCAGCGTTTAACTGATAAAATTACGCATCTTGACGAACCTATGATGCAAAAAGTCAATGAAGCTTTGCAAATTAGTTTAGGCCTCATTGAGTTTTAAAGAAAATTTTTCCCGTTAAACCGGGCGTTATTATAATACAAATCATTCTTGATGTTATTTAGATGGCACGATTCCTGCAACTGTGGGAATCGTGTTTTTTTTTGTAAAATAACATAAACATATGTCCAAAAAGTATACAGCAGGAAATATGAAAAATTTGACGAATAAAAACAGTATACAGTAGTTATTGGATAGAACGTTCATTGTTTTTTATAGTATCTCCATAACTTTTCTTTAATTGATGTTTTCCTTACCTGAATTTCGGGTATGTAGTTATGTTGTAAATACCTAAAAAAAGCAAAAAGTGTAGTGGGGAAACTCGAAGTAAATCCAAATGGAAATAACATTACAGTTAGTTAACATCCTTGTGACGTGGACAGGGAAACATAGCAATTGTGTTAGAATGGGAGGATATTATGAATCAATTGGTTTACGATTTTATTAAGCAAAATCAAGATTACATCCTTACTGAGTGGATGGGCATCATGAAGGAAAGTACGGACGAAAGATTAATTAAAGTCGTCTCAGATCGAATGTTCACGCAAACGAGCAGTGAATTTATAGATATGATCATCACGAACGTTGATAGTAAAAACAAGGAATTCACATTGAAGCTTTCAGATTTTGCCGAGAAAGTCGTCCAATTGGGATGGCCTCTTACTTTCGTCAATGAAGGACTTCATAAATTCACGTTAATTGTCATTAATGGAATGGTGGAAAAGGGTCTGGTTACTCCTGATAATCAAGTCAATCTTGTTAACCATTTGGATAAATGGGCCACACCGATAAATAATGAAATAGTCAATATATATACTCAAACCTGGGAAAGAACTGTTTCCATGCAAAAAATAGCGTTGCAAGAACTTTCGGCACCGCTCATTCCTGTATTGGAAGGCATTACGGTTATGCCGCTGATTGGTACGATTGATACGGAACGTGCCAAACAGATAATGGAAAACCTGTTGACTGGCGTGGTTAAGCATAGATCTGAAGTTGTTCTTATTGATATAACGGGCGTGCCGGTCGTGGATACCATGGTTGCCCATCATATCATTCAAGCGGCGGAAGCAGTCCGATTAGTGGGCGCCAAATGTATACTCTGCGGCATCCGCCCTGAAATAGCCCAAACCATCGTTAATCTTGGAATTAATTTAAATGAAGTGATTACAAAAAATACGTTGAAAAAAGGGATAGAAGTTGCGTTGGAATTAACGAGCCGTAAGATCGTAAAGGTGGAGGGATAAGTATGAGGATTCCGATATTAAAGCTTTATGACTGCTTGTTAGTCTCTATACAGTGGGAATTGGATGATGTGACAGCCCTTCAATTTCAAGAGGATTTACTGCATAAGATTCATGAAACAAGCGCGAATGGCGTTGTTATTGATATTACCTCAATAGATTTTATTGATTCTTTTATCGCAAAGGTATTAGGCGATGTCTTTAGCATGTCTAAGCTTATGGGGGCCAAGGTTGTAATTACGGGGATCCAGCCTGCTGTTGCAATAACATTAATTGAACTGGGAATTAGTCTCGATGATGTTCTGACAGCATTAGACTTAGAGAAAGGCCTGGAGAAATTACAACAGGAATTGGGGGATTAAAGAATGGAGTTCCAATCCTGCGTAAAAATCATAAATGAATGGGACATCGTAGCTGCAAGGCAGCTCGGAAGAAATGTCGCTAAAGAGTTGGGGTTCGGTACTGTAGACCAGGCCAGGATCACAACGGCCATTAGCGAATTGGCCCGAAACATATACCTATATGCTGGACAAGGCAGTGTTAGCATAGAAAAGCTAAATATAAATGGGAAGTCAGGATTGAAAATCATTGCAGAGGACCAAGGGCCGGGAATTGAGGATATCCGCAGAGTTATGGAAGATGGATATACCACCTCAGGGGGACTGGGCGCAGGCCTTCCTGGAGCCAAACGTTTAATGGATGACTTTGATATTGAATCGATACCAGGTGAAGGGACTAAGATTATCGCTACGAAATGGCTCCGTTAGGGGGGGACTATGGATATTAGGGAGAACATGGAGAAAAAGTATCATGAGGCGCTTTCTACTTATCTTAAAGACCAAAATGAGCAGGCACTCTACCAAGGGCAAAAGATTAGCCGCCTACATATCAAATACAATATATCTCCAGAAGAAATCATCAGTATGCATAAAAATAACTTAATGGAACTTTACCCGGACTTACCGGGGAAAGTATTGGATTCTTTCGATTTTTTGCTAGAAGTCATGATGGGCTACGGCATTGCATACCGTGAACATCAAAGCCTTAGACATCAACAGCAGGAACTGAAAACGGAAATCGAGATCGCGGCAAACGTTCAACATACTCTTTTGGAAACGAAAATTCCTGATATCAAAGCTCTTGAAATAGGAGTGATCAGTGTTCCGGCGAGACAGATGAACGGGGATTACTATCACTTCGTCCAAGATGAAAATGAGCGTATAGGGGTAGGGATTGCCGATGTCATAGGAAAAGGGATTCCTGCTGCGTTGTGCATGTCGATGATCAAATATGCGATGGACAGTCTTCCGGAGCATCGTCATGAACCGAATAGTGTACTTGAGAGTTTGAACCGTGTTGTGGAGCATAATGTGGATCCAAGCATGTTCATAACCATGTTCTACGGTTTATATGATCCGCATGACAGGCAATTTTCCTATGCTTCAGCCGGACATGAACCTGGTTTTTACTATGACGCCGCAACAGGTATTTTTAGTGATTTGGATGCAAAGGGCTTGTTGCTTGGAGTTGATAAAAAAACAAGGTATCGCCAATATGAAAAAACGGTGAAACGTGGAGACATGATCATTTTATTATCTGACGGAGTAACGGAGTGCCGGACGAATGATGGGTTCATAGAAAGGGAAACGCTTATTGGTTTCATTAAAAAGAATATGCATTTGCAAGCCCAGGAAATGGTGAATAATATATTTAAACAATTGGAGAAAATGCAGAACTTCCAACTGAGGGATGATTTTACATTAATAATTTTAAAATCAAATGTTTAGTATTTATTCTGCTGGGTATAGATATTAGGAATGAAATGGATTTGAAGAGGTGGGTCAAGGATGAATATAACGGTAGATGTTAATGAATTAAATACTGAATTTATTGTAAAACTAAAAGGTGAAATCGATGCCTATACTGCACCGAAATTAAGAGAATCACTATTTCCAATTTCAGAGCAGGATAATGTTTCGATTACTATTGATTTAACTGAAGTTTCTTATATGGATAGTACGGGACTTGGGGTATTTGTCGGTGCTTTTAAAAGCGTAAGGGCACATAATGGCGAATTCACTTTAGTTGGCTTATCAGAAAGGTTACGACGTTTATTTGATATAACAGGTCTTGCAGATATCATTGATATAAAAAGTGGTACAGAGGGTGGGTTAGAATGAGTCAAGTATATGATTACATCGAAATGAAAATACCTGCAAAACCAGAATTCATCGGTGTCATTCGTTTAACGCTTTCTGGGATAGGAAGCCGGATGGGATTTGCGTATGATGAAATTGAAGATTTGAAAATCGCTACCAGTGAGGCTTGTACAAATGCGGTACAGCATGCATATAAAGAATCTGAAAAAGGTGAAGTGAAAGTAAGTTTCGGCCTTTATCCTGACCGTTTGGAGGTCATGGTTTCTGATAGTGGTAAGAGCTGTAATTTCGAAGAGGTACGTCAAGGGATCGGTCCATACGAAAATGGACAAAAAGTCGAACTTTTGAGAGAAGGAGGCTTGGGTCTTTACCTCATTGAAACTCTGATGGATGATGTAAAAATTCACCAGCATGACGGGGTTACAGTATTTATGACTAAGTTTTTAGAAGGAGAGCAGGTGGAGATGGATGCAAAAACAGTCTCAACCTAATCAGGCACAAAGAGAACAGGTAAATGAATGGATTAGAGCTTACCAGCAGAATCAAGATGATGAAGCACAGAGTAATCTAGTCATCCATTATAAAAGTTTGGTTGAAACAATCTCCCGTAAGTATGCAAAAGGGAAGTCATTTCAGGAGGATATCTCCCAAGTCGGCATGATTGGTTTGTTAGGTGCCATTCGACGATATGATGAATCTTTCGGTAAAAGCTTTGAGGCATTTGCCGTCCCTACTATTATCGGGGAAATCAAAAGGTTCCTGCGTGACAAAACATGGAGTGTCCATGTGCCAAGAAGAATTAAGGAACTTGGTCCGAAAATCAGGGTGACTGTCGAGGAATTAACGACAACTCTGCATCGTTCACCAAGAATAGATGAAATAGCCGATAGTATAGGCGTGACTGAAGAAGAAGTTTTAGAAGCGATGGAAATGGGAAAAAGCTATCAAGCTTTATCAGTGGATCATTCTATTGAGGCGGATTCTGATGGCGGTACTGTCACATTGCTTGATATATTCGGGAATGTCGATGAAGGTTTTGAAAAGGTCAATCAGCGTCTTGTGCTTGAAAAGGTGCTGCATGTGCTGAGTGACCGTGAAAAGATGATCATTCAACATACTTATTTAGAGAATTTAAGTCAGAAAGAAGCGGGCGATAAACTTGGGATTTCCCAAATGCATGTTTCTAGGCTCCAACGCCGCGCGATCAAGAAACTTCAAGAAGCCATTAATGCTGAAAACTCGGAGTTAATTCAGTGATCAAAGATATTCTGAGGGGGGAAAAAATAGAAGTCCTTGTCTCTCAATCGTCTAAAAACGGAATGGTTTATTGTGGTGATGATTACTTTTTTCTTCATACGAAAGAATACTTTGTGTGCGTACTGGCAGACGGTCTAGGCAGTGGGAAAAATGCTTACGATTCCTCCCATGCCGTCATCGAGGAAGTTAAACGTAATCATGAGTTGGATGTAGAATCACTAATGGCAGTGTGTAATCAAGTTTTAATCGATAAGCGGGGGGCAGCCGTTTCCATTTTGAAGATATTTTATGACAAGAATGAATTTGTATACAGTTCAGTGGGTAACATCCGCTTTTTCCTGTATAATCCAAGCGACGATAAACTCGTTTACCCTTTACCTGTTACAGGGTATTTATCAGGAAGGAAACAAAAATACAGGACACAGAGATACAAATATGAACCAAATGCAAAATTCATTCTTCATTCCGATGGTTTAGAACTTAAGGGAGCTAAATCTTTTTTAAAAAGGCTGGTCCCTATCGATAAGAACGCCCATTGCATATTAAAAAGCAGTCCATTAACTGCAGATGATACAACTTTCATTTTAGGAAGCTTACTTTCGCCTTAGCTCGGAAGTGAGCTTTTTTGTATTGAATTCGCAACTTCATCACTCATTTGCTAGACTATACATATCAGATCAAAAGGTTGGAGGTAAACATAATGATCGTTGTAGATGATACATTAAAAGAATTGATTAAAAAAATATCCAATGAGCTAACTTTGAAAAATCATCAAGTCCAAACCGTCATACAGATGCTGCAAGAGGGTAATACTGTCCCTTTTATTGCGCGGTATAGAAAAGAAATGACGGGTTCGCTTGATGAAGTGCAGATTCGTTCCATTATGGAAAGATGGAACTATCTGGAGAACCTTGGCCAGAGGAAAGCGGAAGTTACACGTTCGATTGGTGAACAGGGAAAATTGACGGAAGAATTAACAAGGCAAATCGAGAAAGCGACAAAACTGCAGGAAGTCGAGGATTTATACAGGCCATTCAAACAAAAAAGGAGAACGAAAGCGACAGTTGCTAAAGAAAAGGGTCTTGAACCACTGGCCATCTGGCTTCTGGAATGTCAAATGCATGCCCGAGTTAGCGAAAAAGCCGCAGAATTCATATCGGCAGAAAAAGAAGTTTCTTCTATTGAAGAAGCTATTACGGGAGCGCAGGATATCATAGCTGAACATATTTCCGATGATGCAGAATTAAGGAAGTGGATAAGGGCTGAAATTTTCAAAGCTGGAAAAGTGGTTTCAACTGTGAAAAATGAAGAGAAGGACGAGAAAAAAATCTTCGAGATGTACTATGAATATGAGGAGCCGGTTCAAAGAATCGTACCACATCGGGTGTTGGCGCTAAATAGAGGTGAAAAGGAGGAGGTTTTACGAATCTCCATTCAGCCTCGGACTGAAATCATCATTGGTCATCTGGAACGGAAAATCATTAAAAATAACAAATCTGAAGCCCAGGTTGTTCTTAAATCTGCGATTGAGGATGGACTTAAGCGTTTGATCATGCCTTCTGTAGAACGGGAAATCAGAAAAGAGCTGACGGAAAAAGCTGAGGATCAAGCTATCCATATTTTCTCTGAAAACCTCCGGAACCTGCTCTTGCAGCCCCCGCTTAAAGGGAAAGTGGTCCTAGCCTTAGATCCGGCATATCGGACTGGCTGTAAGTTGGCTGTCATTGATGAAACCGGAAAGGTACTCGATATCAGTGTAATCTATCCGCATCCTCCTGTTGCGAAGCTTAATGCTGCCCGTGAAAAAACGATCGAAATACTTCAGCGGTTCTCGGTTGAGATCGTGGCAATCGGCAATGGTACGGCTTCACGTGAATCAGAGCAATTCATCGCAGATATTTTAAAAGAAGTGAAAGCGAATATTTCATATATCATTGTTAATGAAGCGGGAGCCAGTGTGTATTCAGCCTCGGATATTGCCCGTGAAGAGTTTCCGGATCTTCAAGTAGAACAGAGAAGTGCCGTTTCGATAGGCAGAAGGCTTCAAGATCCCCTTGCTGAACTTGTTAAAATTGATCCCCAATCCGTAGGGGTAGGTCAGTATCAACATGATGTGTCCCAGAAAAAGTTAACGGAATCCCTCACCTTTGTAGTAGAAACAGCTGTTAACCAGGTGGGAGTGAATGTCAATACAGCTTCATCGTCTCTATTACAGTATGTAGCTGGTTTATCAAAATCGGTTGCTCAAAATATTGTAAAGAAAAGGGAAGTGGATGGGAAGTTTTCAAGCAGGAAGGAATTAAAGAAGATTCCCCGGCTTGGTGCCAAAACATATGAACAATGTATAGGGTTCTTACGTATCATTAATGGAGATGAACCTTTAGATCAAACCGCGATACATCCTGAGAACTACAGTGCCGTGAATAAATTATTGAAGAAAATGGGATTCACATCTGAGGATTTAGGCAGTGATGCACTGAATGAAGAGTTAGGTAAACTAAATCCGGCTGATCTGGTCAATGAATTGGAAATTGGGGAAATTACGATTAAAGATATCATAGATGATTTGATGAAACCGGGAAGAGATCCTCGGGATGAATTATCAAAGCCACTGCTTAAGCAGGATGTACTAAAAATGGAGGATCTGCAAACTGGGATGGAATTACAAGGGACAGTGAGGAATGTTGTGGATTTCGGTGCGTTTGTGGACATCGGTGTTAAACAGGATGGACTGGTGCATATTTCTAAACTGAGCAACCGGTTTGTAAAGCACCCATTGGATGTAGTTGCCGTTGGGGATGTTGTGACGGTTTGGGTCGAACTGGTTGACTCCCAAAAGCAAAGGGTATCTTTAACGATGCTCGAGCCAAAGGATCAAAACTAGCCTAAGGAAAGCTCCTTCTATATTAGAAGGGGTTTTTTTGAAGTGATGTATTTATATTTGGAACAAAGTTGAATCTATAACCTGAGGCTTTCTTTTTTTTGATAAAAAAACCAACATTGATTCAACATCTTCACTTGATAATAATCCTTTTCATAAAAGGCTTTGCGGATTTGATTCTGGAACCAATTAGGCATAGCTTTTCCTCCCTTAGTTTCCTATTGTATTATTAGTCTATGTTATAATGGGTTGTCATGTTACCAAGGAAAGGGAGGGGGAAATGGATAATCGGCAATTGCAAAAACTAGTAGAAGAAATTTCGATGAAAGACTTTAAAAAGGCCTTTAGACACCAAGCCAGTTTTAACCCGCGTCTCCGAACAACAGGAGGACGATACTTGCTCCGTTCACACAATATAGAAATCAATAAGAAGTATCTTGATGAACGCGGTGTGGAAGAAATGATTGGGATCATTAAGCATGAACTGTGCCATTATCACCTGCACATCGAGAAGAAAGGGTACCAGCATCGTGATGCGGACTTTAAGCATTTACTCAAAAAAGTGGGGGCACCGAGATTTTGCGAGCCGCTGCCATCTAACCAATTAAAGAAAAAGATGAATACTATTCAATATAAATGTGAAGACTGTCAGCAGGTATATATAAGAAAAAAAAGAATAGACACTACCCGTTTCGTTTGTGGTAAATGTCGTGGAACATTGATTTACCAAGGGTTTAAGGAGCAAAAAACAAAAATATAAAAAAACACAAAAGAACCCTTGACTTTAAGTTGTAACCTCTTTATAATCATAAGAGTCGACAAGATAACAACTTGTTCTAAACGACAAACACTAAGGTCCTTGAGCGTGAAAAAGGAACCCAATTTTCATTATTCCGCAGTAGCTCAGTGGTAGAGCATTCGGCTGTTAACCGAACGGTCGTAGGTTCGAGTCCTACCTGCGGAGCCATTTTTTTGGGGAAGTACTCAAGAGGCTGAAGAGGCGCCCCTGCTAAGGGTGTAGGTCGCGTAAGCGGCGCGAGGGTTCAAATCCCTCCTTCTCCGCCAGTTACACATTCTATATCAAGGCCCATTGGTCAAGCGGTTAAGACACCGCCCTTTCACGGCGGTAACACGGGTTCGAATCCCGTATGGGTCACTTTCTTATATATAATCAAAATACTGGTCCCGTGGTGTAGCGGTTAACATGCCTGCCTGTCACGCAGGAGATCGCGGGTTCGATTCCCGTCGGGACCGCCATTTTTTCAAAAAAACTCTTGCCAAAATAATATTATCGTGATATAATATTAATCTGGCTGTTAATCAGTATTTGATTATTGGGCTATAGCCAAGCGGTAAGGCAACGGATTTTGATTCCGTCATGCGAAGGTTCGATCCCTTCTAGCCCAGCCATTTTATTTAGAGCCATTAGCTCAGTTGGTAGAGCATCTGACTTTTAATCAGAGGGTCGAAGGTTCGAATCCTTCATGGCTCACCATTTGTTTTCGCGGGTGTGGCGGAATTGGCAGACGCACCAGACTTAGGATCTGGCGCCGCAAGGCGTGGGGGTTCAAGTCCCTTCACCCGCACTGATATTTTTCTTCTTGACATCAAGTTGAAAAGGTGTTAAACTTACAAAGTCGCTTTCGCGGTCGTGGCGGAATGGCAGACGCGCTAGGTTGAGGGCCTAGTGGGGGAAACCCCGTGGAGGTTCGACTCCTCTCGGCCGCACCAATAACATCATAGAAATTAGCGCCCGTAGCTCAATTGGATAGAGCATCTGACTACGAATCAGAAGGTTGTAGGTTCGACTCCCGCCGGGCGCACCATATTTTACGGGAAGTAGCTCAGCTTGGTAGAGCACTTGGTTTGGGACCAAGGGGTCGCAGGTTCGAATCCTGTCTTCCCGACCATTCTTTCTGAAAATATTTAAAAATTAAATGCGGGTGTAGTTTAGTGGTAAAACCTCAGCCTTCCAAGCTGATGATGAGAGTTCGATTCTCTTCACCCGCTCCATTATTGCTCTTTGAAAACTGAACAAAACAAAGCGCCAACGTTAAATTTTAAGTGAGCACACACTATCAAAAAAGCAAATGAGCAAGTCAAACATTTCTTCGGAGAGTTTGATCCTGGCTCAGGACGAAC
>NZ_JAUUTW010000042.1 GCF_030676415.1 Peribacillus frigoritolerans | reverse complement strand
ATGGGTTAGTCAATCTATATGAACGATATACAAAACTACGTCAGACTTAAACTGAACCGCCGTATACCGAACGGTATGTACGGTGGTGTGAGAGGTCGGAGGCTAGGCGCCTCCTCCTACTCGATTTTATGAAACTATCGGGGCAGGGATAGTTGTTTTGATCTTTATTCAACATTTGGTCCAGTTTATGGAATAAAGATTAGCAAAAAGCTAAGAAAATTTTCTCTTAGCTTTTTGTGTGTTGAGGCATTATTTTCTACCAACAGTAAGGGAAACTGAACCATCTGCAGGGCTGAATGACGCAGTTACTTTTCTTCCATTATCTTTTAAGAGGTAGTGGACTTCCAAAGGGAATTAATTAAAAGTAGGTTTCTTTAGTTTTACTGTTGAAATTATAAAGGCGATTATAAGTATAATTGCTGCAAATATATACGGTATATCGATATGGATATCAAATAAAATACCACCAACGATAGGGCCTAATATAATTCCTAAGCTTGTATAAGCAGAGTTCATACCAGCAATGAAGCCCTGATTCTCCCCAGCAATTTTTGATAAAAATGATGTTACAGCTGGACGTAAAATGTCGCAAGAGAAGAATACAATGCTTGTAATGGCAATGATGAGCCAGTAACCGTCAATTAAAATAGTCACAAAAATAAAAATCGCAGCCGATAATAGAGACATAGTAATAATCAATTTCTCTCCAAATAACGATACAAGCTTATCAAAGAATAATATTTGCGCAACAACCCCAGCAATGGAACCGACTGTGATAATAATTGAAATATCACGTACAGTAAAACCAAACTTTTCATCAACGAATAAGCTTAACATCATTTCATAAATTGCAAGTCCAAATGCAAGTACAAACACGATGAATAATGGCGTGAAGTACTGCGGATTGAATGACTTTTTAAATTCTTGAATAATTTGTGGACGTACATTCGATTCGCGATTTTTTTGAAGCTGCCCTTTTGAAATTGGCTCTTCTAATACGATAAAAATGACAATTGCAGTGATAAATGAGATTGCAGCAGCAAAGAAGAATGGGGCACGAATGCCCAGCTCTGCAATGAACCCACCGATTGCGGGTCCAATAATAAACCCTAAGCTAATCGCAGCCGATTGGTAGCCTAACGCTTTTGCTCGATTCGCCATCGTTGTTTTATCTGCAATATACGTAATTACTGCCGGCATAATAAAGGCTTCACTCACGCCGCCTAATAGTCGGCTAACAAACAGTACCCATGTTTCGTTTCCGAATCCAAATAAAAGTTTAGAAAACGAGAATAATAGTAAGCCAATCACAATCATTTTTTTTCGACCGATTGTATCAACCCAAATGCCGGTAAAAGGAGAGGCAAGTAATTGAGCAACGGCCATTACAGCGTATAAGTATCCGACATTAGCACCACTAAGACTTAATTCCTCCGCGATGGAAGGCATGACCGGTACTACTAATCCAATCCCTACATATGCAATAAATAAACTAGATAATACAAGTGCGATAGACACTTTTTCTTTTCGATTCATGATGAATTATTTCCTCAAATGACATCAATACAGGCGCTATCCTATTTTAAGGACTTTGAAATAGATGCATTCACTTTCTTCATAGTTTGTAGTACATTTCGCAGACTTTCTAGCTCGATATCCGTATAATGTTTCTCGACAAATTCCTCGTCGGCTTCCTCGATTAATGCTTGATAAGCCAATCCCTCTTCAGCTAACACGATGAAAAATTCACGGTGATTATTTGGATTGCTCTCTCGTTTAATAAAATGTTGTGCTTCAAGTTTTGATAATACTTGGCTTACAGCACGTTTTGAAATCGCAAACTGCTGTGCGATTTCAAAACGTCGTTTAATTCCTTAAATATTTTTCGGTAATTTGAAAGCATATAATCCTCCTTAAAATATAAAGTTAAGTTAAAAGGACATCCAGATTGCTGTAGGATGTCCTTTGCCAAACATTTATTAACTTGATTCAGCCATACGTAACCGATATGCACGTTCTTTTTTGCCGTATAGGAAGTAGTAGAGGGTAGACGTTGCAAAGACGACGATACCCAAAATCGCATACAGGGCATTATAACCGGTTGTTGGAATGACCAATCCAAGAAGTGAAGGGCCAAATCCATTACCTATGTCAAAAGATATAAAGAAAGTGGCTGTGGCGAGGCCCATGCGGTGAGGTGCAGCCAAATTAACTGCTATTGTCTGACCTACTGACAAAATGTTACCAAAGCCAAAACCAATCAAAGCACCTGCTAATAAGAAGGTTACACTGTTGTTTGCTGAACTGAGGAGCAGCATTCCGACTCCAAAAAGGATAAAGGCCGGATACATAATAAAGTTTGCTCCTTTTCTGTCCATCAACCGGCCGGTGAATGGTCGTGATACCAAGACAGAGGCTGTATATACAATAAAGAAAAAGCTTGCCGTATCCACTAAATCTAACTTGATAGCATATAAATTTAAATAAGAAAGAACACCGGAGAAACAGAAGGCCATCGTAAGGATAATGATACCAATGGGAAGTGCTTTTGGCTCAATGAAGCCGGAAAGCTTAAATCCTACATTTTCGTGTTTCATTTTCGTTGTTTTCGATAAAGGGATATTAACGAAGAATCCGGTTACTAAGCTAATAATCCCTAAAACAAGGCTGAAACTAAAAATCATGTCGAAGCTTTTATGCTGACTCATGTAAAGGCCAATGAATGGACCGAGTCCAGTAGCCAGTGCTGTACTTACAGCAAAGTAGCCAATTCCTTCCCCTCTCCGTAATTCCGGTATTGTGAGGGCGACAATCGTACCAATTACGGTAGTCGCTATACCCACTGTAATACCGTTTACGAACCGGCTCATTATGAGAAAGGAAATCCCGTAATCTATAAAGTATAACAATGTAGTTAATGTAAAAAAGATTAACCCGATCATTAATATTCGTTTTGGCCCAATTGTATTCATGAACGGCCCGGTAAACAAACGACCGATTAATGCCCCGATAATGAAAATACCGGCTACAAGACCAGCTTGGCTTGTAGATGCATTGAATTCATTTAAAGCATAAAGGGTGATTGTTGCATTTAATAAAAAGAATATTAATGTTAAGAAAAAATTAACTAAAGAAAGAATGATAAAATCTTTCGTCCACACTTTAGATTTTGTTTGCATTTTCATCTCCTCCCTTCATGATATTTTTGTTCATTTTTCAACCTATAATGAGTATGATTCGCCATCATCTGGGATTAAAACAGTAGAAGAGATTCCCTTTTCATCAAGAAAGCTTTTTAATTCTTTTTTTGATAGTGTCCAGTGATTGACGGCTTCCATGTGGCTCACAATAATCTGAGCGTTAGGGGCAGACTTGTACACTTCATATATATCCTCTTTCCCCATGATGAGTGAACCGCCTTCAAAGAATTGATTATTTCCACCATTTACAGCAATGATTTCTGGTTTATTTGTATCAATCACTTCTTGGACTGCGTCATACCATACTGTATCTCCAGCTACATATAACGTTTTTTCATTTGAGTGTTTGAAGACAACGCCACATACTAATCCAGCAAGTTTTAATATTTCTCCTCTTCCGTGCTCGCCTTTTGTTTTGATTAATTGGATACCCTCAAAGACTGTATCTTCTTGTAAAACCTCTACATTTTGGAAACCGGCGTTTCTAACTTCTGTAGCATCTTCCTCATTTTGAACAAACATTTTGATATCTTTTGGCAATACCTCTTTGGCCACATCATCAAAGTGGTCTAGATGTAGGTGAGTGACAATGACAGCATCTATATCATGAATAATATTTTCAATCGATGTTGGTAAACTAACTAAAGGATTAAATTGATCTTGTCTTAATGAATTTGGGAACGGTGGGTACGTACCTTTCTCAGCTAACATCGGATCTATTAAAAACTTTTTGCCTGCATATTCGACAACAAGTGTGGCATTTCGAATTTGTTTAATATTCATCTTTATCGCTCCTATTCTTTAATATACGTATAGTTTATACTATGGACAATTAGCAAATACATAGATAAAATCAAGTCTTTTGGCCCTTTGACTTGATAATTGAAAGGATTTGAATAAATGTTAGATAATACGGATATGGGTATCTTACATGAACTATCCAAAAACAGTCGAATCACGATGAAAGAATTGGGGGAGAAAGTCCATTTGACTGGTCAAGCAGCTGCATCTAGAGTTGCTAAATTGGAGGATAATGGAGTGATTGAGGGATATGCCATTAAAGTTAATCAAGTTAAATTAGGTTGTTTTATCCATGCTTTTATTACTATCATTACACAAAGCACTTATCACCAACCTTATCTGTCGTTCATAAAAACACAAGAACAATACATCATAAATAACTATAAAATCAGTGGAGATGGCTGTTATCTTCTCGAATGCAAATTTCCATCAAATGAACTTTTAAATCAATTTTTGGAAGACTTAAACGAGCATGCAAATTATAAATTATCAATTGTTATTAATAAATAGTGTAATATGGGGAGTTTGTGAAAAAATCTACTTAAATTAACGGGTGCGTTAGCTGAAGATTAAAGCCTGTTTTAAGGCAGTTTTTCTTCTTTAGCTAACAGGTGTTATTACTTAATATAAAAATCTACTAATCTAGTATAATAGTTCTTCTTTTGTCTATACTGTCAATTAATATGGTATAGATTGGAGAGAAACAAATAGGATCTTAACTGATGTATGGGGTTTATATAAGGCAGATAAGCAAATCCAAGGTTATTCTCCACAAACATTAAAGGCCTATTATGTCCAATTTAACTTGTTGGTGAATAGTTTTGGAAATATATCCATTCAAGAACTTTCAACTAATTCTCTTTAAGTTTATCTGGGAAAAGCAGCTGAAAAGCTTAAGCCATCCAGTCTGGGTCACAGAATTCGATTTATTAAATCTTTATTTAGATGGGCTCATGATGAACATTTAATTAATGGAAATCCTGCTTCCAAAATCAAGGAACCAAAATTAGAATTAAGGGTACCAAAATACTTGTCTGAAGAAGAAATTGAACATTTGCGGGAAGCTTGTCATACAACATTCGAAAATGCTTTATTTGAGTTTATGTATTCAACAGGATGCAGAATTGGTGAAGCAATAACTCTAGATAGGGCCTCAATCAACTTCTCTAATCAATCAGCAATCGTTTTAGGTAAAGGGCGTAAAGAACGAGAAGTATATTTCAATACTCGTTGTGAAATATGGTTGAAGCGATATTTAAGTGAGCGAAAAGATCATGAGGAAGCACTATTTGTGACAACACGCGCACCCCATCGAATGAGTATTTCTCAAGCGAGAAACATTATAAAACTGGTAGCAAAGAGAACGGACATTAAAAAGAGCATTCATCCCCACCAGCTTAGACATAGTTACGCCACAAATTTATTGAATAATGGAGCGCTTCTAGAAGTGATTCAAAATTTAATGGGGCATGAAAAAAGTGAAACCACAAAAATTTATGCATATCTAAGTGGTGCAATTCGCAGAGACTTGTATAGAAAGTATTTTTAAGGGACCGAGGGTCCTTTTTATTTTGTTCTTAATACACTAACGGGGCAGGATAGTTGCATAAGGGTAATTTTTTAGTACCAACTATTAATACCAAGTGATAATATAAATAGATATTAATAAAATAGTATTGTTATGGGGGCTTTAATGATGTTAGATACTCAAAAAATTAAGGAAGTAATTAGACATCGTTATCCATTTCTTTTAGTGGATAGGATTTTGGAATTAGAAGAAGGAAAAAGAGCAGTTGGTATAAAAAATGTTACAGCAAATGAGAATTTTTTTAACGGGCACTTCCCCAATTACCCAGTTATGCCAGGTGTATTAATTGTAGAAGCATTAGCTCAAGTAAGTTCAGTTGTGATGTTAACTAAAGAAGGAAACGAAGGACGATTAGGGCTTTTAGCAGGTATAGATAAATGTCGTTTTAAAAAGCAAGTAAAACCAGGAGATCAACTTCGTCTTGAGGTTGAAATCACTAGATTAAAAGGTCTTATAGGGAAAGGTAAAGGTATAGCTACAGTTGATGGAGAATTAGTTTGCGAAACAGAAATAATATTTGCATTTGGTGATTAAAAGCTATTAATTTTAAAAATGTTATTCAGATTCTTGAACAAACGTGTATCCTCTTAGATAAGAGCTGTCTTTAATCTTATGGAACTATCGGGCAGGATAGTTGTAAAGTGCTGTTTGATCTTTAATTGGGCCATATTCTGGAGTAAATGATTGTGCAAATGACTAAAATTTGAAATAGTTGTTATTAAGCTAAATGTCAGGATTGTTGAAGGAGTAATGCTTTTATTAATAAGGAATGTTAATGATGGATAAAAAAGGTAACACTGAGTCTGCAAGTAACTCCATAGTTTTTTCTTCCACTAATGGGTTCCTTTCCAGAATATCCATGCTGCGTGAATATTCCAGGGCACGAGCGTTCCGCACACTACTAGTAAAAAATTTTAAAAGAATTTATGGATTTGAATTTGTTGCCATACAATTTTATAATTGTATGATTACTGATTGTATGAAAAAGGATGAGGAATGTGCCGGTTAATTCGTTTGAGGATTATCCAATGACATGGAAGCCGACAATAAATCGAGAAGACAGACCGATTTATCAGGCATTAGCTAAGCAGTTAGAATATGACATTATAGAGGGGCGCTTAGTGCCTGGCACGAAACTTCCACCACAAAGGGAGTTAGCGGATTACTTAGAGGTGAATCTAAGTACGATTTCGAAAGCTTTTAAAGTATCTGAGTTAAAAGGACTGGTCAGTGCGACCATTGGTAGTGGCACTTATGTTTCGTATGATGCGATTTCGAACGCTTATTTGCTTGCAGAAGAAAAGCCAAAGCATTTAATTGAAATGGGAGCAATTTTACCAGATCGTGTGTCGTATGGACCTTTATTTGACTTATTGCAATCGATGTTACAAGAATCAGATTGTGCGAGATGGTTTGGATACAGTCGGCCAGGCGATGCGATTTGGCAAAAAGATGCAGGCGTCAAATTATTGAAATTTGCCGGTTTTGAAACGACTAGAGAACATATCTTACTTGCTAATGGCGGACAAAACGCCATCACAGCAACACTTGCAGGCCTTTGTCAGCATGGAGATCGAATTGGTGTAGATCACCATACATATCCAGGCTTAAAGACAGCAGCCGCGATGCTGGGGATTCAGCTTGTACCAATTCGTTCAGAATCTGATGAAATGAGTCCGGAAGCACTTCTTTATGCATGTAAAAATGAAAATATTAAAGGATTATACATTATTCCAGATTACCAGAATCCGATGACTTATACGATGAGCGTTGAAACTCGTAAGGCTATTGCTGAGATTGCTGTAAAGTATAATTTATTTATTATTGAAGATGGAGCGTATCATTTAATCCAAGAAAAAGTGTTGCCAGCTGTAGCGACATATGCCCCTGAGCATACGATTTATATAGCGAGTTTATCTAAATCGATGGCACCTGGACTCCGTCTTGCTTATGTGGCAGTTCCTTTAAAATACCTGGATTCTACTCGAAAAGCTCTTTATAATTTAAATATTTCCGTATCCCCACTTCTTGCTGAGTTAGCATCACGAGTAATTGTATCGAATCAGTTTGAAAACATTGTTGCATTTCATAAAGAGGAAACAAAAGCTCGCAATCAGTTGGTTAATCAATATTTAGGTAAAGAGAACTGTTTAGGTGAAGAAACAGGGATTTTTCATTGGTTACATTTGCCGCATCAGTATACAGGTGACCAATTTGAACAACTAGCTGCAGCACAAGGTGTACAGGTATATAGTGGAGGGCGATTTGCGGTAGGTAATGTCGCACCAGCAAATGCCGTACGTGTGGGGATTTGTGCTCCAGAAACGAGAGAGGAACTTGAAAGAGCTCTTATAATACTAAGAAAAATAATTGAAATGTAAAATAAATATTGTTTGCCATACAATAATTATATTGTATGGCTTTTTTTTTACGTGTTATGATAATTCAAACTTAGTTGGGGATGAAAGAAAATATAATTTTGGTGTCATAGGCTTATCCCTTTATTAAAAAATCTGAATATTCCAATAAAATTAAAAGTGGTAGGTAAAAAAATTGAAATGTTAAAGGAAGGAATGTTTACAAATGGAAAATAAATTTGCTGAGAGGGCCCGTCTAGTTAATTCTTCTGAGACCCGTGAAATTTTAAAAGTAACAGAAAGGCCAGAAGTCATTTCTTTTGCGGGAGGACTTCCAGCTCCGGAGCTGTTTCCTGTTGAAGCCCTTAAAGTTGCTTGCAATGTTGTATTGAATGAAGAGGGCGCGGCGTCTCTTCAATATAGTACTACTGAAGGCTATGGTCCGTTGAGAGAAGCTATTTGTCAAAGGATGAAAGCCATTGGGATTAACTCTGCTATTAACAATGTTCTTATCACTTCAGGGTCCCAGCAAGCAATAGATCTTACTGGAAGATTATTTATCAACGAAGGAGATACCATTATTTGTGAAAGCCCAACCTATCTTGCAGCCATTAATGCATTTAAATCATACAATGCACAATTTGTGGAAGTAGCCATGGACAATGATGGGATGATAATGGAAGAGCTAGAGCGGAAACTGCAAGAGCATCCTGGCGCAAAATTCATCTATACTATTCCCGATTTCCAGAACCCTACAGGTCGTACATTAACACTTCAAAGACGTAAAAGAATGATCGAACTTGCTAATCAATACGATGTACTGATTGTAGAAGATAATCCTTATGGAGCTATTAGGTTTGCTGGAGAGGGAATCCCGCCAGTGAAACATTTTGACACAGAGAACAGAGTAATTTATATGAGCACGTTCTCTAAAATTTTCACTCCAGGCATGCGAATTGGATGGATTTGTGCAGATCAATCGTTTATTGATAAGTACGTGGCTTTCAAGCAAACAGCTGATTTACATACCGACAGCTTTGCTCAAAGGATAACAGCTAAGTATATGGAACTTTACGAGATGGAAGAGCATATTAAAAAAATCAAAGCAGTATATAAAGCAAGATGTACAAAAATGTTAAAATGCATAAAAGAATTCTTTCCGGAAAATTTGTCTTACAGTAAGCCAGAAGGTGGTTTGTTTATTTGGGTTGAGCTCCCAGAGGGGGTTGATTCCAAACATATATTTACAGAGTGCTTGAAAAATAATGTTGCTTGTGTTCCTGGTGTTCCATTCTTTCCAAATGGCACACAGAAGAACACTTTACGTTTAAATTACTCGAATATGCCTGAAGACCAAATCATTGAAGGCATGAAGCGTATGGGTGATGTATTACATCGTGAACTAAATAAAGAGACAATATGTTTGTAACTAAAGGAAACAAAAAATAATTAAATCAACCACACCAAAACCACTAATAAATATATTTACCTTCTAAATGTTTAATGAAACCACTATTCTTAAAATAACCAATTCAAAAAATAAGATTATAATTGTATTATTAATAAATCTTACATTTGAATAATCAGGAGGCTTATTATGCCAATATCATTTATAAATCCATACATTACAAAGCCCGTTTCGACATCACCACCACCACCATTTACTCCTTTATATACGCTTATATATAAAACAGATTAAGAATCTGCGAAATATATAAGCTGTTTCGCAGATTCGAAGGAGTAGACATGAAATCTAAAATTCAGTTTATATTATCAATGATTATTTTCGGTACAATGGGTTTAGTTGTAAAATACATTGATTTATCTTCGAGTGAAACAGCTTTTCTAAGTAGTTCAATTGGGTGTCTATTTTTAGTGTTTGTATTTTTCATTATGAAGAAATCCATTCCATGGAAATTGGTGAAAGGTAATACTTCTACCCTTTTTCTTTCTGCGATCGCATTGGGAGGGAATTGGATTTTTCTTTATCAATCCTACGATCATACAACACTCGCTAATGCAACACTGGGGTATTATTTTGCGCCAGTGTTTGTCATGGTTCTCTCACCATTTGTACTTAAGGAGCTTTTACCAATTAAAAAGATTGTTTGTATTGGTGTTGCGATATTAGGTATGTTATTGATTATTGGAAACGGCATTAGCGCCTCTGGTAAAGATGATCTATTTGGAATCCTTTTCGGGTTAGTTGCGGCTGCATTTTACGCAGCCTTAATGTTATTAAATAAATTCATTCGAAACATGGGCATGTTAGAGATTACAATCATTCAACTTGGAACAACTGCTTTACTTCTCTTTCCCTATGTATTATTCACTGAGGGATTTGGTATCTTGGAAGTATCAAGATCTTCCATTCCTTTTATAATACTCTTAGGCGTTGTTAACACTGGTATTGGCTTTTGGTTATTTTTTTCTGGGATGCTAAAGTTAAAGGGACAAAATATTGCTATGCTAAGCTATGTAGATCCTTTTGTAGCTATACTGATTTCTGCTGTAATCTTACAGGAAAAAATGACAATTGTTCAAATCATAGGTGGCACACTCCTTTTAGGTTCAACTTTTATTAGTGAAAATAATTCAATTAATTTTCGAAAACGGCACACGAAGATTTTAACAAAATAAAGGAACATGTCAGTGAGGTGAAATCCCTCACTGCTTTTTTACTATATTCCAAGTAAAAAGCCTAAGCTTTATTAATCACCTTACTTCCACTAAACTACTTCTTTATTAAACGGACGTACAGTTGTGCCAACTCAACAATATGTCTAATAGAATTCCCACGGTAAATTTATTATTTCTTACGAATGCTCGCTAACAGGTGCCTCGATAAGGAAGGTAGCTGAGGTAACCCTTTTGTTATGCAGAAAGGGGCAGTTTAGTTCAAGTAGCATAGTTTATTCGAACTGTATTTAAATTACTTTGGAATATTTTTTTATTTACTACGAATCCTAATTTTAGGAGGCGGAAAAAATAAAAAAACAAGAAAAGTCAAAAAAACTTGGCCAAAAAGCAGATTCAATGAATGCTATGGATCAGGGGTTAAACTTGTTTCCGCAAATATTTAATAACGCTACTGGTATTGACAAGGGGAACGACGGTAAAATCAATAAAAATGATTAAATTGAACGCCTTTTTTTGCGTTTTTCTCTCTTCTCTAATGATATTCTCCACTCTGATCCCTCCTTCACAGTTTGTGTCAACTCAACAATAAGTTTATAAAACTAACAGGTGTATTAGCTTAAGCTTGGAGCTGTCTTTATGGCAGCGTTTTCTGTATGCAACAAATGAAATAAGCTTTTTAGGGTAATTCAATAAAATATCAAATGGCTTACTTCTTAAAGTTAAAAGACTGATATAAAGTGTTGATTGGATAGATAAAACTTTTTAATGAAAATAACTAAAAGGACTTGAGCCTAACACAGTGTCAGGTTGTATAGTAAGGTTGCCGGCAAAAAACGATGGAATGAATTCGTCAATAAGTTGACGGGGATCCTGAGGTATCCAAAGCAGCTGAACGTTATTGGCTTAAATAATAAACAGCTTTCCGACTACATCCAGAAGGCTATGTCACACATTTAATGAATTAAAAATTCGTTTTTCTTTGTTAAAAAAACCGTATGCTAAATTTAGCATACGGTTTTTTTAGAAATTCTCGTTGAACGAACATGTCTTGCTGCATTCATTCGTAAACAAATGTCCGGTAAGACCATTGATATTCAGTTCCTCTAAAACGGTTATTAGAAATAATGGTTAGTTAAATTCATGAGGTGGTTTCGATGAAATTTTTAAATCTTATTGCTGGTGTTTAAATACTAAAGGGGTAGTAAAGTTGAAGAAGAATCTCAAATAGCATAGCCTGCAAAAAAGAACGCAAACTAAAAATACTGGTTGCCGATAACGAAAAAGGAAAATAACATAGTGTATTTATTAATGTTGGCATCCAAGTTGTATAACTAAATCAATCTACAGGGGTGGTGAAAAAATGTCTAAAAATAAGAATAAGCAATTTAAGAATAATAATGCTTTACCTAAAACGGATGTAGAATTTGCGAATAATGGACTTGAAAAAATAGCATTAAAAGCTCAGGAAAGAAAAAAAAAGTAAACATATGTGACTTTAAAACTATCCCTCAAAAAACTAAAATTTTTTTTGGGGGATACATAAATTATCGTCCAAAATAATGATTTGTTTCCCTTATATCTTCTTCTTGTATACCTCTCTGAATTCGATTAAACCTTTGTTAATGTGAAATTTCCAAGTACTTCAACGTTAAACAAGCTAAGGAAGGGGATGTTAAATCCATTCAACTGCATCTAAAGAGAATAAGAAGGTGATGAAATGTCCCGTAAGTGGAATTGTTGAGGTAATGCGCCGAACTAATTATTGAAGAATATAATGTTAATCGTTATCAATAGAAGAAAAAAGCCTCTGCTCACGGGAGTAAAGGCTCAGAAGATTTTTATTTTTATTTTTCGTAGATTGGTTTACCCTTATCCGTTAAGAAGCTTAGCATGAACTATATGTTCCCAGGGATAATTTGTAGTTAAAAATGCAGCCAATTCCTTACTGTTTTGTTTCCTTTCCTTACGAATTCTTGCTCGATCAGGTGCGGTTTCATGTAACTTTCGCTCTTCTTCTGTTTCAGGAATGACTTGTGGAACACGTGTTGGCCGGTTATGTTGATCAAGTGCTACAAAAGTTAATAGTGCAGTTGCTGCGATTTTACGTTTACCGCTAATTAAGTCTTCTGCAATAATTTTAACGAAAACCTCCATCGATGAGGTGCCTGTCCATGTTACATAAGATTCAAAGGAGACTGCATCTGTTGTTTGAATTGGATGTAAAAAATCAACTGAATCTGTTGAAGCAGTTACACATTCCCTACGGCTATGACGCGCTGCAGAAGTTGAGGATACTTGATCCAAGTGACTCATCAAACGGCCACCGAACAAAGTATTATGATTTTTTACATCATTTGGAAAAATCCGGCTTGTTCTTATAACTCTTGATTCTTTACAGTATTTAGTTTCCATTAACATATCTCCCCTTTAATTTATAAACCCCTTTATATCCATTGCTGTAATTACTCATTCCTAAAATAGTGAAACTTTCTCTTTCATATCATTCGATTTTGAACAAGGTGCTTATTAGCGAAAAATTCTGAATTTTTATACGTTAACTAATTCATGATCATTAAAATAAATTACTTCTGTTAGGATTTTACAACCTTGCATCCTCCTGAAAGCATCTTTAGCTTCTTTTTCAGAGTCAAACTCATATATTTTAATGTTGTTCTTTGAATGAACAGTGATTACCCACATAATAGGCCTCCAATAAAAAATTTTATAAATTTGTTTTTCCTTTAGAATGATAAATCGACCATTAACTTTGCGCAGTTTTTCAGCAACTTCTTTTTCTGAGTAGTGGAATAAAATTTTAACCAAATCCGGTTTTGATTCTCCTTATTTTTAAACCTTTTTGATTAACGTCATATGTGTGTACCTCCTAAGTTTTTAAATCTTTATCAATCTACAATGCAAGTATCGGGCCAACTTCTTTTCTCAAGGTAATTCGCAGCTTTAAAAGAGTTTTAGAAACTATAGACTGCCAATTTTTTTTGCATGAATAATTTTTGTGTGTCGATTGCAAAATATTTTTGCACTCATCTGCCACCTTCAGGAAGGAGTTCTTCATTAATTGGTATGGGTGCGATTCTTGAAGAAGTTTCGCTTTTCATATAGAACTAACGGTGCTTTACTTCTATAAGGAGTTGCCTCAGCAGCTCTTTTTCTTATGAGCTAAAGGGGAAGGTTTGTAGAAGGGGATATGTAAAAAAGTATACAAATTTATTGATATAAAGCTGTAAGATACAAAAATTCAAGGAGGCTTATATGGAAAGAACTATACATTATACAATAGAACCCCCTGAAAATTTTAAGCAATTAATAACCTTATATGATTCTTTAGGCTGGAATTCACTTAAATTAACTGTTAATGATTTGAAACAAATGTGCAATCAAAGTTGGTATGCAATATATGCTTTTAATGAACAACAGTTAGTGGGTATGGGACGTGTTATTTCAGATGGTGTGATTACTGGAATTGTATGTGGAGTGTGTGTACTACCGAGCTACCAGTCCAAAGGAATCGGCAAAGAAATGTTGAATCGAATAATTGAACATTGTGAGCAAAATCGAATAATTCCTCAACTTATGTGTGTAGAAGGTTTGAAATCATATTATGAAACTTTTGGATTTGAGAAGTTTACCATTGGTATGACAAAGAATATAAATCGATAAATTTAATTTATTGTCTAATTTAGTTCAATAAGCGTAGTGTATATGTACTTCACAGTTTGATATTTACACAAACACACTCATTTTTGTTAAAATTAGGTAGTTTTAATAAATCTTTTAAGGACACAAATTTTTATAATCTAATTCCATTAAGGAGCAATTGTTGTGCAAGAAATACCAGGACTTATATCCATTCTAATCCCTACTTTGATCATTAACTTTTTATTTGATATCGTATCCTTGAAAATTCAAGGGTTCCTTGCATACATTATCAGAAAAACAGTTTGTACAGGTTCAACAAATTAAGCAAGAGTTCTTGGCATGGATGGGGTTTCACTTTCAGAACTTAAAGAATGGATGGATAAAGATGAAGGTATATTGTTGGATGTAAGACCTATGGTGAATATGAAGAAGCTCATATTCCTGGTGCAGTTTCTATGCCGATTGAAGAGTTAAGCGAGAAACATTCAACTTTACCAAGCAATTGTGATGTAGTTGCTTATTGTCGTGGTTGTTACTGTATAATGTCAGGGAAGCTGTTGAACTTTTAAGATCCAAAGGTGTTAATGCATTTCGTTTAGAGGAAGGTGTACATGATTGGAAGAAATTACAGAATGATAAATGAGGTCTTAACAAATGACTAGTAAAACATATCAAATGAACCAGGGTTATGTAGATCAAGAAAAACAAAAAATGTTATACAAACGTACATTAATTATTATAAGTATTTCACAAATTTTTGGTGGTGCTGGGTTAGCAGCTGGAGTTACGGTGGGGGCACTTCTTGCACAACAAATGCTTGGCACAGATGCATTTGCTGGAATTCCTTCGGGTTTATTTACTTTAGGGTCTGCAGGGGCTGCTTTAATCGTAGGGAGACTTTCTCAACGTTACGGTCGTCGTACAGGTCTAACAGCTGGTTTTATGATAGGTGGACTTGGAGCAATAGGAGTCATAACTGCAGCTATCATAAATAGCGTTTTCCTTTTATTTGCTTCCCTACTTATTTATGGTGCAGGAACAGCGACAAATTTACAAGCTCGTTACGCTGGTACGGACTTAGCAAACAATAAACAGCGGGCTACTGCCATTAGTATTACTATGGTGTTTACAACATTTGGTGCAGTTGTAGGTCCAAATTTAGTGAATGTAATGGGGGATTTTGCTCTTTCTATTGGCATTCCATCACTTGCTGGTCCTTTCATTTTATCAGCAGCAGCATTTATCTTAGCAGGTCTTGTACTTTTCGTTATGCTTCGCCCAGACCCATTAGTTATAGCAAGAACAATAGAAGCGTCCAACCAAGAAAGTAATCGAATAGAACATTCGACTGATACTGAACAAATAGAAAACAAAAGAGGTATTATTGTTGGTGCGACAATTATGGTCCTTACTCAAATTGTAATGGTGGCTATTATGACAATGACACCAGTTCATATGAGGCATCATGGACATAACTTGGGTGAAATAGGTCTTGTTATTGGATTTCATATAGGTGCAATGTATCTCCCTTCACTGGTTACAGGTGTCCTTGTTGATAAGTTTGGTCGTACTGCTATGGCTATTGCCTCTGGAGCTACGTTGCTTCTGGCAGGTTTAATATCAGCGATTGCACCAGGTGATTCTATGATTCTCCTAGTAATTGCTCTTTCTTTACTTGGATTAGGATGGAATTTTGGTTTAATAAGTGGGACTGCTCTTATTGTTGATTCAACTGAAACTTCAACTCGAGCTAAAACTCAAGGTACAGTGGATGTTTTAATTGCATTATCAGGAGCTTCTGGTGGAGCCTTATCTGGAATGATTGTGGCTGGTTCAAGTTATACAACATTATCATTTATTGGAGGGTTATTATCTTTATTATTGATTCCAGTGGTTATCTGGTCTCAGGGAAGTAAAAAATAAAATAACCAATTTCTCTACGAAATCAGTTTTTTTTGAACTAACAGGTGCTTTAGTTTAGGATCGGAGCTTTTTCTTAATGAATTAACGGGTGCGTAGTTAATTAAGGATCTAAAAATAAGTAAACTAAATTACTAGAAATTTTGATCAATCTTTAGCACAGCAAGAGAAATAAAAAAAGTCATTTCCTAACGTACAGGAAACGGCTTTTTTTGCTGGGATTTGCTTATCATACAAAATACCGAAGTTTGGCATTCGGTGATAAAAAAGCGACAAAACAAACAAAAAGAAAGAGCGTGTTTTAAAAGATTGATCAAAACAAGCTCTAAACATATTCAATTGAATGATTCTATTATAAAAAGTTTGATCATTTCTGTGATTTTTCCTCCACTAAAGTGTACGTTTGTAGAACAAGAAAATGATTCTTTTTCTGCCAAACACGGATTCTCGGAAGTTGTTACTTTGTCATATTTTATTTTTTAAATTTCTTAGACTCTCCATATCTCCACTTACTATCACATCAATATGGGCTGAAATGATATCAATATCTAAATCCCACCATTTAATTTCCAGCAATTCGTTAATAGTTTCTTCTGAAAAGCGGGTTTTAAGTTTCTTTTCGGATTTCCTCCAAAGATCGTGTAAGGTGCCTCTTTGGTAATAACCGATTTGGCTGCTACAATTGCACCATCCTCTATTTTTATTCCTGGCATAATGACAGTATCCATTCCTATCCAAACATCATTTCCAATTACGGTATCACCTTTAAACGGCAACTGATCTAACGTTGGCGTATATTTCTCCCAACCGTGTCCGAAAATATTGAATGGGTAGGTTGAAAAACCATCCATTCTATGGTTAGCTCCATTCATAATAAACGTTACACCAGGTGCTATGGCACAAAATTTCCCGATGACAAGTCGATCACCGAAGAATTCGTAGTGATATAACACTTGATCTTCAAAAGATTCACCATTTCTTGCATCGTAATATGAGTATTCACCCACAATAATGTTTGGTCTAGTAATTGTATTTTTTATAAATTGCACGACGCGATTTCCTTTAATCGGATATTTATCTTTAGGATTTGGACCATGTTGCTTATTTGATTCCATGGATATCCACTGCCTTTCAGGATTTTTATAATAAACTTAGCCGACCTATCTTATTGCATTCCTCAGCGAACCAAATGTCACCGTCAGGTCCAGCGACAATAAAAGAGGGGTAGGAGCCAGGAATCGGTAAATCATACTGAATAATTTCACCTGATGGTAAAATTTAACCCTATTCTATTTCCATTCATTTCAGTAAACCAAATGTCTTCATCGTGTCCTTCAGTTATTCCAAAAGGTGCTGAATTTGGACTCGGGAGAGTATATTCGATGATTTCACCTGTTACTGTAAGTTTTCCAATTTTATTCGCCCTATTTTCCGTAAACCATACATCAGCCTGAGTTGTGGAGATTATAGATAGCACACCTGCATTGGGTGTAGGAACAACGAAATGAGTGGCTTCACCGTTAACAGTCATTCGACCAATTTGATTTGCTTTATGTTGTGTAAACCATAGCGCACCATCTTTTCCATCAGTTATTCCATAAGGGCCTGAATCTATGTCAAGAAGTTCGTATTCGTCAATTTTTATCCCCACTATAATCCTCCTTCTTCTTGTATAAAATTCTTCTAGTAATTCAATATAAAATAATTGAATTCCTGTGAAAAAGTTTTTGCACAGCTTATTCTGAAGAGCTACGGCAATCAGCGATGACAAAGTAAAAAGTCATTGGTGAAGGTAGCTGGTTTTTATAGGTGGATGAGCAAAATTAGCAAAATAGCACCGAAAGTGATAAATAGGATGTTCCTTGGGGGGGGCTTTAGCTGAAGATCGGGGCTGACTTTAATGCAGCTCTTTCTTTATGCTACTAAGGTTCAGGTTAGCTTAACCTGAACCTGAACCAAAAATATTATTGAAGCGTATTTAGATTTTGTACCATTAATAAACTTACGACTACCTCGCCAATTTGTCTGCCTAACCGTAAGCCTTCAATGTTATCTTCGTTAAAATGTACGCCAGCGTACAAACGGGATTGAGCACTTTCTTCCATTAATTTTTTAATTTCTGATGACTCTTGAGGGAAAATATAACTTAATACTGCCTCTGCGCATCCCGCCACAGTAGCGTGTGCAGAAGGGTAAGCTGGAAAACGGGGGGTAAACAACACAGTAGATAGATTTCTGCCATATTGATTTGGACGTGCAACATCCCAATGATACTTGAAAAACCACGTCATAACAAAGGTATCATTCATAGCAGCGTGGAAATATGCCTGTACCCTGGCAACACTCGGTGATCCCAGCTTATACTTTTTAGATAAATTGAAAATTAGTGTAGTAATTTTCGCAGTTAATTCACCTGTTCCCCAATATTGTGCGATGCGTATTTGCTGAGAAGTTAATGACTTTAATGTCTCCTCTACAATGAATAACTCAGTTTCCCAATCAATATCTATCGGATTTTTAGTTCGCCAAATAATACGTTGATGAAAGGGGTCCAGGAAATCATTGTCTCTTCCTCTTGAAATAAAAAACATCGGCCAATTTCCTGCCTCTGGAGAACCTTTAGGTGGGATACTCTCCCCTGGGTAAGGATATTCTGTCCATCTTCTATATCTTGTTCTCATAAAGCCCCCCCTAATAAATGTTCTCCTTGTTCCTTATGATTAAGAGTAATGAAATATGACCATTTAACTTTTTGCTCCTGGTTAGAACGGATGTAGTTGGTTCTTTTTTTAAAAGGTGAAGTTGTATACTTAACTTAAGATTGGTTTTACTTCAATTCCTAGGTTGCTGCCGCAATCTTAAGCAACAATCTTTACGAAATCAGCCTTTATAAAAAAAATTACAATTTAAGGGCCCCCTTGAAAATAGACTCAAAAAAAGGTCATTTCCCACATCTTTCTCGAGAATTTCGGGGATGATTCACCAGGAGGGGTATATCGCTCTCTTTTCAAATGAAACAAGTCGAAGAGCCATCGCCCTAATTGAGTAAAAAAAAGCACCTTGCTTACCTATTAAATAGGCTGTTGCAAGGTGCTTGTATTATTTGTTTGAAAATTCCCTGAATAAGGTTATAATTAAAAGTGTTGGGCAACCTAGCCAACTAGACACCCTTAGAGATTGCCTTGTCCGCTACTTTCTAAGGGTGTATATTAATATTCTGGCTTATACTTGGTTGAATATCGGGTATGGAATGATGGTGTGTAATAGATGGATTTGATTTTCCATTCAGGATGGCATTTAACACAACCAGTGTTATTGTACCCATTACCACTCCATTTCCACATATTAATTGGACTGTTTCCGGGAATTTATCGAATGCTTCCGGGACCCCCTTGATTGCTAGACCGACTCCTATTCCAAGTGCAATCGTCAATTGATTGGAAGGTTTGCTTAAGTCAGCTTTGGCTACCATCCCCAAAGCTGCAGATAGAAGCATTCCAAACATTGGTATCATAGCCCCGCCCAGAACGGGTAAAGGGATCATCGTCGTAAGACCGGCAACCTTAGGCACAAAAGCCAGAGTGATTAGAATGCAACCTGCCGTGATTACTACCGAGCGCTGAGTTACCTTTGTCAGCAAGACCAAGCCAACATTTTGTGAGAAGGTAGAATGGTTGAAAGAGTTGAAGATACCACTTATGAAGCTCCCCATTCCTTCTGCACGGAGCCCTTTTTCCACATCTTTTTCGGTTATTTCCTTCCCGCATACTTCCCCGAGTGTCAAAAAGACCCCTATGCTTTCAACAGCAATGATTAAAGATATGATAGTCATAGTGATAATAGATGAAAAGTCGAAGGTGGGTACCCCAAAATAGAAAGGAGTCACCATTGTAAACCAGCTGGCCTCTGTAAATCCAGAGGTATCGACCATACCTAGAAAACCAGCCAATATAGTACCAAGAACCATGGCGAAAAGAACTGAAACCGCTTTCATGAAACCTTTGGTAAGTGTATTCAACAAAAGGAAACACAGGAGGGTAAAACAGGCTAGCATTAGATTCATAGGATCTCCAAAGGTGGGGGAACCGCTTCCGCCCGCTGCATTTTTCATGGCAACTGGCATTAATGACACGCCTATGATTAAAATGACGGAACCTGCAACAATTGGTGGGAAAAAGGGTATCAATTTACCGATTAACCCTGATAAAATAGCAACAATTATTCCAGATACCATAACTGCGCCTAAAACCCCGGTTATACCATGGACTGATCCTATGGCTATTACTGGCTCAACCACGATGAAAGAAACAGCCATTAAGGCCGGTAATCTTATACCAAATCCTTTACCGCCAATAACTTGAAGCAAGGTGACTATCCCGCAGGCGAGTAAATCAAACGAGATCAGGTATATGATCTGTTCTTGTGTCAAGCCGATTGCAGGACCGACGATTAGTGGAACAGCTACCGCTCCTCCATACATTACACAAACATGCTGCAAACCTAACAATAGCGTGTTTAATTTGCTCAAATTTTCCATGATTGCCCCCTTTTAATTAGTAAGAGCTTTCCAAATACGTTGATTTAATGAAATCGCCTCCTCGTGATTTTGTAAACGCTTCCTTACGGTCGATTTAGTTGTTGTTTATTAAGAAACAGCATTTACAAAATTAATCTGTTTTTATATTATCACCGCCATAATGCTAAATCAAGACTATTTTTTGGAAAAATATGAATATTCATTCAAGTGCATTCTGTATATAATTAAGAAGAATAGGGGGAGAAATATGTATTTAACGATCGAAAAAGCTTTGAAGCTTCCTGCCCTAAATCAAGTGGAAGTTATTGGAGGAAGTCAAGGGTTAACTCGGGTAATTAATTCAGTAAGTATAATGGATCATCCGGATATATCATGGATTAAACGAGGGGAACTCCTACTGACAACTGGTTATGTGTTTAAAGATGACCTGAATGCTCAAATTAATCTTGTTAGGGAATTGTCGAAAAGAGGAAGTGCTGGATTAGCTATCAAGATTAAGAGGTTTCTTTCTACGATTCCTCCTGGAATGGTAGAAGAAGCGAACAAGTACAATTTCCCATTACTGGAGATTCCTTATGAAATGCCTTTATCCGACTTATTATTCAGCTTTACATATGAACTTGTTAATAAGGAGAAAGTGAAAAACAATGGAAAAGGAAGTGTTGAAGTTTTTCATTCTCTTTTGAGTGGTGAAAATTGGAGTTCATCTTTTATCCCCCAATTACAGGAATTTGGCTTTAATCCCGATAGGCCATATATTCTGCTTTTAATAAATGGAACGAAAGAAGAAGGGGATTCATTCTTTCCAATTGACAGAATGTTGGAGAAATTAAACCAAACGGAAAAAAAAGATTTTAAGTATTGGAATATCGACTTCGATGGTCAATTGATCATCCTGCAAGGAAAAGGAATGGTGACTGATGAACACCTGCTTCTGCAGGCTCAAAAAATTGCCGTCCTTTTAGAAGGTCTTATATCCGCAGATAATCCTGGCACTTCACTATCCATGGGGTTAAGCAAGGTGAAAAAAGAAATCTACAATATGAAAGAAGGGCTTATTGAGGCCAAAAAGGCTATTCAACTTGGCTCGAGGGTCAACCCGACTAATATCAATGATTACGCAAGCGTTGAAGTTGAAGATTTAATAAATCAAATCCCTAAGGATGCCATGACTCAATACGTGCTATCCATGATTCAGCCGATTATTGTATATGTTAGGGAAAATGAGGGGGAGTTGTTAAAAACGCTGGAAACCTACCTATTTTCAAGAGGGAGAATAGAAGATGCGGCAAGGGCTTTGTATGTTCATCGAAATACTGTAAAGTTCCGTTTGTCTAGAATTGAAGACTTATTAGGAGTTGATTTAAAATCGAGGGATATTGCTTTTAAATTGCAGTTTAGTATAAAAGCTGCGAAGTTATTATTACATGACTAGGTAAAGGAAGCAGGGTTTGAAGGAATTGGGAATCAAGTGTTACTGCACAAAAACTGCCAGGGAATGAAGGATCCCTGGCAGTTTTTCATTTGTATGGGCCATTCCTTATCGGTTATCCAGCAGACGTTTGGCATATAGGGCAAGTTTTAAAGTGAACAGATCATCATTGCTTAAGTCCATTCCTAATCGTTTTTTTATGCTTTTAATTCGAAAATGGATAGTGTTTCGGTGTACCCCCATTATTCTGGCCGTTTCAGCAGGTCGAAGATTGCATTGCAAATAGGCCTCCAAGGTTTTGATCAAATCAGACTGGGTTTCATCATCATGGTCCTTCAGGGGTGCTAAATTACCTGTAACAATATCCATGAGCACATTTTTTGGAGCATACTGCAAAATTTTGAATGGTATTAATTCTTTGTAGCTGTAAACTTCCTTTCCTGGGTTCAATCGTTTTCCCAAATCAATAGATTGTAAAGCTTCCTGTAAGCTACTGGCCAGGTTATTAATACCTGTATGATAGTTACCGACTCCCAGAGTAAGTTCCATTGGCAGGTGTTTAGATAAAGTTGAGATGATTTGTTGGCTTATCTGGGTGACTTGTGAATAAAAGCGGGTGTTCCCTAGGGGGATGGTATCCAGATAAATGATAACTAGACTGCCCTTGATATTCCTTATGAGCTTATCGATTTTATATTGCTCGGTTAATGTTTCAATTGTCTTGATAAGCTGTTTATAAGTAATGGAATCATTCCTTTGATTCCATTGCAGCGTTAAAGGTAAAACCGTACATATGAATCCCCCAGTAATTTGTTGGACGCTGGATTTGTCCTCCGTCATTTCTAAAATCCCGTAACTTAAATTTTCGGCACCAAATAAGGAAATATCCTCCATTCTATGACTTTGCTCTTTTTGTTCATTCTGTCTCGTTACAATTTCACGAAGCAGGGGAGACATGATATCTGATAGCGAATACTCAGGGGGGATTTTGAGAATGGGCAAATTGGCCATATTGGCAATGCTGATGGTGGTTTGCGGAATTTCTTCCAGTTTGATGAACAATCCTGAACAATTCATTTTTGCCAATTCGATTACGAATTGGTCTAATTGCTGCGGATTATCTTGAAATAAGTATCCGGTTGTTAGAATCAATTCATTTGGCTTCAACCAGGAAAGCACATCAGGAGCATCAAAGCTATTGATGGATTCTATTTCTCTATTAAGTCCCTGCATGCCAGCTGCCACTTGGCATTGTTTGATCTGTGGTAATTTTAATGCATCAGTCATCGTTAAATGCATGATAGGTCCCCTTCGCTGTGCCTTTTTTCTCTAATTTAACTAATTTTTTGAATATTGGCAACATCAGCTAAGCTATTAGGATGGCCTGTTCTTTAAAAGGTGAGTGCGGTAAGCACAATGGGGTTGGAAAAATATTAGCTTTTTCAGCTAATGACCTATAAATGAACGCATGTATATAATTCAATTAAGTTAAGAATGTTTTGAATTATAAAAATAATCGGAAGAAGGGAGGGCCCGTATTGATATCTGACCTTAATAGCATTAATGAGTTGAACAAGGTGGAATTCATCGAAAAGTTAGGTTGGGTATATGAACATTCTCCATGGATAGCAGAGCGTTCATGGGAGTACAAGCCATTCATTTCCTTAGAGGACCTAAAACAGAAAATGGAAATAGTTGTGCAGAATGCCTCATTATCGGAACAGCTCCAATTAATCAAGTCTCACCCGGACCTAGCAGCCCGGATTGATATGGCTGAAGCATCAGTTAAAGAACAGTCCGCAGCCGGTTTGAATTCGCTTTCTCCGGATGAATATGAAGAATTTCATGCGTTAAATAATCAGTATAAAGAAAAGTTTGGATTTCCGTTCATATTTGCTGTACGTGGCAGCGATAAAACGGTGATAAAGGCAGAGATGAAAAGAAGGATTGGTTTGGATCAGGCAAATGAACTTAAGGAAGCGATCAAGCAAATCCACTTAATTGCCAGCCACAGGTTATCTGATTTTATTAAATAGGAGGAGGAATAATATGACAGCCCAAAATGAAAACAGAACGATGTATTACGGTAAAGGAGATGTATTTGTATACAGGACTTTTGTACAGCCCCTTACAGGTTTGAGGAAAATACCGGAATCAAGTTTCATAGAAAGAGATAATACTATTTTTGGATTTAATTGCCAGATTTCTCTGAAAGGGGAAGCTTTTTTATCTTCTTTTACGGAAGGAGATAATAGCTTGGTGATTGCAACGGATTCCATGAAAAACATCATTCATCGCCAGGCGGCCAATTATCAAGGAAATACGGCGGAAGGATTTTTAAAGTTCATATGTGAAGTTTTCCTTGATAAGTACAGCCACATAGATGCAGTGGAACTGACAGCAACTGAAGTTCCCTTCGATCATGTACTCGTTCCAAAAGGGGAAGGGCATGAAAATAGTGATGTTGTCTATCGATGTTCCAGAAATGAAAGGGCTACCACTACAATCGAAGTGGAAAGGACACCTACCGGAAGCAAAATCGTTAAGCATACAAGTGGAATAGTTGATGTCCATTTAATCAAGGTTAAAGGAAGCTCTTTTTATGGATTTATTCAAGATGAATACACCACACTGCCAGAAGCTCAAGATCGTCCGCTATTTATCTACTTGGATTTCGATTGGGAATATAGCCGCTGGGAGGATGCCACTGGAGCGAATCCAGAAAAGTATGTAGCAGCAGAACAAATTTGTGATATTGCAAACACAGTGTTCCATGAACTGAATAACCGTTCGATTCAGCAGCTCATTTATCATATTGGCATTAGGATTCTGGAACGTTTCCCTCAGCTGGCGAATGTTCAATTTAAAACCAATAATCGTACCTGGGAAACAGTCGTAGAAACGATTCCAAATTCAGAAGGAAGTGTTTATCAGGAACCTCGTCCTCCGTTTGGCTTCCAAGGCTTTGTCGTTACACAAGAAGACGTTAAACAAAAAAAGGCAGCTGATTCAACTGTAGGGGCTTCCCGATAATGGACAGTAAGCTGACCACACATGTTTTGGACCTGTCTAAAGGCCTGCCGGCAAAAGGGATGAAGATAGAACTTTGGGCCATAGCAGAACAGGGAGACCATTCTTTCATTAAAGAGGTCTGTACAAACAAAGATGGGAGAGTGGATGATCCGCTTCTTCAAGGGGATGATTTCAAACCAGGTGAGTATGAGCTTGTCTTTTATGTTGGGGAATATTTCAATGATGGAGCGAATGAACTAAATATAAGGCCATTTTTAAATAAGGTCCCACTTCGGTTTGGAATAAGGAGTAATGAAGAACATTATCATGTTCCTCTGCTTGTTGCTCCAGGAGGATATAGCACCTACCGAGGAAGCTAGTAAATCAGTAAGAGAGTTGGAGGGTTCAATTTGGTACATGAGCGTACTGGTGCAGTAACTTTAGGCGGTAATCCAGTGACCTTGATTGGTCCTGAACTAAAAGTAGGAGATAAGGCCCCTGACTTTGCACTATTAACAAATGACCGGCGTAAAGCACATTTAACAGACTATAAAAATAAGACATGCATCATAACGACTGTTCCTTCGCTTGATACTGGTGTATGTGATTTACAAACGAAGCTCTTAAATGAAGAAGCAAGCAAAATGGGTGATGATGTAGCAGTGTTAGCTATCAGCGCAGACCTTCCCTTTGCTCAAGCAAGATGGTGTAAAGAAAGTAATGTGGAAGCTATAACCATTCTCTCCGATCACTTTGATTTGTCTTTTGGTACTGCATATGGAACGTATATGAAAGAACAACGACTGGAATGCAGGGCAGTATTTGTAATAAATCAAGAAGGAACCATTAAGTATGCGGAATATGTACCGGAAGTCACGGATCACCTTGATTATGAATCCGCATTGCAGGCAGCGAAGGAAGTGATAAATAAAGCTGGTGCAGCTAAATAAATATTTTCCCTCACGATGGATATTAAAATTACATCCTATTCTATTATCCGCAAGACCGTCCGATTTACAAAAAGCTGGACGGTCTTTTGTCGATACTGAATTTCCAGTGACTTCATTAACACAAAAGGAGATAAGTACTTCTATCCAGGTCTCTTTCTAACGTCAAAATATAATTAAATATACTAAAATTAAACATTAATTCCTGTTATTTGAAGGGTAATCATGCTATAATAAAAGTCCAATAGCTTTATATAAGATGGAAGCGCTTCCTTATCCGAGGAAGCGCCCTTTTTATGTTTTTCACTTACTAATTAACATAACAACGCTAGAAGCACCTGAAATAGAAATAAGTGTAAACTCCTGTTTAACACTCAAAATCCGTCATCTTTGCCCCTTCCGCTTCAATTTCTTGATGATACAACAAACAGCCCATGCAACGAAGTATCCCGCGGTAAATGTAGGTGATAATGATCAGTGGTATAATACAATAAAAGTTAAAAAGCCCTTGTCTTCTTTCATTTCTTATTGAAGGTGAGAGCTTTTCATTGTTCCCATATCAATTTATCAATGTAAGCATCTTTAGCACATGTATCATAATACTCTACAAAAATCCCTTCAGAACAAAATCTGAAGGTTTTTTATGTTCATATAACCTATTGGAAGTTGAGGATTTTAAACTAATATCCTCGTACTTTGAATTGATTGAACCACCACTAGATTTTGCTAAAAAAGTTAGAGATGCATTTATTAAAAGTGTAGTCAGACTATACGAGGCAAGCCTTACATCAATGAGATTATCAATCCCACTTATGTTTTCTTTTTTGTATATCATGTCTTTTATTTATTTTTTCCCTGGAGCAGGCCGCATGGCATCTTGTGTAGTTTCTATTTACCGGATTAGGGATACCAAAGTACATATTGGACCATCAACACTAGCATGACTGAGCCTTTTTAGCCTTTATACTGATTCCCCCATCACAGTGTTTGGAACATAAATAAACAGGGAGGAGTTTAATTTGAAGAATTTCCAAATTTTCAAAGGTATTCAATTTATTATGTCCTGAAATAATAAAGAAAAATGCAGGAGAGGCCAAATGAAAAACAATAAATTTTATCAAGTAATTATCGCTATTTTTATAATTGTCTTAATGGTCGATCACTCGGTCTATGCAATGGAATGGGAAGATGAAGAAGGACCTATAAGCTTTAAAATTGAGATGTTACCTTGGGAGATTGTAAACAACATTATTCCTGATAAAACAAATTTCACCATAATCGATATTGAAACTGGTTTATCATTTAAGGTACAACGAAGGGCAGGTAGCCATCATGCCGATGTACAGCCATTAACCAAAGAAGATACTCAAATCATGAAGAAAATTTATAATAATAAATGGAGTTGGAATAGAAGAGCCATTATTGTATTAATCAATAATCAAATGATTGCTGCATCTATGCACGGAATGCCACATGGTGCAGGTGCTCTTTCAAATGGTTTTTCAGGTCATTTTTGTGTTCATTTCTCTGGAAGTATTACGCATCGTTTGAAAAACGAAGATCTTTCTCATAAATTAATGGTATTGAAAGCGGCTGGTAAGCTTGATGATTATATACAAACGGTAAATCCTTATGAACTTATACGTATTTTTACCATTGCCATTAATCAAGGAAATCAGAAATTATTAGCAATGACCTTATCTAATCCGAGTCAAGCCAACCATGTCAATAAACTTGTTAAAGATATTACATACCTTGGAGTAGTTAACCCTTTAAGGCAACCGCCTGAACAGTTTAATGGTCTATTTCTCGTGGATGTACCCGTTCAAGTAGCTATTTATAAGAAGAAAGAAGGCAAAGAAATAAAGGTTATGCATTTTATGATCCGAAAGGAGAGTTTGCCTGATCGTTGGTTTATTGATCAAGATGCAATTTATGAAGACTTGAAGTGAAAATTGTGAATGTTCAAAGAAACCAACCCAGGAGGTGCATTCAATTGAGATTAACATGGATTGCCGGTCTTTTGCTATTCGTTCAACCAGTGAATATTTCTGAAAGCTTATTGGTAACCCACCAAGGACAAACGATTGCCAGTGTCAACCATGCTGATATTACTATGCCATTACTGGATGTTCCTATGATGGACGTGGATAAATACAATCAATTTGTCGAAAAAATAGACCGGAAAGTGTACCAAAAACCTGTAAATGCCACAATGGACAAACAAGGTAATATTCTACCTGGGCGGGTAGGTTATAAGCTATACCATCAAGCCTTTAAAGAGCAATTTCATTCCTTTTTGTACAGTAGTAGATCATACAAACTAGAAGTACCTTTGCTTGCAATTCATCCAAAAGTTGACAGCGAATTACTTGCGGAAATTCGTGAAAAAAAGATAGGTGAATATAGAACCTATTTTAATGTGAACAATAAAAATCGTTCAAATAATATCTCACTTGCTACAGAAGCCATTAATAATTATGTCGTGTTTCCAGGAGAGGTCTTTTCTTTTAACCAAGTTGTTGGCAAGAGGTCAGTAGAAAAAGGATATTTGCTCGCTCGGGTTATCGTTAAAGGAGAGTTTTCTGAAGGGATTGGTGGAGGGATTTGCCAGGTTTCATCCACCTTGTTTAATGCTATTGACAATGCAGGGCTGCAAACGGTTCAACGCTATTCCCATACAAGGAGCGTTCCGTATGTTCCATCTGGCCGCGATGCTACAGTAAGCTGGTATGGGCCTGATTTTAGTTTTAAAAACAAGTACAATCAACCTATCCTGATCCGGGCTACAATCCAAGGAGGAATGGTAAGTATCATGGTTTACTCTTCAGATATGATTAATTATAAAATGCGAAAAATTCCCGATGCTTCAAAGCAGATATCCAAAGAACAAATTTTTCGTTCGTAAAAGTACACTTATACGAATGGGGACACCTTAGGCAAATTTGGTTTATATATAGAAGAAACTCGTAAAAACGGCCTTTGCTCATTGGAGCAAGGGCTTGTTTAGAGAGAGGGAGGAACCAGCTTTTTCTTTATCGGTACAGATTACTTGAACAAGGCGATCAATGTCTATGCTACAATCATAACAAGCATAGCCATTAATATAAGTTGATGTTTGGGAGATCACTATGGGAAAAATAAAAATAGCTTTACTACACCTATTGCCTATTGCTGGTGATGTGGAGTATAACCAAAAACTAATTGACCAAGCCATTCATATAGCATCAAATAATAATGCCCAATGGATAATAACACCCGAACTATGTGTCAGCGGACTTCAATTCAATCATAAGATTGGGACTGGATGGATTAACAGGCAACCTGATGCTTGGATGAGTAATTTGAGCAGTAAACTAAAGAATTTGAAAAGCACTGTATTTTTGGGTTGCCCTGAAAAAGGCAGTAACGGAGAGTTGTATAATTCTGTGTTTGTCATAGATAAAAAAGGTCATTTATTAGGTAAACAGAGAAAAATCAGTGTTATTGATGATTGGTCAGCTTCAGGGGATGTAATAGAGCCAATAAAAACAGACAATGTTGAGGTTGGCATTATGATTTGTGCAGACGCATATACCCAAGATATTGCTTACAACTTATTTGAAAAAAGAGCAGAAATATTAATTGCACCGTCTTCCTGGGGTCCCGGATTACATGGTCCAGAGGGAGAATGGGAACAAAGGTCATTAGAAACAGGACTGCCTGTAATTGTCTGTAATCGTACTGGCGAAGACGAAACTGTCCGTTTTTGGGATGCAGAAAGCATGATCATAAAAAATGGTGTACGCCTCTTAACACATAAATCAAAACAATCAGCTATACTTACCTTTGAATGGGATTTACAAAGCATGGAATTAATATCCTCTCATTTCGACATCGATTACATATAATGAGAACTCACTACACTCTTGTTGAACTGAAGGGTCCGTAGAGATAGAAGGGGGCGGTGCATTTATGACAGAAACAACAGAGCAAAAAGACAATTAATTAATAAATTAATTGTCTTTTTTATCCTACTTGGAATGGAGAAGAGTATGAAAGGATTCCAGGATGTGTAGAAATTTAGAACTTCCTGACCTCCATCACCCATTTAGGAAGTTTTTTATTTTTTTCCCAATCCTCTATAAAGTCATTTCAAGCATTGAATATCCGTTGCGTTGGAACGGAACAAACAGTAACGGAACAAATAGATGAGATGTTAATAGTAAAATTACCCGTTACTCTGTCATTAACTATCACTTGTCCGGTATCAGCATCAAAACTTCGTAACTCTCCAAATATAGGTGTAAATGGTTCAGAGGTTGTAGTAAATATAATGGGTGAACCTAGGATAGAAGTTCTTAAAAGCTCTCTTATTTCTCGGCGAGTCTGACATGCTTGTCCGATTGGCGGTAATGTTTTTCGTTTATGCCCCTTGTCCTTTCCTTTATCACAGCAGGATGACTTATCACAGCAGGATGACTTATCGCAGCAGGATGACTTATCGCAGCAGGATGACTTATCGCAGCAGGATGACTTATTGAAGCTGGATGACTTATCGCAGCTGAATGATTTATCACCGCTGAATTTATTATGACCGCAGAATGGATTATGACGGCATAATATATTTGGACAAAATTTCATATATATATCACTCCTTTTTCTACTATATATATGAAATAAAAAAAAACATGCTTGTACAAATTTACTAAATTCCTGCCTTTTTCGTATCCGTCTTTTTATTGGCAATCATATTTGTATTTCTAATGAATGTTTCGTAAATCGTTACTAAAAAGGGGTTGTGAAAGAATACAGTTTATTAATGGATTTCCAGTTGAGTGGTTTAAGGAATGGCAGGAACATAAATTTGACCTAAAGGAAACATATAAGTTCAATTACACAGTATCTTTTACAACTGAAAACTGGTGCGGAAGAGTTGGTTCTCTATCTTGGCTTTCAGGATTTACAGAAAATCAGCGAAATGAAATACTTGATGAAATCTTTACTCATTTAGAAAAAGATAATGGAGCCATTCAACATAATATCCAACATGGATGCTTTAAAACTATATGGAATCATTTAAATATCTCTTTAATTGGGGGTTAATATGTTTATTGCCTTATGCAATTAACGGGTGAGTTAGCTGAAGATCGGAGCTGACTTTAAGGCAGCTTTTCCTTTATGCAACTATCGGGGCAGGTTATCATTAAGTTTACAGCATCTCCATGAAATCAAAATAAGAGATGAAAGTGTTTATTTTTGAAGCAGAAAAATAAAAAACCACTCTGAGTGGTTTTTTTAGATCCATTTTGGAAAATCTTTATTTACATAGAATTAAAACTCGATTCTAATTTTTTGCGCTTCGTTAATTTTTTTCTGGTCTTTATCAAATACATTACTTGTTGTTATTTCAATCCACTTAATGTCCTTTGCTTCTTTGTTATCTGACTCATTGTGCCCCTCCTTATGCGCATGATTACCTGTTGCATTTACAATAAAACCAAGGTTTCCAAATTTTGTACCGTTGCCTTCAATTTCACCGTTTAATTCTTCAAGGTAAATTTCTTTCTGCCAATCAAAAGTTTCGCCTGTGTTCGTTTCTAGTAATGCGATTGGTGCGAAATTCACTTTCTCTGAAGATTTGTTTTTGATCTCAACGAAAACCTTAACAAAATCAAACTCCTCATCATGTGTTAATACGTGAAAATAATCGATCATACCATAATCAGGTCTTAAGTGAATCAATTTCATCTCTCTTATTGTTAATTCGATCGATCCCATTTCATATGTTTTATTAACATTTTTAATCGCTTTTAAAGTGGCTTCCCCTTTTTGGTCTGTATATGTTTGACCAACCTTTTGCAATGAACGGTCATCCGTTACTTGAGGATTAGGCTGATACTCGTCCATTATGCTCTCAGTTTGCTCCTGATTCTTTTGCTGTTTCGTTTCATCATTTTTTTCGTTGGCGTTATTTTCTGTTTGGTTTTCGTTCCCTGTATTTTTTTCATTGTTTTCAGGACTGGCATTTGATGAACAGCCAACAAGCAACAAGATTAAAAAAAATATAGAAAGAGTCTTTTTCATGATAATTCCTCCGTATGATTCTATATTCAAAAAAAGTCCCGTTGCTTGTACTATAGCAACAGGATATTTTTAGCTTGCCCATTTATTTCTTACTTATCTTGAATTTTAATTTCGTAATCTAAGACATCAAAAACATTTTTTGCAATTTCAGTGTTGTCGATTTGTCCAGCAAATTTTTCACTTGATGGTCCGAATGCATACACAGGAACATCTTCACCTGTATGTCCGCCTGTTGTCCAACCAGTGTGAGACCGCTTATTGAAAATGTTCTCAATCGCATTATCGATATCAAGAACTTTCTTTGTTTTAGCTGCGTCTTCAACTGATTGAATTTCTTTTTCTGTCAATGCTAGAATATTTTGATCAATATACTTTTTCAATGTTGCTTCAACACCTGCGCCGTCAGCAATTTCTTGCGCCATGAAGTCAGGTGTCCGCTTTGCAGCTTTGATTGGTTCGCTGAACCAGTTGTAAATACCGTCCGCACCAATCGAGTATCCGCCAGTTGAGTGGTCAGCTGTTGCTACTACTAATGTATGCTTGTCTTTTTTTGCAAACTCAATTGCTGCTTTATATGCTTGTTCAAAGTCATCCATCTCACTCATAGCGCCAACAATATCATTGTCATGTCCTGCCCAGTCAACCTGGCTTCCTTCTACCATTAGGAAGAACCCGTCTTTATCTTTGTTTAATTTTGAAAGAGCAGTGTTTGTCATTTCTTTTAGTGAAGGAACTTCTTCTGTACGGTCAATTTTCTTTGGAAGTCCGCCATCAGCGAATAAACCAAGAACTTTGCCATTTTTATCTTTTAACATGTCTTCACGGTTTTCCACATAGCTGTATCCATCTTTTTTGAATTCTTCTGTTAGATTGCGGTCTTTACGTTCAAAGTTGCTCTTACCGCCACCAAGAAGAACGTCGATTTTATGTTGGCCATTCACCATTTCATCAAAATAATCATCAGCAATTGAGTTCATGTTTTTACGGCTGTGATCATGTGATCCGAAAGAAGCAGGTGTTGCATGTGTAATTTCAGAAGTTGCAACAAGACCTGTTGCTTTTCCTTTTTCTCTAGCAGCTTCAAGAACCGTTTTTGCTTCTGAACCATCATTGTCAACTGCAATCGCACTGTTATATGTTTTAATACCTGCAGACATGGCAGTTGCAGCAGAAGCAGAGTCCGTTACATTTTGTTCAGGGTCTTCCGGATAAGTTGTTTGTTGACCAACAAGGTATTGATCAAATGTTGTTGGTTCTACAACTTTTGTTGATGGATCGTCTTTTAAATAACGATGAGCAGAAGTATAAGAAACTCCCATGCCATCACCGATTAAAACAATGACGTTTTTGATTTCCCTATTATTCGTTTCGTTCTTATTCACAGAACCCTCTGCGCTTACATGTGAGAAACCACCCATTAAACCACTAAAGGCAACTGTTGAAAGAACAGCTACTGGAAATAACTTTTTCTTTAACTTCTTTTTAAACAATGTTGTTACCTCCAATTGTTGTCGTATTATACGTGCTAAAGAGAATTATAGAGGAAGTATATTAATATATTTTTAATAGGTTGTAAATTAAATGTTAAAAACCCCATATTTATGTTTACAAATAAGAAATAACTCCAATATTAACAAATAAGGGTTATTTTTCATGTGGAGTTTTTGTAAACATTATTAGGAGGAAACTGATTTAATTCTAGGAATGTTAGAGTTTCGTATAAGAGAAACCATTGAAGATTTAAATCGATTTGGTGAAATTTCTATAATTAATGTCGATTCAAAAGTGCGCCATAAAGGTGTTGTCCGGAGTTTAATGGAATTTGCCGAGAATTTAGCAAACTAACATAAATGTGTAAATACATGGTTAGCTAGTGGTTTAGGACGTAAAGATGAAGCACATCAATTTTATAAAGAATTGGGTTATCTTATAACAAAATTGAGTTATTTAATTTATCTACACATCAAATATTAGTAATTTAAAGTATAGAAAAAAGAGTTTTTTTAATGATTACTATCCTTATGCAATTGACGAGTGTGTTAGCTGAAGATCAGAGCTGTCTTTAAGGCGATTTTTCTTATGGAACTATCGGGGCATGTTAGTTCATTAAGGGCTTTGAAAGGTTTGTTACTATTAAATTTTCCCGGAATGCCAATCCATACAGAATACCCATTAAATTGAAAGTGTCGTAGTTTTCATTATTTTAATTGGTAACAAAAACCAGTTAATATCCCGTCAAGATATTAGCTGGTTTTTGTAATGAACACTTAGGTGCGAAAAGACCGCAATTATTTTATTATCAGGTTGTTTTTCCATCAGAATCGATTTCCTTATGGTGTTTAATTAAGTCATCTATACTGCGTCCAATATGGTTTGTCATAGTAATACATGCTTCATCTGGGGTACCTTTGCAAATAGCTTTAACAAATATCTTGATGTTCAGAGATAGATCTTTTTATTTGTTGGGATAACAACGCTGGTAAATGAGGAGGAAATCCATTCCATAGATAATTCGAAAAAATTTCTAGTCTTGAACTTCCTGATGCAGCACAAAAAGCTCTATGGAAGGTTTCATTAGCTGATACATAACATCCATGGATAATGCTGCTTTTTCTGATTTTTCTAGTGCGAGTTTAATACCTTCAAACTCCTTACCCTTTAAGTTGCCCGGGCAGCAGCCTCACCTTCAAGCATTCCACGTATTCCTAAATGATCTACAATATCTTCTATTGTTAAACCCTGAACAATAGCCCGCATTTTTTGTTTTAATCAACTTTTATAAATTAGGTATCACCTTTTATATGATTTTATGCCTTTCATTTTACGAAGCAGTTCATTGACTTCACGAAAAATACATTTTTTCTCCTTCTTACTTTCACTCCTAATTTCATTAATAAAGAAAAAGGAGCAGATGGATCCCTTGTACATGAATAATCTCAAAATTTTTATGCAAAATAAACAGGATTTAAAGGTTTAGCCTTTAGCAAAAATTGTTAAGGAGACTTTAAAATGACACAGAAACAACAATATCAGCAAGCTATCTATGCGGCTCAACAAGCACAACAGGCTGTTCAAACAGCCCAAGCTAATGCAAATCCATAACAATTCGAACAGGCACAGCAACAGCTTGAACAAGCTCAACAACAACTTCAACAACTTCAACAGTCTTGGTTTCAATCCAGCTAAAGTATTTTTCTTGCTGAATGAAAATAAATAAAGAAGATTGATTAGTGAAAAACTCTAAAATGTTTTAATACATTTTTCGTTGCTCTTCCTTAATGCCGATATAACGCAGGGTAACGGATGGATGAGAATGATGGATCCGTTGCAGCACGGCAAATCCTTCGAGCTTTGTAAAACCAAACGTTTTCCATAAGATATGGTTGTCCACATGTTCCACCCCAGTGAACTGTACAGCCTTATTTAGCTGCCTGTAAGTGAAACTTTTTCTGTTAGTGAGGTTGCCTATTGTTATTTAGAGGTGAATGGGTCGATTAGTATTTTAAAAAAGTCAAAGTATCAAAAAACTACTCAGGAAGATTTCAATATACCTTCAAAAGTAGTTTCTGTTCCAGTCACTTTAATTAAGAGACGGTGAAGTTTTATAGGATGAAATTTTTGATATGGGCTTTAATGAATCTTGGTTAAAATCACAATTAAATAATCAAAATATTATTGACTACAAAGATGTTCTTATGGCCGAATGGCTTTAAGGCGACGGTCTTTTTGTACAGTCTGTCCAGAAATAAAATTGGTACAATTCATCCTCTTTTTTTGATGACGGGTGGATTATAAGATGGAGCCAATATAATGACTTAATCACGGATGGAATAGAACAACCACTGGAATTACGAATCGTGACAACTCACTACAAAATAATGATTTTTTAATAGTCTGTTCCGACAGCTAATATTTCATATTTGAATACGGATTATTACAAAACCTCTAGTAAGGAGTTTTTTGGAAGGGGGAAAAAGATCAGACATATGTTTTCATTACGTGGAGATGCTCATAAAATTTATCTTCAGTTAAAAAAAGTCTCATACAAAGACCGATCTTTCAAATGTATGAAGAAACTAAAAGAAGTGGAAGAAATTCAAAATTTTTATAGTTCGATTGATAGCGATACGTTAAAAAAAATTTATTATTGTATGTTGAAAGAGAAAAACGGATCGGGAATCATTCCTATTATAATATCCTCTGGACCTTGGCTTTTTTTTCTTTTTTCAAAACAATTGCAAGATTTCCTTTTTAAAGATGGGAGTTTGCTTTGGGTTGTCTTTGTTTTAACTTATATTTCCATTCTGGCCATAAGCGTGTTTCTTCACTTTCATGAAAAATCATGGGCTTTTGTTCATATTGAAATCATTCAAGAAATTTTAAATGAACGAAAAGAGATAAGGGAAAAGGACTAAGTTGTGAACCTATAAGGGATTCCCTCAATGGGGAGTTTACGCTCTTTTAAACTGGATTTTTAGATCCGTACCCTTTCTTTATAAGAGGGTTTTATAGTACTTGTTCTTTACCTAAGGGGTGCGTTACTTGAAGATCTGGCTGCCATCGCTGGCAGTTTTTTTATTGAACTAAAGGGGCAGGTTTAAAATAAGGGTTATACAATTAATTATAGCTACCTTCTGCTATTTTTATTTGTTTATTTCTTTAGCTAGACATTCACGGTCAATGGCTTGAGGTGGTCTTACAAACCAACCGTGCTTAATCATTAAGTTTACAGGTCTCCATCAAATCGAAATGAGAGATGTAAAGTGTATAATTTTTGAAGCAGAAAAATAAAAAACCACTCAGAGTGGTTTTTTAATCGCGCATTGCTCCTGCCTCTCGGGAAGTCATTGCACCTTGTCCTTCGCTTACATCTTTTTGAATTTCTTGTTTTACTTTTTTTGCATCAGTTCCGGCAAATTCTGGTTTCATAATAGAACCTAAATTCTCATTAGCTTGTTGATCCTGTTGCATAAAAGTCCTCCTCAGCTTATTGTTTAACAATCTTATTATTTACAAAAAAACACTCTTTATATCCAGAGAATTTGAGCGAATTTCCTTAAAGTAAAGGGGGCTTTCGTTGAACAATGGGGTTGTTGCGGCAGCCCCTTTTCTTACTAACGGGGCAGGACTGTTCATTAATATTGAATTCAAAGGTCGCGATATTTATTCATAAAGTGTTTAAAATTAAAAAAGAAAGATATGTGCTTAGTATATATAAATAAGTAAGTGTTTTTATGAATTGACCCAATAAGGTTCGTTATTTCCGCTCGTTTGCCCAATCTTAAATAATCCACTGTCATACAATAAAACCAGATTACTAAAAGGTAATAAATGGTTTTATTATAAGGAGTGAATATTATGGGCAAGGACTCAAAAAGGGATTTATGTAGTGAATTTGCAAGGATTCTTGACGGTGATGCAAGTTTTATGAATGGAGTATGTCTAGTTCAAAGATTTAGAGACATACCATTTAAAATACTTGGAAGGAGAACTAATTCACCGTTAGTAAACCCTCAATTTTTCACCTTTGAGAATTTAGATAGTAAAGGAAATGCACTAAATCTAGGTGAAACAGTTCTACTTCAAGTCGAGGTAAATCCATTGTTAACAGAATTAAGAAAAAGGGATATTATTGTAACAGCAGTTCATAATCACTGGTTGTTTGAAAATCCTAGAGCCATGTATATGCATTTTGAATCAATCGAACCACCACTGGAATTTGCTCGAAAAGTTCGGGAAGCATTCAAAGTTTTAAAAGGTTAAGTTGAAAAATAATTTAATTAGGAGCTGGAATCAGCGCCTTTTGTTATGCAACGGGTGCTTTACTTCATTAGGAGGGTTGCTGCGGCAATCCTTTTTCTTATGGTACGAACGGGGCAGGTTAGTTCCATTAGCGAGGTGTTAAAGAACAGTGCAGTAAAAATATGGTACGCTAACAACATTACTTGTAAAGGTAGGAATTAATATGAATATTGGTGATGTAATATTTCAACTATTTACGTTTATTTGTCTATTTGGGGTACTTTTTGGTGTGTTTTTTCTTGTTCGTTCTCTCGTTACTAAACAACCAGGCAAGTCAGAAAATATCGAACAAAAGCTTGATAGAATTATAGATTTACTTGAAAAGGATAAGAAAAATTAATCTTTTTCTCTTTTGGCATTAATCCTTACTGCACTATTTATTTCAATTCTACAATAAATCTTAATGAACTCCCTCAGTTTAATAAATAATGCTCACGAATACTCGCTTATTCGCAGGATTTCAAACCACATGGTATAGGTTGCTTTAGATGAACGAAAGAGATAGGACCGTTTTGATAAGATGAG
>NZ_JAUUTW010000041.1 GCF_030676415.1 Peribacillus frigoritolerans | reverse complement strand
AAAAGCGCGTCTAGGGGAGACCCCGCAGGCGAAAGCCGAGGAGGCTCCCCGACCGCCCGCGGAAAGCGAGTGCCTGGAGTGGAAATCAACGTCCAAATTGTAAAAGCCATAAAAATAGACAAACTCGATTTTCATCGAGTTTGTCTACAGTCTGAAGGGTATCCATTATGGATACCCTTTTTTTATGTAATATCAGAGGTGATTTTATCAGCTGATAATAAGGTCTTAATCAGCTAAAAAACCAATCTAAATAGGATATAGAGAGAAAAAAAGTAAATATAGGATGTAAGACAGTGAAAAAATATTGATAAAAAGGTGGATAAATGTTATATTATTTTCGTGGTAGTGACCGAATGAACGATATAGTCATTAATTATTGTTTGTTTAAAAAGTAATAGATTAAAGGTTCAAGATAAAGAATTTTAAATATATATTGCAGAAGCAAATGACTTAAATATGTATTCTTCAATCCGTTTTTCACCGAGATAGATTAAATAAACGGCATATTCGTCGTATAGGAGGGCTTGGTAAGCGTGTTAAAATCTTTAAAGGGTGAATTTTTAGCCATAATAAAACATCCTATGATACTCATTTCCATAATAGGGATCATACTGATTCCCTTATTATACAGCGGCACGTTCCTGTGGGCATTTTGGGATCCATATGGTAAGGTGGACCAATTGCCTGTTGCCATTGTCAATATGGATGAGGGTGCGATGTTCAATGAATCGGAACTTACAATAGGAAAAGATTTAGTCAAGGAGTTAAAGGAAAAAAAGGATTTCGATTGGCATTTCGTCAGTCAAAAAGAAGCAAATGAAGGCCTGGAAAATCAAGATTATTACATGAAAATAGAAATCCCGAAAAACTTTTCGAAAAATGCAACGACCTTACAGGAGGACAATCCGGAAAAACTGGATTTAATTTATACGTCCAATGAAGGGTTTAACTATATATCCACAAAAATAGGTGACGCAGCTTCGGAGAGAATCAAAGGGGAAGTTTCTTCAGCCGTTACGAAAACCTATGCGGAGTCAATGTTCGATAATTTGAACGAAGTGGCTGATGGACTCAAAAGTGCCAGTGATGGAGCTGGTGAATTGAAAGATGGAACAGATACAGTGAAGAACGGATCAAGTGAACTTGGTGAAGGGATTAACTCAGCTAAAGAAGGTTCCAAAAAAGTGGATGAAGGAATTGATTCCCTCCATTCAGGTTCTGTCGAAATCCATGAAAACCTGGAAAAATTAGCTGAAAAATCACTGACCTTTTCGAATGGGGTCGGTTCGGCAGCTGCAGGATCAAAAGAACTCAATCAAGGGTTACAACAGTTTAGCTCTGGTGTTGGACAAATGAAAGATGGGCAATCCGAGCTTTTGCAAGGAGCCAAGAAGTCTGAAGCGGGAACTGGTGAATTGGCCTCTGGACTGCAACAGTCATTAGAGGGCTTCAATCAAATAGAAGAAAAGCTGCCCGCTTTGACAGAAGGAGCAAATGGTGTAGCTGCTGGTGCTGCCCAGCTTTCAGGTTCATTGTCTGAATGGAGCGCAGCATCGAACGAAGCAAAATCGGGGGCATCTGAAGTTTCGGAAGGTTTGGATGAGGTTATTTCCGGATTGAAACAACAATCTGAAGCTACGGATGATCCTGCAGAGAAAGCGCGATTGGAGGGAGTGATTTCTTCTCTAACCCGCATCAGTGAAGGTAGTAAAGGAGTATCTGAAGGAGTAGGGAAACTATCGGCCAGTGCAAGCGAAATTGCTAAAGGCTCAAATAGCCTTAGTGATGGAGCTAATCAGTTAGGTGAAGGTACAAGTGCATTAAGCGGCGGTTTCACTCAATTGAAGCAAGCTCAGGATAAACTCGCCAATGGGGCGAATGAACTGAAAAATGGTCAAGGTCAATTGGTGTCTGGTTTGACAACATTTGGCGATAGTATAGATTCAGCACAGAGTGGGCTTGGACAGTTAACCGAAGGCAGCAATAACTTGGTAAGCGGGCTTGATCAGCTTGAAGATGGCTCCAAGCAATTATCAAGTGGAACCTCACAGCTTTCCGAGGGTTCGAAAGGTCTGGTTACAGGAACGGATAAGTTGAAAGAAGGTTCATCCAGCCTTACTAGTGGTATGGGAGAACTGGCGAATGGAGCCATTAAGTTACAAGATGGAATCGCCAAACTTTCAGATGGATCTGCAGAATTACATGATGAATTGAATGATGGGGCAAACGAAGCAGGCAAGATAAAATCCAATGAAGAAGTATATGACATGTTTGCAAGCCCAGTTCAAGTGGATAAATTACCAATTAATAATGTACCGAACTATGGCACTAGTTTTGCACCGTATTTAATTTCATTAAGTTTATTTATCGGGGCTATCGTTCTGACGATCATTTTCCCGTTAAGAGATCCTGCTGTTAAACCTGCGAGTGGATTTAGCTGGTTTATTAGTAAATACAGCGTCATGGCACTTATAGGAATCTGTCAAGCCATATTGGTGGACTCGATTTTAATTTTAGGTCTTGGAATCAATGTTACGAGCCTGCCGCTATTTTTTGCAGTAAGCATTCTTGCTAGCTGTACATTCATGGCAATCATTCAGTTCCTGGGTTCGGCCTTTGACAATCCTGGCCGGTTTATAGCATTATTGATTTTGATTCTTCAACTGACCAGCAGTGGCGGAACATTCCCAAATGAATTGGTTCCTGGCTTCCTGCAAGGATTCACACCTTTCTTACCGATGACTTATACTATTAATGCTTTCCGTGCAGTCATCTCAACAGGAGATTATAGCTTCATGTGGCATAATCTTGGCATATTGGCCATATTCCTCGTTGCGGCATTAATATTATCACTTCTTTACTTTATTTATCGGTATAAGAAATTGAACGGCGCATTAAATGAAAAACAGGAAGGTGCAACTGTACAATGATCAAAAAACAGCGACCCGTCATGGGTCGCTGTTTTTTGATGAATATCAGTTAATGAGTGAAATGCAGGAAAATAAAAGTGCCCCTAAAATAACCCATCGTAAAGATATGTATTCCTCTTCTCTTGGTATGAGCAATTTGCGATAAAACGGGTTGTTTGTGACAAAACTTTGGTGCAGACTGTACAATGAAGTAATTATTTAATCAGCTATACCCTTGTCTTTGGTGAAGCAGGTGCATATTTCTTCATCGGATTTTTTGCAATGACTTCTTTTAAATAAGGATGTCCAGAAGGTCCTGGCTTTCTCATAAGTTCCATTAGGTAAGATATATCGTCCATAGCCCTGTGTGTTTGAAAATTGGTGATATTATGAGCCTGCAGTAATGTTAAGAGTTTACTATTCTCAAATCCGTATTGCTTCCAAGGTACATTCCGCATCGTACAGAACCACTTTTGATCATTGATTTCTGGATACATTTGGTAGAGAAAACTTCTATCGAAAGAAGCATTATGTGCGAAAATAGAATCGGTACGGTCAATGAAGGATTTAATTTTTTCATCGTGAAAACTTTTTCCTTCTACGGAGCTGTATGGAATTCCATGAATTCTGTATGCTTGATCATAATTCCTTCTTGCTCCATAGGAGAGAGGCTCCCTTAAAAATGATTCCTGATCAATAAGATTTTTAATTTCCCCCGTTTCATTGCTGTATGTAAAGAGTATAAGGGCAAGCTCGATAATTTCATCTGAAGAGGGACGTAAACCAGTTGTTTCTACGTCAAGCACTAAACCTAATCTATTAGACAATTTATATTCCTCCAGTTGGGTTACATTCTTCTATTATAGCTGACATAGAATAGCTATTGAAAGTGTAATGATTGTTTTAAAGTATCATTAATGTGGAAATGATTAGACATTCCTGAAATTGATTGAAGGTAAGGGTGAACTAACGACACTAAAAAAAGATAGAGATTCCTTTTTTCAAAGCAATCTCTATCTTTTTTTATCCATTGAAGTTCACAAGCATTGCAAAATGCTTTCCAATTCATGTTCGGCAATTTGTACGGATTCCTCGATTTTTGAAGACTGAAAATGTTCTTGGATTGCTTTATATAGTGCAGTCCTTCTTCAGGTTGGTTGAAGATGTACCAGATTCTTACCAGTTAAAAGATGGAGATCCGCATATAAATATAATGATTCTATCGAATTAAAAATGTTGATCCCTTTAAGGGCATAATTTAATGATTCCAGATAATAATGAAGTTCAGTCAATGTTTGTGTTAATCCATGAATGATCTTCACGATAATGGTACTTTCTTGATTCACGGGGAATATTCTCGATAAATTCCAGTGCTTCATTGAAGAGGTGATGGCCTCTTCATAATTCTTCGTTTTAAAATGGATGATTCCGATACTATTTAAAACTTCTATCTCCTGTTGATGAAGAATGACCCGTTACCCATGGTAATATGAATGGCCTCATTCAATAATTCTATAGCCTTTTGTAGAGATACCTTCATGCCTTTTCAAGAATTGATAAAATGTTATCGATTTTTCCGGTGCCGTTACCATTTCTTTTTGGACGATATCATAAATTGCTTCAAAATTACGTGTGCGTTAATATATATTTGTTTACAAAAGTTTAATGGTTTCTATGTAATTATAAATCGGTTCATTTTTGGTAGTGAAGAAATACGGAAGGTCAACTTTAAGTTTATCCGCAAAAAGTGCCAATTCATCAATGGTTGGAGAAGTGATGCTTCTTTCATAATCTGACAGGGCATTAGGTTCACATATATCCTTAGCCAGTTCTTCTCTTGTAAGATTTTGTTTTATTCATAATTCGTTGAAAACAGAGCCAACCTCTATTTTCATTACAATTGCCCCTTTGTACCTATGCCTAGAATTCTATTTTAACATAATTTTATTTTTATCAGTAAGATAATTGGAAGTAGTATGATATAACTACTTTACGTGTTTTCCTTGCGTATCCATCGAACAAAAAATAAAAGAAGACCGTTTTTTATTGAAGCGATCAAACGGCAAGAGGTCTTTTCTATATAAAGGGAGAAAGGTCCCCGCATATTTTTGCTTGGAGTCTATAGTCAACGGATAATAGCAAGTTTTAGATTTGGAATATAAGGATAAAAAAAGGAGGCGGCAATCTGCCGCCTCTAAGGTTTTTAATTTCCAATGAATTGCTGGGTCCAATAGTGGGTGTATTTCCCTCCTGTCACATACCCAATTCCAATATGCGTATAGTTCTTGTTGAGGATATTGGCCTTATGTCCGGGGCTGTTCATCCATGATTTCATGACAGCATCCGCACTAGGTTGGCCTGCTGCGATATTTTCCCCTGCGTACTCGTAGCTGATCCCAAAGGATTTCATCATATCGAAAGGCGATCCATAACTTGGGCTTGTATGATTGAAATAATTATTATCACGCATATCCTCAGATTTCAGAATTGCTACGTTGGAAATGTCTGAATCCATTTCAAGTGAAGGGAGGCCGGATTTTGAACGTTCTTCGTTCACTAAACTTAGGACCTGCTGTTCAACTGATTGACTTTCTTCGCGATTAACTGTGTGGTTGGATGTGGGAAGATTTATGATTTGTCCGATTCGAATTTGATTTGCATCGTTTATGGCAGGGTTCGTTTTAAGTAATTCGTCAATGCTGACATCATATTCAGAAGCGATTTTCGTTAAGGTATCTCCTTTTGCCACCTCGTAAGTATTGGCTCCCAGAGCAACTTTTGGAGATAATAGGGATAGCGACAGTGCTGATAAAAGGATGATTTTCTTCATTTTTATTCCTCCTAGTAGAATATCTGGATTGGAAGTATAGTATGCTATAAAAATAGTTTTATGTAAAATTAGCTCTTTAACATTCTTTGTTGCTATGGGAAAAAGGTATCGAATGGAAAGATGAATGTTAAGGGTCCATTTAACCTGTAAGTGTTAAAGGAAAACCAAAATCATAGGGCTTTTTAATAGATTGGAAGAATTATTTCATGTAAAAAAAGAATCATTTTACGATTGCTGACTTTGTTTGACAGGGTAAATAATAAGGACATCAAAAATGATAAGTGGTTATATGGAACTAAGTAAAAAATATCATCCTATTAGTTTTTTTATTGTTATGGCGGAAACAGACGCCCTAAAGTGCCATTATTTTACAAATCGTTAGGTATTTGATTACAAAGGGTGGACATGAGGACTCGGCATTTTATGTTAAGGAAAGGAATTTTTCAAAAAGTATTTTCCATTAAAACAGGTATCTCTTCTTCATGAATAGAATTAAGTAGACAGCTGAATGAATATACGGAGGGATTCTTCGATGTGGTTTAAGGAATTGGAAACAGAAAGGCTGCGTTTAATCGAAATAGGTCACCATCATGCTGAGAGTCTGTTTGAAATCCTCTCTAAAGATGAAGTGACCAAATATGATGGGATAGAAAGTTTAACTCGAGTTGAAGATGCCCGCCGCTTAATCGACTCGTTTAAAAGTGCTTACATAAACAAGCGTGGGATGCGGTGGGGAGTCATTTTAAAGGATTCAGGCAAATTCATCGGGACCGTTGGCCTGAATCAATTGAGCCCTGCCAACAAACGCGCCGAAATAGGATATGAAATCCATCCTGAATATTGGAGGAAACACTTTACTTCTGAAGCTGTCAACGAAGTATTACGCTATTGCTTTGAAGAATTGAGACTAAACAGAATCGCCGCTTTAACTTTCAAGGATAATATTGCATCCAGAAACCTATTGAAGAAATTTGGATTTAAAGAGGAAGGCAGCCTCCGAAGTTATCTATTTCTTCGTGAACAATCGCATGATGCCCTCGTATTTTCCTTGTTAAGCTCAGAGTATTGCCAGTTACGGCAACAAAGTGGTCAGGGATCAAATAGATTTTAGTTTAGTATAGAACATTGCAGCTGGCTAAAAGTGCCAGTTTTTTTTATTTGTAGATTATCTCTCACTTACAGATGATTTTATATCACTAAAGGACAATATACATATTTTTCATGTTAAAATGGAAGGCGGATTCATTAATCAGTCCTGATGGACATAAAAAGGAGCAAAATCATTGTGAAGATACTATTTCCGTTGCTTGCGGTCCTAGGCGGCATCACCATTGCCATACAAGGACAAATCAATGGTGGATTAGGGAAAAAAGTGGGGGTCATTGAAGCTTCTTTCATTTCGTTTGGAATCGGGACACTCGCTTTATTATTTATTGTTTTGTTTGCGGGAAATGGAAATATGTCTGCTGTCGCATCTGTACCAAAATGGCAATTGATAGGTGGACTATTAGGGGCTATCTATGTGATTGTGATAGTATTGGTCGTCCCTCAGATCGGAGTGGCCCCTGCATTGGTCGGTGTTATTGCAGGCCAGATACTGATTGGGGCCGTCATTGACCATTTCGGTTTATTTGGAGGAGTACGCATCCCATTGGATGCGAAAAAGGTGGCAGGCATTTGCTTACTTTTCGTGTCATTATATTTATTTAATCATAAATGATGAAGCGTCATCTTTCATTGAATCGACGGATACATAATGGTGAGTGACTGATGGAATATTTCTATTCCCATATAGTTATTATCCATTATTTGGAATGCGTTTAAGCAGAACTCAATAATTTATTGAGGGAATGCATTATTCTACTAAAGTTTATAATTTAATTGGGAATGGTTTGCTAGGAAAGTGGTCTTAGCAAACAACCCGCTTGAGTTATTAGAATATTTAGAAAAAATAGACGAGCGAACTTATATGAATACTGGTATAAAGGTGTTTGAAAAAACCACTGGAAGTCGGAAGTCATTTTACATCAAAAAGGTTATCATTTCTTTTTACCTAGTATCTAGATCGAATTGATTAGAAAATAATTACTATATTGTGAAAAAGTACTCATCGGTTTATTGATTTTTTGGTTTATTCGTAATATACTTAAAATTCAACATCTTTAATTCGAGGTATAGTACCTTTAGCGAGGTTGAAAAGAGGGTGATTTTTTACTAGTAAACTGCATTAATGCTTTTTTTAGGGAGAAATTCAGATTTATGCAAACGGTTCGCTAGTTGTTTTAGGTGAATTCCTGCAATGAATGCTTCTAACTTTCCTCGCTGACATTATTTGTACTATACGGAAGATTAATAGGTGCTAGAAGGATAATCTCTTAAATGGGAATATCCTAAGAAAGATTAAAGATGAGGGGGAATATTTTTTGAAAAAGTCTAAATTTTCAGTGCTTGCTCTTCTTATGGCCATCATGCTAATGCTTGCGGCATGCAATGGCGGTTCGAAGGAAACTTCGAATGAAAAAGAAGGCGGCTCGGGTGACTCAGCCAACTCAAAAGTATTAAACGTAAATAACTCGAGTGAACCAGGTTCGCTTCACCCTGCGAATGCACAAGGTACTCATGAATCATGGATCCTTGAACATACGTTTGAGGGACTGACAAAGAAAACAGAAGAAGGCAAAATCGTACCTGGTTCTGCAGAATCATGGGAAATCAGTGAAGATGGATTAACATGGACATTCAAATTGAAAGATGGTTTGAAATGGTCAAATGGAGATCCGCTTACAGCCAATGACTTCGAATATGCTTGGAAATATGCTTTGAAACCGGAAACAGCTGCTGATTATGCTTACCAACTTTATTATCTTAAAGGCGGGGAAGCTTACAACAGTAAGAAAGGGAAGGAAGAGGACGTAGGTGTTAAGGCCACAGACGAACATACGTTAGTCGTTACTTTGGAGCAGCCTACACCATATTTCCTTGACTTGACTTCTTTCTATACTTTCTACCCAATCAATAAAAAGGTACAGGAAGAAAATCCAAAATGGGCTTTGGATGCAAAAACACACGTTTCGAACGGTCCGTTCAAATTAACGGAGTGGAAACATAAAGAAAGCCTGAAAATCGAAAAGAATGAAAATTACTACGATAAAGATAAAATCAAATTGGATGCGGTTAACTTTGCTCTAATTGAAGATGAAAATACAGCATGGCAAATGTATCAAAGTGGCGAATTGGATATCGCTTATCCACTGCCAGTGGACGTGCAAGGCCAATTGGTTAATTCTGGCGACAAAGAATTCAAAAACGGCGCAGAACTTGCTGTCTACTATTACAACTTTAATACGGAAGTAAAACCTTTCAACAATGAAAAGGTTAGGAAAGCGCTATCAATGGCTATCGAACGTAAAAAGATTACTGAAAATGTTGCTCAAGGCGGTCAAAAGCCTGCCTATGGAGTAATCCCGCCGGGCATTCCTGATGCAACTGGAGATTTCCAGGAAAATACTGGTAACCTATTTGAGGAAAACGTTGCTGAAGCCAAGAAATTGTTAAAAGAAGGTCTTGCTGAAGAAGGCATGAAAGAATTACCTAATTTTTCAATTTTGTATAATACTTTAGATACCCATAAGAAAATTGCTGAAGCCGTTCAAGGAATGTGGCGCGATAACCTGGGTGTTGAAGTGACACTTGAAAATGCAGAATTCCAAGTTAAGCTTGATCGTGAAAAAGCTGGCGACTTTGAAATTTCCCGTGCAGGATGGGTTGGTGACTATGTTGACCCAATGACCTTCATGCTTTGGGAAACGGACGGTGCCTATAATGATGCAAATTGGTCGAACAAAGAATATGATGGTTTATTAAAAGAGGCAAAATCTACAATGGATCCAAAAGAACGCATGGCTGCTTTACATAAAGCAGAGGAAGTTCTGATTCAAGAAATGCCGATCCTTCCGATTTACTTCTATACAAAACCATATATGGTTAAATCGAATGTTACTGGAGTTTTTGCTCCGATTAATGCTTATCCGAACTTTATTTACGCGGATAAAAAATAATAGAAGGATAAAAGTGAAATGGGAGGTATGTCCGATTAAGGACATACCCCATTTTTCAATTGCGAATTTGAATATTTCATGAATTCATTTCCGTTTTCAACTCCTTAGAAAATCGATGATTGGGGTGATTACCATGTTGAGATATACATTAAACCGTTTTAAATGGGCGATTATTACTTTATGGGCTGTTATTACATTAACGTTCATCATAATGCATACGATTCCGGGAAATCCATTTGCGAAAGAAGGAGCCATGCCTCCTGCTGTTTATGAAAACCTTCAAGTCCACTATGGATTGGACAAGCCGTTGTTGACCCAATATGGGAATTATTTATTGGAAGTCGTTCAATTTGATTTTGGTCCTTCATTGAAATCCTCATCCATTTCTGTGAATGATTACATTTTGAAGGGATTTCCAGTGTCCTTGCACTTAGGGGCACAAGCATTGGTGATTGCCATCTTCTTTGGGTTAATTTTGGGTGTAGTGGCTTCACTGAAAAGAAATAAATGGCCCGACTATTTATCAATGGTCATTGCCATCGTAGGGATTTCCGTTCCTAACTTTATCCTGGCGACTATTTTAATCAATTATTTTGCGATAAAATGGAATATATTCCCTGTCGCTACATGGGCGACATGGCAGCATACCATTTTACCATCCATTGCCCTTTCGATGATGCCGCTTGCTTTCATCGCGAGATTGATGCGGACAAGCATGCTTGAAGTAATGGGGCAGGATTACATTTTGACAGCAAAGGCCAAAGGATTGAAACGGAGCGGTGTCATAATCAAACATGCGATTCGGAATGCGTTATTGCCGATTATCACGATTCTGGGCATCCTAACGGCCAATATCGTGACAGGAAGCTTCATCATTGAACGTATTTTTGGTATTCCGGGCATGGGAGATATGTTCGTAAAGGGAATATCCAACAGAGACTACCCGGTCATTCTTGGTTCCACAATTGTGTATAGTGCGGTACTTATCCTATTGATATTCATCGTTGATATAGCCTATACGTTGATTGATCCTAGAATTAAAGTGACGGGGGAGAAGAAATAATGGCAGATAAAGTGCATTTAACCGAAGATATGTTCCAACCCGCTGAAGGCAACTTTAAGGAAGCCGAAAAAATAGCCAGACCTACTGTTTCATATTGGTCTGACGTCTGGCGTCGTTTTAAAGAAAATAAGCTGGCGATGACGGGGTTTGTTCTTATAATCCTCTTGGTCTTGATGGCGATTTTTGGCCCGTATATTAACGGATATACTTATTATGGACAAGATTTCGAGAAAAGGAATCTAAGCCCAAATAGCGAGCATTGGTTTGGAACGGATTCATCAGGAAGGGATCTATTTACACGAGCTTGGTACGGTGCGAGGATATCCTTGTTCATTGGATTGATGGCAGCGCTGATTGACTTTTTAATTGGTGTCCTTTATGGCGGGATTTCAGCCATTCGCGGTGGACGCACAGATAATATCATGATGCGGTTTGCCGAGGTGATCTATGCGATCCCATACCTATTGATGGTTATCTTAATGATGGTCGTATTAAAACCTGGTATTCTGCCGATCATCATTGCGATGTCGATCACAGGCTGGATACCGATGGCGCGACTGGTACGTGGACAGGTTTTACAACTAAAAGAGAATGAATATATCCATGCTGCTACCATTTCTGGAGCCAATACGAGCTGGACTTTAAGAAAACACATGATTCCAAATACAATGGGGCCGATCCTTGTCAATTTAACCTTGACTGTACCTACTGCTATTTTTGCCGAAGCGACACTTAGCTTTTTGGGGCTGGGAGTGCCTGCGCCTCAGGCAAGCTGGGGAACATTGACAAGTGATGCCCTGGGAAGCATTCTGGTAGGGAATTTCTATCAACTTTTAATCCCGGCAATATTGATTTCCTTAACCATGTTCGCGTTCAATGTGGCTGGTGACGGATTACAGGATGCCCTAGATCCAAAACTACGGAAATAAATGAGTCCTAACATAAAGATTTGATATTACTAGAATAGGAGGGACGATGATGGAGAACCTATTAGAAGTCAACGATTTACACATCACCTTCCATACTTATGCAGGAAAAGTGCAAGCGGTTCGCGGCGTGAACTTTGATGTAAAAAAAGGGGAAGCCGTTGCCATTGTTGGGGAGTCCGGATGCGGCAAAAGTGTTACAGCGAAATCTATCATGAGATTACTGGAAACACCTCCAGCAGAGTATGGAAAAGGGTCGATAAACTTTGGCGGTAAAGACCTTCTTAAAATGGGTGAAAAGGAAATGCAGAAGATTCGCGGAAATGAAATCAGCATGATTTTCCAGGATCCGATGACTTCGCTCAATCCAACGACAAAAATCGGCAGCCAGATCATGGAAGGCATTTTAAAGCATAATAAAAACATGTCCCGAAATGATGCATACGAACGGGCGTTGGAAACACTCAAACTGGTAGGTATTCCACAGCCGGAAAAAAGGATGCAGCAATATCCGCATGAGTTTTCAGGTGGTATGCGCCAAAGGGCGATGATAGCAATGGCCCTTGCTTGTGAACCGAAATTGCTGATTGCCGATGAACCTACAACAGCATTGGATGTAACGATACAAGCGCAAATTTTGGAACTGATGAAAGATATCCAGCGAAGAATGGATACTTCCATCATTTTAATCACTCATGATTTAGGTGTGGTTGCGGAAACTTGTGAACGGGTAGTCGTCATGTATGCAGGCAAGGTCGTGGAGACGGGTACGGTGGAAGCTATATTTTCAAACCCGCAGCATCCATATACAAGAGGTCTGCTTAAAACGGTGCCAAGGCTGGATATGGAAAAAACGGCTCCGTTGGTTCCGATTATCGGATCACCACCGGATTTATTGGATCCGCCAAAAGGATGCCCATTTTATCCAAGATGTGAATCAGCAATGAAAGTGTGCAAAGACCATGATCCGGAGCTTGAAGTAGTGGAAGAAGGTCAGACAGCCGCATGCTGGCTGCACCACCCTATGGCAAAGGCAGCACAGGTGCAAGCATCGACTAATGTATAAAGGAGGAGAACAAATGGTTTCACTGAAAAATAAGGCCGTAAAAGAAAAGACAGACAACGAAAATTCTCCTCTTGTTGAAATAAAGAATCTGAAGAAGTATTTTCCTATTGGTTCTCAATCGCTGAAAGCGGTAGATGGTTTGGATCTCAAAATCTACCCAGGGGAAACTGTCGGTCTTGTTGGGGAAAGCGGTTGCGGTAAGTCGACTGCAGGTCGTACAATCACTCGGCTTTATGAACCGACAGATGGAGAAGTTCTTTTTCAGGGCAAAAATATTTTCGATTACAAACCCGGGGAAATGTCACATATCCGCCGTGAAATACAAATGATTTTCCAAGATCCCTACGCATCCTTGAACCCAAGGATGAAGGTGGAGGAATTGATTGGGGAACCACTTGCCATTCATGGGATATCAAAAGGTAAAGAGCGAAGAAAACGGGTGGAAGACCTGTTAAAGCTAGTTGGTTTAAGTCCGGAACATATTACTCGTTTTCCGCATGAATTCAGTGGCGGACAACGCCAGCGTATTGGAATTGCAAGGGCGTTGGCTTTAAATCCTAAATTCATCGTTTGTGATGAACCAATTTCTGCCTTGGATGTTTCGATACAGGCTCAAGTTGTCAACTTATTAAAAGAGCTGCAAAAAGAAATGGGATTGACTTATTTATTCATCGCGCATGATTTATCGATGGTCAAGTATATTTCAGATCGCATTTTAGTCATGTACCTTGGAAGAATGATGGAACTTTCGGATAGTGATTCTTTAACGAAAGATCCGCTTCACCCTTACACACAGGCCTTGCTTTCTGCAGTGCCAATACCAGACCCCACTATTAAACGGGAAAGAATCGTACTTAAAGGCGATGTCCCAAGTCCGATCAATCCGCCGAGCGGCTGTGTATTCCGGACTCGCTGCCCTAAAGCGATGGAGATATGCTCCAGTGCGGTACCTGAATGGAAAGAACAAAAACCAGGGCATTTCGTTGCTTGTCATTTATATTGGTAAACAAAAAAACCAGTTGCATTTGCGACTGGTCTTTTTTTACACATTTATATAAAATATTTTTAGAAAAGAAGCGATTATCGGTCAGACTTAAATTATTTATCGGTATGTCAAAATAAATAACTAGGAATCTGAAAATAAAACATATAATATGTAATTATATGTAAAAATTAAATTCTGTTGAATGTTTCAATTTGTGAGAGAAGGAGGGACTGTTATTGTATTCCACGATAACTAGTGAAATCGTCGACCGTGTCATGATTGTTACTCTTAATCGTCCTGTGAAAATGAATGCTTTCAATGAAAAGATGTGTGAGGAGATGATTCACGCTTTTAATGAGGCGGATGAAAATGATGACGTACGAGCCGTTATTTTAACTGGCGCTGGTGATGCTTTTTGTGCTGGAATGGATTTGGAAAAAGGTGCAGAAACCTTTATGGATCACACTCCTTTGGTTGAATATCGCGATGCAGGGGGAATGTTATCATTACGGATTTTTGAGATGAAGAAACCTATGATAGCGGCCATTAATGGAGCGGCAGTCGGGATTGGGATAACAATGACTTTGCCCATGGACATTAGAATTGCTTCAACAGATGCAAAAATGGGTTTTGTATTTGCGAGGCGGGGGATAACGATGGAGGCATGCAGCGGCTGGTTCTTACCTAGACTTGTTGGAATGGGGAAAGCTTCCGAATGGATTTTTACCGGCAGGATGATTTCGGCCAGTGAAGCATTTGAGGGAAGGTTGGTAAACAAGATCGTCGAGCCCGACGAATTGATGTCTGCTGCAATGGAAATTGCAACAGACATTGCTGAAAATACATCTTCCGTCTCTGTGACGCTATCCCGGCAGTTAATGTGGACGATGCTCGGTGCAAATCATCCTGTTGAATCACACAAAATAGAATCGAAAATGATTCATTGGACCGGAAAACAAGCGGATGCACTAGAAGGGATCGAAGCTTTCCTCAAAAAAAGGAAAGCCGATTTCAAAATGAAAAGCAGCACTGATATGCCTCCGTTTTATCCATGGGGAACGGATCGAACATATGAAGTGGATAAGAAATGAATGGATGGTAAGGTCAGGTCAGGGAATCCAGGGCTTCGGAAGTGCGTGATAATTTTTACTTTTCGGATAAATTAGGGTTTCTTTTCTCAGTGTGTTATACTGGGTTTACCATTTACTAAACTTGTTTCATGTTCCCTATTCCCTGTGAATAGGGTTTTTTTATGATTGCTTTTTCAATAAAAAAACAGACCCTACAAGTAGGGTCCGTTATATATTGTATTTAAAATTACGCTTTTTGAACGTTTGTAGCTTGGGGTCCGCGTTGACCTTGCTCAACTTCAAAAGTAACTTCTTGACCTTCGTCTAATGATTTGAATCCTTCGCTTTGGATAGCTGAGAAATGTACGAATACATCGTCTCCGTTTTCGCGTTCGATGAAGCCAAATCCTTTTTCTGCGTTAAACCATTTTACTTTACCTTGTTCCATTGTTGTTGCCTCCTAGTGTGAATCCACACATTGTGTTACTACCCTTGCTCAATCATTAGACGAAAAGTTTTTCACTTATCAATCTTCCCGAACAAAAATAATTCTTTTTAAATATAACAGATAATGTCGGAATCTGCAAGCTAACAAGGGAATATTATTTATGTGCAAAGACAATGAACAATTCTTAATAGCCTTTTTTGTTATCAAGTAAATTTGTTGAAGGTGTTTTACCATTTAGATAGTTCTTTAAATTCGGCATGAAAATAACCTGAATGAGCCTTTGGTCGTAAAATTCTGTATTTCCTGATGTGTGCGGCGAGAGGATTACATTGTTCAACTCCATAATGGGCTATTCTCAGGAAGTGGCTCCGTTTCAAACCCATCAAGTCCAGCACCCGCAATATCTTTGTCTTTAAGCACTTGAACCAATTCGTTCTGAATGACGATATTTCCCCTTCCTATATTAATGAAAAAAGCGGAGAGGGTTTCATTAACTCGAATTTTTTTTCCCGAACATATTCCGTGTTTCTGGGGTCAATGGTAATGTCACGACAATAAAATCGCACCTAGGAAGAAGATCATTCAATTGTTTTTTTGTGAACATCTCATCGACAAATTCTTCTGATTTACCGGAATGGCGCATTCCTAATACGGTCATGCCAAATGCCTTGGCGGTTTCCTTTCCGATTTTTCCAACACCGATGATCCCGATGGTCTTTTCATGAATTTCCTGCTTCATATGTCCGTGATGCCAAGTCTTTGCCTGCTGTTGCTTAATATATGTATCTACTTTTCTTGTTAAGGCAAGCATTAAAGCAAAAATCGTTTCTGACATGGGATACGCATGAACGCCATTTGCAGTTGTAATCTGGACATCCTTTTGTTCTGAATTTTCCAGACGTAAAGCATTCACTCCTTCACTCCATGTCTGGATCCATTTTACTTCGCTTGCGACAATCGATTCAGACATCTCCGCTTACCATCCTGCGATCACTTCAGCATCGGCTATATGGTCTCTCCATAGTTCCGGAGATCTTCCAGTGATAACAGTCCAGTCGGGAACCGATTCTTAAATTTCTGTAATAAGAGCTCATTCAAATTTTGGCTTATTATAAGTTTCCTTTTTGGCATAATTATCCTCCTGCATCAATTTTTCTGAATTATACGTAAGTTTTGATAATATTTCAATTGGGAAAGCGATTGCTTAACAATCTTGCTATAATACTAATAATCAATGGAATGGGGTGTATTCATGAACGTGAAAGACATATATGGACAGCTGCCTACTTTAGATTCAAAACGTTTGGTTATGAGGAAAGTCACCATGAATGATGCCGAAGACATGTTCGCTTATGCATCCAACAGTGAAGTTTCCCGTTACGTCACATGGGAAGCTCATCATTCCCTCTGTGATACAAAAGATTTTATCCGATTTATCCTTCAAAATTATGAGGATAAGAAAATCGCTCCATGGGGCATAGAACACAAGGAAAGTGGTAAGTTGATTGGTACTATTGATTTTGTTTCATGGCAGGTTGATCATCATAGTGCAGAAATCGGGTATGTGCTTGCACCCGAATATTGGGGGAGTGGCTTGATGACGGAGGCAGCCCAAAAGATAATCGCCTTTGGCTTTGAAAATATGAACCTAGTTCGAATACAAGCAAGGTGCTTCTTTGAAAATTTGGGTTCAGAGCGAGTCATGCAAAAAGCTGGTATGTCTTTTGAGGGGATCATAAGAAATGGAATGTTTGTAAAGGGAAAGCATCAAGACCTAAAGCTATATTCCATTATAAAATGAAGGCTTTGAAGTCTGCTGAATAAAGAAGAAAGAAAGAAGGAAATATACATCGGTTTTGAAAGCGTGAATTCTGTTCATGATTATCATGAATATGGGAATATCAAAAACAAACAATATGTGCAAATATTGAATCAAAAACTATACAAAACGTCTAATGTAAAAAGTCCGTTTGAAAAATATAATGAAATTATGAAATTGTGTTGAAATGGAGGGTTTCTTTAATGGCAGTAATAAATGATGTAGAAACGTTAAAAAATTATATCGGTGGCAAATGGGTGGATTCCACAACATCGAAACATGAAGAAGTGCCTAATCCGGCAACAGGAGAAGCTTTGGCAATCGTTCCCCTTTCAACAAAGGAAGATGTAAACCAAGCGGTGCAGGTTGCTAAAAAGGCGTATAAAGAATGGAAAAAGGTGGCCGTTCCAAAAAGAGCTCGCTTCTTATTCCGTTACCAGCAATTATTGATAGAACACTGGGATGAGCTTGCAAAGCTGGTCACGATCGAAAATGGAAAAAGCTATACAGAAGCATATGGTGAGGTTCAGCGTGGGATTGAATGCGTGGAGTTCGCAGCAGGTGCGCCTACCTTGATGATGGGCAGCCAGCTTCCTGATATTTCCCCAGGTATTGAATCAGGCATGTATCGTTATCCAATGGGTGTCGTTGCAGGAATTACGCCGTTTAATTTCCCGATGATGGTGCCATGTTGGATGTTCCCGCTGGCAATAGCTTGTGGAAATACGTTTATCTTAAAACCTTCAGAAAGGACACCGCTCTTAGCCAACCGTCTTGTGGAATTATTGACGGAAGCCGGTGTTCCGGATGGTGTTGTCAATATTGTCCATGGTGCCCACGATGTCGTGAATGGGATATTGGAACATGAAGACATTAAAGCGGTATCATTTGTTGGATCCCAGCCTGTCGCAGAGTATGTATACAAAACGGCAGCTGCCAATAAAAAACGCGTCCAGGCTTTATCAGGAGCGAAAAATCATTCAATCGTCATGCCTGATGCGGATTTGGATAATGCGGTAACGAACATAACGAATGCCGCTTTCGGATCTGCAGGCGAGCGCTGCATGGCTGCGTCAGTGGTTGTTGCGGTGGGAGAAGTGGGAGATTCGCTCGTTGAGAGATTAAAGGCTGCAGCGGATGACATCAAGATTGGAAATGGAATGGATAAGGGCGTTTTCCTGGGACCTGTGATTCGTGATACTCATAAAAAGAGAACGGAACAATATATTGAAATCGGGGAAAAAGAAGGAGCTGTCCTCCTTCGTGATGGCAGGAATGAAGGCGATCAGGAAAATGGCTATTACGTTGGACCGACATTATTTGATCATGTAAAAACAAACATGAAAATATGGAGTGATGAAATTTTTGCTCCTGTCTTATCCATAGTACGGGTCAATACCCTTGAAGAAGCAATCGAATTGACCAATCAATCCGAATTTGCCAATGGTGCCTGCCTCTATACGGATAGTGCAAAGGCCATCCGGGAATTTCGCGAAGAAATTGATGCAGGGATGCTTGGTATTAATCTTGGGGTACCCGCGCCAATGGCGTTCTTTCCATTTTCCGGCTATAAAAGTTCATTTTATGGAGACCTTCATGCCAACGGGAAAGACGGAGTGGAATTTTACACTAGAAAGAAAATGTTAACGGCAAGATACTGATAGGAAAAAGCGGGTCGGCTCAAATTGTGGTCGGCCTTCCTTTATACATCTTTTTAGGAGGAGAGTAGCTTATGCAAGTTGAAAAACAGGGTCAGGATCTTAAAGCGATGGATGGTAAATATGTATGGCATCATATGAAAGGTGCTGAACCTAGCCCTGGGGCAATGGTGATAAAAAAAGGGCAAGGAGCATGGATTACGGATGTTGATGGGAATCGTTTCCTGGATGGGATGTCAGGTTTATGGTGTGTCAATGTTGGTTATGGCCGCACGGAACTGGCTGAAGCAGCTTACGAGCAGCTGAAGGAACTTCCTTATGCCCCTTTAACGAATAGTCACATCCCGGCTATTAAGCTAGCAGAGAAATTAAATGAATGGCTTGGTGGGGATTATGTAATTTTCTTCTCTAACAGCGGTTCAGAAGCAAATGAGACTGCTTTTAAAATTGCGAGGCAGTATCATCAGCAAAAAGGTGAACATGGACGTTATAAATTCATTTCGCGTTATCGCGGCTATCATGGCAACTCAATGGGAGCCCTGTCAGCTACCGGGCAGGCACAGCGAAAATATAAATATGAACCGCTGGCCCCAGGATTTCTTCATGTATCACCGCCAGATTCTTACCGAAATCCAGAGGATGAAAGCGGTGAAAAAAGTGCAGCGGAAATTGAACGTACCATTACATGGGAGCTGAGCGAAACGGTGGCAGCGGTCATTATGGAACCAATCATCACTGGGGGCGGAATTTTGATGCCGCCTGATGGTTATATGAAACGTGTCAAAGAAATTTGTGAGAAAAATGGTGTCCTTCTCATTTCGGATGAGGTCATTTGCGGGTTTGGCCGTACTGGTAAGAGATTCGGATTTATGAACTATGGTGTAAAACCAGACATCGTAACAATGGCTAAAGGAATCACGAGCGCTTATCTGCCATTATCAGCTACAGCCGTCAAACGTGAAATTTATGAAGCGTATATTGGCTCAGACGTATATGACCGCTTTCGGCATGTAAATACATTTGGCGGCAATCCGGCTGCCTGTGCCCTTGCTTTAAAGAATATTGAAATTTATGAAAATGAAAAACTTATAGAACGGTCTAAGGAGTTAGGGCTGCGCTTTCTGCAAGAGTTTGAAGAAATCAAATCTCATCCCAATGTTGGGGATGTACGTGGTAAAGGTTTGTTGGTAGGCATTGAACTAGTGGAAGATAAACTGACAAAACAACCGATCGAACTTTCCAAAATCAATAAAGTGATTGCATCATGCAAAGAAAAGGGGCTGATCATAGGTAAAAATGGTGATACAGTCGCAGGTTTCAATAATGTCCTGACTCTTGCTCCCCCACTTAGTATAACTGAAGAGGATTTTTCATTCATCATAACGACGGTAAAGCGAACGCTAGCTGAACTATGAAAATAAGGTGATAGTAAAAAACTGAAAATTCAGTATTGAATCAGTTGTATGTACCTGTTGATACACTATTTATTGAAGAAAGATTGCATCCATACTTTGCTTTTTAAATGAGCCTGCAGCGTTTAGTTTTAGCACCGTTCAGAACTTTGAACGGTGCTTTGTCTATGATCAAGGAAGAATAATAGGAAAAGAAATCTATTATGGATTTAAGGCGATATTTTGGAATCGTTTTCCTTGCTTAGTTATAGCGGATGTTCGAAAATGGAATGATAAGGAGTGGTAGAAAATCCATATAACCGGCAGAAGAGGTGAGGGACATGAATAATGAAGATATAACAAAAAAACTAACATTGCATATCCCTGAAATTTTGGGGAGTGGGAATTTTTCAAAGTATGCTGTATTGGTACCGCTTATAGAAAAAGAAGATGGAATTCATGTTCTTTTCGAAGAGCGTTCACACAAACTTAGGAGGCAGCCGGGGGATATATGTTTTCCAGGCGGGAAAATAGACAAGCTGGACCATGATGAACAGGCGGCTGCCCTAAGGGAAACATATGAGGAACTTAATTTGGGAAAAGAAGATATCGATAATGTCTTTCCGATCGATTATTTGGTATCCCCATTTGGGATGATTGTCTATCCTTATGCAGGGTTTGTTCGTAACCATCAACGGATAGTGCCTAATCCAGCTGAGGTAGAAACCATTTTTACAGTCCCACTATCCTTTTTTATGGAAAAACCGCCAGAAATTTATCATGTCAAATATAAAGTGGAACCGCATGAAAACTTCCCCCATGATTTAGTCGTTGGCGGGGAAAATTATAAATGGCAACCGAAACAGATGGAAGAATATTTTTACTTATATAATGGCCGGGTAATCTGGGGAATGACGGCGAAAATCCTTACCCATTTTATAGAAATTCTTCGTTAGACCCTTCTAAAGCACCTTTTTTTCTCTGTCGATTTCTATTAAACTTAAATTATGGTAAAAGTTAGGTTTTAATAGAAGCGGGGGGATGAGTGGATGAAGTATAGTTTTGAAGTACTTGAAAAAGAACGGGAAATGGCAATAGCTGAACTAGTCAACTTCAATGAAAACCGCGAATACTATGATGAAACCAAAGATCAGGAACTTAAGCTAGCATACTACAAAGATGGTTCCTTGGACCGGGAAGGATTGAAGGACCTACTTGTGGCAACCCATAAAAACCAGCTGAACTACTCACCACATCGTCATGTTTACCCATGGGTGGACTTACAGGAAAATGGCCAGCTGAAAAGTCTGTACTCCGGTAAAGGGATGGATCCTGTAAAAGTCATTGAGGAAGATATCCGTATACTAGAAATGATGTCAAGAGGTATTGAATCAACAAATACGGAGAACATTCTCGTTAATTGTGAACATGTCGTACCTCAATCATGGTTCGATAAAAAAGAACCGATGAGGGGGGATTTGCATCATCTGTTTGCCTGTGAACCAACTTGTAACAGTAGCCGGAGTAACTTTCCATACCATGATTTTGAGGATTATATCCCTGAAAAATCGGCTGCCGGTATAAAAGTGGGTTGCGGGAAATCAGACGAAGGTAAATTCGAGCCTGAATACGGAAAAGGCATCGTGGCGAGGGCTACTTTGTACTTTTTACTCAGATATGATGGAATCATCGAAAGCGGCAAAATTGACCTGGCACTGCTTTTGGAATGGCATCGGCTTTTTCCGGTCAGCACTTATGAAAAGCATAGAAACCAGGCTATACATGAAATGCAGGGTAATCGTAACCCATTTATAGATTTTCCCGAAATGGCGGAGAAATGGAATTAAAGAAGGATTATAAAAAAAGGATTGAAGCTGTAGGACAGGCTTCAATCCTTTTTTATTATAGATTATAAGAATTTTACGCAAACAGGGAAGGGAACTTGAACATCTTTTTGCAATAATGTTAATTTTCCGTCATGTTCATTCCGTGCAAATAGTGTCAGGTTTCCTGATTGTTCATTGGAAGCGATCAGGAATTTCCCGCTAGGGTCCAATGAAAAATCGCGTGGCCAATGTCCTTCGGTAGAAACCAGTTCCACGAATGCCAGTTTGCCTGTTTCTTGATTGATTTGGTAAACGGCAATACTATCATGTCCGCGGTTTGCGGCATATATGAATTGTCCGTCATCAGAAATATGAATGGCGCTTCCTTGGTTATTTTCCTTGAAATCTTCTGGGACGGTCCGAACCGTTTGTAATTCAGAAAAACTTCCAGCTTGACCATCGAAGCTCAAAACAATGACTTCTGGTACAAGTTCTGCCATGACATACGCAAATTTTCCGTTGGGGTGGAAGGTCAAATGCCGTGGTCCGCTGCCGGGAGCAACAGATAAGCTGTTTACTTCTTCCAAAACCCCATTATGTATTTTATAGGTTATTACTTTATCTATACCGAGGTCGACAACAGCAATGAACCTTTCATCCGGTGTGAAACCAGCGAAGTGAGTGTGTGCTTTTTCCTGACGTTCTTCATTCGGTCCTTGACCCTCATGTTGAACAGTGGATGATACAGGCAAAGGGGTCGCATCGTCATGAAGCGGATATGATTCAATCACGCCTTCTCCATAACTGGAAGTGACCAGGAACTGCTTCTTGCTGTCGACACTTATATGGCAGGAAGAGCCATTTGGTGTCAGTTGTTTGCCCAAGAAGGTAAGCTCACCTGATTCTTCATTAATCGAATAGGCTGAAACTCCACCGCTGCCCGCGTCTTTTAAAATGGCGTAGAGATTCTTTTTGTCCTGGCTTATGGCGACATAAGTCGGATCGGTTAATTCTGCTGCAAGAACCGGTGTACTGAGTTTTCCTTCTTCTGTATCTAAAGTAAAGCGGTAAATACCTTCGCTGCTTCCTTTTGTGTAAGTACCTATGTAACCAATGATGTTCTGTTGATCATGTTTTGCCATATTTATCTCCTCCAAGAAAGATTTGTGTTTATTTTTATTTTAACATAGATGATACCCATTATATCCTTTTCCCGGTTTAAGTTGAGTTAGAACCTTTTTCATTTAAAAATTTTTGGGTGAAAAGAAAAAAACCCCGACTAGGGGGCTCAAATTTTATCGACAGGCTTTGAGGCTTCGATAGGAATATGCCTAAACTCAGAAACGGAAAATAAACCCTGATCCGTCAGTTTAATTTCAGGGATGACAGGTAATGCCAAGAATGCAAGTGTAAGAAAAGGGTTGAAATGCCTGTTTGCTCCGAGTTTCAATAGGGCACCATCGATTTTTTTCAATGAATGAACCACATCCGTATAATTGCATTCACTCATCAATCCAGCTATTGGAAGGGGAAGGGAAGCGAGTATTTCCCCATTTTGGATTACGGTCAATCCACCCTGCATTTTTTTGATTTCCTTAGCTGCCATTAGCATATCCTGGTCATTCGTCCCGGCAATGATCAAATTATGTGAATCATGGGCTACTGTCGTGGCAATTGCACCTGATTTCAACCCGAGCCCTTTGACGATTCCGAGACCTACTTGTTTCGTCATATGATGCCTTTCAATAACAGCAAGTTTTATATGATCAACATGTTCGGAGAACTGAAATAGACCATCAAGATTAAGTGTAACCGGTTCAATCGAATGCTTTGTAATCAAGCTGTTTGGAGTTATCTCAATAATATTAGCGAACTTATTTTTAAAAGGTATCGCCAAATCATTCTCCGTTATTTCATGAAATTGAACAGAGTGCTTCAATCCTTCGTCAATAACCTGTTCCTTTATATCTGGAAAGTTAAGTAAACGATTATTTTGAACCATAAGCTTTCCCTCTTTAAAGACCGAGTGGATGATGACTGAATCAAGATCATCCAATAGAAGGAAGTCTGCCTTGTATCCAGGTGCAATTGCACCATGTTCCTTTAAGCCAAAGCATTCTGCTGCATTAATGGTCGCCATTTGAATGGCGGTAATTGGCGGGACACCTGTTTCTATGGAAAGTCGAACGTTGTGATCGATACTCCCCTCAGATACAATATCATCAAGGTGCCGGTCATCGGTGACGAATAAACAACGGCGTGAGTTCTTCTCATTAATAATTGGAATCAGGTTTATTAAGTCTTTGGCAACGGTGCCTTCCCTGATCATAAGATACATTCCTTTACGCAGTCTTTCTTTTGCCTCTTCCGCTGTAGTGCATTCATGATCCGTTTTAATGCCTGCACTCATATAAACATTGAGCTGTTGTTCGGATAATCCTGCTGCATGGCCATCGATGCTTTTGCCTAGTCTATTGGCATCGTATATTTTTTTCAGCATATCCTCTTCAGTATGTGAAACGGCCGGGAAATTCATGACTTCGGCTAAACCGAGCACTCTTGGGTTTTGATAAAATGGAATTAAATCTTCACTTCTTAAGACAGCACCAGAATGTTCAAAATCCGTAGCGGGTACACAAGAAGGCATCATGAAGTAAAAGTCAAAAGGAAGTTGATCGGATTGTTCAATCATATATTCCATGCCCTTTTTGCCAGAAACATTGGCAATTTCATGAGGGTCTGCAACAATGCTGGTCACACCATGTAAAAGGAGGATTTTTGCGAGTTCCGATGGCCTTACCATCGAAGATTCAATATGGACATGGCCATCAATGAATGTAGGGCATACGAATTTTCCTGCTGCATCGATTTCTGAAATACCCTCATAACGCCCGATTCCAGCAAAAAAACCATCGACGATAGCAATGTCGCCTGTATAGATATCACCGTTGAAAACATCTATGATTTGCCCGTTCATAATGACGCAATCAGCAGGAGTTCTCCCAGCAGCAACGTCTATTCTCCTTTTAAGCAAGTTTTTTTTCATATGCGTAACCCCTTTGGCAAAAATAAAACCGGTTAATATTTCACTTTATCAGTAATGGTTTCCCATGTTCGGAATGGTAAATCGTGATCATTAAAAGACATTTGTTCCATTTTTATCGTGCGCTTTTCCATTGGCAGGGCAAGCTCTTGGTATATAAAGTGATCATCAAAGCCAATAAGTGCAGCGTCTTCTTTAGTACATGCGTAATAAATGGCTTTTGGACGTGCCCAATAAATAGCTCCAATACACATGGGGCAAGGTTCGCAGCTAGTGTATATTTCACAATCCGTTAGCTGGAAGGTGTCGAGATTCCTGCATGCATCACGAATCGCCTGTACTTCGGCGTGAGCTGTAGGATCGTTGGCTGTTGTCACATTATTACATCCTCTACCTACGACTTTGCCATCTTTAACGATAATAGCTCCAAAAGGTCCCCCGTTCTTTGCCAAAACATTTTCATATGCAAGCCGAACAGCCATTTCCATGAATTTTACATCCACTAATAAACACCCCTTCATATATTAATAACCCAAAAGTGTTAATGTTACGTTTTTTAACGTAAATATAATGAATAATATATCATACGCATGGGGAAATGGAATATTATTTTCTGAAAATAAAGAAAAATCATTTCGTGTTAGAATTGCGATCAAAAGTGTTTTAAAAGAATTTTTACAAATAATTATAAAACTGATATTGTTAGAAGAAAATCGTTAGAATTATGAAGGTGATATGCATGGGGTTTTTGGGAGTTCTTTTACCGATATTCGGTATATTTGTTTTAGGTTTCATCGGTCAGAAAAAGTTTAAACTTGATACAAAATCGATTTCCACGATGGCATTATATTTAATGTCACCTTTTCTTGTATTCCGAACTTTCTATTCCGCAGAATTTACGATTAATTATTTTTACCTATTCTTATTCACGATAGTACTTTGTCTTTCTCTCATACTGGTAGTCTACATCATATCTTTTTTCCGCCATTATACAGTCACTGAAACAAGCGGCATGATATTGGCTTCGGCCTTCATGAATAACGGGAATTACGGAACACCCGTCATTTTCCTGTTATTCGGAGCCGCAGGACTCGATTATGCAATCATCCTAATGGTGGGACAGCAGTTAGTGATGTGCACGATAGGCATTTATTTCGCAGCAAAGGGCAGCCCGGAAGGTAACGGAGTTCAAACAGCGATTAAAGCAGTATGTCGGATGCCAATTGTTTATGGAGCTATTGCGGGTACAGTATTTCAGTTCGTGAACATACCTTTAAGCAATTCGGTTATGGAAGCTATTAACCTTGTTGCAAATGCAGCGATCCCAACAATCATGATTACACTGGGAATGCAGCTGGCCAACATTTCACTGAAAAAAATTGCCTATCGAAAGCTATCAGTTTCGCTGCTTCTTAAACTTGCCGTTTCACCAGCCATTGCCTTCCTGTTATCACTTGCCTTACCAGTGGGTGAAATGGTCAGGCATATCATGATCATCGTAGCTGCCATGCCAACGGCGGCCAACACTACGATGTATGCGCTCCAATTCAATACGGAGCCTGAATTCGTATCAAGTGCTACGTTCATAAGTACATCATTAAGCCTGATTACGCTTCCAATCATCTTTTTCTTTGTATTATAGAAGATTATGATTCTAATTATGTGGGCAACCTTATTATATACACGAGGCGGAGGATTCGTATCTAATTAAAAAACGGTATTGCCCTTGATGACCAAGTCTTGGGATAAGTTCCCATAACGGTTAGTAAACGAACTTTGGTACTTGGATTTAGGTGTTAATTGGAAAATGATTATCAACAATTTCATTTAATTTTAAAGGGTGAGCTTGTTAAACTGGCGTTAACTTTTTTAAATGCCTGTATTTGATTGGAGGGGTTTTGTGTTACAGACTAAAGTTAAACTTACTAATACTGGAAAGATTGATGCCATTTTAATGGAGATCGTACTGAACACCTATGAAGAAGCACTAGATGAAAAACTCTTGCTATGCATGGAGTGCGGCGATGTCGATTTTTATATCGCGTATTCAAATAATGAGAAACTTCAAGATGCGATTAATGAAAACTTTGAAATTGATGAAAGTGGCGAAATCATGAAAATAGATGAACATCAGGAACTGATGGATGATTTATACGATTATTTCTTGATCATACATAAGGAAAGTGAAATGTTTGATTTTTTTCCAGCAGGTCCATATACTCTAGGTGGGGAAATCCGTGAATCGGATACGGATATGCTGGCGCCAAGAGGTTTATATTCAGCGCCATTTGAAGATGCATTAAAGGAATGATAAAAAAGACAGCAATTGCTGTCTTTTTTATCGTACGTATTTTAAAAAACTTCTTTTGGGAAATAAATGTTTTTTTACAAAAAAGAGGGAATAGTTCAGGGATTATTAGTTTAGATTTATCAGTTTTAAGAAATATAGCAATAGTATCATGAAATATGATATTGTTTTAACATTTTAAAGTTTATATGGTAATTTTAAGAAATATTATATATAATAAAAAGTGTGAATATTGAATATATTATTCTAATTACTAGTTTAAAATAACAATAAAAATGGTCGTTTCACTGTCACTGTCGAAATAATGGGAAATAATATTGGAAGAAAGGATTATACATAAGATTTGATTCAAGTTAAGAGAATGCTATATTACGCTTTTAGAATTCTGAATATTATAAACTTTTGGTTTAGGAAGATTGGATTATGGGCGGGGGGCTAATTATGATAGTTTTTGACCGAGTGAATAAGTATTATGGCGATTTCCATGTATTGAAAGATATTAATCTTACAATTAAGAAGGGGGAAGTGGTAGTGGTCATCGGACCGTCCGGATCAGGGAAAAGTACACTGCTTCGATGCATTAATCGTCTAGAGACCATTTCGGAAGGTTCCCTTTCCATAAATGGTTTAAATGTAGCGGATAAAAAAACGGACATAAACAAACTCCGTCGGAATATCGGTATGGTTTTCCAGCATTTTCACTTGTATCCTCATAAAACCGTGCTCGAGAACATCATGCTTGCTCCCAAGAAAGTTTTAGGACAATCCGTAGAGGAAGCGAAAAAGATTGCACTAAAGTATTTGGACAAAGTGGGGATTGGAGATAAAGCGAATTCATTTCCTTCTCAGCTTTCAGGTGGACAGCAGCAACGGGTAGCTATTGCCAGAGGTTTGGCAATGGGGCCAGAAATCATGCTATTTGATGAACCTACCTCAGCCTTGGATCCAGAAATGATTGGCGAGGTACTGGATGTAATGAAAGCACTTGCCCATGAAGGAATGACGATGGTGGTGGTTACGCACGAAATGGGATTTGCCCGTGAAGTTGCGGATCGAATCGTATTCATGGATGAAGGCAGGGTTTTAGAAGAGGCATCACCGGCTGAGTTTTACGCCAATCCTCGTGAAGAGAGGGCTCGTTTATTCCTTAGCCGTATTTTAAATCATTAAATAAAAAACAGGGGTGAATTTCATGTTGAAGAAAAAGAAATGGTTAAAATTATCTTTGCTATCATTACTGGCTGTCATTTTATTAGCTGGATGCGGCGGGGGGAATGATTCAGACAAAGCTGAAGAAGGTGGAGGTAAAGACAAAGAAAAAGATGTTCTCGCACAAGTGAAGGAAAAGGATAAGATCGTTTTTGGGGTGAAAAATGATACAAGGCTATTCGGATTGAAAAATCCTAGTACTGGAGATGTAGAAGGCTTTGATATTGATATCGCCAAAGCCCTTGCTGCAGAAATCCTTGGTGATGAGAATAAAGTTGAATTTAAAGAAGTGACTTCTAAGACAAGGATGGCATTATTGAATAATGGTGATATCGATGCGATTGTAGCAACCATGACAATCACGGAAGATCGTAAAAAGGAAGTGGACTTCACTGATGTTTACTTTGATGCCGGACAATCTTTGTTGGTCAAAAAGGGCAGCGATATCAAGGGTATTGATAGCTTAAAAGGGAAAAAGGTATTGGCCGTCAAGGGCTCTACTTCTTCCATAAATATCCGTGAAAAAGCTCCTGAAGCACAAGTGCTTGAATTTGAAAACTATTCCGAAGCGTTCGCCGCACTTAAATCCGGACAAGGGGATGCATTGACCACGGATGATTCCATCCTTTATGGAATGGCAGATGAAGATCCAAGTTATGAGCTTGTTGGCGGTACATTTACGGAAGAGCCTTATGGAATTGCCGTGAAAAAAGGAAATACTGACTTTGTTGACGAGTTGAATAAAGCCCTTAAGTCACTTAAAGATTCAGGCAAGTACGATGAAATCCATGATAAGTGGATTAAACATTAAACATTTTAGAAAATGTATAAGGGAAGCTGACCTTAAATAACATTGGAACATTTATCTGTGGGGATGAGCGTTTTGCTCATCCTTACTAGTTAAAGGAGTGTATGCCGTGCTTGATTTCTCCATTTTAACAGAGAATCTGGATATGTATTTATTAGGCTTTAAAAATACGATCATGTCGAGTTTGATCGCGCTGGTAGCGAGTTTGATTCTCGGTGTGCTTATTGCTATCATGCGGATTGCGCCGATAAAGCCACTAAACTGGCTGGGTACCGCCTATGTCGAGTTCATTCGGAACATTCCGTTATTGATCATTACCTTTTTCTTCTTTCTCGGTCTTAAACTAAGCGGTCTATACGCAGGGACATTAGCCTTGACCATTTACACTTCATCTTTCATAGCAGAGGCAATTCGAGCCGGCATCCTTTCCGTGCCAAAGGGTCAAATGGAAGCTGCCCGTTCTTCAGGTCTGACATATGGGCAGGCAATGAGGCTCGTCATATTGCCACAGGCCGTTAAAATAGTCATTCCTCCTTTAGGGAACCAATTTATCAATCTAGTTAAGAATTCTTCCATTTTAGCCGTCGTTGCAGGACTCGATCTTATGTACCACGGGGATTTGATTTCTTCAAGGACATTTGTCGTGTTTGATGTGTACATTTTCGTTGCAGCGTTTTACTTAATACTTACCATTCCTTTAAGTTTTGGCGTTGGTTATTTGGAAAAACGTCTGGCTAAGAGTAATTGAGGGAGGTATATATATGGATTTTGCAGGTGCCTATACACCAGATAATCTTAAGTTTTTATTAGAAGGATTTTGGGTAACGCTCCAGGTAGCTTTTATATCCATTATTCTAAGTTTCATTATTGGCGGGCTTGTAGGTATAATCCGTTACGCAAAGGTGCCGGTGTTATCACAAATATTAGCTTTGATTGTAGAAACGGTACGTAATTTACCGCTGTTATTAATAATATTTTTTACATATTTTGCTTTGCCGGAAGTACGGATTAAACTGGAAATCATTCCAGCAGCCATTGTTGCCTTGACAATTTTCGAGTCAGCCATGCTTTCTGAAGTCATCCGAAGTGGACTTAAATCCATTGATAAAGGCCAAATGGAAGCTGCCCGTTCATCAGGCTTGAGCTATACACAGGCATTGATACATATTATTCTGCCCCAAGCGCTGCGACGCATGGTTCCTCCCATTGTCAGCCAATTCATTTCTTTATTAAAGGATACCTCTTTAGCTGTTGTCATCTCTTTGCCGGAGCTAACTCATCATGGTCAAATCATATATGGACAGAGTCAAAAGTATTTAATACCGATTTTGATCCTGGTGGCTCTCATGTACTTCATTGTGAACTATAGTCTTTCTTTAGTAGCCCAGAGACTTGAATTGAAACGAACCTAGAAAAACGACTCAGAAATGAGTCGTTTTCTACATGTCTATAAAAGGAGGTTAGGATTGATCTCACCCCGGACCACGATTATAAAAGAAGACTTGGATATCCTCCTGTATTTTTACTTTTTTTATGGTTTGTATAATTTGAACTTTGCCTAAAGGCACTCGCTTTCCGAGGGCGCGAGGAGGCTTGGCAGACAGTCGGCGGAAAGGGAGCGATTTCTGAAATCAACTGGAATATTTTTTAGAAAAACTTTAGGCAAACTGGGGCATTCTCCGAATTTGTCTATATTCTGAAACGACTCAGATATGAGTCGTTTTTTACATGTATGGATCCGACCAAGTGTATGAATTAACCGGCAGGATAGCTTGGATTATTAGAGATGAATGAGTACACAAAAAATGAATCTTTTGCTTTAAATAACCGTATATATAAAAGAAGAAAGAAGGTGGAATATATGTCGGAAATTAAACCAAGCAATAGCAAAGCGATTGTATCATTGATCATGGGGGTATTATCCCTGTTTATTCCATTGATAGGCATCATATTAGGTATTCTAGGTTTAATATTTGCATCGAAGAGTAAACAAGAAATTAAGCTTACTGGTGAATCTGGAAATGGATTAGTGACAGCTGGAAAAGTGTGCAGCATCGTTGGAATAATCTTGAATGTTCTCATGATTCTGATTTTCCTGGTGTTTTTTTATTTCGTAGTAAATACGGACATAACAACCTATTGAATGTAAGTATTGAATTGACAAACAAAGAAAAGTAAATTAAACCTATATAAAATGGGAATTCATGTTATAATTAATATAAAAACCCAAAAATTATATGAAGGGATGATATTTTGACCATTCAAATCTTTGAGTACCCTGCCGTATTCTATTATGAAAAGCACCCGTTGATTATCGACTCTTTTTCCGTTCAAGTTTGTTTCCCGGATTTTAGGCGAGAGGGAATTATTGCTTCCGTTAGCGGTAGGAATCGGGTAGATGCATTAGCTTGTGCTCAAGAACTGCTGGAAACCATGGTCGAACATTTTATTCACGATAAAAAAACAATCCCGGATGCAAGTGAAATGGAAAAGGTAAATCTGGATAGGGGAATTAATATATGCGAGGCTGCACCCTTCAGGATTGAAATAGAAAATATCACATATGAAAAATAAAAAAACCTTGCCGGTTAAGGACAAGGTTTTTATTTTGTAATTCTTGAAATTCAATGAACATTTTGTAACCCGGAATGTCAGACCATTAATTAGTACATAGTATATTATTTTTTGTAGTAGATTGAAGCCACCGGTGATAATGATACACTGCATAACATGCCCCGGCGTTATATTTTTTAAAAAAAACCATCATTACCTGTAAAAGGAATGAGGGTTTTTTGTTTCGTTTATAATTTCCGTTTAATTATTTTTTAATTTTCGGGAAAGGATATTGCGTTCTTTATAACGAATATGTATAGTATAGGTAACATGGGTAAAAAGTATCAATAGTTATATATTTTGGAGGTATATGTGTGAAATATTATATAGCATCAGACGAAAAAAATTTGAAGCAAGTAAAATCATTGATCAAGAAATTGACTTCAAAAGGGTTTACCTGTGTGAATGACTTGAATTTAATTACGAATGATGAGAAAAACCAAATAACGGACGGCATTGAAGAATATGAAAAAAAGGGTATTGAGGAAGCCGATTTCATGCTGATCTTCCTAACAGCAGGAAAAGGTAATCTATATGAGCTTGGATATGCTTTATCTTTAAATAAGAAAATTATTGTGTATTCACCTGAGAAAGATAATTATCATATTAATAAAAAATCAATATTTCATAATCTGCCCGAGGTAAAAATCTGCAGCGGGACCTTTTATAAGCTGGTTAAATTGATACATACGCTTTCTCCGGAAGGATCTGAAAAAGATTCACTGCATCTTAAATAAATGTCAAATGTAAAATTATAAGGATACCCTCTAATAATGTATCTTTTGAACGAATTGTTTAATGTATTAAAATGAGGGTAAAAAGATCATTAAAAAAGAGAGAGGACTGTTTTGGCCATTATTGATATCGACCAATTATTGTTAGCCACTGAAGCGATTGCAGAAGAATCAGTTCCATTCCATCTTGATACATTTGACATCGATCAACTTTTAGATAAAACGGATTATTGGAATTGGTAAGGAAAAGCATGCCCAGATAGGATATGCTTTTTTTCTGACTGAAAATAACCTGATTACCGGTATGAAATAATACATGTAATCAGGCAAGTGAGGATATTTTAATGAAGTGGATAAAGTTAAAACCGGCGTCCTTTTACGAATCCTAATATCACAAACATCGAGATGGTGCCAATAACAAAAATTGCTTTAATGGATGTTACGAGAATATCATCGTACATTTGTATGACCTCCTTGTATGTAATGACAGTGCGATTATGATTAGCTGTTGATGTATAAATTATAACATAAAGTTAATAACTGGTGGTGGAAAATTAAAGTCGGTATGGGTAATAATGTATAAGTTGTCCAGTTGAAACATAAAAAAGATATCCTCTAATCAGTGGATATCGGTAATGAAAATTATTTAAGTCCAAGCGCTTTTTTCGTTTTAGGTCCGACGATCCCATCAGATGTAAGTTTTTTAGACTTTTGGAATTTCTTTACAGCAGATTCTGTATTTTTTCCAAATGATCCATCTACGCCTTTAGTGCTGTATCCAAGTTTAGTTAATTTTTTTTGCAGTTCCATTACTTGGGGACCACTGCTTCCTTTCTTCAAGGTAGAGTTGGCATTTACAGGTAGGCTTACAGAACCGCTCACTTTATATCCATTCGTGGCAGCTATGGTGGCAAATGATCTATTCGAACTGGCAATCAAGACTACAGTGTTCATTTTCACCCTATCATACAGCCATTGAACTTCATCATTATACATACGAATGCAACCGGCACTTATATATTTCCCAATGGTTGTAGAATCATTATTGCCGTGTATTGCATACGTATTTCCTGGTGTATTCCTCGCATTGATTCCCAGCCATCTTTTACCTAGAGGGTTTTTTGGGTCTCCGCCTCTAATGTTGCCTTTATAATAGGGACGATTCACAATCTTTGTCACTACCTTGAACTTTCCTTCAGGAGTATAGGAGGCTTTCTTTCCTGTCGCTACGATGAATACCCTCACCAATTTATCATTTTCGTAATAGGCCAGCTGATTATTGGTTTTATTGATGATGATCAGTTGTCTTGCTGCAGCACCTGAAGTATTACTGAACCCCAAAAAACAAAAGGCGAACATCAATACAAATACAATTAATTTTTTCATGTTTTTCCCCGTCCCTCATTTAAGCAACCTGCATTTACACATATACTATCCTATGCATGAAGTGAGGCTAAAGTGACAATTTTTTGAGGTGAGGGCAGACTAATTAACTATGGGAAAAGTCAAACCTAGACCATATTCTACTTTTATGCATAAGAATGATGGGCACTATTTTTCGCCATATTACATACAATATTGAAGTGAAAGCGGAGGTGGGAAAGAATTGTCACGCCTAAAGGTGGAGGACTACCTAGAACAAGGAATCTATGGTCCAAAAGAAATAAAGCCTGGTGAACGAAGGGAATTTCTGGGCACATTACGGGAGCGCGTCGTCATCGTCCTAAAAAAAAGCCAAGTCTTTGAAACGAATGTATATCCGGAGATAGAGCAAATGATGAAGCAGTATCCCCGTTCAAATCTGTTTTTAAATGGTCAGATGGACTATCAATATTTAGGGAAATATATAAAATTGGCAATGAGTCATAATATCCCTTACAAAATTGTCCTAAACAAAGATCATAACTCCAATTTAGGTCTGGTATTAGCAGAAAATAATGCCATAAACAAAGAAGAAATTTATATCGAGAAGCAAAATCATGCCCAGCAAGTTATCAAAAAGAAAAGCTTCAAAGCGTTTTTCAAACGCTGTGTTAAAAAATTATTAAACAAACGTTGATAGAATTATCAACGTTTTTAGTTTGTCTACAAAAGGGGGGGCGGAATGGTCTCATTTGAACCATGATTTTAAGACTAGGTTATCATTAATGGTTTTTACGGTTTATGAAATCCTTAGTAGATTGAAGAAATTTGCAATACTCCTGCCGAATAACTGGATAGCCAAGACCCCACATACACTTGCGTCGAGGAGGTTTGGCACACAGTCGGAGAAAAGGGAGCGGATTTCCGAAATCAACTGGAACTTTTTTGGAAGAAAAGACTATAGGCAAACTCGCTTTTCTTCGAATTTGTCTACAGTCTAAAACGTTGATAGAGTGATTTTTGTTTTTATTTTTACCGCTTCTTTAATTAAGTGCGTAGACAACCAATCCTGTTTATGTAACCCTTTTTCGTAATCTATAAAACTTCCTGAAATTCCCTATAACCGTTTTTACTACGGAATAAGTGGGGATAGCGATTAAAATGCCAATGAAACCGTATATTGATCCTGCAGCAAGCAGCAATAAGATAATGGTAAGTGGGTGAATGTTAAGCCGTTTTCCCATAATATTCGGTGTAACCAAGTGCCCTTCGACCTGTTGAACAACGGTAAGGACAATGAGTACTTTCACTGCCAACCCAATGTCTTGCTGTAAGGCAATGAAAAGGGCAGGGATGATGCTTATAAATGGACCAAGGAATGGTACAACGGTAAAAATCATGGCGAATAAGGCTAATACGAGTGCATAATCGAGACCGATAATCAGGTAGCCAATATACATCAAAGTCCCAATGACGATTGATATGATGAATTGACCGATAATATAAGTTGAAAGGGCTTTATCAACGTCTTTTAAAATCGTGTTCCCCTCTGATTCTACATCGTTCGGTATATATTTTAATAGAAATGGTCTTAATTTATCTCCATCCTTCAAGAAATAGAATAAAATGAATGGTGTAATGACCAATAATGTTAATACACTAGTGATCGTGGAAAGAATGGTATTGAAATTCACTATGAGTTTTTCCGAGTAATCTTTCAAATGCGTGACCGCTTTTTCTTTCAAATCTTCCATATTAACCATGCCAAAATCATTTTTTTCAATCATGACTTCAGATTCTTTAGAGAATTCCTTGACTTTGCTGGGGAGGTTTTCAGATAATTTTTGAAATTGATCCACGATTACAGGACTTCCAAAGTAACTTACCATCGCAATCATACTAAATATAATCAAAAACACGGTGAAGATGCTAGCTGACCTCGGGATAAATTCAGTTAATAAGTTAACGACCGGCCGTAATATATAGTATAAAAGCCCAGCCACAATAATAGGGAAAAACATGGCAGCAATGATTTTTTGTAGCGGCTGCAGAACATAATCAATCTTACCTAGTAAAAAAATAATTAAAATGATCAAAATGATCGCGCATGCATATTTGAAAAACGGTTTATTGATCCACAAGACAATCCCCCCTAATTCCATCTCTTACTTGATTCCCTGAATTAGCATAATGTTAAACTATATAACTTGTTCAAATGTTTGGTGCAAAACATGTTATATAGTTTAACATTCAACTTTTTCGGTTGTGCTGTCTCCTTTTTGAATCATAAAAGGAATGCTAGTTGCAGCAACAAGGAAATGGGAATACAGCTTAAAAGCTGGAATTTGTATTTCTTATACTTTCTTGGAAATCCAATAGCAATAGCAGCAACCAAACGAAGTTGTCATATGGAAAAGGAAACAAGACTTTCACTGTAAAATGAAGGTTATCTTTAAAAAATATACCGGTTACATTGACGCTTTCCTGTCCTTACGTACATAAGTCGATAAAGCCCCCCTACAAAGATTTCATCGGTAACTGCATTTCCCAAGACTACTGTAATTAAGCATAAGAAATGCTCACAACTGCACCAGCAAAGAATCCGGGTGGGAGGACCTAATCCATAAAATATTCGGATGTGCTGCAGTTCAAAAAGATATCAGATTATCTCAATCCCAGAAGATGCCCGAATAGTAAGAGCAGCCACCGTTACGGCCAAAACAAACTAAAAAAGGCATCATCAAAGGTAAATTCCGGTTTTGGGAGTTTACTTGATAATGCCTTTTTGCAAGGTTTTAAATTAGGATATTTTACTTAATGTTTTCGTAACTCCTTGTTTCTGTTCTCTTTGCATTTTTTTTATGTCCAGACGCAACCAGACTGAGATGGCGAATGCTATCGCAATTAAAGCTGCGAAAACGTAGAATACCGGGATGTAACTGTTCGTACTTTCCCTGATTGCAGTAACCAACATTGGTCCGCAAACCCCGCCTAGAGACCAGGTAGTTAAAAGATAACCGTGGATGGCGCCAATTTCCTTAGTTCCAAATAAATCCCCGGCAAATGCAGGGAGATTTGAAAATCCTCCTCCATAACAACTAACGACCAGCAAGATGAGCCCTTGGAACAATAGTGTATTAGTAGTCGTTGGAAGTAAAAGGAACGCTCCGATTTGAATGATGAAGAAAATGACGAAAACATTTGGACGTCCAATATAATCAGATGCTGCTGCCCAGCCAAGTCTTCCTCCGCCATTGAAGATTCCCATAATACCGACTAATGTTGCAGCACCTGCTACAGACAGACCAACAACGTCTTGTGCCATTGGTGAAGCTACCGAAATCATCATGATCCCGGCACTTGTATTTATCAATTTCATGGACCATAACATCCAGAAATGTTTAGTTTTAACCGCTTGTTTTGCAGTTAATTGCCTTAGGTCTTTCTTCAGTTCTTTCTTACCGGACTCAATATCTTTTTTCATTCCTTCAGGAAGCCAGTTGGGCTTTGGAGGTGCAATATAGGATGCACCTAAGAACATCAGTATGAAATAGCCTGCGCCTAAAATATAATATGTAGTATAAATTCCAACGGATTCCATAAGGCTTGCAGCTACTGGGGCTGTAATGAGAGCTCCGGCACCGAAACCTAATACCGCCATTCCTGTTGCCAATCCCCTGCGATCTGGGAACCATTTGACTAAAGTGGATACTGGTGAAATGTACCCAATCCCCATGCCAAGTCCACTTAAAACCCCATATGTCAATAGGTAAAGCGGAAGTGAATCGACCATTACTGCCAAACCGGAACCAGCTTGTCCTAAACCGAATAAAACAGCCGCGACAAAAGCTGACTTCCTTGGACCATTTTTTTCTACGAATTTACCAAAGAAGGCAGCAGAAGTTCCTGCAAGCGCCATCATTATTGTGAATGCTAACGTTACTTCAGTTTCTGACCACCCCATAGTCTCAACTAATGGTTTTTTGTAAACGCTATATGCGTATGCACCACCAATTGAAAGGTGAATGGCGATAGCGGATAAAGCGATTAACCATCTGTTTTTTGTCATGTTGTTACCCCTTTTCGTCAAAAAATAAGAAAGTTGCATGCGTTTCATCTATAATACATCGAGTTGCATGCGTTTTATCTATCTTGTGGATAAGTATATAAGAATATTATTTAGTAGTAAACTACTAAATTGAAATTCATGAAAAATTTTCCTCTGAGCTTGGAAATAGGAATGGTACGAAAGAACCACTTTTTGGATTCGGTTTAAAAATGTTATATATGCTTAGGTTTTTAATATACATATAAGATTTGCAGGTATTAGCTTTAGTGTTTTATTCACGAATCTGCTAAAATTCTTTTCATTTATCGATTTTCCTGTTTACAAAAAGGGGGAACGATTGAATTTACTCTAAGGCGCCATGAACCAGAATTATTCTCATTGGCTTTATTGTGATTATTTTGATAAAATTAATCTAATATTCAAGACACTTATCGTACACTCGGAATGGATATTTTTAGAGGTTTCAGGAATAATTGATTCTTTTTTCAGGAATCATAGTCTGGAAATCAAAGAAAAACCCATTTATTTTAAAAAAATTCCGAAAATTTCGTCTTAAAGGCTTGAACTATGATTCCTTATAGGAGTAAACTAATTAAAGATAGATTTTATGGAAGTGAAATCTTGTAAATTTAATCAACAAGGGGTTTTGGTAATGAAGGAACATGACATGCAAATCACGCTTAGTACAACAAAGAAAGAAAAACCACAAGCGGACCAGCTTGAGTTCGGTAAGCAGTTTACCGATCATATGTTTATTATGGATTACACACAAGGGCAAGGGTGGCATGATCCAAGAATTGTTCCTTATCAACCGCTCTCATTAGAGCCGTCAGCTATGATTTTTCACTATGGTCAATCCGTTTTTGAAGGATTGAAGGCATATGCAACACCAGAGGATGAAATTATCTTATTCCGTCCGGAAAAGAATTTCCAACGCTTAAATAGTTCAAATAGCCGATTATGCATACCGGATATTGACGTTGATTTTGCGTTGAAGGCATTGAAGACTTTAATTAGCGTTGATAAGGATTGGGTTCCCCAGGCAGAAGGGACATCTTTATATATCAGGCCATTCATTATAGCTACTGAGCCTTATCTTGGAGTATCTCCATCGAATAAGTATCAGTTCATCATCATCATGTCACCAGTGGGTTCGTATTATAAAGAAGGCATTCATCCAGTTAAAATTGCAGTGGAGTCAGCTTTCACTCGTGCAGTTAATGGAGGTACAGGTGAAGCTAAAACAGGCGGTAATTATGCATCTAGCCTAAAAGCCCAGGAAGTATCCGAAAAGATGGGTTATGCCCAAGTTCTTTGGTTAGACGGAGTGGAGAAAAAGTATATCGAAGAAGTTGGAAGCATGAATGTTTTCTTCAAAATTAATGGTGAAATCATCACTCCTGCTTTAAATGGAAGTATCCTTCCGGGTATTACTCGTGATTCCATTATTGAATTGCTGAAACATTGGGGTCTTCCCGTGTCGGAAAGACGCATTTCGATGGAGGAAGTCCATGAAGCATATAAATTGGGTCACTTGGAAGAGGCCTTTGGAACGGGTACAGCCGCGGTCATATCACCAATTGGTGAATTTTTGTGGAATGGTGAAGAAATGATTGTTCAAAGCGGGGAAACCGGCGAACTTTCCAGAAAGCTTTATGATACACTGACAGGTGTCCAAACAGGTAAAGTCGCAGACGAGTTGAACTGGACTACGAAAGTTGAAGAAAAAGTGACTCAATGATACTTAAACAAAAAAACCTTCTTTGAAGGTTTCAGTTTGTAGACAAAAGGGGTTCGGAATTAAAAAATTCCGAACCCCTTTTGAAATTCCCTTTGAATTTTCGCCTAAAGTTAAGAGATTGGGGCTCTACGAGCCCACTATGTTAGGCCATTTTTGGACCTTGCCATGTCCAATTGGCCATCTTCTTTAAATTAATGGCAGCGAAAGTAAGCATCGCTTGCATCGACAATTTTTTAAGTCCCCTTAAAGTAGTCCAACGCATACCATGCTTTTCTTTTGCATCTGCCAATACACGCTCAATCGTTTCTTTGCGTTTCGCATATATAGGTTTTACATCTTGATGGTGACGCAGATGATCTGCTTCTTCCACATATGCTTGCCAGATATGCCGTGTCACTACTTTTTGATGGTCTTTGC
>NZ_JAUUTW010000040.1 GCF_030676415.1 Peribacillus frigoritolerans | reverse complement strand
TTTTCGATAAATCCCTATCCTAGAGGAGTAATGCCGAGCTTACATAGATAACGGTTAATGATATGACTATGAAATCCTAAGAATTCTAGAGCAATCGTGAGATTGTGTTTAGTTTATTGAGGGAGGTTAGTTCAAGAGTGCTGTTGATCTTTGTTCAACAATTGGGACATATTCTTGAATAACTAACGAAATTACACTTGTCATAAGAAAGAGCCTATCAAGGTAAACTCTTTCTATTTTCCTTTTAATAACCAAAAACCAATTAATATAATTGTGATACCAATCCCTGTTCGCCAATTGGGAATTTCTTTTGGAAATATATATCCAATTGCGACACTAACTAGTATCTCCATTCCTTTAGAGACAATAAGTGAGAAGGTTAAGTTATCTACAATTTTTGTTAAAAACTTCACTCCGTATCCAATCATAATAGGCAGAGCCATTACGAGCAATCCCTACTAGGACACGGGCGAGTTTTCCACAAAGTTTCATGATGGATTTCATTTTCTTAATCTTCTTCACTTTAACATTATTCGAGTGTAGGGCTTTATACTCAGACTCATGGTCACAAGGAAGAGGTAACGCCGCAGGCGTGATCTTCCACGTTTGGAAAGAACAATTTGGCCTTTCCACTTCCCAGAGCTTGCCTCAGCGAGATGCAATCCTGCATGACGAAGGAGCGCATTCCCGTGGGCGAACCCACTCAGATCTCCAGCTTCTCCTAAGATTCCCGCTCATGAAATCTCGCTTTTTCCTTTAATGGCAAGTATTTGCTTAACGAATGGAATCTGTTCCAAGACGTTTGTGACTTCTAGCGTCACTCTTTCGAGTTGGGATGAAGCGAGATCATATTCCTCTAATAACTGTCCCAAGTGAAGTTTATACGCATCAAGGGCTTGTTGCGTACCAATTGAACGCTTGGCCAATGCAAGCAGGGAACGGGCTTTTTTATGACCGGAATGTCGCTTCATACATGATTTCCACCCGGTTACGATATCTTGAGGCTGTAAGAAACATAATTCAGCTGGGGTAGGAAAGAGGCGTAGGGTTGCGATTGCCCCTTTACATGATACGTAGTAGCTATTCTTCACCATATCAGCGATGACAAGGGCATCTTTTTTATCACTTTTGGATTGCGTATTATGACGGTTTTCTTTGTTTCTTTTTACATGGTGAGGATTGACCGTGACGACATCCATGTTTTGTTTGACTAGCCACTTTGAAAGGTTTATCCAATAATGACCGGTAGGTTCCATTCCGACTATCGTTGTGTCTAGGTTTTTCATATGTTTTAGTTCCTTGATCCAGTTTAGTAATCGAGTAAAACCCTCTTCGTTATTTTCAAAAGACAAAGGTTTCCCGATCACAATGCCCCGAAGTTTACAGCACGGGCCACGTGTACGTGTTGGGCAATATCCACACCAACAACTAGATGTTGATCCGTAATTCTCTCAATTAGTTGATTTTGTATGTTTTGCATTTTAAAATTCATAGTAGGGCTTCCTCCTTAAGACTTTGAGTTAGATTGGACTCATACTCGTATCTTACTGAGGGGCTCTATTTTTTTCAAACCTAATATTTAACGACCTACAGGAATGCTAAAGGGCAGGTTAATTCAATAAGGATTTTATGATTAGTACAAACAAGCATGTATAGGAGGTTATAATGGATAAAGAACAAGGAAAAAGAATGGTAAAAAGGTTCTTTGCTAAAAGAATACAAGATAGAGTTATATTTGAACTATCATCAGAAAGGAAAAGAGTAGAGGCATTGAACAGACTTTGCACGATTATGCCAAACACTTATTCCAGAATATATGATTGAAATACCAACGCCTAATTCCGATTATCAAGAAATTGCTACTTTACTTAAAAAACAAGGTGCACCAAATGAGTGTTATGTAATTTCATGGAACGAAGAAATTGATGGTAAAAAATTATCCTTAAATGAAGCCTTAAAGAAAGTAGTTGAATATGGAAGTTTAAATAATCAACTATATTCACCTCTTAATTCACTAAACATATTGGTGTATAATAAATAAATCCATATAAAGACGGAGATGAATGCTTTGGTTACAATTACTGATATCGCGAGGCTTGCCGGAGTTGCGAAGAGTACAGTTTCACGTTATCTAAATAATGGTTCTGTTAGTGAGGCAACTAAAAATAAAATCGAACGTGTGATAAATGAAACCAGCTATGCTCCTAATGCCTTCGCTCAAAGTTTAAAAGCAAAGAAAACAAATATAATCGGTACCATCGTACCGAGACTTGATTCGTATGCTTCTTCTCATACGTTAATTGGCATTGATGAACAATTAAGAGAACTAAATTATCAAATGCTGATCTCAAATACCGGTCAGGATTTAGATCGGGAAATTGAAAATATTTACACACTGGCTAAGCAAAAGGTTGCGGGAATGATCTTGCTTCCATCCCAAGTTACAGACGCCCATTTAGAGGCCTTCAAAGAGCTGCACTTACCCGTTTTACTGGTTGGTCAGCAGCATGAAACAATTCACAGCATCATACACAATGATTATGAAGCAGCATATGATCTCGGAAAACATGTGCTGGAAAAAGGTCACCGTAAGATTGCTTTTTTGGGCGTAACAGGAAAAGATATTGCTGTAGGAGTCATGCGAAAAAAAGGATTTCAGCGGGCGATAGATGAAAAATCAGACTGTGAAGTAAGGTATTATGAAACAAGCTTCAGCATAACAGATGCATTAATCAATGTCCCCTCTATTATGGAAGAATTCACTCCCTCTATTATCGTATGTGCAACTGATAATATAGCGATTGGTGCTTTGAAAGCAGCTTATTTAAGAGGTTTAAAAATCCCAGAAGACTTGTCGATCACTGGATTTGGAGGTTATGAAGTAACAGAGATGATACATCCAGGCATAACTACAGCGAAATTTTACTACAAAGAAGCAGGACAAATGGCAGCTAAAAGTATCGTGAAGCTTGTTAACGGGGAAGAATTACCAAAATTATCTCTATCAAAATATAAAATTATTGAAAGAGAAAGCGTTGACAATCGTTTACTACACGGATTATAATCAAAATGAAACCGGTTACCAAATATTACCCTTCTAAAATGGAACCGGTTTCTGTGAATCAACTTGTTGATATTATATTTTTTTGGTTTATGGTGGAACCGGTTCCGTTGCTTAATATATTCATATATTTTTTGGATTCAAACGGAACCGGTTCCAAGTCAGCGTTTATAAACGTTTAAAAGGAGGATCATTATGAATTATGAAGAAGTATCCCAGGAAATATTGGAGGCAATCGGCGGGAAAGAAAATGTGGCAGCTGCAGCACACTGTGCGACTCGGCTCCGCTTAGCTTTACATGATGAAGATAAAGTCGATCAAGCAAAACTGGATGAGATGGATGCAGTAAAGGGAACATATTCAACTGGAGGACAATACCAGATTATTATCGGTGCGGGAACTGTTAATGAAGTATACAAAGAGTTTTCAAAGCTAACTGGACTTACTGAAATGTCGACGAAAGATGTAAAAGATGCTGGTTCGAAGAAAATGAATCCGCTTCAGCGCTTTGTAAAAATGCTTTCTGATATTTTTGTTCCTATTATTCCTGCAATTGTTGCCGGCGGTCTATTGATGGGGATTAACAACTTGCTCACAGCACCTGACTTATTTATCGCAGGGCAATCCATTGTCGAAGCTAACCCGGGATTCGCAGATTTAGCAGCTCTAATTAATACATTTGCCAACGCAGCATTCGTATTCCTTCCAATCTTAATCGGTTTCTCTGCCACACAGCGGTTTGGCGGAAATCCTTATCTGGGTGCTACACTTGGAATGCTAATGGTTCACCCTGACTTATTGAATGGTTGGGGATACGGAGGAGCGTTAGTAAGCGGAGAAATTCAGGTCTGGAATATTCTCGGATTTGAAATTGAAAAAATCGGATATCAAGGCACGGTGTTGCCGGTACTTGTTGCTTCCTTTATTTTAGCAAAAATAGAAACGTATTTGCGAAAAGTCATTCCTTCCGCACTAGACAATATTTTAACACCATTATTGACAATTTTTATTACTGGTATCTTAACGTTCACAGTAGTAGGACCGATTACTCGTGCTACAGGGAACTTATTAACAGACGGTCTCAACTTCTTATATGATGGAACTGGTTTTATCGGTGGAGCTATATTTGGACTTCTTTACGCACCAATCGTTATCACAGGTATGCATCATAGCTTTATTGCTGTAGAAACACAATTACTTTCTGATATTTCAAAAACTGGGGGCTCTTTTATTTTCGCAATTGCAGCAATGTCCAATATTGCTCAAGGTGCAGCAACCCTTGCAGTTACTTTCATTACGAAAGATAAAAAAACAAAAGGTACGGCATCTGCAGCGGGTATTTCGGCTCTTTTAGGGATTTCAGAACCTGCAATGTTCGGTGTTAACTTAAAACTGAAGTATCCATTTATTGGGGCAATTATAGGTTCAGGAGTGGCTTCTGCTTTCGTCACCTTCTTCAAAGTAAAGGCGATTGCACTTGGTGCTGCAGGTTTACCAGGGATTATTTCCATCAAAACAGATACAATTATCTTTTATATAATTGGTATGGCCATTTCCTTTGCTGTTGCCTTTATCGCAACATTCAGTTTAGCAAATCGGGCAGATAAAAAAGTTGCTGCCCTTTCTCGAAAAGAAGCAGCCTAATTTATTAATATGAAAAGGGCTGTTCGAAACAAGGAACAGCCCTCTGATTTTTTAAAGGAGTCGGATCACATGAGATGGACAAAAGAACAGCGTTATCGCCGCGTTGAAGATGTTAATCAGGTAGAGCTACAAAATTTGCAAACAAGAGTAAATGAATGCACATGGAGACAAACCTTTCATATACAGCCTTTATCCGGCCTACTTAATGACCCTAATGGCTTTTCTTTTTATCATGGCGAGTACCATTTATTCTACCAATGGTTTCCACTTGGTCCTGTACATGGGTTGAAGTATTGGTATCATACGAAATCAAAAGATCTCGTTTCTTGGGAAAATGCCGGCATCGGGATCTCACCGGATGATTATTATGACAGCCATGGAGCCTATTCCGGAAGTGCTATTGAATATGAAGGAAAACTATATTTATTTTATACCGGCAACACCCGTGATGAGAATTGGCAAAGACGTCCCTATCAATGTATCGCCATCATGGAGAAAACGGGACAAATTGAAAAATTGACCCATCCATTCATTCGGGACGTACCAGAAGGATATACTAATCATTTCCGCGACCCGAAAGTTTGGAGAGAAAATGATACCTTTTATGCAGTAATCGGTGCACAGCGGAAAGACAAAACAGGGTGTGTCGTCCTTTATCGTTCCTCCGATCTAGCAAACTGGACATTTGAAGGAGAGTTGCAAGCTGACCTTGGAAATTTTGGATATATGTGGGAATGTCCAGATTATTTTGAACTGCAAAACTATGGTGTACTGATGTTTTCTCCACAAGGTTTGGAGCCCAAGGGAGACCTTTACCACAACATTTATCAATCCGGTTATGTTATTGGCAGCAAGCTAGATACAATAACGCACTCATTATCACATGGCTCTTTTCAGGAGCTTGACAGAGGCTTTGATTTTTATGCGCCGCAAACAATGGTTAATCCTGACGGAAGGCGTATCCTTGTCGGATGGATGGGCTTGCCTGAAATCGACCTACCCACAGACAAAAATGGCTGGGCGCATTGTTTAACACTGCCAAGAGAATTATCTGTTCGAAACGGCAAACTGATTCAGCGGCCAGTGCAGGAACTTCAAGCGCTACGCAGGCAGGAAACTGAAGTAAAAGGCGTTTTGAAAAACACCAAGAACATGTATGAAGAATTCAAAGGAGTATCCTATGAAATGGTATGTGAATTTGAAAACAACGATGCCGTTGAATTTGGTATTGAATTCAGGGCCGGTGATGATGAAAAAACGGTCATTAAATATGATACTGTAGAGAAAAAAGTCATTCTTGACCGCTCTTCTTCAGGTGAGACCGTTGGAGAAGCTTATGGAACAATCCGAAAATGCTTTGTGAATACCAAAAAAATTAAGTTTCATTTATTTGTAGATACCTCTTCTGTTGAGATTTTCATCAATGACGGTGAAGAAGTATTCACGAGCCGGATCTTCCCTCGTGAAAATAGAAATGAAATTCGTTTCTTTGCTTTATCTGGAAGCACCACTTTTCAAGCAAAAAAATGGAGTTATGTATGAAAGCGAGAGGTAAGGTATGAAAAATTTATATGCAATCGGTGAAGTATTAATTGATTTTATCCCCCTTCAAAAAGGAATCGCACTAAAAGATGTAATGGAATTCGAGCGTGCTCCAGGAGGCGCTCCAGCGAATGTTGCTGTATCAGTTGCCAGAAATGGCGGCAATGCATCGATTATTACTAAGCTCGGAATGGATTCATTTGGGGACTTTCTTTTAGAACAATTGCAGCAAGCCGGCGTGAAAATAGATAAAATTACGAGAACGAATGAAGCCAACACAGGCCTTGCTTTTGTATCTTTGCTTGAAAATGGTGAACGTGATTTCTCTTTTTACCGCAATCCTTCTGCCGATTTGCTGCTTCATGAGACTGAAATTAACGATAGCTGGTTTGCAAACGGCGACATCCTCCACTTCTGTTCAGTCGATTTAGTGGAAAGTCCAATGAAGCATGCGCATGTGAAAGCCATTACTTCTGTAAAAGCAAAAGGCGGAATCATCAGCTTTGACCCAAATGTCCGCCTTCCGCTTTGGAATGATCCTGAAGAATGCCGGAAAACGATTTTAGAGTTTGTTCCAATGGTTCATATTGTGAAAATTTCTGATGAAGAGCTTGAGTTTATTACCGGGATTACTGACAAAGAAAAAGCAGTTTCTTCGTTATTTACTGGTGCTGTTAAAGCAGTAATTTATACAAAAGGAGCTCAAGGTGCCGAATTATATGTAAGAGGTAAAAAATGCGAATCAACCGGGTATCGCGTCAGCGTACAGGATACAACAGGGGCTGGGGATGCATTTATCGGAGGCTTGCTGTATCAGTTATTAGAAAAAGACGTTCGGCAAGGAAATCTGGAAGAAGTTCTTGAACTTCATCATCAAGAAATCCTAAGCTTTGCAAACGCTAGCGGCGCTCTTACTACGACTGGAAAAGGAGCAATCTCTTCCATTCCGGCCAAAGAAGCGATTTATCAACTGCAGCAAATCGATCAATAATGAAGCCTGCTCTAAACGGAAAAGTACCGACCGATTGGACTGCTGTTTGGCAGCCGATTCAAGAAGGATTAAATGCTCTATCAAAAAATATGATTCATGCAAATCCTACCTTATCTGCTTTTATTTTTGGGTTGACTGAACGTGCGCTCATTCCTTTTGGTCTGCATCACATCTTTTATTCTCCTTTCTGGTTTGAATTTGGGGAGTATGTTAATAAAGCAGGAGAAGTGATTCGTGGAAATCAGCGAATTTTCTTTACGTAGCTAAACGATGGGGTTGAATTAACTTCCGGTACTTTTATGACAGGCAAGTTTCCATTTATGATTTTTGGTTTACCGGTAGCTGCATTAGCGATGTATCATGGGGAGCTCGCCCTGAAAAGAAAAAATTGTTTGCGGGGATTATGGTTTCTGCAGCTTTAACATGAATTACAGAACCAATTGAATTTACATTTTTATTTATTGCTCCTATCCTATTTGCAATTCACTGTGTATTTGTCGGCTTGTCGTTTATGATTATAGATCTATTGAATGTGAAAATTGGAATGACCTTCTCTGGTGGTATTATTGATTATTTATTGTTTGGAGTTCTGCAAAACCGCACAGATTGGTGATTAGTCATTCCGGTTGGCCTAGTTTTCTCTGTTGTTTATTATTTAGGGTTCCGTTTTATGATTTCAAAATTTGACTTGAAAACCCCTGGGCGTGAAGTGGAAACAGCGGAAGAACTGAGTGAATTACCGCGCAATATTTTGGCGGCTTTAGGCGGGCATGAAAATATTACACATTTAGATGAACGCATTACCCGCTTGCGCGTGTCGGTAAATCATATTGGAAAAGTTGATAAGGACCGATTAAAAGGACTTGGAGCTGCTGGCGTTTTGGAGGTAGGAAATAACATCTAGGCAATTTTTGGCCCGAAATCAGACCAGCTAAAAGAACACATCAAAAAAGTGATTGCTTAAGAAATTTGCTATTCAGCCAGAATATTAAAAATAATTGGAGGTATTACCTTGTTAAAAAACTTATTTGGAAAAAAATCGAAAATTTCGGAAATAAAATTAGTATCGCCCATTGAAGGAGAAATTTTAAAGCTTGAAGATGTACCGGATCCAGTTTTTTCACAGAAAATGATGGGAGATGGTATTGCTTTCTTTCCTATCGAAGGGAAGGTAGTGGCGCCGGCTGATGCAAAAGTCATCAATGTCTTCCCGACGAAGCATGCCGTTGCATTGGAAACGGCAGAAGGGTTGGAAATATTGATTCATATTGGATTGGACACGGTTAACATGAAAGGAGAAGGGTTTTCCGTTTGTGTGGCAGAAGGAGACCAGGTTAAAGCAGGAGACATATTGGTCACCTACAGCCTTGAACTGGTAAAGGAAAAAGCATCAAGTACTATTACACCGATGATCATTACCAATGGTGACATTGTGACACATTTAGAGTATCACTATAGTGGACAATCTGTAGCCGGTAAAACGACCGTTCTGGTAGTTACCTTAAAATAGGAGAATGAGTAATATAGAAGAAACTCGTTAAAGAACTTAAGAACTAAAGAACTAAAGAACATATGACCAAGAGATGTCCACCCCAGGAAATGGGGTGTTTTTATTTTAACTAAAGTTGGTATCATAACTTTACGGAATTGTGTTACTTTAGGGGATAATTTGCACTTATTTTTAAGTGCTATTTTGCACGTATATTATTACTGCAGTTTTCCGGGGCTACCATTTGGTGGCCTTTTTGCTTAATGAACTATAGGAGCAGGTTAGTGGAATAACTGAAAACTAAAGGGACATTTGTTAATGTTTTACTATAAAGGTAGCTTACTATTTATATTAAATTATTCAATTAAACAATTGAATAATTTATCTTTTTATCTTATACTAAAAAAGTTCCATTAATGAACTGTGGGAGGTAGAAAATGATGAAAATGATGAAAGCTATACAAATTCCTTCAAAAGAAGAAAAGATGAAACTGGTCCAGATCCCAGTACCTCAGCCTGGAGAAGGACAAGTACTGCTCCGTGTAGAAGCATGCGGAGTATGTAATGGAGACTCAATGGCCATTCAAGGGGGTTCTCCAGAGTATCCCCGCATTCCTGGTCATGAAGTGATTGGTGTAGTTGAAGAACTTGGCACAGGTTCGACGAAGTGGAAGATTGGTGAACGTGTCGGTATTGGATGGCATGGAGGGAACAACCATGTAACGGGTCTGACAATGGACGGTGGTTACGCTGAATACATGGTGGCCTATGAGGATAGTTTGTCTAGCATTCCAAATGAATTATCTGCATTAGAAGCAGCACCACTTATGTGTGCTGGTGAAACAACGTTTAGTGCATTAAGAAACAGCAAAGCTCGACCTGGCGATCTTGTAGCCATTCAGGGAATTGGTGGACTTGGGCACCTAGCCGTCCAGTATGCAAAGAAAGCAGGATTTCGCACTGTTGCCATTTCACGTGGTAACGATAAAGAAAAACTGGTACGTCAACTTGGAGCACATTACTACATTGATTCAGAAAAAGAAGATCCAGCTCAGGCATTACAGGCATTAGGCGGAGCTAAAGTAATCCTTGCTACAGCGCCGAACGCCAAAGCTATTTCTTCTCTGATAAATGGGCTTGGTTCAGACAGCGAACTAATTATTATAGCTGGTTCTGGTGAGCAATTGGAATTGTCAGCAATGGACTTTTTAAAAGGACCTAATACGGTTAGAGGTTCATTTACTGGACAAGCAAAGGAAATCCAAGAAGCCGTTAACTTCAGTATTCTCACTGATGTACGACCAATGATTGAAACTTTTCCTCTAGAACGTGCTAACGAAGCATACGATAAAATGATGGCAGCATCGACAAGATTCCGTGCTGTTTTGAAAATTTCTGAGTGAATTTTTAAATTAAACTTCATTAATAAAGGTCATAACTTAAAGTGGTTCTTAAAGAACCACTTTTTTGTCTTCATTCTATAGCGATCATTCTTATAGTAACTAACAACATAAGACAGCCTTGTTGTTTTTTATTTGATTGGGTTATATCCCGTCAATATGGATATTTTTCTTCTAATAAAAATCACTTTATGGGGGTTGACGAAAATTATTTTAAATTGTATAATTCAATTAATCAATTGAATTATTGATTAAAAGTTAATTAATTGCATCTCTTTAACATGAGTAAAAAAATAGAGGAGGTTCTTTCTATGGGAGCAATATCACTGACAAAAGAGACATTTCAAAACCACGTTCAATCCGGTGTTACATTGGTGGATTTCTGGGCTCCTTGGTGCGGACCTTGTCGAGTTCAACTTCCAATTGTAGAAGAGTTAGCTGATGAAATGAAAGGACAAGCGACAATTGCCAAAGTTAACGTGGACAATGATCCTGAATTAGCTATGCAATTCGGCATAATGAGTATTCCGGCATTGCTTCTGTTTAAAGATGGAAAGTTGGTAGATAAAATGGTAGGTATAAACCAAAAGCATGTATTAAAAGAGAAAATCTTAGAACTGAATGGCAATTAAAGCAGCTAATTATGGAAACTCAGCAATACTTATTGAAGTTTTGTAGATATTATGAAATTTTTTATATGTTGTAGAGAGAGTTGATAATGTGTTTGGTGAGTGACAATTATTAAAGGTATATAGAAAGTAGAGTGGACCCAATAATGGTCGTTCTATTTAGTTGAAAAGTGCTAGTAAGTATACAAATGTACACTCTGTACCAAACGGTATGTACAATTTATTTAAAGAGAGATAATTCTAATAAAAAAACCAAAACCAACATACGGAGGTAGATATTTATGGCTCAGAACAAATTAGGAACTTTAGTGAATAAGGAAATTGCAAACTTCAGTGTTCTTTATACAAAAATTCATAATTACCACTGGTTCGTGAATGGACCGCACTTCTTTGAACTTCACCAAAAATTGGAAGAGTTATATAAAGAAGTAACAACCAACTATGACGAATTGGCTGAAAGGTTATTGGCCATTGGTGAAAAGCCCGTCGCTACTCTTAAAGAATACCTGGAATTAACGACGATCGAAGAAGCGACAGGTAATGAAAATACAGAAGATATGGTTCAAAGCGTCATCAGTGATTTTGAGAAGCTTTCCGAAGAGTTCTTGGAAATTATCGAAGTTGCGGAACAAGAAGATCCGGTTACGGCTGATATGCTGACAGGCATGAAGAAAAGCTTAAACAAACATGCTTGGATGCTGCGTGCGTATTTAGGACATTAAGATTTAAGGAAAAGCTCTACTTCGGTAGGAGATATAAAAATGACAAAAATTTGATTGGGTTATATCACGTCAATATGGATATTTTTCTTCTAATAAAAATTACTTTTATTAGGGTTGACGAAAAGTATATTCCAATGTATAATTCAATTAATCAATTGAATAGTTGATTTATAGGTAAATTAATTGTATCTCATTAACATGAGTAAAAAAATAGAGGAGGTTCTTTCTATGGGAGCAATATCACTGACAAAAGAGACATTTCAAAACCACGTTCAATCAGGTGTGACATTGGTGGATTTCTGGGCTCCTTGGTGCGGGCCTTGTCGAGTTCAACTTCCAATTGTAGAAGAGTTAGCTGATGAAATGGAAGGACAAGCGACAATTGCCAAAGTTAACGTGGACAACGAATCTGAATTAGCTATGCAATTCGGCATAATGAGTATTCCGGCATTGCTTCTGTTTAAAGATGGCAAGTTGGTAGATAAAATGGTAGGTATAAACCAAAAGCATGTATTAAAAGAGAAAATCTTAGAACTGAAAGGCAATTAAAGCAGCGAATTATGGAAACTCAGCAATACTTATTGAGAAGTTTTGTAGATATTATGAAATTTTTTATATGTTGTAGAGGAGGAATAAAATGGCTATTATTCATGTAGCAAGTAATAAGCTAGAGAAGTATATAAACAAAGATAAAGTAGTATTATTAAATTTCTCAGCCACTTGGTGTGGTCCTTGTATTCGTTATGGAGAGATTCTAAAGCAATTAGACGAGGAATTAGGAGATAGCGTACAGATTGTAAAAGTCGATATTGATAAATATCCAAAGCTTGCTAAAGGTTTTAACGTAATGGGAATTCCTAACTCTCGATTCTACTTTAATAATCAATTTGAACAACCTTTTTTTGGAGGCAGCTTAAAAAAATTAAAAGAAGAGGTACTACGTATTAAAGCAAAGTAATGCGTATACCGAACCTAAATGAAAGGAAAAGCAGATGATAATAAAGGAGGAGATTAATGTGAAAAACCAAGAGACGTATGATGTTATTATTGTTGGGGCAGGTCCTGCTGGTATGACCGCAGCCGTTTATACTTCACGTGCTAATCTGAACACATTGCTTATTGAACGTGGAATACCTGGTGGACAAATGGCAAATACACAGGATGTAGAAAATTATCCTGGCTTTGCTCATGTTTTAGGTCCAGATCTCTCTAATAAAATGTTTGAGCACGCCAAAAAGTTTGGTGCTGTATATGAATACGGAGATATAAAAGAAATTATAGATGAAGGTCGTCTAAAAAAAGTAGTAACTACTAACAAAGAGTTCTATGCCAAATCTGTTATTATCGCTTCTGGGGCAGACCATAAAAAGCTTGGAGTTCCAGGGGAGAATGAGCTTGGTGGTCTAGGAGTTTCTTATTGTGCCATATGTGATGGAGCATTCTTCAAAGGACGTGAACTTGTTGTTTTAGGCGGAGGAGACTCAGCTGTAGAAGAAGCTGTGTATCTTACACGTGTCGCTTCAAAAGTAACTATTATCCATCGTCGAGATCAATTACGTGCCCAAAAAATACTCCAAGAAAGAGCATTTAGCAATGAAAAGATTGAATTCATTTGGAATAAAGAAGTTACAAGTATAAATGAAGGAAATGGAAAAGTGAATACAGTAACGTTAAAAGATACAAAAACAGGTGAACAATCTCAATTCCCTGCAGATGGTGTATTTATTTACGTGGGTACACTTCCGTTAAATGGTGCATTCAAAAACCTAGATATAACCAATGAAGAAGGTTATGTAGTGACGGATGAAGCAATGGCTACAAAAATTCCTGGTATTTATGCAGCTGGAGATATACGTGATAAGACCCTACGCCAAATTGTAACAGCTACGGGTGATGGATCAATAGCAGCTCAAAGCGTACAACACTATATTGAAAACCTTGAGAGTTGATAATGTGTTGGGTGACGATTATTAGAGGTGTATAGAAATTAGAATGTACTAAATAATGGACGTTCTATTTAGTTGAAAAGTACTATTGAGTATTCTAATTTATAGCCTGTACCAAACGGTAGGTACAGAATTTCGCTAAAATAAGATCTTGAATTCTTGCGATTAGTATAGGTAGTACTTCTATTCTTTATGGTCGAAAATGTTCTTGATAAAAGCAGTAAATAAGTGAAGTAAGGAGTGTTTAACTTGGCTAATATGCAGACGAATGCAAACGTTGTTTGGAATAATGGAGTAAAAGGGAACGGAGTGCTTAAAACAGAATTTCTTGATGCTAAGGTTGCTATTCCAACAGTATTAGGTGGTAGTGGGGATGGAGCATTCCCAAAAGAAGTTCTTGTAGCATCTGTAACAGCTTGTTATACATCTGTACTTGTATCTATGGCTGAATCAAGAGGGCTCCCTGTAGTAGAAATCAGTGTGGATTCTGAAGCATCGATATCTGATGATAAAATTATCCACCACCCTCAATTGGTTTTATCAGAGAATGCAACAGATAAACAAGTTCAATCCGCAGAACGATTATTTGTGGCAGCTGATAAAGGGTGTGTTGTAGGAAACTTGTTAAAAAAAGCAGACGTAAAAATCGAAGTTCAAGGAGAAATTTTCACAACATAAATTAGATCATAAAGGGGTAGCGTTAAGCTACCCTCCCCTTTATATATAGAAGATGTTTTTATATAGGAAACACTTATTGGCTAAACAGTTAATATTAATCAATTTATGTATTCATATAACTTTGTCACAATGAATGACATTTAATGTAAACCAAACATCCATTTCCTATTGTGCCAAGGTAATCATTGAGCATAAATAAGGAGTTAAATGAAAAAAAGGGAATTAAATAACGAACAGTAAAAAATTACACGCAGGTGAGTTTTAAGTAAATTATTCATTAGATAACAAATGAATATATGCAATCGGTTAGGAACTATATGTTGATAGCCAGAAGGATTATAAATTAGCAATTCTAGATAGACTATGGTAAAATTCATTTGTTTCTACTTACATTCATGCAAAGAGAATAAACCTAATAGAACTATTTTCACTGACATTGTATAACTGTGGGTAGTAATATTTAAACTAATGTAAATAATTTTCGTTATTTTCTATTGAACATGTAGAAAAAAGGTAAATTCACTAATAAGGGTGTGATTATAATATGTCTAAGCAACAAGAAATTCTCACTATAGCAAGAGAAGTTATTCATTCTAAAGGATATCAAGCTACATCTATTAGTGATATCCTAAGCTCTGCTAAAATTGGTAAAGGTCAATTTTATCACTATTTTTCTTCCAAGCATGATCTTGGCCTAGCAGTTGTAGAAAACTTTATTCAAGAATGGGATCAAAAACTGATTTTAGATATTCTTAAATCGGGTGACGATCCTGTGTCAAAATTAAACAATATGCTGGACTGGACTGTCAGCTATCATTCAGATATGGATTCAAAAACTGGATGCCCTTTTGGAAACCTCGCAATTGAGATGAGCGAACATGATGAACTCTTTCGATTAAAGATTCAACATTTTTTTGAACGTTGGATAGATGGAATTCAAAACGTGTTAGATGAAATGGTAGAAAAAAATTTATTTAATGACACCATTGATACCGAAAAACATGCTCAGACCCTCATTGCTATGCTTGAAGGGGGAATCTTACTGATGAAGAGCCAGCAGGATATGAAATGGTTTTTAAATGTAGTTGAAGTGATTCGTCAACAATATAATTTATCCTATTAGTAGGTATATACGTTGTTCCACTCTTACTATAAGGTAGGTGCAAATGAATAAAATGGAAGATAGCGAATAAGAAGATAAACAATAATCTGTTGTAAGAGCTTATTATTTTTTATCTTACGCTAATCTGTTGTACCATCATTTTAAATAAGGTAGATAACTTGTTAAGTGATAGCAATAATGAAGCTCTACGTCCATTGTGCTAAATTAATATTGGTCTTGTTATCTTGAAGATTAAGGGTTGCATATAATAAAAAATATGTTATTATAAAATTGTACCTACTGGTAGGTACAGAAATTTGGATATTAAAAGAAGATCATCTCCTTTTATTGCAAAAAGAGGAAGTCGTGGCAAAGCTCCCTTAAAGAATAAGGAAGATGTAATGTTATTCTCTAATATGGAAGGTACATGAAAAAACTGGAGGGAATCATGATGAAAAAATTACAAACAATGGATCAATTTGAGAAGTTAAAAAAAGAAGAGCGCGTTGTCTTTATGTTTTCAGCGAACTGGTGCCCAGACTGTCGGGTGATCGAGCCGATTTTGCCGGACATTGAAGCAAATTATCCGGAATATCAGTTTATCTATGTAGACCGGGATGACTTTATTGATTTGTGCATCGAACTGGATGTATTTGGTATTCCAAGCTTTATCGCTTATCACAGCGGAGAAGAAGCAGGGCGGTTTGTCAGCAAGGTTCGTAAAACACAAGAAGAAATCGAAACGTTCCTTAACAGCTTGTCCGCTTAATCGTTGCTATGAAAAATTGTTCAAATAATGATAGGTATGATTGGGGTGCTCAAACAAATCTTGATAAAATTGTTTTCTTAAACCTTCAAAGGCAAGGAATTCATTAACTATAAACAATAGCTTTGGTGATGTAGAGTCAATTAAAACTATATCCGAACTAATCGCACCATTTAATAGTAAAATTGTAAAAGTTAACACAGAATATTACATCTGACCTCCTTGTACCAAACGGTAGGTACAAGTGGGCGTAAAAAATAAAAAGTATTGTATTGATATCCACACTAAAGCAGCCAAAAAAGCAAAAGCAATGAGGGAAGAAGTGGCTGAATCCATTACGGTAGCAACAGCATTAAAAGCATGGTCTGCCCTTTCTCATGGAGTGAATGCATTGGTTGCATATGATGAATAAGTTTTATGGAGGAGTGAAAGTATGAAAATTGAAATCTGGTCTGATATTGCATGTCCATTCTGTTATATTGGAAAACAAAATTTAGAGAATGCGTTAGCTAAATTCCCTTATAAAGATCAAGTAGACGTTGAATTCAAAAGTTTTGAACTTGATCCGAATGCATCACTATATGACGGAACAAAATATGTTGAGAATTTAGCTTCCAAATTTGGTGGAACGGAGCAAGCAAAACAGTTTATTACTCAATTAACTCAACAAGCGAAAAATGTGGGCTTAACTTTTAACTTTGATGAAATGAAACCAACGAATACATTTAATGCTCACCGCCTAGCAAAATGGGCCAAAACTCAAGGTAAAGAAGCCATTGTGAATGAAAAGTTACTTTCTGCACATTTTACGGAGTCTAAAGATGTAGGAGATTTAGACACACTAGCTGATATTGCAGAAGCTTCTGGTTTAAATAGAGACGAAGCATTGAAAGTATTAAATGATAAGAAACAATACGCACAAAACGTAAAAGATGATCAATATGAAGCCAAGAGATATGGTATTAAGGGCGTTCCATACTTTATTATCAATCAAAAATATGCTGTCTCAGGAGCACAGCCAGCGCAAGCATTTTCTGAAGCGCTAGATAAAGTTTGGGAAGAAGACAATCCAGCACCCAAATTAGAAACTCTATCGGCGGATACTCCTGATGGAGGGGTATGTACTGATGGCAGCTGTGTCATTCCCCCTAAAAAATCATAAAAAAGTGCTTTGTAAAAACATTTATTAGATAACGAAATTGTAAAGAGATAATTCTTATAAAAAAACCAAATGAAGGAGATATAAAAATGACAAAAATTAATGGAGTCGATACAAAAGTTATTGAAAACATCGTAGAAAATTATAAGGAAAATCCTGAGGAAGGAATTGCAGGATATTCTTCTTCGGTAAAATGGAAAGGTGGATTTTACGCTGAAGCACAAGTAGGTGATCACAAACCCGTTCTCATTGATGAGCCAGATTGGTTCTCAGGATCTGATAAGGGGCCAAGCCCAGCTGAACTTTTATTAAGTGCATTAGGTGGTTGTTTATCCATTTCAGTTATTGCAACAGCTAGTTTAATGGGTATTAAGGTGAATTCACTAGAAGTTAACGCTTCAGGACAATTAGATTTAAATGTATTGTTGGGCTTAAAAGAAGGAAATCCAGGTTTTAACGAAGTGGATGTTCAATTCACAGTGGATAGTGACGCAGACGATAAACAACTTGAAGAATTAGTTTCAAAAGCAATGGAAATTTCTCCTGTAAGAAATTCACTAGAAAGAAATGTTCAAGTAAATTCAACTTTTAAACGTAATAAGTAAAAAGCTTCATGACAGTGCCGATCTTACTTTACCTTGTATAACTAACTTTAAAAGAACGTAGATATTACGCGACATGTTCCATGCGTAATGTCTACGTTCTCATACGTTACAGATAGAATTGGGAACGCGAGAGGAGGAAAGAACCATCATGTCTGAAGTTAACACAAGTATTAACAGATGGAGGGCTCTTTTTTGGATTGCATTGGCTGAACTATTTGCCCTCAGTTTATGGTTTAGCGCTTCAGCTGTTCTTCCCCAATTAGAACGTCAATGGGGGATGAGTGCAACAGAAGGGTCATGGATGACCACATCCGTACAGATAGGGTTCATTGTTGGAGCCATTTGTTCTGCTTTTCTAGGTTTGGCAGACCGGTATAACCCAAGAAAAATATTTGCTATTGCCTGTATATTCGGAGCTGTCATCAATAGTTTATTTACTTTAAGCTCTGGAATGGCTATGGGATTAAGTTTACGTTTTCTAACAGGAATGACTATGGCAGGTGTTTATCCTACTGCTGTGAAACTACTCTCTAATTGGTTTCAAGATAGACGAGGATTTGGCGTTGGAATTCTAATTGCAGCTCTTACATTAGGTTCTTCATTGCCACACCTATTTAATTTATTCATTCCGAATGTCAGCTGGAAGATATTAATGCTGGTCAGCTCTTTATTAGCATTAGTCGCAGCTGGTATTATGAAGTGGGTTCTTCCGGATGCTCCGGCATCTAAAGAAGAGGCAGCTACTGTGTCGATGAATACACTCAAATATATCTTAAAAGATCGCCCTTTAATGTTAGTTAACTATGGCTATTTTGGTCACATGTGGGAATTGTATGCTATGTGGACATGGCTTCCATATTTCTTAACAGCTAGCTTTAAAGCATCCTTAGAGGGGACAGCTCTACAAGAGGCCAGTACGTTATTCGCATTTTTAACAATTGGAATTTCAGGGGCTATTGGTTCGATATTAGGTGGATTATATGCTGATAAAATTGGAAAAGCACGCCTTTCTATGATTGCCATGATTGTTAGTGCCGTATCTTCTATATGTATCGGACTTACCTTTGGTCTTTCTATATGGATTACAGTTAGTGTAGCAATCATTTGGGGGATATCAGTTGTTGCAGATTCGGCACAATTTTCAGCAATGGTTGCTGATTTCGCAAAATCAGGATGTGTAGGAACTGCCTTGACATTTCAAATGGCTATAGGTTTTCTTATTACTGTCTTTTCTATATATTTGATTCCGGTCTTTGAAGATATCGTAGGGTGGAAATGGGCATTTTCAATCCTTGCGATCGGTCCTGTTCTAGGAGTTTTGGCAATGACTTCACTTATTCGTTATAAACATTGAACGATAAACTCATTTTGTATTTTTTGGGATGGGATTAGCATAACGAAATGGCGTAGCATTAGATGGAATTGATATATTAGCTGTACTGCTTTCTCGAAAATTACCGATTGGGGCAAGTGATCTCATTCTTTTCTTAAACATTATTGTAGTTATTTTCGGTTCAACCGCATTCGGTCTACAAGTGGCGATTCTTTCAGCAATTACTTATTTTATTGCTTCTAAAGTGGTTCACATCGTTGAAATAGGTTTATGTGGCTCTAAAACCTTTAAAATTATTACAACTCAACCCGAATTAATGGTGGAGACTATACGTGATCGCTTGGGTCGAAGTGCAACATAAAGCAAACGTTAATTGAATAGGAACAGCTTTGCTTGTGCCACTTATTTTTAAGACCATTCCTGTTATTATTCCACGCATAAGCGTAGAAGATTCATGGGAATTATGGGGTTTGTAATTATGTTCGCATCAGCTGTTGGATCAAAAGAATCAGGCTTGATTTTAAAAACTTAAAACATGGCACTTGATTTTCTGGATTTCACTACGATTATCGATTAGTGTTTGGTGTATTCTTTATGCAAAAGGTAAACAGAACCAACATAGCCGAGAAAAGTAGTATCGGTAAAGGAGGGTGAATGTTGATGGACAAGCAGTTACTTACGGAAACTGGTTATAATGCGTTGAAGAAAGAATTACTTTATTTAAAGGAAAAAAGATGGAAAGAGGTTAGTAAAAAAGTTCAAGAGAGCAGAAATTTTTGTGATTTTAAAAAAGATCCTGAGTATCAAATTTCAGTGGATGAATTCGCAACAATTAAAAAGAAAATAATTGATTTGGAATACATTATTAAGCAAGCAAAAATAATTAAAAATACAAATATACGAGTAGTAGGGATTGGATCAATTGTCACTGTTAAAGAAGTGACAGAAAAATATGAAATGCAGTTTAAAATTGTGAGTTCCGCAGAATCATATCTATCTGAAAACTATATATCCGATGAGTCTCCAATCGGCAAAAGTCTAATTGGTCACAAATTAAATGATAATGTAGTAGTCATGACCCCTTCTGGAATGATGCATTTATTAATCACTGAAATACAGTGATTATGGAGGTTGAAAACTGGAGAGTCAACCAGCCTGCAGAGTAGGAATTTTGGTCGGTTGGAGCCCTAATTAACAATGAAGCTCTACGTCCATTGTGCTTTGTAAATAAGAATGTAAATATCGGCCGTATTATTTTGAAGATAAAGGGTTGCATAAAAAAAAAAAGCATGCTATTATAAGTCTGTACCAACTAGTAGGTACAGCGTAGGTATTTGTTGTTGATAGGAGGAGAGTTACAATGATCCCTTTAAAGAATAAGGAAGATCTAATGTTATTCTCTAATTATTAAATAATGGGAGATAAGGTTTGCATGAAAATCCTACTATGGTAGACAGTTATGTAGAAATATGCGATTTAGGCTGAGCTAAATAATGAGGCGCTAAAGAAACCTGATATTTCTTGAAGTAAGTAAGACAATGTAATATATTTGACATCATTGATCTACCTTGGTGCTTTACTATCGCGTTTGTACCAAACGGTAGGTACAAATAGGTGTAAAATAAAAAAATTGGAGGAATTAATTATGAATCAAAACGATAGTTTATACAAAAAGTCACATATGAACCGTTTAGGTGAATTTAGTACACTCTCACCTGAAATCTTTAAAGAATTTCTAACCTTTGACAGAAAAGCGCTAGCTGAAGGAAAGTTAACAGCTAAATTAAAGGAATTAATTGCAGTGGCAGTTGCTCATACGACTGGATGTCCCCATTGTATTGATTTTCATGTTAAACAAGTAAAAAAACATGGAGCTTCCAAAGAGGAAATGGCCGAATCGATTATGGTAGCAACAGCCCTGAAAGCAGGATCTGCTCTTGCCCATGGTGTCAATGCTTTAAACGCTTATGATGGAACAGCTGATGATGAATTATATCGAGCTTCTTATATCAACCGACTAAAAGAGTTTTCTCAGTTAGATGGAGATGTCTTTAAAGCGTTTGTGACATTTGACCAAAAAGCGATGAAGGCGGGATTACTTAGTGTGAAGGAAAAAGAGCTGATTGCTATAGCAGTGGCGCATACAACAGGTTGCCCTTATTGTATTGATATCCACACTAAAGCAGCCAAAAAAGCAAAGGCAACGAGGGAAGAAGTCGCTGAATCCATTATGGTAGCAACAGCATTAAAAGCAGGGTCTGCTCTTTCTCATGGAGTGAATGCATTAGTTGCATATGATGAATAAGTCTTACGGATTCTAAAAATGTAGGAGAACTAGACACACTAGCTGATATTGCAGAAGCTTCTGACGAAGCATTGAAAGCATTAAATGATAAAAAACAATACGCACAAAACGTAAAAGATGATCAATATGAAGCCAAGAGATATGGTATTAAGGGCGTTCCATACTTTATTATCAATCAAAAATATGCTGTCTCGGTGCATAGCCAGCGCAAGCATTTTCTGAAGTACTAGATAAAGTTTTGGAAGAAGACAATCCAGCACCCAAATTAGAAACTCTATCGGCGGATATTCCTGATGGAGGGGTATGTACTGATGGCAGCTGTGTCATTCCCCCTAAAAAATCATAAAAAAGGGCTTTGTAAAAACATTTATTAGATAACGAAAGTGTAAAGAGATAATTCTTATAAAAAAACCAAATGAAGGAGATATAAAAATGACAAAAATTAATGGAGTCAATACAAAAGTTATTGAAAACATCGTAGAAAATTATAAGGAAAATCCTGAGGAAGGAATTGCAGGATATTCTTCTTCGGTAAAATGGAAAGGTGGATTTTACGCTGAAGCACAAGTAGGTGATCACAAACCCGTTCTCATTGATGAGCCAGATTGGTTCTCAGGATCTAATAAGGGTCCAAGCCCAGCTGAACTTTTATTAAGTGCATTAGGTGGTTGTTTATCCATTTCAGTTATTGCAACAGCTAGTTTAATGGGTATTAAGGTGAATTCACTAGAAGTTAACGCTTCAGGACAATTAGATTTAAATGTATTGTTGGGTTTAAAAGAAGGAAATCCAGGTTTTAACGAAGTGGATGTTCAATTCACAGTGGATAGTGACGCAGACGATAAACAACTTGAAGAATTAGTTTCAAAAGCAATGGAAATTTCTCCTGTAAGAAATTCACTAGAAAGAAATGTTCAAGTAAATTCAACTTTTAAACGTAATAAGTAAAAAGCTATATGACAGTGCCGATCTTAGTTTACCTTGTATAACTAACTTTAAGTGGTAGGGTAACAGCTCGTCTGAGATAATTTGTTAATTCTAGGTAATCGCCAATGTGGTTGGCCCAGAATTAATATTGTACTGAAAAGGTAACATAAGCAAGCAAAACATTAAATAAGGGCAAGGGTTCTTTTGGTCTATTTCAAGATGTACTGTTGGGAATTAGTTAGGTTGATTTAAATATTGCTAATATATTTCACGTTACGTCTTTACTATAAAATAACACATTTAGTGATAAAACTTGGAGGTTTTTATGAATAATTTTCAATCAGTTGAAGCTCTTTTTAAACCATTCGAAATGGGAAATCTGAAACTATCTAATCGTATTTTGATGGCACCTATGACGCGAAACTCTTCTCCAAATGGAGTACCAGGGGAGGATGTCGCTGCGTATTATCGTCGTAGAGCTGAAAAGGGTGTTGGACTTATTTTGACAGAGGGTACGTTTATCAACCATCCTGATGTTGCATCCGAGGTGCCAGCATGGCAGGAGGACGTACCACACTTATACGGAGAAGAGGCGCTAAACGGTTGGTCAAAAGTAGTTGATGGAGTACACGAGGCCGGTGGGAAAATTTTCTCTCAAATGTGGCACATGGGTGCACGAGGCAACGCTAATGATTACTCAAAACAAGAAATTTCGGAATTGGTTGAAGCTTTCGAACAGGCAGCAGCCAATGCTAAAAAAGTTGGTTTTGATGGCATCGAGATTATGGCAGCCCATGGATTTTTAATCGATCAGTTCTTCTGGGATAAAACAAACACACGTACCGATGAATACGGTGGCGACATAGTTAAGCGCACGCGCTTTGCGAGTGAGGTCATCGCAGCTTGCCGACGTGCTGTTGGACCAGAATTTCCAATCGTGTTCCGAATCTCACAATGGAAATATGATGACTATACAGCAAAATTAGTAGAAACTCCTGAAGAACTAAAACGTTTCTTGACGCCATTAGTTGATGCAGGCGTTGACATCTTTCATGCCTCTATTCGTCGCTTTTGGGAACCTGCATTTGAAGGATCTGAACTGAATCTCTCAGGATGGATGAAAAAACTAACAGGAAAACCAACAATTACAGTTGGATCTGTCGGTCTTGATGGCGCTGATTTCGTGGATTTCTTTGCTACCGGGGAAGAGGCTAATGGTAAAACCAACAAGATGGGCGATTTAATCGAGAGATTAGAACGTGAAGAATTCGATTTGATAGCGGTAGGTCGCGCATTATTGGCTGACCCTGACTGGGTAAACAAGATCCGAGATGGACGAACAGAAGAATTACTTCCGTTTACGCGTGAGGCAATCGAAACATTATATTAATCGCGGAGCTTGAAACATTAAAAGAACCCATTTTGATTTTTTCTCAAAATGGGTTCTTTTTAGTTACTTTCAAATAAAGAATCCCATAACATTTCTAATCAAACTTTATTTTAGCCCTCACCTTTTAAAATAGGCATTTTCCGTACATAAGCGTTCATTTTCAGCATGTAATGCCTCTAATGATCCCTCTGCTAGTATTTTCTTCGGTTCAAGAGCGTCTATTCCGTGAGTCTCCTATTGCTTTTTCCATTTAAGGATGGTCGAAGGAGAAGGAATATAACACGACAGCTACTTGCGTAAGGAACGCTCCAAAATCGTTCATATATTTTAGTATTTTAAAACTAAAATCATAGTTTGTATAGGTAGCCGTTAATCCTACTAATCCATGTTTTTCATAATGCGCAACCCAATTTTTAAAAGGAGTTAAATTGACATTAAATCTATCTGCGACGGATTTCAATGATTCCGTTCCTTCTAAATAAGTAAAGAAAGCTTTTAATTATATATCAAATGAATACTTTGTCATAAAAAAACTTCACCCCCAATTGGTTAGATGGTGTCTAATAATTGGGGTGTAGTTCAGAGGTTGGTCTTTTTTATTCCTTATTATGAAAAGTTATCCTTATTAGGTGAAACAATTTTAATTGACGAGTCGGAATTCTGATGCTATAATTCAATTATTCAATTATTCAATTGAATTATAAATTAAGTGAGTTATTCATGATGATCAGTCATCCTGTCAAATCATGAATTGTAAATGAAATTTTAAAAATCAAATCCACCTTTAGTAGTTAGATAAATAGTTAATATATTTACCTGTTATAAATCAATTATGTTAAAGTAACTAACCCTTTAAATAATAGGCTTATAGGTGGAAATGAACTTAAAAGGAATTCCAATAGTGATTGATGGAATAACTGAACTAAATAATAAAAATGGGAGATGAATGATAATAAGATTTGAAAATAAAACTGTAATCGTAACTGGTGGAGGTACTGGGATTGGGAAAGCAACTGCAAAAAGATTTTTTGAAGAAGGGGCCAATGTAATTATTAATGGACGTAGAGAAAATGTGTTAAAGGAAACGGCTTTAGAAATTGACCCAACTGGTAAAAAAGCTTTATATGTAGCCGGTGACATCAGTAAAAAGGAAACTTCGGAGAAATTGGTTAAAAAAGCAGTAGAAGTGTTTGGTGGTGTAGATATATTAGTTAATAATACAGGGAAATTTAATCCAACACCATTCCTTGACCATACAGAGGACGATTTACAATCCTATTTAGATACAATCGTTAAAGGAACATTCTACCCTTCTCAAGCAGTTATACCAGAAATGAAAAAACGTGGAGGAGGAGCAATAGTAAACACGGGTTCAATGTGGGCAATTCAAGCAGTGGAGTCAACTCCTTCGGCAGCTTATTCAGCTGCAATGGCAGGAAGACATGCTTTAACAAGAAATTTAGCCGTAGAATTCGCTGGTGATCACATTCGAGTAAATGCAGTAGCACCTGCAATTGTTGAAACACCAATTTTCAATACTTTTATGTCAGAAGAACAAGTAGCAGAAGTATTACCAACTTTTAATGAGTTTCACCCCATTGGACGCAATGGTACGCCAGAGGATGTAGCAAATGCAATTTTATTCCTTGCGGATGATTCATCATCATGGATTACAGGCATTATTATGCCAATTGATGGTGGAGTTACAGCTCGATTAAGATAAAAATAAAAAAAAGGAGCAATCTGGACTTACCCCTGTCAAGGAGATAACTAAAAAAGGCTATGCTGGCATCGATATTCAATCGGTGCCAGGTGGCAAGTCGTTTGCACTTGTCAGTGAATTTATTCGGTCAGGTTGTCTTACAATTACGACGATAAAAAGCTAGTGTTAAATAAATTGATTACAAAATAAAAGTATAGAAGAAAAAAAGGAGAATATATGATGTCACTACGTGATCAAGCACTACGTATGCACCAAGAAAAACAAGGAAAGTTAGAAGTTAAATCAAAAGTCGAAATTCAAAACGCTCAAGATTTAAGTTTAGCATACTCTCCAGGAGTAGCAGAACCTTGTAAAGTGATTCATGAACATCCAGAAACGGTGTATGATTACACAATGAAAGGAAATATGGTCGGCGTTGTGACAAATGGTACGGCTGTTCTTGGGTTAGGAAACATTGGACCTGCAGCTTCACTTCCAGTTATGGAAGGAAAAGCAATTCTATTCAAAAACTTTGCAGGCGTAGACGCTTTCCCAATCACGCTTGATACAACAGATACAGATAAAATTGTTGAAACAGTAAAGTTAATGGCTCACACATTTGGAGGTATTAACTTAGAAGATATCGCAGCTCCACAATGCTTTGAAATAGAAGAAAGATTGAAAAAAGAAGTGGATATCCCTGTTTTCCACGATGATCAGCACGGAACAGCGATTGTAACAGTAGCAGGACTAGTAAACGCACTAAAAATCGTAAACAAGACAATGAAAGATTTAAAAATTGTCTTAAACGGAGCAGGAGCTGCCGGCATTGCGATCACAAAGCTTCTTTACTCTTACGGCGTACGCGACATGATCATGTGCGATACAAATGGAGCAATCTATGAAGGCCGTCTGCAAGGCATGAATAAAGTAAAATCAGAAGTTGCTTCTTATACAAATGTAAACAAAGAAAGCGGCACGCTAAGCGACGTGATTAAAGGCGCAGACGTATTTATCGGTGTATCTGCAGCTGATGCTCTATCTCAAGAAATGGTTAAATCTATGAATGACAATGCGATTATCTTTGCGATGGCAAATCCTAATCCGGAAATTAATCCGGACGCTGCTAAAGAAGCAGGAGCGGCAGTTATCGGAACAGGGCGTTCAGACTTCCCGAACCAAGTAAACAACGTTCTTGCATTCCCTGGGATTTTCCGCGGAGCGTTAGACGTTCGTGCTTCTGATATCAATGAAGAAATGAAAAAAGCGGCTGTTGAAGCAATCGCTGGTCTGATTACTGAAGAAGAGTTAAACGCAGATTACGTAATCCCTGGACCATTTGATCCTCGTGTAGCGCCAACTGTGGCGGAATCTGTAGCAAAAGCAGCAATGGATTCAGGTGTAGCACGCATTAAAATTGATCCAGCAATTGTTAAAGCACATACAGAACAACTAACAAAAATCGAGAGCTAATCGCCGAATCTGTACCAAACGGTAGGTACAAAATGCGGTGCCGTATAAATCTTAAAGTATCAATACACAAAATGCTTATTAGATGAAGGAAAAGATAGAATGGGTAAAGATAGTTTATATCAAAATCAGACATTAATCGTTTAGGGGAATTTAGTAAATTAAACGGTAAAGCATTTCGTGAATTTGTCAACTTCGATCATAAGGCCTTAGCTCAAGGGAAATTATCATCTAAATTAAAGGAATTAATGGCTGTGGCAGTAGCTCACGTTACTGGTAGTCCATATTGTATAGAAATTCATGTTAATAAGGTATGAAAAATATAGGAAGTTTATATTGTAAGCATATAGAGTTAAGTAGTGAAGAAACATGGCAAACTCATATTGTACCAAACGGTAGGTACAATATGAGTTGCAAAAGCAACTATTAAAAAGGGCGTCTCTCAGCATACTCCAGAAAATGTTGAACAAGCTGTAAAAGATGTCTTGTGGCATCCAACTTATAAACCAATCAAAGCTAGTGAAAATTCGGAGATAGCTATGTAAGTTTAAATCAATGCCTATCACCTTGATAGACATTGGTATTTATTAAAGACCATTCACTTTGAAGTTAAATGGTTTAGATCAAAAGTGAAAGATGGAGGATTTTAAAATGGATATTAGTCAAATCTTTATTATTCTAACACCTATTTTCTTTGTCATCGCATTAGGATATTTTGCTGGATATTTTAAAAAATTTGATGCCATGACATCAAAAGGATTAAATACATTAGTAACTAAATTTGCATTACCAGCCCATCTGTTTGTGGGGATTACAACAACATCTAAGCAAACATTAATTGAAAAATGGCCATTTTTACTTGCCTTAGTCATTGGTATAGTAGGTTTTTATATTGTTTTCCTGTTAATAGCTAAATACGTATTTAAATTTTCATTAACAGGAGCATCAATGTTTTCTTTAAACTCTACCCAACCAACTTTTGCATTTATGGGAATTCCAGTTTTAGGAAGTTTGTTTGGAGCAGATGTGGTTGCGATTCCAATTGCCATTACAGGAATCGTTGTGAATGCCATGTTAGATCCATTAGCCACTATTATTGGAACAGTAGGTCAACGTCAGAATAAAGCGATTGACGAAGAAGAAAGTCTTTTTAAAGTAACTGTTAAATCAATTTTACATGGTCTTTCAGAGCCGTTAGCGTGTGTTCCTTTAGTTGGGGTTGTTCTAGTGCTATTTGGGTTCCATACACCAGATTTATTAGCGAATAGTTTAGAGCAAATTGGTTCCATTACATCGGGCGCAGCGTTATTTGCAGTGGGGGTCACAATCGGAATTCGTAGAATTCAATTTAGCCGAACTGCATTTGGGATTGCGCTTCTTAAAGTAATTGTTCAACCACTTGTCATGCTTGGAATTGCGCTTGCAATAGGATTATCTTCAGATGACGTAACAAAATTAATTTTATTAGTAGCATTCCCAGGATCTGCAGTAGCAGCTATGATTTCGGTGAGATTTGACAATCTAGCAAGTGAGACAGCCTCTGCTTTTGTTATTAGTGCGCTTATGTCTCTTGTCTCCCTTCCCTTTTTGATCTCTTGGTTGATGTAAATAAGTTATTATCAATCAGTTGAGATTGTAAAGAATACTAAAGCATCCGTAGAATTCAACTGTGTTGGTAACTGATTGTTGAATTTAATTCTATTAATATTTAAATGATGATTCTGTTGCAAAAAGAAGCAAACAGTTAAAGTACTATGAATTTTACCTGCCCTACGGGCCATTTTTATTCATAATAAAAAGTTAATACCGAATTTTTATAGTATAAAATCTTAAATGTTCGGTATTAACCTTATAATTTTGTTCATATTTTGACAAAACTCGAAGTTGTACCAGAACCATTTAGAGTTTATAAAATGAAGTGAGCGTATCTTAGTTGAGAGATTTATTGATAGATAGTATAGGAAAAAAGGTTTTAGTATTAACATGCCTTCTATAAAGTGTGCTGTTTTCAAAATAAAATAAATTTTTATATAAACTTTCTTTATAATAGAGATATGGGGATTTTATGTGGGATTGGATTTATACCAACATTATTAATACACCTGTTTTTCACCTCTTTACAATAATCACAACATAATATTATTAAATTTATTGGAAGAGTGATTATTTTTAATCCTCAAGGAAAGCGAATGACAGTCGATATAAAAGTGATATTAATACAATGAATTTTTATTGCGAGTGCTAAACAGCGACATTACATTTCATTATAGATTCCTGATAAGAAAACTATATTATATCCGAAAAGTTGACTAAATTTCTGATTTCAACCACCTCCTTTTCAAGTTTAGATTTTCCTGCTTTTATTTGGTATACTTCAAAATGAGAAGAGATTTTGAGTTATAATATAATCATCTTATAAAATTTAAAGGTGTGTTGATATGTCTAAGAAGAAAGAGATTATTTTAGCTGCAAATGGAGTTATCTACTCTAAAGGATATCAATCCACTTCAATACAAGATATCCTTGATGCTGCTGGAATTGGAAAAGGTCAATTTTATCATTACTTCTCATCGAAATATGATTTAGGATTAGCTGTTGTAGAGGACCTAATCCAAGAGTGGGAACAGAAACTTATTTTAGAAATTTTTCAATCCCGACTTGATCCAATAACTAAATTAAACAAAATGTTAGACAGAACATTGGTATTCCATACAGAAAGAGAGGGGAAATCTGGTTGTCCCATTGGAAACTTAGCTATCGAAATGAGCGAACATGATGAAACATTTCGATTAAAACTACAATATATCTTTAATCAGTGGATTGATTCAGTAGAGAGAACATTAAAGGAACTTTTAGAACAAGAACATCTTCCATCTACTATTGATCCGAAAAAACATGCTCAATCAATCGTTGCCACGATTGAAGGTGGAGTTTTATTAATGAAAAATCAAAAAGATATAAGTTTCCTCACAAATGTTTTAGATTTAATTAGGATACAATATCGTCTTTCTTAATGATATGAGACTGTCTCATATCATTTCCTTGTGTATTCCTCATCAATGGTAATAAATTAATAATGTACCAAACGGTAGGGACAGTTTGATTCCAATACATATTACATATATTGAGGATATAAAAGCTTTTGTTGATACGATTACAATTTCTGGAACTTTTGTTCCGGCACCCATATAGCTACTGAACTAATTTATGGGGAATATTAGGAACTGCGTGAAAAATACGGAGACCACGAAATTGTATATAGTTAAACAGGATTTCATTAATTAAATTTTCATCCTGAGCCCATCTAAATAAAGATTTAATAACCACTTTTTATAGCATCTATTGGGGAACTTGGGGTTTTCGAAGTTATCTTATTTACTACTCATCCTTTTAAGCATGCTTCCCGGCCCTTCCTTTTTCGATGTGATGCTATTCGATTATTTTGCCTTGATGTCGCTAATACACATTCTACGGCCATCGTTTTTAATGCTTTATTTCCTTGTGTGGTTTTACTCGTTTTTTTTTACCAGCACTTTCGTAATTTCCAGGACTCACACCAGCCCAAGAGGCAAGATGTTTAGCTGACTTAAATACGGACATATCTACACCCATCTCCGCAATAAAAGTAGCTGCGGCAGCTTTGTTCACACCAGGTATACCATCCAATAATTCTACTTCCTTACGATTAGGGTACAGGAGTTGATCGATTTGTTTTTCCAATTCTTCTATGGTTTGTTCTAAATAACCCATATGCTCCCAATGGTAACGCAACATATTACAATGATGACGGCGAATACGGCCATTAATTGCATTGGCAATGTCAGTTATACTTGCTTTTGTTCGCCAATCCACCATTTTTCGAAGACCATCGGTCTCTATTTTTTCACCGTTTAGAATCGCTTCAAGGATACGGCTTCCCGATACACCGAAAATATCTGATAGAACGGATGTTAGCTTGATATTAGCATCTTGAAGAATTTTGTGAATGCGATTCTGCTCTGAGGTACGATGATGAATCAATTTTTTTCGATAACGAGTAAGATCTCGTAAATCACGAATGTCCTCCGGTGGAACAAAATTGCTTTCAATAAGTCCGCATCTTAAAAGCTTGGCAAGCCATTCGGCATCTTTCACATCAGTTTTACCCCCTGGAACATTTTTGACATGTCTGGCATTGGCCAGCACAAGGTGAAAAGAACCTTCAAGTATATTCCATATTGGTTTCCAGTAAACTCCGGTACTCTCCATCACAACATCGGATACCTGAAGGGTAGAGAGCCAATCACTTAAAGCCAAGAGTCCCGTTGTTGTAGTCGAAAACGTTTCAATAGAGGTTTTTGGCTTTTTATCTAATGGACCAAATAATACACAGGCTACTACTGTTTCTTGGTGTACATCTAGGCCAGCACACCGTTCAATCATTGCTTCCATAGGAGAATCACCTCAAAAAAAGATTAACAATACATATGACAGTAGATTTGTAACAAAAATTTTTGTATACGTACTAGCAGTACACTAAATGGTTCTTCCATACTGTCACAACCAGTTTCTTATACAGGGTATCTTTCTTAAGATCCACCAAAAAAGGTTCAGCCTGGTTGTATTGTTATCATCCATTATCGTCAAGGGGTTAATGGGTTAGACTCTATTTTTGAGATTAGATTTTCGTAGTAGATGGTGGCGGCGAGGAGCGCCGCCATAGGAGTTTCTTATGCAACTATAGGGGCAGGTTAGTTTAAGAGTGCTGTTTGACCTTTGTTCAACAATTGGGCCAGTTTGTTAAAGATACTTCTTAAAGACGCTTGGAAATTTATGTTAAAATAAGGGAGGTATACATTAATCTAAATCAGCTGTGAAATTTAGGAAGGGGAGTAACAAAAGATGGCATTTGCCGTAGGGTATGGAATTGCATTTATAGGAGTACTTGTAGCTTATCAACTTAGCAAAGGCAAGTCGAAAAAAAGAAAATGTATTGTTTGGGGCATCGCTCTTATGTTGGCAATTTCACCATTCTTATCTTTTGCGATTGGTTTATCATACGCATTTATTGTTGAGGATCCTTGGGCAACTTTGGTTATGTGGTACTTGTTCCCAATCGGTTTCATCATAGGACTTATTATGCTACTGGTAGGCATATTTAAGAAAAAAGAAATAGAGAATGTCATGTAACTTCTTCAACTAAAGGGCGCGATTCTTAAAGAAATTTCGCTTTTTCGCTTTTCTTAATGAACTAACGGGTGCTTTAGCTGAAGATCGGAGCTGTCTTTAAGGCATCTTTTTCTGTATGCAACTATCGAGGCAGTTTAGTGGAAGAAGAATTTAAGTTGTTACAATTCAGGTGGATATTTTAATAATATTTAATAAGAAAAAAAGTAGGGGGAACAGAGTGACTATTGAACAAAAGTTATATCAAGCAGCGAAAGAACTTATTGAAAAAAGATACCCTACTGGCTGGGGTGGTGCAGCAGCAATGTACACTAACAATGGAGAAATATTGACAAGTGTATCACCAGAGGTCATAAATGCTTCAACGGAGTTATGTATAGAAACAGGTGCGATTTTGGAAGCACATAAATTTAATACAAAAATTACTCATTCAATTTGCGTTGTAAGAGATGATGAAAACCAAGAATTTAAAGTATTAACTCCTTGTGGGGTCTGTCAAGAAAGATTGTTTTACTGGGGACGGGATGTAAAAGTCGCAGTAACTATTTCAAATGATGAGAAACAATTACTTTTTAAAACCTTAGATGAAGTCCAGCCGTATCATTGGTCTCACGCATACAAAGATGAAGAATTATTCAACTAACGGGTGCGTTAGCTGAAGATCGGAGCTGTCTTTAAGACAGCTTTTTATTATGGAACTATCGGGGCAGGATAGTTGAAGAGTGCTGTTTGATCTTTATTCAACAATTGGGCCATTTAATTGAATAAAATAAACAAAACAATTACGAATTTTATGGAACCAGATCTAAGTAAAATATGCTTGTGCAAAATGAAAAAAGGAAATCAAAATGACCTCCTTTTTTCATTTGAATCTTAATCTATGCTTTATTTTAGTAAATATCTTTCCTTGATAATTGCTAGATGATGTAGTTCATGACCGGCAATTATGTACGCCAGTGCACGTGCAGTAGTTGATGGTTTAAAACTGTTCCTTTGCGTATCCATGCATCGTTGGAAAGACAGGCGATCAATGAAGAGGTGCATTGTCGTACAATCGAAAAATCTGAAAGTATGTCTTGGAAATCAAGTCGGCTGAAATCTGCATTAGTCATATATAAATCTTTATCAAATGGGGTAAATGAAGGAGTATCTCCACGAGTAACTACAAGAACATGAGAACTCAGTACGCGTTCAGCATCTGCCATGTGACCGAGTACCTCTTTCAAACTCCATTTTTTCGCTTCGTATTGATAATCTGCTTGTTCACTAGATATACCTCTTAGCAAATTAATAGTTGTCTCTTGTTGTTTCCTTAGAATATCAAGTAATCCTTCATCAGGAACAAGTGTTATGTACCTCTCAAAAAACGTATGGTATTCATTCGTTTCCGGACGTTTAAGCATTATAACCGCCTCCATACTAGTTATATCCTCTTATTAACTCATCTTTATAGATGTGTTGACTAACGATAACTAAATTTCGTGTGAAATAGACAGGAAAAAATATCTTATCTCAAAAACACAAAAGATAGACATTGCGAATCTAAAGGTTTCAAAAAGGCTCGTAATTTTTTAACTCATATAAGTATTTTTTTTTAATCACAATTTCTGCTATTGCTAAATTGAAAATCCAGCAAAGCCATACAGCAATCGTATATGAAAGACCATAGGAAAGATCTAATCCATTATGTGTAATTGCGACAATGATATAAATAATCATATTGGCAAAGGATAGAAAGAAACTTCGAGTGATCCATTGACTATGTCGTAAGACATCTTTTCTTTTTATATATATATAACCGAATATTGTTGTTATAAGCCATAGTGTATTTAAGATAAAAAACCCTATTGTACTTGGCCAACCTCCTGTCGCAAAGAACGAAACGTATAAACCGGGAATAAAGTTTACTACAATAGATAAAACGTAGACTCGACCATTCCATTGATGAAATGTTAAGGATTTCAAACGTAATCGTTTAATTATTCCGAGAGGTCCTGTAAGGAGTGCAATTATCGCAAGAATAATATGAACTCGTATCATCAATATCCATAGCATTTGATTAGAAAGAAGTTCATCTTTCTTTGATAGGAATTCCTGAAAACTTGGATCAATTACAAAATTCTTTGATAGTGTATGCATTACCCACATTACTGAAATAATTGATAAAATCGTAATTAGGAATTTACGTTGCTTCATATCCATTCTCCTCAGTTTTATAAAAGTATAGAAGGATTAGTCATTATAATGAGTGCAAAAAGTATGCAAACGAATAATGCCCAACTAAACATACTTAAAACTTTAAAATTCTTCTTCAAAAGGACCTCTGTTTTTTTTGAATCCTTTATTTGTCTAAGTTTTTTGTTAATCATGCCCATAAAAGCACCAATAAACAGTAAAGTGGTGAAGGATACTACTACCCAAATTATTGAGGGGAAAGCAGAATATATGACGATCATTAAGCCTCCAGATATTAGTAGGAGGATGAGTGAATAATGCCCTGCTCGTGTATACGATTGAATAAAATTAATGCGAAGTACCAGGTTGTCTCTTGGAATAGTTAGCATTTTTTTTATTTGCCAAGGTAATGTAAGGTAACTCCCAAGAAGTACCGCACTAATTACATGAACAAGTAATAATAGATGATACATAAGTTTATTCCTTTCGTTTTAATACAGGTAAATAATTAAAAGAAAAGGACCTCTTTATTTTAATTGAAACGAGGTTCTTGACCTTTATTTGACCAAACTGTTCCTCTTCGTTCAAACTCAAATACCTTCTCGAGATAGTGAGCAATTTTTGGGCCGAGCTTTTGTTCAATTGTGTAAATGGCAATATCTATACCTGAAGTTACACCACCACTGGATACTAAGTTTCCATCATCTACTATACGAGCATATACTGGCCTAGCCCCCATAGCCGGCAACGCATCCATCCCCATGTGATGTGTAACAGCATGTCGGCCATTTAATAGTCCCATCATCCCTAAAAGGGTAGAACCTCCGCATACTGTGGTTAAGGTAATATTAGGGTTTTGCGCTGCTTTTTGTAACAAAGTTTTCAGCTTCGTTTCAGAAGCTTTCTTTAATTTGGTTACTATCGAATTGGGACCATCACCATACATATCTCCAGCCCCACCCGGAACTAAAATAACACCTTCAGCGTTCGGATCAATTACTCCTGTGGCTTCAATTCCAACGTCATTAACGCCACTTTTGACTAGTCTTTTCCCTTCAGCTGTTACCAACTCTACTATTACATTTTCAGGTGAAAGAATTGCTGCAGCTGCAAAAACCTCAAAAGGAGCAATAGCATCCATTAAATCAAATCCATCAAATAAAACAATTTGAAATTTCATATTATATACACATCCTGACTTTATTTTAGGACCGAACCGTCCGGTCCGATAATTATATTATATAGTATATTGTTCGATTGTATATAATGAAATTGTGAATTATTAATGAAAAAAACCCCAATAACTTAGAAGTGGGGGTTTTTCAAGAAGAATAGTAATTCAATAAAGCTTTAATTTGTTCAATGCAATAAAAAATATGGTCATTATTAAATGATAAACGACTGGCCATTATTGCGCCTTCCATAGAAGACATAAGAAATGAAGCCAGAGAAAGGGAGTTTATATCTTTACGGAATTCGTTATTACGCATTCCATCCTCAATAATTGATTGTAAAAACAGTAGTGTTTGGGTGTAACTTTCAGAAGCAACCTTTTGAAGCTCTGGGTAGGTATTATCGGCTTCAATCGCAGTATTTAGTAAGGGGCAACCGCCTTCAATAGGAGGATTATTGACAGCATCTTGGTAAATGTATGATATTGCTATTATTTTATCAGTAGCCGTATTCGCTTGTTCACTTGCTTGAACCATATGGTTCCAAATTATTTCTCCTGCTTTTTCAAATGTAGCAAGAGCAATTGCCTCTTTGTTAGGAAATCTACGGTAAATAGCTCCTTTTGGTAAAGAAGATGCTTCCATAATATCCTGAATGGAAGTTTGGCTAAATCCTTTTGTATTAAAAAGGCGTAAAGCAGTCATTATAATTTGATCGCGCACTTCATCATTCTTACTCATTTTGTTGTTTCCTCCGAGTTCCTCTATATAACGATTAATATTATAACTCAAAAAATTTAAAAACTAAACTAGTAGTTCTCCTTTAATAAATGATCTTGAACAATCGGGCGCGATTCTTGAAGAAGTTTCGCTTTTCTTAATGAACTAACGGGTGCGTTAGTTCATTAAGAAGGCCGCCAATTGGCGGCCTTTTGAAAGTATGTTTCTTACACTAATCGTACATAGTTGAACAAGAAAGTAAATTATGTGTTAAAAACCATTAGGGTAGATTTATCAATCTGTACTAAGAGTTAATTGTTTAGGAGGAATACCCCATTCTTTAGATTTTAACTTTCTTAAGCGAGGTATTATCTTTGGTTGATTGAGTTTCTTTAGGAGTTACACTAATGTCAATATTGTTTACAGGTTCTACTTTTGATTCATCTCTTCCTTCACTGCTTGATTCAAGTGATTTTGTTTTTATTAAAAATACTTCCACATCTTTAAATTTTGGTTTCTGACTGTCTAGTTCGTCAATAACTAAGTTGATATCTTGAATTTCATATTGATAATTTTCTATTAATTCTTTTTCAACAAGGTTTTTCATTTCAGCAGATAGAATTTCAGGAATAGATTCTACTTTCCCCTTATTAATTACCTCTTCTTTTTCCATAATTGAATTTAATAATGAGTCCTTACTTACTGTATCTGAGGCTTTAATTGGATCAAAAATATCTTGAGGGGACAACTTATATAAATTTAAAATTGGGCTTATTAAACAAACTATAATGACCAAAGAGAATACTAACCTAATAACATTCCGATAACCATTATTTGGTAGCATCATGTCAATAACAGTAATGAATAAAATTAATACAATAAGTTGCGATATCCAATTACTAAAAAAAGACACGATTAATAACCTCCTCAAAGTATCTAATAATTTTTCATTGAAATTAAAAAAACAGATAAGATTATAGTTTAAGGCTAGTACACTTTATGCTAAATATAGTTGTTTAATGTCTGCTCCTTCTATTTAACGTAAGGGTTCTCTAATTAAATAAGGGAGGTTGCTGAGGTAACCGTTTTCTTATGGTACTAACGGGGCAGGTTAGCTGAAGAGCAGTGACATATAAAGGTATTGTCCCTTTTACATAGAATATTTTAAGAATAGCTTGTAAATAAATGGGGGTAATACATATGGAAATTTGTTTTATTGGTGGCGGAAATCACTTGAATAACGAATTAAGTGAAGTGTTCCTGGAACTTTCAAAAATGATTAAACCTGATGCTAAGATTTTAATAATCCCTTTTGTAACCGACAACTCCAGGTATGAAAGCTGGATAGCAAGTATCAAACAAGCCTTTTCAATAATGGAGAATGTGAGTGTTGAATTATTAAACGAAGACCTTTCAGAAAAAGAGATGAAAAAGTCTATAAAAGAACATGATGTTCTTTATTTTATTGGTGGAAAGCCAGAAAGGTTAATCCATGTAATAGAAGAAAAAGGACTTACGCCAATTATCAAAGACTTTCAAGGTTTAATCATTGGATATAGTGCAGGTTCATTAGCTTTCTGCAATGATTGCATAATAACAAAAGATAAAGACTATCCAGAAACGATAGTGATCAAGGGCTTAGGATTTGTTGGGTTTAGCGTAGAGGTCCATTACGAGGATACGATAGAAGGAGAATTAATTCCCCTATCAAATGAACGAATGGTATATGCAATACCAAACGGAAGTGCAATTTTCTCCAGGAATGGGGAACTATTTAAAGTGGTTAATGATATCTACTCCTTTCAAAAAATGAAAAAGGAAATAGTAAATTCATACTCCTTAATGAACTAACGGGTGCGTTAGTTCATTAATAAAAGGAGAGTACATATTATACATGGTTAATATGTACTCTCCTTTATTTATTAAGGTTTTTATAATTTAGGTATAGATAACTTGAGTTCCGTTATAAAATTTTCATCCTCGAAGGGTTGCTCTGTTTTGTGCAATAGCATAGGAGAAATAAACAAAGATACCACCTCATAATAATTGTAGCATTGATTGTTGAGTAATTTGTGAGGTAGATTATGTTAATTAAAATAAAAATACAAAATCAATTGCTTCATTTGCTTCATTTGAATAAAAGCTGAGCCCAAACCTAACTGAAAGTGAAAACATACCTTTTACCAGTTAAAAACACCTGTTTTTTTAAAAAATTAATGCTGAGAAACGCTCTACAACGAAATTAACTACATTTAGACTTAAATTACCTATTCGATTCAAATAAATAGGGTCATACATTCCATAATAGACGTCCGGAAAATGGGGATTTCTAACGTTAAGAAGGTTTCAACCCCAAAAAAAAGATCAATCTCCTGTAGAAATCGACCTTTTTTCTAATAATTATACAAAAATATTAGTTTCTTGGATCTACATAATCTGGATAATCCGTAATAATTGCGTCAACTCCCATATCTAATAGGAAATCTGCTGCCTCTTGACTACGTACTGTCCATGATCCAATTTTCATATCAAGAGAGTGAACTTGATTCACTAATTCTTCAGTAACAATTCCATAGCTTGGATTAAAATAGTCGGCATATGTTGAAAATTCCTGTAAGGCTAGTTCTGTTGTGTCAGCTCTTGAAGATGTTAACACACCGATTGGAACTTTAGGAACGAGATCATTCATTTTTTCCATTGATTTATGGTTAAATGATTGGATAATGATTTTTTCATTTTGTGGTTTATCAAGATTTCGTTCTTTTAATTCTTCAGCTATACTTTCTTCAATCCCAGGATAAAGCTCTGAAGCCTTTAATTCTATTAATATTCCAATTTTCCCGTGGTAACGATCAAGAATCTCATCAAATGTTGGGATTTGTTCACCAGCAAATTGCTCACCTTTCCAGCTACCTGCATCAAGGCTTCTTAGTTCTTCAAACATGAAATCACCAACTTTTCCAGTTCCATCAGTTGTACGATCAACTGTCGTATCATGGATAAGTACTAATTCTCCATCCTTGCTTCTTTGAACATCGATTTCAATATAATCTGCCTTCATTTCTACTGCTTTATCAAAAGCAGCAATCGTATTTTCAGGTGCATATGCCGATGCCCCACGATGGGCAACATTATCAACCTTTCTTAAGTCTCCTATTGTTTCTGATGCAAAAGCTTGACTTAGTGGACTGAATAACAACGTAAACGCTACCCCGGCACCTGCTAATAATTTTTTGTTCATGTTCTCCATCTCCAATCTAAAATATGTATACAACAATATTATAGAAAAGAAATGTTGAAGAAATATGTTTATAATGTATTGGTTTTATATGTCTAATATCCTTTTTAATCAATTGTATATTTACGGTTAAGATTCCCTATCAAGAAGAAGTATGGGACCGTTCAAACTTTATTTCTAAGTTACACATGCCTAAAGGCTTTGGCAGGGTTAACCCTGCCAAAGCCTTTAGGCTATTTATTATTCTTCACTATCTAGGATACGGAGAATGGTATTCATAGCTTCAGTGGTTTTGGAACACCTGCAGCACCAGAGTAGTAATACAGAACATGAATCTAGAAAATTCTGTTTTTTTCTGAATATAAATGATGATTTTAGGGGATATTAGGGTAAATACAAAATGACAGAGTTAATAAAGCTTATAGAAAAGGAGGAGCAAATGAGTAATACAAATAAAAGCCTCGAAAATAATTCAAACATTTCGAATCGATCTGTTTACTCAAGTAGAAATATATGGACTGGGATTCTATTCGGACTCGGTTTAGTCGGTTTTATCGATGAAGTTGTGTTTCATCAGCTGTTACATTGGCACCATTTCTACGACAAATCAACGACAGACATTGGACTGGTTTCGGATGGTTTGTTCCATGCTTTTAGTTGGTTTGCGACCATTGCTTCTTCGTTTTTATTAGCAGACTTACACCGTAAACAAGCTTATTGGTTCAAAAGGTGGTTAGCAGGTGTGTTTCTTGGGGGAGGGGCTTTCCAGTTATACGATGGGACCATCCAGCACAAATTAATGGAGTTACATCAGATTCGCTATGTAGATAATGTGTATGTCTATGATTTGATTTGGAATTTCCTTGCTATTGTCATGATTATAATCGGTGCCACCCTCATTATTCGTACACGAAGCAGACAACAACATGGAAAGACTGTTGCCCATGAATCACAATAATCACAGTAATAGCGTGGGAACTAACTTGAACCAAGTAGCAGAGATAGCACCTCAGCTACTTTTAGCACTGCCTTTTATATTAGCGTTAATTCTGTATATTTTTGCTGTAATTATCTCCAATCGGCATCATAAGCAATGGCCTCTATCCCGAACTGTATACTGGGTTTCTGGAGTTCTCTTGGCAGTTATATCAGTGGCCGGACCCCTAGCAAATCGCGCCCACATAGATTTTACAGCGCATATGCTAGGTCATTTACTCTTGGGGATGCTAGCTCCATTGCTTATGGTACTTGCTGCACCAATGACGCTAGTGCTACGAACAATAAGAATCACTTTAGCAAGACGTCTTACTCGTGTTCTAAGGAGTTGGCTGTCTCGCATGTTTACCCATCCTATTGTTACATCTGTCTTAAATATAGGAGGGCTGTGGTTGTTGTACACGACCAACCTATACTCACTTATGCACGAGAGTACCGTTTTGAATTTCATTGTGCATTTTCATGTATTCATGGCCGGTTACCTATTCACAGTGTCAATGATTTATATTGACCCAATACTCCACCGGATTTCTTTTTTATACCGTTCAATCGTGTTGATTATTGCCTTAGCTGGCCATGGTATTCTATCAAAGTACATCTATACTCACCCACCTGCTGGTATACCGTTAGAACAGGCAAATCAGGGAAGCATGATTATGTACTATGGTGGAGATATCATTGACATTATTATTATCTTCATACTTTGTTTGCAATGGTTTAGAGCGACCAAACCTCGGAGAGGACTAGCTTTGGGCCAAGAAATTGAACAAAGATAATTATTGTTTCACTAACAGGTGTTTCCTCAATCAAGAGTAAAGCCTTTTTTTATTGAACTACCATGAAAATAAGTTTCTTTAAAAATGAAAAATGACAATACTTAAGAAGACCCTACTCAATCGTTTTAAAAAAAGAGGAGAGAGTTAATTAATTAGACTATGGATTAGGGTTGACTGGGATTAAGGTCAGTATCAGTATTGACACTTCCTAACCATTTTCATTCTTTGTGGTGAATCGCCGATTTTTGCGAGTCATGGATGGCTAACGGGGCAGGTTAATCCAATAAGGATTGCTATACTAAATGGGGGGGATTAATGAAGATAGACATTGGGATTTTACCACATAAGTATGTTTCTAAAAAAGACTGTTCTTGCAAAGCTATGGAGTAGAAATTTCACGACTAAAAAAAGTCTATTATATCTATGAAGAGTCATGTAATCCTTCATGTTAGTGGATTGCTTGACTCTTCATTTTCGTTCACCTGCAAGTTTCTTTTCGGAAAAGCAAAGAAATCACGAGATTGTACTTATTTGGCATTGCGCGGAGGCTTATTAGTTGGATAAATTGCTTTTTCCAAGTCTTCTGCTGCGATCACTGGATCTACTGTATTGCTATTAGCTTTTCCCTTCTGACTATAGCCTTTATCACGCTTTTGGCTCATGTTTAGAACCTCCCTCCATGTAGCTTCATTTGTTAAGATGGACTAATAGATGGCGACTTATTCACCAAACGAGAAGGGCCTTTTTTGATGTGAATACATCCATATAGGGTTTAATATGTAAATGATGTCAGCTAATGTTGATATACAATTCAATGTTTAAACTTTCCCCCTCTTTAAATTGAAACGGGTGCGTTAGTTGATTAAGGAACATTAAAATGATCAATCTTTTTTATAAAAGAATAATCCAATTAAATAGTATAAGGGCATGTTTTGATAAAATCTTCAGTTTAGTGCGTCCCAGTTGATTAATTTAATGATGAAACACGTACGGTGGTTTTTTTGTATTCATTAACAAGATGGTTTCAAGAGGAAAGTGTTATTAGAAATTCTTATTTTACGGATTAAATGTTGACACTAAAGAAAAATAGTAGTATGATAATGAAGTCGCCTAATTTAATGAGCGATTTTAAAAAAAGAAATACTTCGTAGAAGTTGACAACTATTCAACGTTATGTTAAGATGAATTAGTTGAAAAAAACCTACAACAAATTGCTCTTTGAAAACTGAACAAAACAAAGCGCCAACGTTAAATTTTAAGTGAGCACACACTATTAAATAAGCAAAATGAGCAAGTCAAACATTTCTTCGGAGAGTTTGATCCTGGCTCAGGACGAACGCTGGCGGCGTGCCTAATACATGCAAGTCGAGCGAATCGATGGGAGCTTGCTCCCTGAGATTAG
>NZ_JAUUTW010000004.1 GCF_030676415.1 Peribacillus frigoritolerans | reverse complement strand
GCGAAAGCCGAGGAGGCTCCCCGACCGCCCGCGGAAAGCGAGTGCCTGGAGTGGAAATCAACGTCCAAATTGTACAAGCCATAAAAATAGACAAACTCGATTTTCATCGAGTTTGTCTACAGTCTGAGGAGAGCCTCCAAGGTTCTCCTTTTATCTTAACCAGTTTTTTTGTAGGATCCGAATAGGAATCAAATGTGTTTAATTTAATTGATATAAGGGTAAAAGATGTTCAAACGCATCTTGAATGGTGTTTGAATGAAATCATCATCTTTTAATCTTAATTGCGTCATCACGGGGAATTTTTATACCGCATAGGATTTCAGCTTTCTTTACAGTTTGCAAACGAGTGAACATTGAATTCAAATCATCTGCTCCAAGACCATCGTGAGGGATGACATCAGGTTTTGTGTGGTCCATTGACCAAACATAATGGGAGGGAATGCTATTCACTAATCTGTCTCGATTTGAAGCCACAAATCCCCACGAAAGAACAATTTGAAAACGTAGGGGGATCGAAATGGACAGCGAAAAAGCTTTGTCACGAATAAAGGTTGTCAAGGTCAGTAAATTTTCGGTTACGGTTAGAAGTAATGAACCAAGTGAAGAAGCGGTGGAGGATTTCAATTCGTGGATAAATAAAAAGGCATATAAAAAAACGTCCGAACCCGTTCAAGCATAGCGGGCGAAGACGCTTTTTTTTATTTATATGCTAATTTATATAATGGAATAAGCGTTTCAAACGTTTCTTTTGCAAGTTTCAAGAAGGCGTCGCCGTCCGTCAATATCGGGTCGTTTGCCGCAATGTGTCGCCCAATTAGGAATTCCGCTTTCTTGACGTCACGGAAACGTTCAAGTGCCGCTTTCAAGTCGATTTCCTTCATTGATATTGCGTCCTTCTTCATATGGTCAAGCGAAACAACGAAATCATTCGGAACGGTCGTTTTGATTTCCTTCATATTCTTCAAGAAATTCTTTGCGATTTGCTCTTTGTTCGGCAATTCATAAATGAACGCAATCCAAATGAAAACATGGTCGTCGAATAATCCAATTTGAAAATGCGGGTGTTGTTTATATCCCCGTTTGTTTGCCGCTATCGCAAGCCAAGTGTCTTTCGGGGCGTTGACGCTTCGACGTGCGTGTTTTGCGATATGTAAAAACATTTCATTTCCAAGACTTACGGAAAGTTCGTCCGTCAACGTTGACCCAATCGATTGGAACTTCGGTTGAATCCGTTCTTGAATCGCCTTCATTCTTCCGTCAAGACCTTCTATATTAAATGTGTCAAAATCGTTCTTCGTGAATCCTTCAAATTGCATTATATAAAAACTCCTTCTTCAAGTTTATATTGTTTTAGGTAGGGGTAAATAAAAACCAAGCAAATACGGCGAACTATTGAAGTTAGTCTTTGCGCACAACCCATGTATCATTAGGAGGATTCACTGTCCGTCTAGCGTGCTTTGCAACGTGAGGGTGCATTTCATCGCGGGTCATAACCGACAGTTTTTGGGAAAAGTGCTCTCCAAGGGCTTGTAATTTGGGTAGGATCCGTTCTTTTAAAGCATCCTTGCGCGGTTCCAATCCATCAATTTTAAAAACATCGAAATCATCTGCTGTAAAACTTGCTATATTCATTTTCATCTCTCCTACCGTAATATCTGCACATATTGTAGCATAAGTAAAAGTAAAATTTAATAAATACGATTTGGGTTGGCCATGTAAAATTCCTTATAGGTTATAGCACAAATTAGTTGCTATTTGAGGTAGGAAGTCATATGATAAAATAAATTCAGAAAATTACGTTAATTGATGAAGGGAGAATGTTAATTATGAAACAAGTCATGAACCAAGCATTAAAAGCTAAAGAAGTTGAAAGACATAGAGCTGCAGTGTTAAGGATGGAAATGGACTATGAATTAGCAACCCTTTTTGAAGCAATCGGTGAAGAGAATGACCAAAAGAGGTCACAATGCAAGCAAAGGCTAGAACGCATCCGCTTGGAATTGTTGAAACTGAAAGCCTTGTAAATGATTGGCTGCAGAGATCTTGAAGGAGAATGAATAAAGGAAATGAATCAATTTCAATACAAGGAATTTAATTATAGATGAACGGACACTTTATTTTATTAAAAAATAATGTGTCCGTTTTTCATTAAATGTCCAATATATATAAGGTGTTATTTTATTTTGTTTCGGGTCCCTTTAATAAGGAAGGGAAACGTAAAGTCAAAGTGGTTTGAAAAGCATTTGTGCTGGCTGACTCATGATCGCGTAACCGATTAATGGATGGGTAGTCAAGAAACCTTCTTTCCTAAAAAAAATGGAAAATTTAAGATGTTAAAAACTTGAAGGCAAGCTATATTTGCTTTAATCTTTAGAAGAGGATCATTTTAATGTAGTTTCTGATCATAAAGGACGGGGATATTATAATGGCATCGGTCAAGGAAATGGATACATATGCGAAGTTATGGATGAAAGAAGCGGGTACTAGGCTAAGGGCGTCCTTTAAAACCAAGTTGAATATTGAAATGAAAACGAATCCGAATGATTTGGTTACTAATATGGATAAGGGGATAGAAAAGTTTTTTTGCGAAAAAATCGGCGAAGTTTTTCCTGAACACCGCATTTTTGGGGAAGAGGGAATGGGCAATGATATTAAAGACCTAAAAGGTACGGTGTGGATCATCGATCCAATTGATGGAACTTTGAACTTCATTCATCAACAAAGGAATTTTGCAATTTCTCTTGGAGTTTATGTGGATGGCATCGGAAAGATTGGCATGGTTTATGATGTCTTTAGTGATGAATTATATCATGCGATTAAGGGGCAAGGAGCATTTCTGAATGATCAAAGGCTCCCATCTCTTGAAGAGGCATCAGTAAGCAAAGCGATAATTTCCATTAATGCAAGCTGGGTAACGGAAAACCGTAGGATCGACCCGAGTCTTTTGGCACCGCTAGTTCGGGATGCAAGAGGGACACGTTCTTATGGCTCCGCAGCATTGGAGCTTGCTTTTGTGGCAGCTGGAAGGATTGATGCATATATAACCATGAGACTCATGCCTTGGGACTTTGCCGGAGGAGTTTTACTGGTTGAGGAAGTGGGTGGGGAAGTAAGTAATATTAAAGGTGACAAATTGGATTTTTTAAAAGGCGACTCACTTTTCGTATCTAAACCAGGGCTTCACAGAGAAGTTTTCAATAAATACTTATCAGGAAATTCCACCCATTAGTATCAGGGCCTGATTGAGGGCATGACAAAAATCTTGTACGGATGGAATCAAATACTCATTTTGAAATATTTAACAAAAAAAACTCGCTGTCTGTCAGCGAGTTTTTTATTTTATAACTTCCCGGCTTCGCGCAATTTCTTCTTCTGAGTGAAACCGAACCCCATAATTCCGCAAAGAATAACGATTGCAGCTAATATTCCAATCAAGCTTTTTTCAGCAATGAAGATGCCAATGGAGCCAATGCTGGATGTTGCCAATACCGCTAATATTAAGAAATTCCATTTAATGTTCATTAATATCACCCCTAATATATCTATTGTACATAATTTCTGTATTTGTTTCTAGTATGTTTGTGATATAATATGTAAGTTAATACTAGTGATACGTTTCACACAAACTTTTTTAGGAGTGAATTTTTTGAAATTAAGAGAAAATATTCGTAATATAGCCATCATTGCCCACGTTGACCATGGTAAAACGACGTTAGTGGATCAGTTGCTTAAGCAATCTGGTACTTTCCGTGAAAATGAACATGTGGAAGAACGTGCGATGGATTCTAATGCGATTGAAAAAGAACGCGGAATTACGATTCTTGCGAAAAATACAGCAGTTCAATACCAAGATACACGAATCAATATTTTGGATACACCTGGTCATGCCGACTTTGGTGGTGAAGTGGAACGGATCATGAAAATGGTTGATGGCGTTCTTCTAGTTGTTGATGCATATGAAGGCTGTATGCCGCAAACTCGCTTCGTGTTGAAAAAAGCATTGGAACAAAAGATAACACCAATCGTTGTCGTGAACAAAATCGATAAAGATTCTGCACGTCCAAATGAAGTGGTCGATGAAGTAATTGACTTATTCATCGAACTAGGAGCTGAAGAAGAACAGTTAGACTTCCCAGTTGTCTTCACTTCAGGTATTGCTGGTACTGCAAGCTTGGATTCAGATCCTGCTAAACAAGAAAAAGACATGACCCCACTTTTCGAAACAATCGTCGAAACGATCCCTGCACCAATTGATAACTCAGATGAACCGCTTCAATTCCAAGTGGCTTTACTTGACTATAATGATTATGTAGGACGTATTGGCGTTGGCCGTGTATTCCGCGGTAAAATGCATGTAGGCCAACAAGTTTCATTAATGAAACTTGATGGGAAGGTTAAACAATTCCGTGTAACGAAAATCTTTGGTTATATTGGCTTGAAGAAAGTTGAAATCCAAGAAGCCGTTGCCGGTGATTTAATTGCCGTTTCTGGTATGGAGGATATTAACGTAGGGGAAACGGTTTGTCCGACCGAACACCCTGAAGCTCTACCTATCCTGCGTATTGACGAGCCAACATTACAAATGACTTTCCTTGTAAATAACAGCCCATTTGCAGGCCGTGAAGGTAAATTCGTTACAGCTCGTAAAATTGAAGAGCGTTTGAGAAACCAATTGCAGACGGATGTCAGCTTAAGAGTCGAAAATACTGATTCTCCGGATGTCTGGGTCGTTTCAGGTCGTGGGGAGCTTCACCTTTCCATCCTGATCGAAAACATGAGACGTGAAGGTTATGAACTGCAAGTTTCTAAACCGGAAGTTATCGTTCGTTTGATTGATGGTGTCCGTTGTGAGCCAGTTGAACGTGTACAAATCGACGTACCTGAGGAGCACACTGGTTCGATCATGGAATCAATGGGAGCCCGTAAAGGTGAATTGTTGGATATGATCAATAGCGGAAGCGGTCAAGTTCGTTTACTGTTCACGATCCCAGCTCGCGGACTTATTGGCTATTCAACTGAGTTCTTAACGATTACACGTGGATATGGTATCATGAACCACTCATTTGACAGCTACCAACCAATGGCTCAAGGTCAAGTCGGCGGAAGACGTCAAGGTGTACTTGTGTCCATGGAATCAGGAAAAACTACACAATATGGTATTATGCAAGTAGAAGACCGCGGTGTTATTTTCATTGAGCCAGGTACGGATATTTATGAAGGCATGATCGTCGGGGAACATAACCGTGATAGCGATTTGACTGTCAATATCGTTAAAGCGAAACAAATGACAAATATGCGTTCAGCAAATAAAGACCAAACTTCTTCCATGAAAAAACCAAGAATCATGTCCCTTGAAGAAGCTCTGGAATATTTGAACGATGACGAGTACTGTGAAGTAACTCCGGATTCAATCCGTCTTCGTAAAAAAATTCTTGATAAAAACGAGCGTGAAAGAGCAGCTAAAAGAAAAAAAGTGGCTGTTGAAGAAAAATAAATAGCAAGAGGAGGAGAAAAGATTGGATATCCAAGAGCGATTATCATTTTTTGCAGCATTGTACAGAGTGGATGAAAATCCTGAAGCAGGAATGTGGTATTTATATTTGACGGTCCTTGGATTATGCATCCTTGTCTATCAGTTAGGTTTTGCCAAAAAGTTACCTTTGCTAAAAAATGTGGTCATTTATGTGGTAATGGCACTTGGATGTACCCTTCTTTCTTTCTTTGCGGTGTTTCTTCCTATGGGGGAAGCATTAGTCATCGCTTCGCTTGTTCTGGGGATTTATAGAATCCGTCTTCATAATTCGAGAAAAGAAGAACAGGCTTAAGATGATGAAATCATTACAGGATGCTTTATACAATTGGTTGACGATCAAAGTTGTCTGTGATGCAAGGCCTGATGATACTGCTGCTCGCGATACAGAATTGTTTTTCATGCAGATGCTGAAAGACGATCATCAGGTGATAATCGATTCGGTTTCAAAAACAGAACCTTTTTATTTCGTCGAGTATCTTTTGGGAGACGAAATGAAAAAGCAACGTTACCCGATTGAATTGATTGATATCATGTTGGACCAAATTCAGTTAGAGCCAGAAAAGTATAAAAATATCGAGTAATGGTAAAAAGAACCGTGCGAATACGCACGGTTCTTTTTTATATTGCTTTAGGGAGGGAAAGTCCGTAAAAAAGATGTAAGATTGTCCACAAAAAGAATGCTGTCAAATCAGAAGGAAGGACAACTTCTGATTTCGACAGCGCCGATAGTGGGAAGTAAAGCATGATGGCGGGAATAATCGTGATAAAGGCAAGTGCGTATTTGTTCCATTTCCTGAAAATTTTCAAAGGATGAAGAATTACGTAACTAAACGTAATTGCCAGTGAGAAAAGGAGGTGGAAAAAGAACAATGATGCCTCACTCCAGAAAACATCTCCAATTAGAGGAAGGAAATCCACATTCAATAAAAGCTTATACACTTGTTTACCGGAAAACATTTCGACCCACTTCATTATCAATCCAAGCAAAATTCCATTGATGAGACCAATCAGGGAAACTTTATAAAATATTCTACCATTCATCTTCATTTTTGATCGTCCGGTAAAGACGGAAGTTTCCGGTAGCAATCCGTTCGTTCGTACGCTCTTCTATGCGTTGGTTGCATGTATTGCACATATAGGTATGTATAGGACGGTTGCGAAGTTTCTTTGCTTCTGGGCTATCGTCAGGTATAGATTCAATTTGATCGCATATTACACATTTAACCTTCATATTAGTTGAACCTCACTTCAATTTGAATATGCTTTTAAGTATACCAATATTTTTATGGTAAAACGAGGATAAAGTGAAACTAACATTTGAAGGTTAACGTTACTTGGTACATGGCGAGTATAGACAAAAACCCGAAGATTCACTTCGGGTCAGGAAAATTCATTCTTTATAGTGATTGGATTGATCGTTTTGCTCTTTATCGAGTTCTGTTCTTTCTGTTTTATCATCAAGTTTATTTTTTTCCTTATCAATGTTCTTAGAGGGCGTTGGTGTTAAAATATCACCCGGAACCTCCGGAATGACTCGGCTTGTGATGTCAGCCAGTTCATTTAGTATCCCAGTTACCGGTTTGCCGTCTCTAATATCCTTGGCTACCTCCCTGATCCGCTCATTTATATCTGGGTCAGCGACGATGATGGCATTTGCACCTTCAGGATCATGTTTTAAAGCTTCTCCGACTGAGTACTTTATCGTCCCAACCTGTGAACGTTCAATATCTTGGTCAATATCTATTCCGACGATGGCATATTTACCAAGTACGACTGCAGTGGCATCGTTCACCTCCGGAATGGATTCAGCCAAACCGGTGAGTCTTTCCGCTGTTTGCTGACCTGTATTTCTGTCTGCTTCCTTAATGGTCGAATTATTGACGTTCGTTATGTTGTTTTTCGCATTATTTTCCGACACTTCATTTTTATTATCCATTAAGCAACCTGTCATCAACAGAACCGCAGCGAGCGACATTATGATTTTTTGCAATGTAAAACCTCCTTAAAGTTCTTCTTTGGTTCCAGCCTGTCCATCACTGACCAAGTCGATGCATAATAAAAATGCAACGAAACATGGTGTAATCAATGTGGGGATTGCATTCTTTGCTGGAAGTTTTCTTTATAGTCTGTAAATGTTCTTCTATCTTTATGCAAAGGAACATATATTTTATCAACAGTCTCGTCCGCTACATAACTGCTGAGTGTAGTAAATGGTAAGGCATATCCTATAGAGCAGGCAGGAGGCGTCATATTGGGGAAAAAAATCTATGTTTTAGATACGAATGTCCTGTTGCAGGATCCGTATTCGATTTATTCATTCGAAGATAATGAAGTCGTCATTCCAGCAGTCGTATTAGAAGAATTGGATTCGAAAAAAAGGTATATGGATGAAATCGGAAGGAATGCCAGGCAAGTATCGAAATTGATTGATGGCTTTCGAGAAAAAGGGAAGCTTCATCAGAGTATTCCGCTTCATAATGGAGGCAGCATAAGGATTGAACTCAACCACCGTTCATTTCATAAGCTTCAGGAAATTTTTGTGGAGAAAACGAATGATAACAGGATATTGGCAGTAGCGAAAAATTTATCTTTGGAAGAAGAGACGAAGGAAGATGGAAAAACGGTCATTTTGGTTAGCAAAGATACTCTCGTCAGGGTTAAAGCTGATGCCATCGGTCTTGAGGCAGAGGACTTTTTAAATGATCGTGTCGTAGAACTGGATCATATATACGCTGGGCACAAAGAAGTGTTTGTATCGATTGATAATCTGAATAAGTTTTATGAAAAAAGTTTTCTGTCACTGGAAGAATTGGCAAAAGATTCATATAACCCAAATCAGTTCCTGTTGATGAGGGACACGCTGGGCAGTTCAGCTTCAGCGATTGGGATAGTGGATGAAAACTGCAGGTTCGTTAAGAAATTGATGTATGAAGGGGAACATATTTGGGGAATTAAACCGAGAAATGTCCAGCAGACTATGGCCCTTGATTTGCTGCTTCGATCGGATATCCAGCTTGTGACGCTCATTGGTAAGGCAGGGACAGGTAAGACTTTATTGGCATTGGCAACAGGGTTGATGCAAACTGAAGATTTGTCACAATATAAGAAACTTTTGGTTGCCAGGCCCATTGTTCCGGTTGGTAAAGATATTGGTTATCTGCCAGGGGAAAAAGAAGAAAAATTAAGACCCTGGATGCAGCCTATTTTCGATAATCTCCAATTTTTGTTCAATACAAAAAAACCTGGGGAATTGGATGCCATTTTAGCAGGCATGAGTTCAATTGAAGTGGAAGCCCTCACCTATATCAGGGGAAGGAGCATCCCGGATCAGTTCATCATCATCGATGAAGCGCAGAACTTAACAAAACATGAGGTCAAGACCATCTTGACGAGGGTCGGGGAGCGGAGCAAAATTGTATTAATGGGAGATCCGGAACAAATAGATCATCCTTATTTAGATGAATATAATAATGGTTTGACCTATGTGGTGGAAAAATTCAAGACCGAGCGTATTGCCGGCCATGTTAAATTGATAAAAGGGGAAAGATCTGGATTGGCCCAACTAGCGGCTACGCTTTTGTAATGCAATCGGCAAGGGATATCCCTTGCCGATTGCTCTAAAATTTTTGGTAAGAATGGACTAAGTCTTATTTGACAGTGAAAGACCGTACATTTTTTATCGGATCATTTATGTTGGAAGCGTCTCCGAAATAAATTTCCATAGGGCCGCCCTCAGATATTTTAAGCGGCTTTCCATCCTTGGAAAAGCCAAGGAAAAATTCAAGTGCCGTTTCCAACGGGAATGTAAGCTCCTCATCATCGGTTGTAACGATGACTTCAGTTACCCCATTTTCAGGTTCGGCATTTTTTAAAAAAGGTTCAAAAGGGATACCGAAAGTCCCTTCCAGTAATCTTTGCTTCTCGAACTTTCGTTCCGTTTTTAATGTGGGTGGCATTGTTGCGCCTTCCTGTATTTCTTTTTGCCAATGTTTGGAGGCGGCAATCGTATATTCTTCTAATTCATTGACTTGGACTCTTTCAGCGTGGAAATATGTATCGATTTCAACTTTACGGTCATCAAAAATCCATACTCCAGGATCTAGCGTAATTGGATATTTCACTTTTCCATTTATAAATACGATGGGTTCCAAATATCTCATTCCTTTCTGTTGCTCTTTAATGATTATAATCAATTATAATTGAAATGTCACATCTTCACGATGGTGTACAATTTCCATGGCTGGGTATATTCATTTTGCGAGGTGCGTGATATCTCAATGGCAAATTGTTTGTCAATGTCCTTGCTTTTTCACAAAACTAAAGGTAGAATTTAGAGATAAGATTTAATCGCTCTGAGCGGGGGGATTTAACATGGCATCTGATATGCTTGTCAATCATCGAGAAAAAGCTTATGCTTTATTAAAAGCAGATGCTGACAAGATTCTAAAACTGATAAAAGTTCAAATGGAAAATCTCACTATGCCTCAATGTCCTTTATATGAAGAGGTACTTGATACACAAATGTTCGGCCTATCACGAGAAATTGATTTTGCCGTACGCTTAGGTTTGGTAGAGGAAACCAAGGGTAAATCCCTTTTGGAAACCCTTGAACAGGAATTGTCAGTTTTGCATGAAGCATCATTAAAAAAATAATAGATAAAACATACTAACTCAAACAAATCTCGATGATTGTTTGAGTTTTTTATTTATATACATAATTAATAATGTTATACTATATCCAATAGTGACATACTAATTAATCCGCAGAAGCTCAATTTGAGTTTATTTACTTTTTTGAATATTCGATGTAATGTTTAATGCCATCTTCACATTTCAAATTTCTCATTCAAGCATTAAACATGTGGGATTTTCCAGTCGTATGCCTTGATTAACAATGGATCGTTAGTGGGAAAGGGCAGAGCTATTCCTTGTTTTTATATACGAATATATGTAATTTTTTATTTTTTTATTGTATTCAGTTAATTTTAGTATTATGGTTATATTAATTGAATGTTAAATCAAATTGATAATATATTATTATAGCTAAATTTTCATTTGCTAATGAAGTAGGGCTTTTTTAGTCTTTAACGAATGTAAAAAACGAAAATATAAAATATATCGAAATAATTACCTCAGCGATAAAATGAGCTTAATCACTTTGGTTTCCTTATATGGGAAATAAATTCATGAATAAAAAGTGGTGGAAATCTTTCACGCTTTTTTTCTATATATTCAATAAAAATACATATTGATTAGGGTGGTAGCAATGGGGAAACGTATAGAAAAAGTACTTGCGGCAAATCGTGGAGAAATAGCGATAAGGATTTTTCGGGCATGTACGGAATTAGACATTCACACAGTTGCAATCTATTCAAAGGAAGATTATGGTTCTTATCACCGATATAAAGCGGATGAGGCATATTTGGTTGGGGAAGGCAAAAAGCCGATTGATGCATACCTGGATATTGAAGGCATAATTGCAATTGCCAAAATGAGCGGAGTCGATGCGATTCATCCCGGTTATGGTTTCCTTTCAGAAAATATTGAATTTGCGAAACGCTGTGAGGAAGAAGGCATAATCTTCATCGGACCAGAATCAAGACACCTAGATATGTTTGGTGACAAAGTAAAAGCCAGAACACAAGCTGAACTGGCTGATATTCCGGTTATCCCTGGTAGCGATGGACCGGTGACCAGTGTTGAAGAAGTCAAGGAATTTGGTGAACAATACGGTTTTCCAATTATAATAAAAGCCTCTTTAGGCGGCGGCGGACGCGGAATGCGGATTGTCGAAAAAATCGAAGAAGTTGAAGAGGCTTATGATCGCGCAAAATCAGAAGCTAAAGCAGCTTTTGGTAATGATGAAGTCTATGTAGAGAGATTCATACAAAATCCGAAGCATATCGAAGTTCAGATTTTGGCTGATACTCATGGGAACATCGTCCATTTATATGAACGTGACTGTTCCGTTCAGAGACGGCATCAAAAAGTTGTGGAAGTGGCACCTTCCGTATCCCTTTCCGAGGATTTAAGGGAAAGGATTTGTGAGGCAGCCGTCAAGCTGGCAAAAAATATTGATTATGTAAACGCTGGTACGGTCGAGTTCCTAGTCGCAAATGGCGAATTTTACTTTATTGAAGTCAATCCACGGGTGCAGGTTGAGCATACCATTACTGAAATGATTACGGGCATCGATATCGTTCAATCTCAAATCATGGTAGCTGAAGGGCATGAACTCCATGGCAAAAAGATCGGGATTCCCGAACAAGCAGGAATTAAAACTCATGGATATGCGATTCAATCAAGGGTGACGACTGAGGATCCATTGAATAATTTCATGCCTGATACCGGAAAAATGATGGTTTACCGTTCCGGTGGGGGATTCGGTGTTCGTCTGGACGCTGGGAATGGGTTCCAAGGTGCGGTCATCACACCATATTATGATTCCCTTCTCGTTAAACTTTCTACCCATGCGCTTTCATTTGAGCAGGCAGCTTCCAAAATGGTTCGTAACCTTAAGGAATTCAGGATTCGTGGTATTAAAACAAATATCCCCTTCCTTGAAAATGTTGTAAAACATGAAAAATTTATAAATGGGGAATATGATACATCATTCATTGATTCAACTCCGGAATTATTTAGCTTCCCAATCAGAAAAGACCGTGGGACAAAAATGCTTTCATATATCGGAAATGTGACCGTAAATGGATTCCCGGGAGTCGAGAAAAAGAAAAAACCTGTTTTTGATCCAGCTCCAATTCCGAATGTTGGTGGCCTGCCGCTTATCTCGGGTACAAAAAATATACTTGAAGAGCAAGGTGCAGAGGGACTGGTCAATTGGATAAAAGAACAGAAAGAGGTATTGATCACCGATACGACTTTCCGTGATGCACATCAATCTTTACTGGCGACGAGAATTAGGTCAAAAGATATCCTTGATATCGCTGAGCCTACAGCAAAACTGCTTCCTGATTTATTTTCAATGGAAATGTGGGGTGGGGCAACTTTCGATGTCGCATATCGCTTTTTGAAAGAAGATCCATGGGACAGGCTGTTAAGTTTCAGGAAAAAAGCACCGAATGTCCTATTACAAATGCTTTTAAGGGCTTCAAATGCAGTGGGTTATAAAAATTACCCTGATAATGTCATTCGTGAATTCGTAGAGAAATCATCGGATGCAGGCATTGATGTTTTTCGTATCTTCGACAGTTTAAACTGGGTTAAAGGGATGGAATTGGCTATTGATGCAGTCCGTCAATCCGGTAAAATTGCGGAAGCGGCCATATGTTATACCGGGGATTTGAATGATCCATCACGCAGCAAGTATAATATCGACTACTATAAAAATATGGCGGTGGAATTAGAACATGCCGGTGCCCATATTTTAGCGATCAAGGATATGGCTGGCCTCTTGAAACCTGATGCTGCTTACCGCCTTGTATCGGAACTGAAAGAAACGACCTCCCTTCCGATCCATCTGCATACTCATGATACAAGCGGAAATGGAATTTACATGTATTCGAAAGCGATTGAAGCTGGTGTGGATATCGTTGATACGGCGATTGGTTCTTTAGCTGGACTTACCTCGCAGCCAAGTGTACAAACACTTCATTATGCATTGGAGGGCTCCAGCAGGCAGCCTAAATTGGAAGTCGATTCACTAGAGCGTTTAGGAGAATACTGGGGAGAGGTCAGGAAATTCTATCATGACTTCGAAAGCGGCATGAATGCACCTCATACCGAGGTTTACAAACACGAAATGCCGGGCGGTCAATATAGTAATCTGCAGCAGCAAGCCAAAGCAGTGGGGCTGGGAGACCGCTGGCATGAAGTTAAAGAAATGTACCAACGTGTCAATGTAATGTTCGGTGATATCGTTAAAGTAACTCCTTCGTCCAAAGTTGTTGGGGACATGGCTTTATTCATGGTACAAAATAACCTGTCTGAAAAAGATGTTCTGACAAAAGGCAAATCCATCGATTTCCCTGATTCAGTCATAGAGTTATTCGAAGGTTATCTAGGTCAGCCAGTTGGGGGATTCCCTAAAGAACTTCAGGACGTTATCCTGAAAGGGAAGAAACCTATAACAGTAAGACCGGGTGAATTATTGGAAGAAGTGGATTTTCCAGCTCTTAAAGAAGAATTATTCAAGGAATTGGGACGGGCAGTCACTGATTTCGATGTGCTTGCATATGCCCTATATCCAAAAGTATTCTTGGACTACAATAAAACGATTGAGCTATTTGGAGATGTTTCCAACCTCGATACCGCAACTTTCTTATATGGGATGAGGCTAGGGGAAGAAATCGAAGTTGAAATTGAAAAGGGTAAAACGCTCATCGTAAAATTGGTTTCAATCGGTCAGCCATTGGCTGATGGAACACGGGTTGTGTATTTTGAGTTGAATGGTCAATCACGTGAAGTGATCATCAAGGATGAAAACATTAAATCTTCCGTTATATCAAAAATGAAAGCTGACCCAAAAAATAAAGAACAACTCGGTGCGACAATGCCAGGTACGGTTATTCGTGTAGTGGTAGAGAAAGGCGATCAGGTCAAGCAGGGTGATCACCTGATCATTACGGAAGCGATGAAAATGGAAACTACCGTGCAAGCACCATTCTCCGGGACCATTAAAGATATTTATGTGAAAGATGGAGAAGCGATCAGTACTGGAGACTTATTGATTGAAATAACTAAGTAATATCGCTGACTGTGACCTTTTGAATGATTTGGGGTATATTGGGTATGCTTAAGGTTTCAAACGGTTCTATACCCTCTTTTTAGGCAATGTACGGTCATCGGACAACTCTTTTAGGATAAAACAAAACCCACCATTCACGGGAATGGTGGGTTTTGTTTTATCCTATTATATTATTGATTGAACAATCAGACATTAACGGGCGGGTACCGTTGGTGTTATATCCTGTTCATCCTGTCCTTTGACTGTGTGCGTGGAGCTCCCTTTTTGCTTGGCTAGGGCATTTTTTTTGCTTCTTGATGTCAATAGCATCAAATAGCTCATTACACCAAAAAAGCAGGCAATGAATAATGCGTGTGTCAATGCGATATATAAGTTTTGCCTTGAGAAAATGATAAAGGCTCCAGCGGTAACCTGTAAAAATACGAGAATGAATGCAGCAATCCAACCGCCATATAAAACTTTTTGATTTTTGTAATGTTTTTTTGCGATATAAGCCACATATGTTACCCAAATGAAAATAGCGCCTGCCATTGCACGGTGACCCATTTGAATCCATTCATAAAGGTTGGAGGGGAGTGCAAGACTGTCATTTACACATAAAGGCCAATCCTTACAGATAAGACTTGATTCTGTATGCCTTACAAGAGCACCCGTATATACAACTACCAGACAAAAAATCAATACGCCAATAATATGGAATGTCATTCGTTTGTCAACTATAAGTTTTTCGGCTTCGAACTTCTTGTCTACTTCAAAAATCAACAGTGTCAGTAAAAAGACGGCAGCAAAGGAAATGAGCGATATGCCAAAATGAAGGGCAAGGACGAAATCGGATTGTGACCAAATGACGGCAGCGGCTCCGATCAACCCTTGCAGTAACAGAAAACCAAAAGAAAGGACTGATAAAAAACGTGCTTCACGGATATGGCCGATTTTTCTCCAAGACATATACGATAAAATTAAAACCAAGAATCCTCCAGCACCTGAAACGAGTCGATGGGAAAGCTCAATGACCAATTCAATCGTGATTTTGTCCGGGATCAATTGGCCATTGCACAATGGCCAGGACCTGCCGCATCCCATGCCGGAATCCGTCTTCGTGACTAAAGCTCCACCAAGTAAGATGAAAAGCATTACAATCGTTGTTAAAACAGCAAACCATTTAAGAGACGATTTCACTAGTAGTCCCACCTTTTTCTCTGTAGCAAATTAGGGTTGTTCCATAAAATTAATAATAGCATAAGATTTTTCATAATATTTGTCGAACTTCCTCGATATTACACAAAATAGAATGATTTTACAAGTTCAGTTAATATTATAACTATTAATTAAAATGCCTGAAATAGTTGAAAGTTACAAAAGACTTTGATAGAAATAAAGGGAGTGTAAACCTTCAAGTAGGAGCAAAATAGGGATAGAGCCTAGGGGATGATGATAATAGCATACTATTCATGTTCTTGATGAACATCTTACAAGAGCAGTAAATTATTGAGACACAAATTGGTCAAAAAATATCGGAAAAATTTTCACAAAAGCTTCCAAAAATGTGTTTTAATATATTGAAGAAATGATTTTACTAAATTTTACTGTTATTAAGCATGATATTAAGAATGATAGCTCTCGATGGATTCCATTGACAACGGTCATTGGTAAATAATTTACTTTTTGTTTACGCTTCCTTGGTTACAAATATCAAAAAGTATGAAATAATGTTCTATAGCATATGTAAGTATTTTTTTTGCATTTGCGTCTGTGCTGAATGATTTAAAGGAGGAAAACAAATGTCAGAAACAAGGGGTTTGTCAGAAGCTGTCATGGAGGACAGTAAAGCCGCCCTTCAATCGGATATACCTGAAACAACAGCTTGGAAGGATTTTCTCGCACTTATAAAAGTGGGGATTGTCAATTCAAATATAATTACAGCTTTTACCGGCGTGTGGTTAGCTCTTCATTTTTCGGGACTTAGCTTCTTAAGCAATCTAGATGTAGTGTTTTATACACTTGCAGGTTCGGCGCTCATAATGGCGGGATCTTGCAGTTTCAATAATTATTATGACCGTGATATCGATCATTTAATGGAAAGAACGAAAAACCGTCCAACGGTTACTGGGAAAGTACAGCCTTCAAAGGTATTGGCGTTAAGTTTCGGCTTAATTGCTGCAGGGCTGATTTTACTTGCATTGACTAATATGACAACTGCCATACTAGGTGCATTCGGCGTCTTCGCCTATGTTGTTTTATATACCATGGTTTTCAAACGTAGATTTGTCTCGAATACGATTATAGGCAGTATATCGGGAGCGGTGCCTCCACTTATCGGGTGGGCTGCAGTCGACCCGGGCCTTGATAAGATCGCCTGGGTCCTGTTTGCGATCATGTTCTTGTGGCAGCCTCCTCATTTTTATGCACTTGCCATGAGGCGTGTCGAAGAATATCGTGCAGCTGGGGTACCCATGCTTCCGGTCGTAAAAGGGTTCAAGGCCGCAAAAAGATCGATTATGCTATGGATTGTCTGTTTAATGTTCGTTCCTTTCTTTTTAACTCCATTAGGAACTCCGCTAGTTATTCTTGCTGCATTATTGAGCACAGGTTGGCTTATTTTAGGAATTAAGGGGTATAAAAAGAAAGATGATGTTAAATGGGCAACATCCATGTTTGTATATTCTTTAAATTATATGACCATTTTATTTGTAGCGATGGTTATTGTCACACTCATCTAGTTTTGGTTTAAATAAGCTGGCGGCCTGTTCTTTTACAGGCTCCAGCTTACTGATAAATAATGCACTGACCGCTATTCATACATATTAACGGAACCAACAAGGTCATACATAAGAGCGGTTACATGAATCATCTTCATAATTCCTTAGATTAGGGATTCTTTCTTTTTAGAAATTGACATAGAGAGAATATTCGCAATTGCGCCCATTTTTATTTTTGTGAGAAAATTTTGACGAAAGAGGGGTTTCTGAAGCTATGAAAAAAAGGCTGCACAAATGGCGCCTAATTGCTCTGCTGGGTATTGTAGGACTTGTCCTTTCGGGATGCGGCGAACCATTTCTATCCGCGCTGAAGCCAGCTGGCGATGTTGCGCAATCTCAGTATGACTTACTGATATTGAGTACACTAATCATGGTACTGGTTATTATTGTTGTGATTATTTTGTTCGTTGTAGTTTTACTACGCTTCCGCCGGAAGGAAGGCGACGAAACAATACCGAAACAAATTGAAGGAAGTCATAAACTCGAAATTATCTGGACTGTTATTCCTATCCTTCTTTTAATTGTTCTGGCTGTTCCAACCGTCGTCACGACTTTCGACTTAGCCGACACAAAGGCAATGGATAAGAAAGATAAGGATGGAAAAACGAAGGATGCACTTGTCGTGAATGTTAGGGCGAACCTATATTGGTGGGAGTTTGAATATCCAGACCTTGGCGTCGTAACAAGTCAGGATTTGGTTGTGCCAACAGATCAAAAAGTGTACTTCAATCTAACTGCTTCCGATGTTAAGCATTCATTCTGGGTACCGTCTGTCGGAGGAAAGATGGATACAAATACTGAAGGGGTCAATCAGTTTTTCTTAGAATTCGACAGTGAAAAGGCAGAAGATTCGAACAACTTGTTCTACGGAAAATGTGCTGAACTTTGCGGTCCTTCACATGCTTTGATGGATTTTAAGGTCGTACCGAAGTCTAAAAGCGATTTTGAAGCATGGACTAAAGATATGAAAGCTGCAAAGGAACCTGTCGTTGAAGGTGATCTAGCCAAACAGGGTGAAGATGTCTTTAATCAAAGTTGTATAGGCTGCCATGCGGTGACACCAAATGACAGCAGGCCTGAGGCTGCTCGTCAGGCTCCGAATCTGGCTACATTCGGTGAGCGTCAAAAAGTAGCTGGCGTATTGGATCATACGGAAGAGAATGTGAAGAAATGGATCAAGGATCCTGAGAAGTATAAACCGGGCAACACGATGACCGGTACTTACGGCGAACTTTCAGATTCAGATATTAATGCACTGGCAGCTTATCTTTTAGAGCTTAAGGTGGAAGACAAATAGAACATTGATTAAGGAGGTTAAATCGTGAGTACGTACGCTAATAAAAAAGGATTTGGCGCTACGATTTGGGATTATCTGACGACGGTAGACCATAAGAAAATCGCCATTTTATATCTTATCTCTGGCGGGTTATTCTTTGTAATCGGCGGTTTGGAAGCGATGTTTATCCGTATCCAGCTTGCAATCCCAAATAATGACTTCGTAAGTGCCGGATTTTATAATGAAATTTTAACCATGCACGGTACGACCATGATATTTCTGGCGGCTATGCCATTGGTGTTTGCTGTAATGAATGCGGTTGTACCCTTACAGATAGGGGCACGTGATGTAGCGTTTCCATTTTTGAACTCGTTAGGTTTTTGGTTGTTTTTCTTTGGAGGAATCTTTCTGAATCTTTCATGGTTTTTAGGGGGGGCTCCCGATGCAGGCTGGACATCATATGCATCACTTTCCCTTCACTCCGAAGGCCATGGTATTGATTTCTACGTCCTGGGATTACAGATATCAGGTTTGGGAACATTAATTGCAGGGATCAATTTCCTTGTAACCATTATTAATATGCGTACGCCTGGTATGACATATATGCGTATGCCGCTGTTTACATGGTCAACTTTCGTTGTTTCCGCATTGATATTATTCGCTTTTCCTCCGCTTACCGTGGGATTGGTGTTAATGATGTTCGACAGGATGTTCGGCTCGAATTTCTTTGATGTAGCAGCAGGCGGGAATACGATCATTTGGGAGCATTTATTCTGGATATTCGGTCACCCCGAAGTATATATCCTGATTCTTCCGGCTTTCGGTATTTTTTCCGAAATTTTTGCTACATTCTCCAGAAAAAGATTGTTTGGTTATTCATCGATGGTATTTGCGACCGTTTTAATCGGTTTCTTAGGTTTCATGGTTTGGGCGCATCATATGTTTACCACTGGTTTAGGACCTATCGCAAATGCGATCTTTGCCGTGGCTACCATGGCTATCGCTGTACCGACAGGTATTAAGATATTCAACTGGATCTTTACGATGTGGGGAGGAAGCGTCAAGTTCACGGTACCGATGCTTTATGCAGTCGCCTTTATTCCTACATTTACCATGGGTGGCGTAACAGGTATCATGCTTGCATCTGCACCTGCTGATTATCAATACCATGATAGTTATTTCGTTGTTGCCCATTTCCACTATGTAATCGTTGGTGGGGTTGTATTGGGTTTATTGGCTGGAATTAATTTCTATTGGCCGAAAATGTTTGGAACAATGTTAAGTGAAAAATTGGGGCAAATCACATTTTGGACGTTCTTGATCGGTTTCCATTTAACATTCTTCATTCAACATTTCTTAGGTTTGATGGGGATGCCTCGTCGAGTATTTACATTCTTGGACGATCAAGGTCTCAATACAGGTAATATGATCAGTACAGTTGGAGCCTTCTTAATGGCATTTGGTGTCTTGGTAATGGTCATCAATATAATCATTACATCTGTGAAAAATGAGAAAGTCGGCAATGATCCATGGGGAGACGGCCGTACGCTTGAATGGGCCATTCCATCACCACCGCCGTTTTATAATTTCAAACAACTTCCGCTTGTCCGCGGATTAGATCCTTACTGGGTTGAAAAAATGGAAGGGAAAAAGGAAATGACTCCTGCAGAACCACTGGGGGATATCCATATGCCGAATTCATCTATACTTCCTTTAACGATTGCTTTAGGACTATTTGTTGCCGCATTCGGTGCTTTATATAACATGGATGATAAGACATGGACCCTGCCTATAATGATCGCTGGACTTTTGATAACATTCGTTTCAATGTTTATCCGTTCAGTTAAAGACGATCATGGATTCCACATCCACAAAGAAGACCTTATGGACGATAAAGACAAGGGAGGTAAGGCATAATGCAAACAGATGAAAGATTCACGGATGCCACTTGGCCTGCTTCTCCCGAGAAAGCGACTTTAGAAGGTAAAAATAAGTATTTGGGATTCTGGTTGTTTCTCGGTGGAGAGACGGTACTATTCGCCTCACTTTTTGCAACTTACCTTGCATTGAAGGATAAAGTTCCAAATGGTGATGCAGCCTTAGCTAAAGATTTATTCGAATTACCACTGACTTTTGTAGCAACCATGCTGTTATTGACCAGTTCATTAACCAGTGTGTATGCGATGTACCATATGAAAAATAACCATTTTAAACAAATGCAAGCATGGCTTGTTATTACGGTTGCTCTTGGCTTTGCTTTTCTAGGTCTCGAGATTTATGAGTTTAATCACTATGTTCATGAATTCCACCATACATTTACGAGCAGTGCCTTCGGCTCCGCGTTTTATACGTTAGTTGGTTTTCACGGAGGACACGTTGCTTTCGGTCTGGTTTGGATCATATCTCTTATGGTGCGTAATGCAAGAAGGGGCTTGAATTTATATAACGCCCCTAAATTTTATGTTGCGAGTCTTTATTGGCATTTCATTGACGTAGTCTGGGTGTTTATCTTTACTGTCGTATACTTAATGGGAATGGTGGGATAACTGATGGCGAATGAACAATCAAATTCAGCGAACCCGAATGTCGATTTAAAATATCGCCGTAAGAAAAATGCTGAAGAGATGAAACACCAAGTGATATCATTTACACTTATGATTTTCTTTACATTACTTGCTTTTGCTGCAGTAGGAATTGAGGGTTTTTCACATTGGTTCATTAAACCAGTCATTTTGCTGCTGGCAGTTGTACAAGTGATTTTCCAATTGTATTATTTCATGCACATGAAGCATAAAGGGCATGGCACCATTGCATTGTTCTTATTTTCCGGACTTGCAGTAGGCTTGATAACTGTCCTTGTGTTCACAACGATTGTTTGGTTATAAACCATAAAGGAAATCGGCTATTGAATGATAGCCGGTTTTCTTTATTTTTCTAGAAAAAGTATCCAGGTTTATCTATATTTGTTACCATGTTTCGTTTTAGGTATAATGAAAGTAAGAAAAGTTTATGAACGAGGTGATTTTTTTGTCTATTGATATTTTCGGATTTCGCGCTTTGTGGAGTCCTTATTACTTTGCCGCCCTCGTACTTATAACCGTTGGCTATTTTTGGCTGGTGACAAAAAAAGGGGAGAAGTTTTCGGGCAGTTCATCGCTTTCCGTTAAACAGGCAACTTATTTTTTGATAGCCATGTTCCTTCTATATGTGGTAAAAGGATCGCCACTGGATTTATTGAGCCATATCATGTTCAGTGCCCACATGTTTCAAATGGCACTGCTCTATCTCGTGATTCCGCCTTTATTTATCATTGCGATTCCAGATTGGCTTATGAGAACTTTCATAAATTCAAGGGGAGTGAAGACGTTATTTCAATTTTTCACGAGACCTCTTATCGCCCTTTTACTATTTAATGTTCTTTTCTCGCTGTACCATATCCCGTTAGTGTTCGACTTTATCAAAACGGGGATGTGGTTTCATGCCGGATACACGGTCCTTTTATTTACGACTGCTGTTTTGATGTGGTTCCCACTTGTCAATCAACTGCCGGAACGTGAAAGTTTGTCAGGTGTGAAAAAAGTAGCTTATATTTTCGGCAGTGGCATTCTAATGACCCCTGCTTGCGCTTTAATCATTTTTGCTAATGATCCAATGTATGATACATTTACCAATGCGGAATCTTGGGCCAGTGCCATGGAACTTTGTGTTCCGGCTTCAGCACTGTCCGGTTTAACGCTCAGTGGCCCAGAAATGTTCAATGGACTTCCATTGCTTGAGGATCAACAGCTTGGTGGGGTTCTGATGAAGGTGATTCAAGAAATCGTTTTAGGCTATGTATTAGGTGTCATTTTCTTTGCTTGGTTCAAAAAGGAGAATGGCGGCCAAAATGATATTGATCCGATACCTTCGGATTTTCAGACTGTAGAATAATTGTACGATAAAAGACTTGTCTTGGGGAGGACAAGTCTTTTATCTGCCTTTGCTTTATTTTCGATTTTAAGCAAATAGCCAGTGATTTGACTTGGCTATTCTATAAAAGTGAGCATTCTGTTAATAATCCTTGATTTTATTGAATTTTATGATTGCCTCTTATAAAATGGTAGTTGATTAATAAATATAGAGAGGACTACAATTCATATGTCTTTACCAATCCTTCCAACGATAAGTACAGCCTTCATTGTATTAAGTGCCATCACTGTTGCAATAGGCTGGTATCAAATTAAACAACGCAAAATCGAGACCCATAAAAAAACCATGATGGCAGCTGCGATTTTTGCGGTAATCTTTTTCACTATATATCTTTCTCGGACGGTCTTCATTGGTAGTACGTCATTTGGCGGCCCCGATGACATTAAAATTTATTATACGATTTTTTTGGTTTTCCATATAACGCTTGCAACAACTGGGGCTGTTTTGGGGATCATCATGCTTACCACTGGGTTTAAAGGTAAATTCGCCATTCATAAAAAAATCGGGCCTGCGACAAGCATCATTTGGTTTTTCACTGGGATTACTGGAGTAGCTGTTTACATCCTGCTTTATGTGATATATCATGGCGGCGAAACAACATCTTTAATAAAGGCGATCCTAGGATTTTAAAATAATGAAAAAGCCTGGTGCAAAAAAAGCATCAGGCTTTTGTTATGGATACAAAAAAAAGAGAGCATCACACATGATCCTCTCTCTTTGTACCTACTTTTCACTAACGGCTTTTACAGGCCGTTGAATTGTGTAAGTTCTTCTTTGATTTGAGCGAGGATTTTTTCACTTTGTTTAACTAGTGATACAGGGAAATCCTCTCCTTCACCATATTCAACTCCGTGTGGATAATAGTGTTTTCCTAATAGAGGAACCATTAGTTTGATGACGGCCCTGTGAGCGCCTACATCGCCCTCTGTAGCATAGCCAAGTATTCTCAGGTAAAACGTGCCTTCTTTTAATTCGAACTTACGATCGTAACTGACTCTTTCGTAATCCCATTGTTCTGCACGTATTAAACCATATTGCGGCATTAGGTCATCTAATCGGTTTAAGTCGGCTGTGATGTTTTCGATTCCAAAGCTTTCAAATTTCACGAGTAGTACCTCCTATGTTTACTATTGAGAATTAAAATGACATACCGGGAAAATATTATGTACATGAATATATTAAAAATCTCCAAGTATGTTTATAATATACCATTTTATCCTATATTTTATAATAGTACGAAATGGTGGAAGTTGCAATGAACTCAACCATGGTATTTTAATCATTCACAAAAGTTCCATTTTTTAAATAAATTTAATGAAGGGGCAGTCTATCGTAAATTAGAAAATTATGATTGAACAGTGATATAATCAGGAAAGAAAGGTTTTTTGCATTGGGTACATAAATTAGATAGAGAGAGGGAGTGTTCCTCTGCGCAGTTTAGGTAAGGTGTTGGTGTTAATCATTATTTTTTTCGTAATCGGTATTTATCTTAATATCGGCGATGAAGAAGATGAAGGAAACCCTCTTATTGATGGTAACAAAGGTGTTAACCCCAATGGACATATAAATGAAAAAAGCACTTCCTCTGAAAAGGAAGGGATTGCTGAAGTGACAGAAGGTCTGGCGGTAACAATCGGGAAAAATGCAAAAGAGATAGAAAAGGAATACGGTAAGCCAGATCGAATTGATATGTCCGCTTATGGATATGAATGGTGGGTTTATAAAAAGGACTATAATAATTATTTCCAATTAGCCGTTGAAAATGAAGAAGTGGTTTCTGCTTATGGAATCGGTGATGAGGTCAATGTCGCTCCTTTTAAAATTGGACAATCGATTGATGCCATCTATTCCAGCTTGTATGTGGAACCTACTGTTGATATTGAAGTTGGTGACAGTTCCTATCGTTTTGAATTGTCGGAGGAAGATATGAACATGAGGCCGTTGATTGATTTAGGGAATATTAATGTTCAGCTTTATTTGGATAAATTCACCGGGACTGTTTCAAGCATCCGATTTTTGAATGATTCCGCCCTATTGAAACAACAGCCGTATGAGTTGACCTATCAGGGTAAACTTGTGACAGTTAAGGACCTTTCTGCTGAAGACTTGGCGAAAGTGGAAGATGGCAATGAGCAGCAAATATTCGATATTACGAATATAATGCGCAGCAGGTTTGATTTGAAGCCTTTAGAATGGGATGCCCCAACTGCGGAGGTTGCTTACCTTCATAGCAGGGAAATGACGGACGCACCTGAAGGAACCCATGTTTCTGAAACAAAGGGGGATTTGGAAAAGCGTCTCGATGCAGGTCATGTAAAATACAGGGCAGCAGGTGAAAATATAGCGGCTGATTATGTGGACGCAGCTGCAGTCATGGAAGGTTGGCTAAATAGCAAAGGGCATCGGGATGCGATGCTGAACGAGGAATTTACAGGTCTGGGCGTCGGGGTATATAAAAAGTATTACATCCAGAATTTCATAAAGAGATAAAAATACGGATCCGATTTGGGTCCGTTTTATTGTTCTGGATTATATTTTCAAATTGAAAAAGTTACCTGTCGATAAGCGCAAAGTTCCCCATCATCACGGTGGACCTTCCCCTCGATGATGATCAATTGCCCAGTATTAATTCGATGTACACGTTAATCGATCGCCAATGGAGAGTTTTACATAACGAACTTGGATATCCGCAGTCACGGCAGCATACCCTTTTGGAACTGTTGAGCTTGCAAGGGTACCCCATTCCTGAATCTATCAAGGCAGCTATCATGCCTCCATGCGTAATGTTCAATTCATCATGTCATCGTAGGCGTCGTCCCTTGATTGCTTACATCCTTATTTAATTGCAGCAAGCTTGATAAATAAGAGTGCTTCCTTTGCCCTCTTTTGGCTTTTAACCCTGAAACAATTCTTGATAAAACAGATAACTCAGTTTCATCTGCAGACTCAGCCAGGTTCTGGAAGTCTTTAATTAAATCACTTGCATCCGACATGAAAATACCTCCTTTTTTTCAATAGTATGCTATTGAAATCCGATTGCATTTGAAAAGGAATGTTATGCACTTTTTATTTACCTTTAGCATATGGTGCAATAGGCGATGTCTAAGTGTGAGGTGAGAGTAATGGCGAAAAGAAAGCGGCCCTCCGTGGATGCATTTCGGAAGTTTGTTAAGGAACATCCTCATTTAGTGAATGAAGTGAGAAGCAAACAAGCAACTTGGCAGGAACTTTTTGAAGAGTGGTATTTACTCGGAGAGGATCATCCACGCTGGCAGGCTGACGGCAGTGTGGGTGAGTACAAAGTGAATACAGGATCCCCATCACCGCCGGTTGAAAAGGAAGGGCAAAGCACTGAGTTGATCGGTTCGTTAATGAGTGCAGTTAAAAACATGGATATGGGGCAGATTCAACAATATATTACGAATGCCAATCAGGCCATCGGTGCAATCCAAGGAGTGCTATCTGCTTTCCAAGGGAATAAATCAGGTGATACCAGTCCTCCCCCAAAAGAAAAAGAGCAGAGAGCTAACCCTTTTTTATTCACCAAGGATTAAGGAGGGTTTTTCATGCGTCAGAATATATATGAATTCATTCAAACAAACGAAGATATGCGAAATTACTTGAGGATTCAGCCTGCATGGTACAAAAGGTTAATGCGTAATCCCCATGAAGTGGATGTGTTTGAAACCGAAGCGAAATATTATTTTGAGAAGTCGATTCCACATCGGGTCTCTAAATTTTCGGAAAGCGTCCAGGTTGCCTCCATGATGCTTCATATGTTTCAAGCGATGAATGTTCCAGGTGAATGAAGAAAATAAGAGTAAATTACTCCTTTTGGCGAACAATAAAGGCAAAAGGGGGACGATGGAATGAGAAAGTTGATATTGGCTCTAGCAGTGTTGATGGCAGCATCGGGTTGTGGAAAGAAAATACCGGAACCTGAAAATTCAGGAGTAGCCACGCAAGCTGAATCTACTCTTAAAGCTGCCACCACTGTATCGAGCATCCGAAATTCAGATGAGGACTTTCGGGTTAAAACTTTTGTAAAAGGCAACTCTGTCTATGTAGAGTGCTATTTGAAGAATTATGGTTTTTCTGAATCAAATCCTGATCAATTGGCAACTGTGTCCGTATTTATTGATAATCAAAAGAAAGTCGATATGAAAACGGCAGCATTTATCTTAAAGGATGTCCCGAATGGCATGCATAAAATAAAGCTTGAGGTTTTGAATGGTTCAGGTGAAAAAACAGGGTTGCAAAAAGAGATTGAGGTACATATCACTTCCTCGATTTAATCAAACCATTAGCATCTAAAAGGGAGAAATGGTAAAATGGTTGTGGAGGTGAGCTTGTTAATGCTTGCTACTATGGAAATCATCGACATTTTACAACAGGCTGATGGATTAGCTGAAATGATCCTTCATTCTGAAATAGGGGAAGAATATCTCCTTAGTTTATATAAATTACAAAGCGACAAAGAGGCCCAGCGGAAAATATCCAAGTTTACTTCGCTAAAGGATCTATTTGAAGATGTTCAAAGGTTCGGTAAATATCATCCGGATTATAAACGCATCAATTTAGAAACCAGGCAAGCTAAACGAGACATGGATATGCATCCTGCCATTGCTGAGTTTAAACGGGCGGAGACCGAATTGCAATCCGTTCTTGATGAAATAAGCGGAAGAATTGGCCGAGCGGTTTCTGAACAGGTCAAAACCCCAGCGGGGAATCCATTCTTTGTTTCATCCGGTGGATGTTCAACGGGAAGCTGCGGAACCGGCGGAAGTTGTGGATGCTCTGCTTAAGGTAATGGCCAGATCGTGAACATTTAGGCCGGTATATAAGAACATGCAGCCATCGAATTTCGACATTATTACGAGTTCGGTGGCTGTGTCATGTAAGGAACCTTCGTCGAGACAGTGGGTCAATGAACCGATGAATGTATAAAGATCCTTCCTTGTACCTTGTTTTTATCATTTTTATTCCGGACACGTTACAAAGTGATTAACTGCGATATAAAATACAATCCGGACATAGGTTGCCGCAGCAAAACATCTTTTGCTGCGGCACATAAAAACGATGCCGGAATACATATAAATGTTCTTCTTGCCGTACGAAAATGGTTTCACAATGAAGCTGCTTGCCACGCATTGAAAGGCTTGCGGCTTTTTTTATTAAGAAAGAAAGCTGACTATTATCATTTTGTGCCGGATGATAATGGATATATATAAATGGTATACCTGTGATTTTTTTTATCGAAGCTTGGGTAATTTCATCATTATCTAATAGATGATCAATAAATTGATGCCAAATTTGGTTTAAATCCATCGTTTGTTTGGCCCCCTTCACAGTGTATATATTCATAATAGTGAGAGAATTTTGTTTATAATCTTTTTTTCTTGGTTGAAAGTAAAGATTCTGCTGTGCTACACTTAGTTAAAACCTTTATAAAAGGGAGTTATTGATATGCTTGGAGCGAGACAGGGAATCATCGTCTATTTACATACATTAAAACAAGCCAAAATGCTTAGGAAATTTGGGAATATCCATTATGTTTCAAAAAAGTTGAAATATGTAGTGCTTTATACGAATATGGATGAAGTGGAACCACTAGTGGAAAAGCTGAATAATTATTCGTTCGTTAAAAAAGTGGACCTTTCTTACAAGCCTTTTTTGAAGGTGGAGTTCGAAAACTCCAAACCGGATAAAGCGAAGGAATATGATTATAAAATGGGAATTTGAAAAAAGCTGACTCATGCGGAGTCAGCCTTTTTCAATTCAGGGCATCAACATCTTTCAACTTAATGGGGGCAGATATCTATTCATACGCAAAATGCCGATTAAGTGTTGGTAGTACAACTCGATTTCTGCAAAGAGCACCGAAGGTTTCACGTCGATTTCAATAATTGGTCTATCCAGTTCCTCCGCCAAGTTCTCAAAAAGCTCATAGCGTTTGTTTTTGGTGGCATGAGGGTTCGGTATACCTTCACGGCAAATGTAAAGCGGCTGGAATTTCCCAGGATCTGTGGGCTGCATGACGATAACCAATGATGTTACCTTTTTATCATTTATAGTAGTATGCATGGCCAAAAGCCTTGCAACTCGATGTTTCTGATTGCGACCTACTTCCAGCAACTCATATATATCGGAATATCCTTGTCCAATTTCAATAAAACGTTGAATCAATTAAACCTCTCCTAACTAACTTATTATTCATTACTTTATCATTATCCCTCATAAAAGAGAAGGACAACTTCATTGACGAATCATAACAAAGGAAATTAGATATCGGAGGTTTATCAATAAAAAAAAGCCCTGCAAAAATATGCAGGGTCCTTCTATGTCTAACTAAGGACCAGAAGGCAAAGGGAGAGGAGAAACCGGAGGAAGAACTTATGGGGAAACGTAAGCCTTCTCCGCGGTTGGCAACAACACCTAAAAAGGAATGTTGTTATTCACATTATTGCCAAAAACCACTTTATTATTCAAAATGCAAAAGATTTATAAAAAGAATGGATATCTTCTTTCCATGGTCCGAAATGATAAGTTGATTACATCTTGGAAATGAAGCCGAATGGGTTTAAATATTGGCTAGCTTTTTCTAATATGTTAGGATAGGAAAGTAACAGAAATTTGTCATAAAATGTGGTGAGGATGATGAGGGTCGTTTCCGGAATTTGCAAAGGAAGACCACTTAAGGCTGTACCGGGTACGGGAACCCGGCCGACAACTGATAAAGTCAAGGAATCCATTTTCAACATGATTGGTCCTTATTTCGAAGGAGGGCTGGTCCTCGACTTGTTTGCCGGGAGCGGTGGACTGGGAATTGAAGCGTTAAGCAGAGGCATGGATAAAGCTATATTTGTCGACCGCGATTTTAAAGCAAATCAAACGGTTAAGGCAAATTTGGAACTATGCAAGTTTTCAGACCGTGCAGAAGTTTATAAAAATGATTCAGAGCGTGCACTGAAGGCTTTGGTGAAAAGGGAAATGACTTTTGAATTGATTTTTCTTGATCCACCTTATAAGAAACAAAAGCTAGTCGAGATTCTTGAAGAAATACATAAATACCGATTGCTGAACGATATGGGATACATTGTTTGTGAGCATGGCCATGATGTTACATTGCCAGAAAAAGTTGGTGACTTTACCGTTAAGAGAAAAGAAGTTTATGGCGTCATTGCCGTTACGATTTATCAATGGGGAAACGTACACGAACAGGGGGAACTATGAATGTCCAAAATAGCGATTTGTCCGGGGAGTTTTGATCCAATAACATTTGGTCATCTTGATATCATTCAAAGGGGAGCGAATGTTTTTGATGAGGTATATGTGGTAATCGTGAACAATTCAGCGAAAAATTCACTTTTTACAGTGGAGGAGAGACTGGAATTGATTACTGAAGCCACTGCCCATATGCCGAATGTTAAAGTGGATTTCTATCAGGGATTGACGGTCGACTATGCTGAAAGCGTTTCCGCGAATGCCATCATCAGGGGATTGAGGGCGACTTCCGATTTTGAATATGAAATGCAGGGAACTTCGATGAACCGATTCCTTAACAATAAAATAGAGTCATTCTTTATCATGACGAAAAATCAATATTCTTTCTTGAGTTCAAGTATTGTGAAAGAGGTTGCGAAGTATGGCGGGGATATCTCCGAACTGGTGCCAAGCGTCGTCCAGAAAGCTCTGGCCAAAAAGTATGAGGAACTAAAAGGATAGAAAAAAGAGCATTGCCAACGCGCAATGCTCTTTTTTCGGTTTACGGAAGGCCTTTGAATAGCCTTTTGGTAAATATGATGATGTATAGGAACAAAAACACGAGTGTTAGAATGGGGCCGAAATCAAGCATGTTCTGATATAGGGAATTCGCGTGTTCACCGGATCCACTGACTGGGAATGCGTTTATCGGGCTGCCGCTGTACATATTGCCTTTATAGAATGGTTCCCAAAGCAAGACGGTAATAATGGATGCCAGAAGGCCATGTGCTATCCTAGCCAGAAAAAAGGGAGTGAAACGAATGTCTGTTGCGGCAATGATGCTGGCAACTTGCGCTTGAATGCTGAAACCGTTGAAAGCTAAGATGAAACTTGTCATCACAGTTTGCTGAAAGAGTGTCGCATCTTCGACCGTACTGGTTAATTTTGAACCAAGAGTCATTTCAAACATGCCTGATATGAAGGGAAGGCTTAAGGAATTGGGGAAATTAAAAATATGTAAAATTCCTCCGACCCCAGATGCTAGCAATTCGGTAATGTTCATATGAAATAAAAGCTTGTTCACCACCGAAAAGAGAATGATGAACCCCCCGATCATTAATAGGGTTTGAATGGATGAGAGTACCGCATCTCCAAGTAAACTGCCAAATGGTCTTGTTTCTTTTATTCTGGTTCGATGCATTTGGCTAAAGGCTTGTCTTATGGAGGGGAGCTTGGTCATTACTTTTGTATGGGATTTTTCTTCTTTCCAACGGTAAAAACGCATGATGATACCTACACAAAAATTTCCTAGGTAGTGGGAAAGTGCAAGGATGATACCTAAATGAGGATTGTGGAAAAAACCAACGGCAACGGCAACGAACAGGAACAATGGATTAGATGAATTAGTAAAACAAACGAGTCTTTCAGCTTCAATGCGGGTCAATTGTTCTTCCTGACGAAGCCTTACAGTGAATTTCGCTCCAGCTGGAAACCCTGATGCAAGTCCCATCGCCCAAACGAAACCGCCTACTCCTGGTACACGGAATAAGGGACGCATAAATGGTTCAAGCATGACGCCAATGAACCTGACAACCCCAAAACTGATTAATAACTCCGAGAAAATCAAGAAAGGTAGAAGTGAAGGGAAAACAATTGTCCACCAAATATTCAGTCCGCCTTTGGAAGCTTCAAAGGATTCTTGGGGGAAGATGATCAAGCCAACTGCCATCATCGTGACGGAGGTAGCTAACAGTACTGTTTTAGATTTTGATTTTAGCAAAATTCAGCCTCCTCTTGAAGGTTACTAAATAAGGGCAGTTCGTTTCGTATATAATAAAATATGAACTTCCTTTTCTCGAAAGTAAGCGCATGATGGAATGTGGATTGTACCGACATATATAAATGAGAATGATCCGCACAATGGAATTTCAATGCAGCCTTTTTCATTGGCTACATAGTTTACATTTGCCGTGCTTGTTTCACTGTCAATATAAATAATATGCTTCTATAAATCCGTTTAAGACCATAACTTTGAATGAGTGTTATTTCAATATTTTGAACTAGTTATAGCGGGAGGGATATCTTTGTCGAAACCAAAGGTCGGGCTTGCACTTGGGTCAGGAGGAGCGAGGGGGTTTGCACATATTGGCGTGATAAAGGTATTACAGCAAGAAGGCATTCCAATAGATATGATTGCTGGAAGCAGCATGGGAGCTATGGTGGCTGCATTTTATGGAGCGGGTTCGGATATCGAGAGGCTGTATAAGTTGTCCCGTGCATTTAAGAGAAAGTATTATTTAGACTTCACCATACCTAAAATGGGCTTCATTTCGGGTAAACGGACAAAGGATTTAATCAGGGTATTTACATATGGTAAAAAATTTGAAGAACTTGATATTCCTGTGGCCGTGGTCGCCACTGATATAAAAACGGGGGAAAAAGTCATTTTTCAGGAAGGTCCCATCGCACCGGCTGTAAGGGCAAGCATCTCCATTCCCGGCATTTTCACTCCTGAAAAAATCGGAAACCGGCTGCTTGTTGATGGCGGCGTTGTTGACAGGGTTCCTGTTTCAGTAGTGAAAGATATGGGAGCAGACATCATAATTGGTGTGGATGTAGCCCACGTGAAACAGGATATGGAGATAAACTCCATCTATGACGTCATCATGCAAAGTCTCGATATCCTGCAAATGGAGCTGGTTAAAAGCAGGGAGTTTGCTTCAGACGTCATGATACGCCCCAGGGTTGAGAAATACAGCTCGAAATCATTTACAAACGTACAGGAAATAATTAGTATTGGAGAAGAAGCTGCAAGAGGAAAGATAGATCAAATTAAGCAGAGCATTGTTACTTGGAAGGAGTCCTTTGAAGATGAGCCGTAAAATATATGTACGCACTTTCCTGGTGGTGGCTATACTTCTCATAGCATCAGCCCTTTATTCCCTACCTTTTTATGTATCTAAACCAGGAATGGCTAAAGAATTGGAGCCAATCATTGAGGTATCAGGAGGAGATGAAGCAAAAGGAAGCTTTATGTTAACCACTGTAAGGATGGGCCGGGCGAATATATATTCCTACATGCTGGCGAAATGGAGCAAATATCAGGAGCTTTATCCGGAAACCTCCATTCGAAGCGAAGATGAAACAGATGAAGAATATAATATTAGGCAGCTGCACTTAATGGATGGTTCTAAAAATAATGCCATTCAGATCGCATATGAAAAAGCTGGGAAAGAAGTCGATTACGAGTACCTGGGTGTATATGTTTTGGACGTGCTAGAAGGAATGCCGGCAGTTAAAGAGCTGAAAGCGGGCGATCAAATCATTCAGGTCGATGATGTTAAATTCAAGTCTGCACAGGAATTCATGGACTATATTAACGGAAAGAAGGCTGGAGATGAAGTTAAAATAGTGTATAAGCGGGAAGAGACGGAGAAAACGGCCGTTCTTGCATTGCAGCCTTTTAAAAATGACCCAAATAGGGTTGGAATAGGCATTTCGCTGGATGATAACCGAAAAGTGACCACAAAACCGGCGATTGCCATAGATTCAGAACAAATAGGCGGTCCTTCAGCTGGTTTAATGTTTTCATTGGAGATTTATAATCAATTGACAAAAGGCGATCTTACAAATGGCTATGATATAGCTGGTACAGGAACGTTGTCTGATGATGGGACAGTCGGTCCAATTGGCGGGATCCAACAGAAAATAGTTGCAGCAGATAAATCTGGAGCCGAAATATTCTTTGCCCCAAATGAAAACGGAGCAGCAGGTTCGAATTATGAAGATGCACTCATTGCAGCAAAGGATATCGACACGGACATGAAGATCGTGCCGGTTGACAACTTTGAGGATGCAATAGCCTATTTAACGAAACTGAATGGAAAAGAAAAATGAAAAAAAGCGCAGGCAGTCATCTACTGTTTGCGCTTTTTTTTGATGATTAGGAGTTTACTCTAAAGGGTGGACGGGCCAAGCTTAAACCATTCTTCATTTGGAAATGATGGGAGATTCATATTCCCGTTTCATCAATGCAGCTTGATGCGGTTCGGGCAAGCCCAGTGCATACACCTGTGCCGCTCGCAAGTCCGTATCGATGTCCTGCTTCTGATAGGACGAAAGTTTAGAGATGAGCGGGAGGGGTAAGCCTTTTTTTACAGTGCGAAGATATTCTTGTCCTCGGCCATTCATGCCAAGAAGTCTGATATAGGCTGGTTGGTCATTGTGAATCACCTGTTCCTTTAATGTATGGGTCAATATATGGACACACATCCGTTGTAGTCGTGTCCATGTGTAGCGTTTTGTCTTCAGTGCTGCCATGAATCCAGAAAAGCTCGAAGATTGTTTGGCCATCTCCTTTATTCGGTGTTCTATGCCTTCCTCAATTTCGTATATCCCTGCCAATTCGGTTAAAGAGGAAGAAAAGACTCGGTATTTCAACATGGGCCAATACATTTCCCAGTCATGTAAGGCATGGTAGTGCGTTAAATATTGCTCAAGACCACTCATCGTCGGCTGAGGAATATAACTGGAAACAGAATGTAATTCCTGGTGTTCATGGATAGCTTTACGTATCCCCGTTGCGCTGGCAATAGGGTCTTTGGACAACTTTGTTTCATGGTATCCGGCAGCGACCCTTTGAATTGTATATGGGCGAATGGAGTAGCCGTTTGAAAGTGCAGCACTTACATATTCCTTTCCAAGAATATTATTTGGCTTCGTCAAATCCAATCCCGCATCATCATTGATGATCGATCGATAAGCCTGGGCAGCACTCGCCGGATAACTATTACCGGCATCCATAGCCGATTTAATTGCGGCATCGAATGCAGCGGAATTATCCGAAAGAATTCTGTGGGCGGTGATGAACGGTTCAATTCTGCCATCCTCGCTTCCGAAGCAAAAGGAGTCACAGCCAAGGGATTCTAAAAGGGAAATAGATCCTTTTGCAAATATTTCCGCCTTCTGTGTCGCGAAAGCATAGGGCAGCTCAATGACAAGATCTATGCCGCCATTCAAAGCCATTTCGGCACGTGTCCACTTGCTGACGATAGCGGGTTCGCCACGCTGTAAGAAGGGCCCGCTCATAACAGCCACCACAACATCTGCCCCTGTTTTTTCTCTACTTTCTCTTGCATGTAAAACATGTCCATTATGAAAAGGGTTATATTCGACTACTAAACCGCAAGCTTTCATTCGTTCACCTCAGAGAAAAACTTTGTATTTTATCAACTTAGTGCTAAAATAGTATTTCAAGTAAAATTACTATAAGTAATCGTCCGGATTTTTTGTTTCTGAAATGATCCTTAAACTTAGACAATTAGTTAGGATGACTACATTATAGTGTAAAGAAAAAATATTGACAAACTTATAATTGAAAGCTATAATTATTTTTGTTGCCTTGAGGTGATTTCATTTGAAATGGACGATTAGTCAACTTCAAAAAATTCGGGACAAAGATTTACGGTTTGATGAACTGGTGGATGTCTTGGACATTAGAGAAAGAGACCCGCAAATTCGCGATGTTTCTCCGATCAGAGTAGCAGGAAGAGCTGATATCAGTTCGACCGAGATTACTTTTCACTTGCATCTTTCAGGTGAATTAACATTACCTTGCTCCCGTACACTGGTAGACGTTAAATATCCGATTGATATTGATACAAAGGAAACCTTTCTTTTAAAGGCAGATGACGCTGATTTCTACGGAGATGATGTCACTGTTGTGGAAGGTGACGTTGTAGACCTAATACCGGTAATTAAAGAAAATTTATTGCTAGAAATTCCGATGCAGGTTTTTTGTGAGGATGTCGATTCGAACGAAGCTGCTCCTCAATCCGGGAAAGACTGGGCTCTTATTTCTGAAGAGGAAAATGAGCATAAGGTTGATCCGAGATTTGCAAAGCTTGCCGACTTTTTTGACAACAATAAAGAATCTTGATTGGAACGAAAAATCGTTAATCCGATTTTTCCAGCTTTTTTATATTTTTTAAGGAGGTGGGAATAATGGCTGTACCTTTTAGAAGAACGTCGAAAACTGTAAAAAGAAAACGTCGTACGCACTTCAAGCTTCAAGTACCTGGTATGGTAGAATGCCCGAGCTGTGGTGGAATGACTCTTTCACATCACGTTTGTAAAGAATGTGGAACATATAAAGGAAAAGAAGTTGTCGCAAAATAATTTCTTGACCTACTTGAGAGCTTTGCTTTCTTGATGCAACACGCTAATCAAAGCGCAGGGATTTTTCTCTGTGCTTTTTTTACAAATGAATTTGGCAGAATATTTTGAATCATCTATGTTTTCCGATGATTTTGGAGAAGGTGTTTACATGGATCAGGTGATTGAAGTTGAAAAAGATAAACGCGGTTTCATGAAGCTCCTATTTAATAGACCGGAGAAAAGGAATGCCGTGAATTATCAATTGATGGACGAACTTGAGTCGATATTGTCAGAAGCTGCATGCGATGATGAAGTTAAGTTGCTAGTCCTAACAGGGGCGGGCTCTGAGGCATTCTGTTCAGGTGGGGATCTAAGGGAATTTCAGGATTTGCATACAGAAGAAGAGGCCTTTGCTATGTTATCGAAAATGGGTGAAATTCTGTATAAACTAGCAGTTTTCCCAAAACCAACAATAGCGCTCATCAATGGAAGTGCTTTCGGCGGGGGATGTGAAATAGCGACAGCTTGTGATTTCAGGTTAGCAAAGAGCGAAGTTAAGCTAGGGTTTGTACAAGGTACACTAGGGATAACGACAGGCTGGGGCGGAGCTTCACTTTTACTTGAAAAAATACCAGAGCAAAAAGCGCTAAAGCTATTATTGGATGCAAAAATACATAAAGCTGAGGAAGCAAAGGAATTTGGTTTCGTAGATGAGATAGTTGGAGAAGGTACAGATGGATGGGAAAGGTTCGCGGAAGATTTTCTTCGCCATGAGACAGGGGTATTGATGGCCTATAAACGCTTGCTGGTCCATAAATGGCAGGGTAGCGGGCTAAAAGGAAGAATGGATGCGGAAATCCGGGAATGTTCTAAACTGTGGGCGAGTGATGAGCATCATGCTGCAGTCGATCGTTTTTTAAATAAGAAAAAATAAATATTACACGCTCTATATATCTTCTATCTTTCCTAGCATGTGCATATTATGAATTAAAACTTGCTGGGAGGTAGAGAGATGACGATTGCGAGACAAGATGCATGGACTCATGATGAGGATCTGTTGTTGGCTGAAGTGGTACTAAGGCATATACGAGAAGGCAGTACACAATTAAAGGCGTTTGAAGAAGTGGGGAAACAGTTATCGAGGACATCTGCTGCTTGTGGGTTCCGTTGGAATTCATTTGTAAGGAAGCAATATAAATCAGGGATAGAGCTGGCGAAAAAACAAAGGAAAGAACAGGTAGTCAATAACCCTGAAATGGAAAGGGATTCGGTTGCAGCGGTGGAAAATGTCACGATTGAAGAAAAGACGACCGAGCATGAAGATAAAGAATCTATTACCCTTCAGGAAGTTATATTATATTTAACCAAAATGGATGAATTCTTTCAGCTTGATAATAAGGAAAAAGAACGGATTTCTGAGCGGTCCCTATTTCTTGAACGGGAAAATGTCCGATTACTGGAAGAGAATGTTTTGCTTAAAGAAAACCTGAAAGCTGTTGAGGAAGATTATCGTGCGTTAATGCAGATTATGGAGCGCGCAAGAAAACTTAGTGTACAAGAGGACGAAAAGGCGAACCCGAAGGTGAGTTTTCAAATGGATAAGAATGGTAATCTGGAAAGAGTCAATAAATAAAAAATGCGGGTGGGAAAATCCGCCCGCATTTTCTTGATATTTCCTTATTCTTGTGTATCTATTTCTTTATTATCTTGTATGTCAAATGGGCTCCAAATCAGCGGGTTTTCTCCGAGGTCCCTGTCCAAATCATAGGAAACAGCAGAAAAACCCATCTTTTTCCAAAAGTCTTGTGAATGAACTCTTGGGTTGGTTTTGATAGGCATGTTCAGGCTTTTGGCGAATTCGACCAAAGCTCTTCCATAACCTTTTTTCTGATAGTTAGGCAGGACTTCAAGTTTCCAAAGAACAAGGAAGTCCCTGGAATTGTCAAAATACTGGTCGAATTTAGCGCTTCTTTTATACAGGCTCATGCGGGCTACAAGTTTGTCGCCATAAAAGATTCCGTAAAAAGGTGATTGGCTGTCATTTTCGATGATGTTACCCTCTAAATCATCTAGCATGGACAGTTCCTGTATCCCGTATTCTTTGAATTTTTTGAATTCCTCAAGCGTTTTAAAATTTACAAGTAATCGTTCCACCTTGTATTCCATAAAAAAGCTCCCCCTTAATTCTGATAAACCTCTTCCGATAGTAACCTTTGAAAGTCATCCCACTGATCTTTACCATGTGGAATTTCAGCTTAGGTTAAATCTAGTATGACATCATCGACTTATCCCAGCTGACTAAACGCTTATAGCCTTTTATCCCCCGCCCTTTTCCCTTCAATTTCCCGTGGGTTGAGATTGGAGTTATCTTTTGTTCCTATAAAGTCTTCAAATTGGCTAAGCTTTTCGTATCTAATATACCATTAAATTAACGCTTAAAGAAGAAAATATCTTCAATGGAGTATTAATCATTCTTTCCCTTGATATTTATGGTGAGCCTTATTGATGGCAGTTCAAGTTCATTCAATCAGATTGGCGGCGTTTTCCAACGATGGAAAATTGGTGCAGGATAAAAAAGATAATGTGATAAAATAGTAAATATATTTCAAAAAGTAAGGAAGGGTATTATGAGAATTGGAATCATTGGGGGAGGGGCCATCGGGCTGCTGTTTGCGTCTCATTTAAGTGAAAAGCATAGTGTGACTCTCTATACACATACTGCGGATCAGGCGTCCATCATCCAATGTGATGGAATCCGACTTATTGCGGATGGTGAAAGCAGGCTGCTGACAGGCATCATTTCTAAGGGTCTGGATGATGGGATATCAGATGTGGATCTTCTTATATTGGCCGTCAAGCAATATCACCTGCCGCAAATACTGCCTAGCATCGAAGGTATTCAGGTTCCATTGCTATTCTTGCAGAATGGCTATGGGCATATTTCTTATTTAAAGCAGCTTCAATCCCCGACCATATATGTGGGGGTAGTGGAGCATGGGGCATTGAAACATGACGAGAATACCGTGGAGCATACAGGGCTCGGCATTACAAGGATCGCTTCCTTTAAAGGGGAACTTGAGCAACTATCGTTAGTGAATGAAAGGATCGATCATTTTCCTTTTACGAAGAGTGAGGATTTTCACTCGATGCTTATCGATAAGCTTGTCGTTAATGCCGTGATAAATCCATTAACAGCGATACTTGGTGTGGAAAATGGCGGTTTAATCACTAACTCCTTTTACTACCAATTATTTCAAGATCTTTTTAAAGAAATCTCCTGTATTTTGGAAGTTCAAAATAAGGATGAGTCATTTGAACATGTGAAATCCATTTGTATGGCAACTGCGGAAAATCGATCGTCCATGCTAAAAGATTTAGAAAATGGCCGTAAAACGGAAATTGATGCTATTTTGGGTCATATCCTCTCGGAGGCAAAGAGTAAAGGGAAAAGTGATTCCCTGACGTCTTCTCTATATAAGATGGTCAAAGGAAAAGAGTCTCAGGGGGGATGAGAATGTGCCGTACGTAGTTTCAAGCCTTGCCGCGATATTCATTACCTTGCCTTTCGTAGGGTATATACTTTTTTTTATAAGTGCCAAACAATTCACTGGAAACCATAGGCGCTCCGTTCAATTTGCAATGGACATGAGTACGCTGCTGTTCGTAATATCCGTCCATTATTTGATCATTACAATTTGGGATAAGCAAATTCTTTGGGTGATCATGCTCATCATGATCATCAACGCATTCGTCGTGGTCCTTGTCCATTACAAGGTAAAAGAAGAAATCATTTTCCATAAGGTATTAAAGGGTTTTTGGAGAGTGAACTTCGCCTTCTTTTTTGTAGCTTACCTTCTATTATTTTCCATTGGTATAATTACAAGTATTACGAAGATATTGACTACATAACATAGAACATCGCATCAATTTTCTGCTGCTGGGCAACTTCTTTTGTTTTCTTAAACCGGGATGTTATACTCTAAAAAGAATTGTAGTTGCAGAGAAAGGGAGAACAGAAATGGAGATGAAAGATCTCGCGTTACCATCTTTAAACCGTTTTGCATCGGACTATTTACAAAACCGTCTTGAAACGGAGGATTATTTTCATTATGACTTGTCTAAGCCTGACAGTTATCTCAATAGATATAATGAATTGATGAACCGCTCTTTTTCACGTGATGAATTGTCGGATTACATACAACAATACATGTCTCGTCTTTCATTCAGTGAGGCAGTTAAGGGGAATATTGAAAGGTTGCGCAGGGATGATTCCGTGGTTGTGATTGGAGGACAGCAGGCTGGGTTATTATCAGGGCCGCTGTATACCATTCATAAAGTGATTTCGATCATTAAGCTTGCGGAAGAACAGGAAAAAAAACTGGGGCAGCCAGTCATTCCAGTTTTTTGGATAGCTGGAGAAGATCATGATTTGGCTGAAGTCAATCATGTTTATGTTATGAAAAACGGTAAACCCGATAAAAAGTCCTATCCTTCCTATCAACCGTATAAAACAATGGTTTCTGATGTGGAGCTGGAAACGGAAAAGGCAGAGAAGTGGCTTGAGGAAATCATTGAAACATATGGAGAAACGGCCTTTACGAATAAACTCCTGATTGATATGAAGGAAACCATTAAGCAATCGAATAACTTCGTCGATTTCTTCGCCAGGCTGATTCATGAATGGTTCAAAGAATATGGCCTATTGCTAGTCGATGCCGGAGATCCGGAATTAAGGCGAATTGAGAAGCCATACTTTGAATCGATGGTCAATGAAAGTGGCCGGATTGCTGAAGTGGTCGAGGAACAGCAATCATTCATGCATGCGAAAGGGTATGCAAAAATGATTGAAATGGATAAACGGGCAGCTAATTTATTTTATTATGATCCAGAAAAAAAAGATCGATGTTTACTTGAACGTGTAGAAGGCGGTTTCAGCGGAAAAAACGGTGAGGTATCATTTACCGGGGAGGAACTTTTGCAGATAGCCAAAAATCATCCAGAACGATTAAGCAACAATGTCATTACCCGCCCGCTCATGCAGGAAATGCTTTTCCCTGTATTGGCTTTCGTTTCTGGGCCAGGGGAAATAGCCTATTGGGCAGAATTAAAAAAGGTATTTGAGTTGTTTTCCATGAAGATGCCGCTAATCATACCTAGGTTAAACATCACGCTGGTAGAGCGCAGTATCCATAGCGATCTAGAAGAAATGAAACTCAGTTTGGAAACTGTTCTGACTGAAGGAACCGCTAATGCTGTGAAAACATACCTTGATTCCGTGAAAGATGAGACGATTGACACCCTGTTCGGGACGCTGAAATCACAGCTTGAAGAGAACCATGAAAAGCTATTTGTCCATGCTGTCTCTTTAGATAGAGGACTTGAGCCGATGTTGAACAAAAACATTGAATTCATTCAAAAGCAATTGGATTTCATGTACGGTAAAATCGGTGACCGTACAAAGGAACGACATTCGTTCATATTGAAAAAATATGAACGGATAGCAAATTCACTGTACCCTCTTGGATCACCCCAGGAGAGGATTTGGAATGTGCTTTATTACTTGAATCAATACGGGCCAGAGTTCGTACGGGATATGATGAAACTGGAATACCGGTTCAATAATCAGCATAAATTGATTTTCATTTAGAAAACCACCCGTTTTGGGGAAAAGTGGCGGACAAATCAATTTGAATAGGGTTGCCACAAACCAATCCTGACTGAGGGATTAAAAAGTGAAAAAAAAGACAGGTGCTAAAGCCTGTCTTTTTTTCTGTTTCCTGGGCATTTGTCAGGTAGTGCATCGACAGTAATAGTGGGACTGCGTCTTAGTATGAGTCCATTCGAGGGAAATGCACGTTTCTTTGAATAATTTGGCTAAATAAACTTAAGTAGAAAAGAAGGGAATTTTTACTTGGAAGGAGAAAGTAAAAACAAGTGGAGAAAGGTGGGGGAATGTGGTACATTGAGATTAGAATGTGGGGGTAGTGGGTATGTTCATGGGAGAGTACCATCATAACATCGATATAAAGGGCCGTTTGATAGTCCCAGTGAAATTCAGGGAAAATCTTGGGGAGCAATTTGTCCTTACCCGCGGACTCGATCAATGTTTATTTGGTTACCCTATGGAAGAGTGGAAGCTGCTAGAAGAAAAGCTAAAAGCCCTGCCTTTAACAAAAAAAGATGCCCGAGCCTTTACCCGTTTTTTCTTTTCTGCAGCTACAGAGTGCGAAATTGATAAACAAGGGCGAATTAATATCCCCACGCCGCTTACTTCATATGGCCAATTGGAAAAAGAATGTGTAATTCTTGGTGTTACCAATCGTATTGAGATTTGGAGCAAATCCCTTTGGGAAAACTATTTTTCAGCTTCGGAGGATTCTTTCGCTGAGATAGCAGAAAATATGATTGGCTTTGATATTTAAGGCTGCCCTCAGAAATAGAGTCACTCAATAACCGATTGGAAGGATGTCTAGCATGTTTCAACATACAACAGTGTTATTAAAAGAGACGGTTGATGGATTGAACATCAAACCTGATGGAATTTACGTGGATTGTACTTTAGGAGGAGCCGGTCACAGCGAATACTTACTTTCACAGCTCTCTGACAAGGGTAGGCTTTATGCTTTTGATCAGGACGAAACGGCGATTCGGAATGCTAAGGAAAAATTGGAAAGCTATGGCGAACGTATTGTTCTAATTCCTAATAATTTTAAATACTTAAAAGAAGAGTTGAATGCCCGGGGAATCGAGAAAGTGGACGGGATTCTTTATGATTTAGGCGTGTCATCCCCACAATTGGATACACCAGAGCGTGGTTTCAGCTATAACCATGATGCACCTTTGGATATGAGGATGGACCAAAGTGCTTCAATTTCTGCCTATGATGTGGTGAATACGTGGTCATTCCATGATTTGCTGAGAATTTTCTTCCAATATGGAGAAGAGAAGTTTTCGAAACAAATTGCCAGGAAAATTGAAGCGGCACGTGAAATAAAACCGATTGAAACGACGTTCGAACTTGTGGAGTTAATTAAGGATGGGATACCGGCCCCGGCAAGACGGAAAGGCGGACACCCTGCGAAACGAGTGTTCCAAGCAATAAGAATCGCTGTGAATGATGAACTTGGTGTCTTTGAAGATTCCTTGGAGCAAGCCATATCGCTTTTGGATAAAGAAGGAAGAATATCTGTCATTACATTCCATTCGCTTGAAGATAGAATTTGTAAAACGGTATTTAAAAAAGCAAGTGCCCTTCCGGACCTTCCGCCTGGACTTCCAATTATCCCGGATGAATTCAAGCCACCTATGAAAATAATTACGAGAAAACCGATTTTACCTTCAGAAGAAGAATTGGAAGGGAATAATCGTTCCCGGTCGGCTAAGCTAAGAATCGCCGAAAAGCAATAATTCCAGAAAATAAAATCAGTAAGGGGGAACATGAATGAGTTCCATAGCCAAAAAAATACAAGAACAGCAATATGAAGACCAACAGCAGCAACAGACACATCAAACAGTGGTCATCCGTAAAGCGAAGATATCCATTGGTGAAGTTTTCTTACTATGTGCCCTTGCTATCATGGTTACCTTTATGGGAGTGAAAATAGTCTCTAATCAAGCGGCCATCTATGAAACGAATAAAGAGATCCAGCTAGTGGAAAGTTCAATTGAAAAACAGGGTAAAGTGAATGATGATTTAGAAGTGCAGGTTGCTGAACTTAGTACATACGAAAGAATTTGGAAAAAAGCTGCAGCGCTAGGGTTCAAGTTAAATGAGAATAATGTGAAGGGTGTGCAGTGATAATGCAGAAACAAAAAAATATGAAGCATGGAGCAGCCGGATTATTCTTCTTATTCGGCCTGCTCTTTTTTGTATTAGTCTGCCGCTTTTTGTATATTCAGGTGACAGGTACAGCAGGCGGGGAGGTACTGGCTTCAAAAATCGACAAGAAATATGAAAAAAAACAGGTCATAGAAGCAAAAAGGGGAAGCATACTCGATACAAAAGGTGAAGTCATCGCCGAGGATACTCCCTCTTATATATTAAGGGCTGTACTCAGTGAAAAGGAGACGGAGCATGTCAAAGATCCGGAGATGACCGCGAGTAAGCTTGCTAAATATATTGATATGGATGAACAGGACATCTATGAAAGACTTACGAAAAAAGAGGCGTACCAGGTGGAGTTTGGCAGTGCCGGCAAGGATTTGACTCAGGTCGTCAAGCAGAAAATAGAAAAAATGGAACTGCCGGGAATTACATTCGGAAGTACGAATAAACGTTTTTATCCAAATGGAATCTTCGCATCCCATCTGATTGGCTATGTGGAAAAAGATGAAGAAACGGAAGAGATGGCTGGTAAGTTCGGCATTGAAAAGTACCTCAATAAAGAATTGCAGGAAACGAACGGGGAGCTGACATATGACAGTGATAGATGGGGCTTTCTTTTACCTGATACGGAGGAAAAGGTGGTAGCACCGGATAATGGCAATGATGTCATGCTTACCATCGATAAGAAAATACAAACATTCTTGGAAGATTCGATGAGCAAAGTACAGGAAAAATACGATCCCGAACAAATCATAGCGATTGTCTCCAATCCCAAAACGGGGGAGATTGTGGCGATGGGGCAAAGGCCTACCTTCCATCCGACAACAAAAGTCGGGCTTACGGATACATGGCGTAACCTGGCTATTGAAGAAACCTTCGAACCTGGATCAACCATGAAAACATTCACCCTTGCGGCGGCTGTTGAGGAAGGGGTCTTTAATCCGAATGAAAGCTTTGTGGCTGGAACCTACAAGGCCGGATCGGGGAAAATCGGAGATCATAGCGGAATTGAAAGAGGGAAGAGCATGACCTTTCTTGAAGGGGTTCAACGTTCCTCCAACGTCGCTTTTGCTACTCTTGCAATGGATAAGATAGGAGCGGATACCTTCCGTGAGTATTTGACTAAGTTCGGATTTGATAAAAAAACGGGAATTGATCTGCCGAACGAGATAACCGGTAAAATTCAATACAAGTATAAGCTTGAACAAGTGACTACTTCCTTTGGACAGGGTTCGACCGTTACACCAATTCAACAAATCCAAGCTGCATCCGCAATAGCCAATGACGGAAAAATGATGCGGCCGTACGTGATAAAAAGCATTTCCGATCAGGATTCCGGAAAAAACTTGAAAACGACAAAGCCGAAAGTGACAGGGCAACCGATTTCGGCAGAAACTGCAAAACAAGTGCGTGATTATTTGGAAACGGTAATTTCCGCGAAAAAAGGAACGGGGAAAAAATATGCCATTGATGGGTATGAAGTAGCGGGGAAAACCGGTACTGCACAAATTGCGGGTCCGACGGGTAGATATTTAGAAGGGAAAAATAACTATGTATTCTCCTTTTTAGGAATGGCTCCAAAAGATGATCCGCAATTGGTCATGTATGTGGCGGTCAAGCAGCCGAAGTTAGGTGTATCTTATGTTGGGGCTGATCCATTGTCAGAGATATTTAATCCTGTCATGCAAAATAGCCTGCAATATCTAAACATAAAACCTTCTGAGGTTAAAAAACAAAAAGCAAATAAAATCGTTGACTATACGAATCAAACCGAGAGTTCAGCTGTCAAAGAACTGAAGGAACTTGGCTATGATGTAAGGACGATCGGAAGTGGGCGTAAAGTGCTCGATCAATCCCCAAAAGCGGGGAGTATACTCTTACAGGGTGAAAAGATAATCCTGAGGACGGAAGGCGAAATGAAAGTTCCTGACATGAAGGGATGGTCCCTGCGAGATGTTATGAAATTGGCTAAGGTTGCAAAATTGGATCTGAAAACTGAAGGTACTGGATATGTGAGTAAACAAAGTCTCGAGGCCGGGAAAAAGGTGAAGGAGGGAGAAACCTTCAATATTGAATTATCCCAGCCTGAAGGGGCTGGTGAAGATATTCCGACAAAAAAGAAAACAGAGTGAAGATAAAGAGGGGATCCAAATGGATCCCCTCTTTATTTCTTCAAAGTTTCTAGTCTAGCCTCGAGTAGACAAGCATATATTGAAGCATGTATGAAATGGAGGTGCCTGTTTTTGCGTGTTTCGAATGTTACTGTCCGAAAACGGCTGGCAATCGCATTGGCGATCGGTATCGTTGTTTTTTTTATCATTGATATCCGATTGGGAATTGTACAGTTTTATCTAGGGGATAAGTTGACGGGGCTGGCTAAAGATTCCTGGAGCAGGAATATTCCCTTTGAAGCCAAACGAGGTGAAATTCTGGATCGGAATGGTGTCGAGCTAGCAACGAATATATCTGCACCAACAGTCTATGTCATCCCAAGACAGATTGAGAATCCTGGGGAGACGGCGGAACAGCTTGCTTCAATATTGGATATGAAAAAGGAAAAGGCTTATCAATGGTTAACGAAACAGGCGATGAGCGTTAGAATTCCGGAAGGCAGAAAGATATCTCATGAAAAGGCGAAGGAAATTAAAGCATTAGGAATAAAGGGCGTTTATATCGCTGAAGATTCAAAGCGCCATTACCCATTTGGTGAATACCTTTCGCATGTTCTTGGCTTTACAGGCTCTGACAATCAAGGGTTGATGGGTATTGAATTGTCTTATGATAAGGAACTAAGCGGGGAAAAAGGATTCGTTAAATTTTACTCGGATGCGAAAGGGAAAAGGCTCGAGAATATGGCCGATGACTATAAGCCCCCTGTTGATGGTGATAACTTGAAGCTAACCATCGATAGCAAAATCCAGACAATTGTGGAGAGGGAGCTCGATAATGCGGAGGCGACATATAATCCCGATGGAATAATTGCCATTGCAATGGACCCGAATACAGGGGAAATATTGGCAATGTCCAGCAGGCCAACCTTCGACCCGGCCAATTTTCAAAATGTACCTTCAGAAGTGTATAATCGTAATTTACCAGTTTGGAGTATATATGAACCAGGTTCGACTTTTAAGATCATCACGCTTGCTGCGGCGCTTGAGGAAGGGAAGGTCGACTTACAAAAGGAACATTTTTATGATTCCGGACATGTGGAAGTGTCAGGATCTACACTGCATTGCTGGAAAAGCGGAGGACATGGGGACCAAACTTTTCTTGAAGTCGTCGAGAACTCATGTAACCCTGGGTTTGTAGAATTAGGGAACCGGCTTGGTAAAGACAAGCTGTTTAAATATATAAATGATTTCGGGTTTGGGCAAAAGACGGGGATTGATTTAACCGGAGAAGGAAAAGGAATCATGTTCAACATGGATCAAGTGGGTCCGGTTGAGCAGGCAACGACTGCGTTTGGACAAGGTGTAGCTGTAACCCCCATTCAGCAGGTGACAGCGGTATCGGCGGCTGTGAATGGCGGAACTTTGTATACACCTTATATCGCGAAGGAACTGGTGAATCCAAAAAATGGGGAAGTGCTGATGCGAAAGACCCCACAGGCGAAGAAAAAGGTGATTTCAGAAGCAACCTCGAAGAAAGTCCGTGAAGCGCTTGAATCCGTTGTCGCCCAAGGAAGCGGTAAAGGAGCATTCGTGGAGTCGTACCGAGTCGGCGGGAAAACGGGTACAGCCCAAAAAGCTGAAAATGGCCGATACCTTGAAAATAATTATATTCTCTCATTCATTGGTGTCGCTCCAGCGGATGATCCGCAAATCGTCGTTTATATAGCCGTGGATAATCCGAAAGGAACGGTACAATTCGGCGGTGTCGTTGCCGCACCGATCGTTGGGAATATCATGGAGGATTCACTTAGGGCCATGGACGTCAAGCCAAGGAAAAACCAGATTGAGAAGGAAACGGTCTGGACGGATCCCGTCATGGTCGAGGTACCTGACGTTGTGGGTCTCAGCAAAAAAGAGTTGCAAACCCAGCTCATCGACCTTAAGCTGGATATTGCCGGAAATGGGGATAAAGTCATAAATCAAGCCCCGGATCCAGGTGTTAAAGTAAAACAAGGCTCTACAATAAGAATTTATCTTGGCGAAAATACAGAATAAGTATAATATAATATATGAATAGTTAAAGCGGCTGAAGAATCATCAGCCGCTTTGTTTACGGAGTCGGGATAACCACGTATAATTGAAATTGGTTTCTCGACAAGCCAAGGCTAATCACATATAATGAATCCTCAAATTAAGTTGAGAGGGATGGAAAAATGAAGCTTCACAAATTACTATCTTATTTACACTCCTTATTTACGTATGAAGGAGAAAATCCTGAAATCACCTCCATTGAAAATGATAACCGTAAAGTCATAGACGGAAGTTTATTTGTTTGTATAAAAGGTTATACAGTCGATGGTCATGATTTTGCCCAACTTGCTGTAGAACATGGAGCTGCAGCAGTCATTGCCGAAAGGCCGCTTGACCTCGATGTTCCCGTGATCGTAGTCAGGGATTCGAGCAGGGCGATGGCGGTGCTTGCCGATGCATTCTATGGCCATCCGACTCAAAAGATGCGCTTGATCGGAATTACAGGGACGAATGGAAAGACGACGACCAGTCACTTATTGGAAAAGATTTTCGAGGATCGACAAGAAAAAACAGGCTTGATTGGCACGATGTATACAAAAATTGCCGATACGGTATATGAAACTAAGAATACGACGCCAGATAGCGTTACGCTGCAGAAGGCTTTTCATGAAATGGCCGAAGCATCTGTTACCACGGCCATTATGGAAGTTTCATCGCATGCACTTGAGCTTGGACGCGTCCATGGCTGTGATTATGATATTGCCGTCTTTACGAATCTCACACAGGATCATTTGGATTTTCATAAAACCATGGACAGATACAGGCAGGCAAAATCCTTATTTTTCTCACAGCTCGGTAATGCTTACATAGAAAATCGCCCTAAATATGCTGTGCTTAATGCTGATGATGAGGCAACAGATGATTTCATTAAAGCGACTGCTGCTACAGTCGTAACATACGGCATAGACAAAGAAGCAGATATAAGGGCCAAGGATATAAAAATTGATGCAAATGGCACGTCGTTCACCTTGACAGCAGGTAAAGAAGAGCGTTACATTCAGCTGAAGCTAATTGGTAAATTCAGTGTTTATAATGTACTCTCTGCCATCTCTGCTGCTTTGTGCGCCGGTAACGATCTAGATGAGACAATTAGATCCATCGAGGAAATAAAAGGTGTTGCAGGCCGTTTTGAGCTCATTACAGCGAATCAGGACTTCCCTGTCATTGTTGACTATGCCCATACTCCGGACAGCTTAGAAAATGTTCTAAAGACTGTAGGTGAGTTTGCTAGAAAGAAAATCTTTGTGATAGTGGGCTGCGGAGGGGACCGAGACAAGACAAAGCGTCCCATCATGGCCGAAATTGCATGCAGCTTGGCGACTGACCCGATCTTCACTTCGGATAATCCACGCAGTGAAGATGCTGCCCAGATCCTGCGGGATATGGAAGCTGGTGTAGCAGGCAAAGAATATACGGTTATTGAAGACCGCAGGCAGGCGATAGCTTACGCTGTTTCCAAGGCGGAAGAGGGCGACGTTATATTAATAGCTGGTAAAGGTCATGAAACCTATCAATTGGTCGGTGACGAAGTGCTTCACTTCGATGACCGTGAAGAAGCGAAAAAGGCGATTCAAAGTCGTTTGGGTTTAGTTTGAACCAACGCTGAAATTGACCTGCAACAAATAAGAAAAGACAACAAGCAGAATTTTATATTTGAATTGTGTTAGGAATGAGGGAGTAAGGAATGTTGGAACAAGTGATTTTTTATACGATTTTGGTGGCGTTTTTAGTAACCGTTCTTCTTTCGCCGATTTTCATCCCGTTTTTAAGAAGATTGAAATTCGGGCAAAGTATCAGGGAAGAAGGCCCACAATCGCATCTGAAGAAAACGGGAACACCCACCATGGGCGGTTTGGTCATATTATTATCTGTTACCATCGCTACACTAGTCATGACTTTGAAATTTTCGGCACCTTCAACCGAAACGTATTTATTATTATTCGTTACTTTAGGTTTTGGTTTATTAGGTTTCCTGGATGATTTCATCAAAGTGGTCATGAAGCGTAACCTAGGTCTGACTTCCAAGCAAAAACTGCTTGGACAAATTGTGATTTCGGTCATCTTTTACTTCGTCTTTAAGCAGACTGACCGTTTTAATCCTGAATTGACGATTCCAGGCACGGACTTTGCTTTTGATTTTGGCTGGTTTTATCTGTTTATCGTTATTTTCTGGCTGGTAGGTTTTTCGAATGCCGTCAATTTGACGGATGGGCTTGATGGACTTGTCTCAGGAACATCAGCCATTGCCTTTGGGGCTTTTGCCATTTTAGCCTGGAGTCAGTCGCAATATGATGTCGCTATTTTTTCGGTGGCGGTTGTCGGTGCAGTACTGGGATTTTTGGTATTCAATGCACATCCAGCAAAGGTTTTCATGGGGGATACGGGTTCCTTGGCCCTTGGGGGAGCGATTGCAACCATCGCCTTGTTAACGAAGCTTGAAATCCTCCTGGTAATCATTGGCGGAGTCTTCGTCATTGAGACGCTCTCGGTCATCCTGCAGGTAGGATCTTTTAAAACGACTGGTAAACGTATTTTTAAAATGAGTCCGCTTCACCACCATTATGAGCTTTCCGGCTGGTCGGAATGGCGCGTCGTCGTGACTTTCTGGACAGTGGGGCTGCTGTGTGCGGTACTCGGAATCTATTTAGAGGTGTGGATATAATTGAAAGAGACTGCAAAGTATTCAGAGAAAAAGATATTAGTATTGGGTTTGGCAAAAAGCGGAGTGATGGCAGCTTCGCTTCTACATAAATTAGGTGCTTTCGTGACGGTTAATGACATGAAGCCATTATCGGAAAATCCTGAGGCTCAAGGACTTCTTGAACAGGGAATTAAAGTCATCTGCGGCAGTCATCCGATCGAGCTTCTTGATGAGGGTTTCGAGCTGATCGTGAAAAACCCGGGAATCCCCTATCGGAACCCTATCATAAAAGGGGCGTTGGAAAAAGGGATTCCCGTTATCACGGAAGTTGAACTGGCCTATCAGATAAGTGAAGCACCTTTCATAGGGATCACTGGAACAAATGGGAAAACGACCACGACAACATTGATATACGAAATGTTGAAGACAGGTGAAAAATCCCCGTTAATTGCCGGTAATATCGGGACAGTGGCTTCTGGTGTTGCTGAAAAAGCAAAACCCGATGACTCGATCGTCATTGAATTATCATCGTTCCAGTTAATGGGAATAGACGAATTTCGTCCTGAAATCTCAATCGTGACAAATTTGTATGATGCACATTTGGATTATCACAGTTCCAAACAGGAATATGTCGAAGCAAAAGCTGCGATTACGGAAAATCAAATAGCCTCAGATTTCATGATTTATAATGCGGATCAAGATCTTGTTTTATCCATGGCGAAAAAGACCAAGGCTGAACTTGTTCCTTTTTCAGCTGAAGTGAAACATGAGAATGGAGCCTATGTGGAAGATGGTGCCGTCTGTTTCCGAGGAGAAAAAATCATGGAAGTTTCAGAGATAGCCCTTCCCGGGAAGCATAATTTGGAAAATGTTCTCGCAGCTATCTCAGCGGCCAAGCTGAAGGGTGTAGCTAACGAAGCCATTCAGACTGTACTGAAAACATTTTATGGTGTGGAGCACCGTCTGCAGTTTGTGGCAACGATCGATAATCGTAAATTTTATAATGATTCGAAAGCAACGAACATTCTTGCAGCATCCAAAGCGCTAACATCCTTTACGGAACCTGTCATCTTATTGGCAGGCGGTTTGGATCGCGGAAATGAATTTGATGAGTTGAAACCGGCAATGAAAAATGTCAAAGCCGTGATAACTTTTGGTGAAACGGCAGAAAAAATTGAACGGGTAGCCAAAGAAATAGGAATAGCGAATATAAAACGTGTCGATAATGTAGAAAAGGCCGTACCGGCTGCATTTGAATTATCAAATGAAGGCGACTGTATTCTTCTCTCCCCGGCTTGTGCAAGCTGGGATCAGTATAAAACTTTTGAGCAAAGAGGAGACATGTTTATGGAGGCCGTGCATAAACTTAAGTAAGAGCTTTCGCAGAGAGAAGTGAACCTGCTTCTACGTTGACACCTTGGAAAAAAGCGATAATGAGCCGTTATCGCTTTTTTTTTGACTAAAGTGCTGACAAGCAATCAGTATTGATGTTTATATTCGTAGGCTCGAAAAACTTCCTAGAGGTGGATGTCCGTGCCATTAAAAAAATCGAATCCTGATCTCATTCTCATTATCGTCACCTTAAGTCTTTTGACTGTTGGATTAATCATGGTTTACAGCGCAAGTGCCATTTGGGCAACATATAAATTTGATGATTCGTTTTATTTTGCTAAAAGGCAGTTGCTGTTTGCCTGCGTTGGTGTCATAGCCATGTTTTTCATCATGAATGTGGATTACTGGACGTGGCGGACATGGGCCAAGATCCTTATCATCATTTGTTTCATTATGTTACTGGCTGTGCTTGTACCAGGTATAGGGATGGCGAGAAATGGTTCGAGGAGCTGGATTGGTGTAGGTGCCTTTTCGGTCCAACCCTCTGAGTTCATGAAACTGGCGATGATCGCTTTTTTAGCAAAGTTTTTATCAGAACGGCAAAAGCTGATCACCTCTTTTAAAAAAGGGATGCTTCCATCCTTGGGTTTAGTGTTTTTGGCATTTGGATTGATCATGTTACAGCCGGACCTTGGAACGGGAACGGTAATGGTTGGAACGTGCATCGTCATGATTTTTATTTCCGGGGCAAAAATCAGTCATTTTGTCGGCTTGGGGCTAATCGGGGTAGCAGGTTTTATCGGTCTGATTTTGTCAGCGCCCTACCGGATAAAAAGGATCACATCTTTTCTGGATCCTTGGGAAGACCCTTTGGGCAGTGGATTTCAAATGATTCAATCGTTTTATGCAATCGGGCCCGGGGGATTGTTCGGATTGGGACTCGGGCAAAGCCGCCAAAAGTTTTTCTATTTACCAGAACCGCAGACTGATTTCATCTTTGCCATACTTTCCGAGGAACTTGGCTTCATCGGGGGCTCTCTGGTCATTTTATTATTTGCACTTATGCTTTGGCGGGGCATTCGGATCGCACTTGGTGCCCCTGATTTATATGGGAGCCTTGTAGCGGTGGGAATTATTGCAATGGTCGCCATTCAAGTGATGATCAATATAGGGGTGGTGACGGGACTGATGCCAGTTACGGGTATCACCTTGCCCCTCTTAAGTTATGGCGGTTCATCATTGACGCTCATGTTGATGGCGATTGGGGTGCTCCTGAATATTAGCCGTTATTCAAGGTTCTGAAATAAGTAAAATATATATGGTTTGGCAAAAGGGAAGTCCTGTTAAACGCAGGGCTTCCCTTTTTTTACGTTAAAAACCCTTGCAGGAAAACGATTTTAGAGGTTGCCTTGCCGAAATTTAGAAATAATTGAAATGCCGCTTAAATATTACCATGTATGAATGTTGGGGAATCCACAATAAATATTGGCAATACGGCTTTGTTTAGACTATAGTATAAGAGGGTTAGGCCGTACTGGGGCTTGCTTCTGTTCATTTTTCGCTAAAAAGGCGTTATTAATCTTGTAATATAAGGGACCTCATGGAAGAGGAAATGAAAATTATAACTTGGAATTTTTGGAACAACAAGGAGGTTTATCATGGATAATGTGATAAAGCAATTAACTGAAATGAAAATCGGCAAGGTTCTTGAACAGGAACCGCTTGCGAATCATACAACTATGAAAATTGGGGGGCCGGCTGATTTATTCATCGTGCCTTCATCCATTGAAAATATAGAAAAAACGATGCAGGTCATTAAAGATCATGGGATGCCATGGAGGGTGATCGGCAGGGGCTCCAACCTACTTGTCAGTGATGGCGGAATTGAAGGTGCCGTGCTTAAATTGGGTAAAGGACTTGATCATCTCGAGATAAATGGGACGGAGATAAAAGCGGGAGCTGGGGTATCACTTGTCAGCCTGTCCGTGCAAATCAGTAAAAAAGGGTATGCAGGATTGGAATTTGCCAGTGGGATTCCTGGTTCTGTCGGCGGTGCTGTCTATATGAACGCTGGTGCACACGGTTCCGATATGAGTGAAATTCTCAAGGAGGCACATGTTCTTTTCGAAGATGGAACTTTAGCTTGGCTTTCGAAGGAAGAAATGGAGTTTTCTTATCGAACTTCTCTGCTTCAGAAGAAAAGACCGGGTATCGTACTGGAAGCAATTTTTCAATTGACAGAGGGCGATAAAGCCGAAATCGTAGAAAGAATGCAGAATAACAAGAATTACCGTAAAGATACCCAGCCGTATAATCTTCCATGTGCCGGGAGCATATTTAGGAATCCACTTCCACATCATGCTGGTAAATTGGTCGAGAATGCAGGCCTGAAGGGACATTCTATTGGCGGAGCCCAGATTTCACCGATGCACGGGAACTTTATCGTTAACACAGGTAATGGAAGTGCAGCGGATGTTCAAGCCTTGATACAGCATGTGAAGGATACTGTGTATGATAAATTTGAAATTGAAATGGAAACAGAAGTGGAAATTATCGGCAGAAAATAATGGATTCATTATATCCAAATATTGTGATATAATGTGTTACCTTTTAAAGTTTATCAATAACCAAATATTGAGCTTGTCTTGATTTCACACTGTCAAGAACCATCCATTTTTTCAGGAAGAGGTGAAGGGGATGGAGAAGGGAAAAATCGTTTCCATTGAGGACCGCATCCCGAAATTAAAACAATTAAGAAAAAGCAAAGCAAACAGGCGACTTGTTCTTTTGCTTTCCCTTTTCTTCATTCTGGTTGCTTGTGTGCTATATTTCTTATCCCCGTTGAGCTATGTGAAATCCGTGCAGGTAGAGGGGAATCGTTATATTACTTCCAAACAGATCATTAAATTGAGTAAGGTGAAGAAGGATCGAAGCATCTGGAAGGTTGATACAGGGGCAGCAGCAGCCAATATCAAAAAAAATCAAGAAATAAAAAGCGTTAAGGTGACTCCGGTATTTCCCAATTCCATTAAAATTACGGTTTCGGAACATAACAGGATGGCATATCTGTCCAATGATGGGAAGTTTGCACCCATTTTGGAAAACGGGTCTGTTTTAGAGGAGTTAGCAACAGGCGAAATTCCAGTATTTGCCCCTGTTTTAATTGGTTTCAAAGAGGGTAAAGCATTAAAGTTGCTTTTAGAAGAGCTGGACAAGCTTCCTATCGAGATTCAGAATGCCATTTCGGAAATTCATTACGCTCCAACCAAAACCGATGTCTATCATATCGTCATGTTTATGAATGATGGGTTTGAAGTAAGTGCGACAAGCCGTACTTTATACGAGAAAATGATTCACTATCCATCGATTGTCAGCCAGTTGGATCCAGAGGTAAAGGGAGTCATCGATCTGGAAGTGGGTTCTTATTTTAAAGCATATGAAGACACTGAACAAAAGGAAGACACTAATGAGGAAAATTAATGGCAAACGGGTGGTTTTACCCCTGGTTTGCGTGGTTCTCGGATTCATGATTGCCTACTCTTACAATCTGACCAAAGAAGGTGCAGGGAAGGACAAATCCTTGGATCAGGAATATGAGCTCAGGCAGCAGCTGATCGAACAAGAGAAACAGAACCGGGAACTTCAGAAGGAACTCCTTCAGAAGCAAGAAAATGTATCCCAAATAGAAAAAGACCTAGCGCAGGAAAAGCAGCTTTTTTTCAATTTGGCAAAGGATACGGAAAAATACCGTATGTTTCTCGGAAAAGTGAAAGTGAAAGGCCCAGGCCTTCAAGTGACACTTGAAGATGGTACAGATATGGAGTCGGAAGCCAATGTTAATAATTACCTCGTCCATGAACAGCATGTCTTCAAGGTCGTCAATGAACTATACATATCAGGTGCAGAGGCTGTTGCGATTAACGGTCAAAGGTTAAATCATGATTCATACATAATCTGTAATGGGCCTGTGATTGCAATCGATGGCCATCAGCATCCTGCTCCCTTCATCATATCTGCGATTGGGGACCCGGATGTCCTGGGTGCTTCACTGGATTTACCCGGTGGCATCAAGGAACAGCTGGTTAATGAGAATATTATCTTTACAGTGGAAAAGCAAAAGAATATCATTTTTGATCCAATTATTGGAGGGTGATCAGACCGCCTGATTCGATGAAAGATTGGTGAGAAACTGGAAATGAAAAAAAAGCTTTCTTTTAGTTTAGTTACGTTGATTGCCGGATTCATGCTCGCTATTCAATTCAATTTGGTGAATCAGCCTGTCGTTTCCGATACAAGGGATATGTGGGAACTGAAAAATGATTTATTGAAAGAACAGCAGACCCAGGCGGAATTAATAGAGGGTATCAGTAAGCTTGAGGGAAAAATAGCATCCTATGAAACAAAGAAAAATGAAAGTAAAGAAGAAGTATTGCGTGACACCCTGACCGAATTGAAGACTGACGCAGGTTTGACCGAAATAAAAGGCAATGGGGTAATCGTATCTATACAGCCTATCAAAGCAGATATCCTTCTTGGTGAGAAGGTCGAGTATATTTCACCTGTATTGATCATTCGGCTCATTAATGAAATGTATAGGTATGGCGCTGACGAAATTTCCATTTCAGGACAAAGGTATATATCAACATCGGTTATTCGTGATATTAATGGGCAGCCGAAAATGGACGGATATCCTCTGGTTCATTACCCGGTCGAAATGCAGGCAATAACCGATAATCCAAAGAAACTGAAGCAGCGTATTGAAGGTTCCGAACTTATGGATGATTTCTTTATAGATAATTTTGAAGTGCAGATTAAGGTGCCTTCCGGCGAGTTGACATTACCGGCTTACCAAAATGCTATTAACGTGAAACACATGGAACCCATTATGGATGGGGGGGAATCGTAATGTGGCTTTCAGTTTTCGGACTGTTGATTGGAATCACCCTCGGTTTTTTGGTGGATTTTGATATTCCCCATGAATATTCAAATTATCTCTCCATTGCCGTGCTTGCTGCTTTTGATACCTTATTTGGGGGCATACGGGCTCATTTGCAAAACCTTTATGATGAAGTTGTATTTGTAACAGGATTCTTCTTTAATATTGTTTTAGCCGCAGGTTTGGCTTTTCTAGGTGTACATCTTGGTGTAGACTTATATTTAGCCGCAATCTTTGTTTTCGGTGTAAGGCTCTTTCAAAATATCGCCCTGATCAGAAGGATCCTGATTGAAAAATGGTCCGTTTCCCGGAAAAAGCAGAAAAAAAATCTTTAATTTTAAAGGGAATTAAGCTATAAATGACGAATAGTTTATGGCAGTATCTAGTTTATTAAGTAGATCAGTCTCGTTAAGAAGCGAACAATATGCACCATAAAGTGAGAAATCTACGAGTTTTGTTCGGTAAAAATACAAAATGAAACGCTTATCTATGAAATTCGTCAGTTGTTGTAATCAGTTCTGTTATTCTATAATGTATAAGTCTTCGATATAAAAATGTTATTCTACTAATACATGTATAAAACTGAAGGAGGTGCCATGGAATGAACAGCAACGAAATATACGTAAGTCTTGACATCGGTACATCCAGTGTAAAAGTTATCATTGGGGAAATGGTCAATGACACATTAAATATAATCGGCGTAGGAAATGTTAAATCAGAAGGGCTCAAAAAGGGTTCGATCGTCGGTATAGATGAAACCGTCCAATCCATTCAAAAGGCTATAGAGCAAGCAGAACGGATGATAGGGATGGAGATAAAAAAAGTAATCGTCGGCATAAGTGGAAATCACGTGACGCTTCAGCCGTGTCATGGGGTAGTAGCGGTATCCAGTGACAATAAAGAGATTACCGAGCATGACGTTTTCCGTGTTAGGGAAGCAGCGGAGTTAATAACGATACCATCCGACAGGGAAATCATCGACGTGGTGCCGATTCACTATAAAGTTGATGAACTTGATGAAATCAGTGATCCAAGGGGCATGATAGGTGTCCGGTTGGAAATGAGAGGGATTTTAATCACAGGTCTTCGGACAATTTTACATAATACGCTGCGCTGTGTGGAAAGGGCAGGGTTAGAAATAACCGATATCGCCCTTCAGCCCTTAGCCGCAGGTTCCCTTGTTTTATCCAAGGATGAAAAAGAACTTGGTGTGGCACTTGTCGATATTGGCGGAGGTTCCACGACTCTGGCAATTTTCGAACAAGGCTATTTACAATATACGTCTGTGATACCTATAGGCGGGGAAACACTTACGAAGGACCTTTCCATCGTTCTAAGGACAACGATGGAAGAAGCTGAGAAAATAAAAGTAAAGCATGGACATGCCTTTTATGATGACGCGTCTGAAGATGAAGTATTCCAAATACCGATCATCGGCAGCGATCAGCAGCAGACCTGCAACCAGTTAATGCTTTCGGATATCATTGAAGCGCGGGTGACCGAAATATTCGAGTTGATTCAAGATGATTTGAGGCGACTTGGCTTCCAGGATATACCGGGTGGTTTCGTGTTAACCGGGGGCGTGGTCAAGATGCCGGGAGTCCTGGAGCTAGCTCAATATGTGTTCCAAAACCGAGTAAGGACAGCTGAACCCAATTACATCGGTGTTAGGGAACCCCAATACACGACAGCTGTTGGTTTGATTAAACACGCATGCAAGAAAGAGAGAATGCAAAAAAACACCGCTAATAAAACTCCTGTAGCAGCTGGACAAGCTCAAGAAGATAACGACCAGCGCAGCCAGAAGGTTTCTCAGAAAAACAAAGAGAACACGGCTAAAAAACAAGGTGAAAAAGGTGAATCTAAATTCAAAAAAATCCTGGGTTACTTTTTTGAATAACAATCATTAAGAATCGGGAATTTCGTCAAAATAGGAGGATTGTCATGTTGGAGTTTGATTCTAATCTAGAACAATTAGCAACGATAAAAGTAATAGGTGTTGGCGGCGGCGGAAACAATGCGGTAAACAGAATGATCGAGCATGGTGTACAGGGTGTTGAGTTTATTTCTGTCAATACTGACGCACAGGCTCTTAATCTATCAAAAGCAGAAATCAAAATGCAAATCGGTGGGAAGCTTACACGCGGTTTGGGTGCAGGTGCCAATCCCGAGGTAGGAAAAAAAGCTGCTGAAGAAAGCAAAGAGCAGATTGAAGAAGCGCTTAAAGGTGCCGATATGGTATTCGTAACGGCTGGAATGGGCGGCGGTACGGGAACTGGGGCTGCTCCTGTCATAGCGGGCATTGCTAAAGATCTAGGGGCTCTTACAGTTGGTGTAGTTACACGTCCATTTACTTTCGAAGGCCGAAAACGTGCAACACAGGCACAAGGCGGCATTTCATCCATGAAGGAATCGGTTGACACACTGATCGTCATTCCGAACGACCGCCTCCTTGAAATCGTCGATAAAAGCACGCCAATGCTTGAAGCATTCCGTGAAGCCGATAATGTACTTCGCCAAGGTGTACAAGGGATTTCAGATTTAATCGCCGTTCCAGGTCTTATTAACTTGGACTTTGCCGATGTGAAGACCATCATGTCCAACAAAGGTTCCGCTCTTATGGGAATCGGGATTTCCTCAGGGGAAAACCGTGCGGCGGAAGCGGCGAAAAAGGCCATTTCCAGCCCGTTGCTTGAAACATCGATTGATGGTGCCCAAGGCGTACTGATGAATATTACCGGTGGTACGAACCTAAGTCTTTTTGAAGTCCAGGAAGCGGCTGATATCGTGGCTACTGCATCCGATCAAGACGTAAACATGATTTTTGGTTCGGTTATCAATGAAAACCTTAAAGATGAAATCGTCGTTACGGTAATTGCAACAGGCTTTAACGAGGTTGAAGCTTCAATACGGCCTACTGGACGTCCAACACTCGGACAACAGCAGCAATCAAGACCTCAGACACAACAAACGCCACAGTCAAACGTAAAGCGTGAAGTGAAGAGGGAAGAAGTCAATGAACAGCCTGCACGTAATGCCAATCAAGGTGAAGAGGCCCTGGATATTCCAACCTTCCTCCGTAACCGTAATAGACGCCGTTAATACCGACGTTATATGCCGTTCCCATTTGGGGACGGTTTTTTGTCGTTAATAAAATGAATTCCTTAAAAGTAATTGTGTCAAATGACCTTATAATAATGGGGCGTTTCTCGAGCTTTATCACTCGGACCGAAGTGCTAAAAGAAATCTGCATTATTGGATCCATGATCTTGTCTGAATATCAGCTAGAAGACGGAATTGTGCTCGATGGAGTGTTGGCAGAAGCCCATCTTTTGTTCACTTTCATTCATTTAATGTAAAAAGATGAGAGAGCAATAAATTATTAAACTTTTATAACATAAATCGACAGAAGTAAAAGGGAGCAGGATAGTCTCTAAGAAAGTATTGAAAATATCAATAGCTGTTTTTCTACAAAAAGGGTAAAAATGACTGAAAAACTCTTAAGTTTTCAGTACAAAAAGTGACACACTTTCTAAGGGGAGGTACGCTATACTTTTTGCTAGTGGAAGGTTAGTTCATAAAAGGAGGGGAGGGTGTTTGACTTTATATTTAGATGTGATCTGGTTGTTGAATTGGTTATTTGACTGCCTCCTTTTATATTGGACCGCAATCATTCTCAAACGAAGGGTAGCTCTTTGGCGGGTATGCATCGGCGGGTTGATTGGTTCCTTCATTATCGTATTGGCATTCACTCCTTTTTATGCAATTGCCGACCGAGTGTACATGAAGATTTTAGTATCCCTGGTCATGGTGCTGGCAACCTTTGGGTTTAATAGGTTGAAACTTTTCATGAAATCGGTGGCCACTTTATATTTCGTGACGTTTTTATCGGGAGGAATCCTTCTGGGACTTCACTACCTATTTGAATTCCAAATCGTGTCCAAGGACCCTGGTCTATATGTAGGAATCAACCGTTTTGGCGACCCTGTCAGCTGGATATTTATAATGATCGGGTTCCCGCTCGCATGGCAATTTTCCAAGCGAACACTTGAAGGGATGGAGATGACTAAGCTTACACATGAACAAATGGTTTCGGTCTCGGTTAAAATTTCTGACTTCGAAGGAAAGTTTCATGGATTGGTGGATAGCGGCAATCAACTATATGACCCGATTACACGTTCCCCAGTAATGATCATCTCTCTTTCAGGCGGGGAAGCAGGAATTCCGGACGATATGCTAGAGCTCTTTAAAAACCCTGATACCCTGATTAGTCAGGAAGTGCAGCCCGAATATTCATGGACAGGAAGAATGCGTGTCATCCCTTATAAAGTAGTGGGTCATGAACATCAGCTGTTAACCGCAATCAAACCGGATTACATTAAAATCGTTCAAGGAGAAAAAGAATTTCATGTCAAGCAGGGTCTCGTTTCGTTTACCTTTCAGCAACTCTCTCCCGACAATAGCTATCAATCTATCGTTCACCCGAAAATGTTAACCGGGATACCGGTGCAAAATGCCTCCTGAACCATCGATTCACTCTTAAATTTGACCCATAATCCGTTTATTAGAAGGGAGAATTATTTTGAAGAAATTCATTCTTCGGCTCACTTATTTTTGGTACAAACTATTGTTCAAGCTCGGATTGAAAACGGACGAAATATTTTATATAGGAGGGAGTGAGGCACTGCCGCCTCCCCTTTCAAAGGAAGAAGAGGCAATACTGATCAATAAATTACCCAATGGCGATGAAGCTGCACGGTCGATCTTGATTGAACGTAATTTAAGGTTGGTGGTTTATATTGCCAGGAAATTCGAAAATACTGGCATCAATATTGAAGATTTAATCAGCATTGGTACCATAGGTTTGATCAAAGCTGTGAATACATTCAATCCTGAGAAGAAAATAAAACTGGCTACATATGCTTCGAGATGCATCGAGAATGAAATATTAATGTATTTACGCAGAAATAACAAAATCCGTTCTGAAGTTTCTTTTGATGAACCCCTGAATATTGATTGGGATGGAAATGAACTTCTGTTATCCGATGTACTTGGAACGGACGATGATATTATCACGAAAGACCTTGAGGCAAACGTTGACCGTAAGCTGCTGACAAAAGCACTTACACAGTTATCCGAACGTGAAAAACAGATAATGGAACTCCGTTTTGGACTTGCAGGCGGAGAAGAAAAAACCCAAAAGGACGTTGCCGACATGCTGGGGATTTCCCAATCTTACATTTCGCGTTTGGAAAAAAGGATTATTAAGAGGCTTCGAAAAGAATTTAATAAAATGGTGTAAAAAAATAAAGTGCTTAAAACGTCAATCAAATCAATACTTTGGTAGCTATAATGAAAAATAATGGGGATTTTATGTTCTAGCCATGTGCATATTTTTTCCTCCCGCGGAAATACTGTTTTTTGTACAGCGCTCCTGTGAGGAGGGAATAATTTTGTCTCGTAATAAGGTTGAAATCTGCGGTGTGGATACATCAAAATTACCGGTTTTAAAGAATGAAGAAATGAGAAAACTCTTTAAAGAACTGCAAGATGGCGATATTTCAGCAAGAGAGAAACTGGTAAACGGGAATCTTCGACTCGTTCTAAGCGTCATTCAACGCTTCAACAATCGGGGAGAGTATGTAGATGATCTATTTCAGGTAGGCTGTATAGGGTTGATGAAGTCGATAGATAACTTTGACCTTGGTCAAAATGTTAAGTTTTCAACGTATGCTGTACCGATGATTATTGGAGAAATCAGAAGATATCTTCGTGACAATAATCCGATTCGGGTATCCCGTTCTTTAAGAGACATCGCTTACAAAGCTTTGCAGGTAAAAGAAAAGCTCATAAGCCAGACCCTTCGTGAGCCGACAGCTGAAGAAATCGCCAAGGTGTTGGAAGTACCTCATGAAGAAATTGTTTTTGCACTAGATGCTATACAAGATCCAGTTTCACTTTTTGAACCGATTTATAATGATGGCGGGGATCCGATTTATGTACTCGACCAACTGAGTGATGAAAAAAATAAAGATAGTACCTGGATTGATGAAATAGCAATAAATGAAGGCATGAGGCGGTTGAATGACCGGGAAAAAATGATCCTTCGCAAACGGTTTTTCCAAGGGAAGACGCAAATGGAGGTAGCCGAGGAAATCGGCATTTCACAAGCACAGGTCTCCCGATTGGAAAAAGCGGCAATCAAGCAAATGAATAAAAATATCCAACAGTAGAAGCTGAGCATGAGAAAAAGTTAGCTGAAGCGGGTAGGGCAAAAATGTCGATACCCGCTTAACAGCTGCTTATCCATAGCGGCTTTTTTATTTTGTTGAAAAATTCCGGAAGGTATCGTGAATCGAATGGATGTTTAATTTATCGTATTCTTCATCCTTGAGCGCATCATGTCATATACATAGGAATAGGACCTTCATCTATGATGAAATTTTGAGGAGCTGAGTAATGTGACCAGGATTTCCGAATTTCAAATTAAGGATATCGTCAATATAGCGGATGGGAAGAAATTAGGTAATTTGTCAGATCTTGAAATCAATACGGCCACGGGGAAAATAGAGGCCATTATCGTTTCAAATGGAACCAGGTTAATGGGTTTTTTTGGGAGGGAACAGGATATTGTGATTCCATGGCGCAAAATAAAAAAAATCGGTGCAGATGTCATACTTGTTGAACATCAGACGGTATTTCAAGGAGAACTGAAAGATGAACGGTTTTAAAGGTACATGGCGCAAATATATGATACACTAGACTAAAAATAAAGAGGTTTATAGCATGAAAGAGCCATTTGTTTTAATAAAAGACCAATATATGCTCATTGACAGCTGGAGACAAAAAAATCTCCAGCTCGTAGCGGGCTTCACCACAAAAAATGGGGGAGTCAGTACAGGGGATTTTCAAACATTGAATACCGGTTTTCATGTCGGGGATAAACTTGAAGATGTCCAGGGAAACCGCAGGATTATAGCCGATAAGCTGATGTATCCGCTTAATGAATGGATAGGAGCCGAGCAGACACATGAAACCAAAATCCATCAAGTTACCAGCCGCGATGGCGGGAGAGGTGCTACGGATTATGATTCAGCCTTTAAAGCGACTGATGGATTCTATACGAAGGACCAAAACGTTCTATTGACCCTTTGCTATGCAGACTGCGTACCCTTATACTTTCTTGCCCCGGCACATGGTATGATTGGGGTGGCACATGCCGGCTGGAAGGGTACCGTTAATGGAATTGCACGAAAAATGGTTGAGGCATGGTTGAGTGAGGGTATAAAAGCAAGTGAAATATTTGCTGTCATTGGACCATCAATTTGTTCGAAATGCTATGTAGTTGATGATTATGTCATGGATTTAGTGCAGAATTTGCTGGTAGATATTGACGAAAAGCCCTATAATTTAATCAGTGAAGGACAATATCAGTTAGACCTTAAGCAACTTAATGCATTGATTCTTCAAAAGTCAGGAATTCCAAAAAGTCAGATCGACGTTACATCATACTGTACAAGCTGTGATCATGAATTGTTTTTTTCACATCGCCGTGATAACGGGAAGACAGGCAGATTGATGAGTTTTATCGGTTGGAAGGAGGATTTAGAGTAACAGTGAAAGTAGTGGACAATTTAAAAGACATCGAAGAAAAAATAAATATAGCATGTGAAAATAGTGGAAGGGACCGTGAAGCGATAAAGTTAATCGCTGTAACGAAATATGTTTCGGTCGAGAGAGCGAAGGAAGCTTTGGAAGCGGGAATACTTGATTTGGGTGAAAACCGTGACGAAGGGCTTTTGAATAAATATGAAGTGCTGAAGGACAAGCCTAACTGGCATTATATTGGTTCCATGCAAACACGCAAAGTAAAGAATGTCATCGATAAAATTTCGTATATCCATTCATTGGATCGCATTTCCTTGGCAGAAGAAATTCAAAAACGCGCAAATGGGCCGATAAACTGTTTAGTGCAGGTGAATGTTTCTGGTGAGGAATCAAAACATGGTCTGAATCCTGAGGCGACAATGGATTTCATAAAAGGGTTATCTGATTTTGATAAGGTGAATGTTGCAGGATTGATGACAATGGCTCCATTGACCGATGATGAACAGGTTTTGCGGGAATGCTTCCGGAAACTGAAAGGCCTCCAGGTTGAAGTACAAAATTTAGAGTTGAAGCACGCCCCCTGCACTGAATTGTCCATGGGCATGTCCAATGATTTCATGATTGCCATTGAGGAAGGCGCAACAATGATCAGGATTGGTACAGCACTTGTAGGCGAATAATTTTAAGGAGGTACGCTATAGATGTCGTTCGTATCAAAATTTAAATCTTATTTCGCGCTGGATGATGAGTATGAGTACAAGGATGAAGTGATGGAAGAAGAGGAGGCTGAACCAAAAGTCGTGAAGTCAGCTAAACAGCAGCAGTCCGCTTCGGCAGGGAATAATACCAATCAGAATATCGTAAGTTTGCAAAGCGTACAGAAATCTTCTAAAGTAGTATTATTGGAGCCTCGTGCTTATGCAGAAGCCCAGGAGGTAGCTGACCATTTAAAAAACAGGCGTGCTGTAGTCGTGAACCTTCAACGAATCCAGCATGACCAAGGAAAGCGAATCATCGATTTTCTAAGCGGGACTGTCTATGCAATCAGCGGGGATATCCAAAAAATCGGAACAGATATATTCTTATGTACCCCGGACAACGTCGATGTTTCCGGTAATATTACCGGCTTCGCGGCCGAAGAGGAGTACGAAGAAGCGAGGTGGTAATGGTTTATGGGTTTAGTGCTTCAGGGTTTATATTATTTAATTGAAATTTATTCAATGGCATTAATCGGTTACATATTGATGTCATGGTTCCCCAATGCAAGGGGGACATCGATTGGTCAATTTCTGGAAAAGATTTGCGAACCGTATTTAGAACCGTTCAGAAAGTTCATTCCGCCACTTGGCATGATTGATCTTTCACCTCTTGTAGCCTTGCTGGTACTTAATTTTGCCAGCGGTTATGGAATCTATTACTTACAGACATTAATAGGATGATCAACAATTAACCTGACATGCATCTTACTACACAGTCGGAACATTCTCCGCTGTGTAGTTGCAACGCAGAACCGTATAATCAATTCCTTATGATCGACCATTAATTTGATAACTAAGGAGCATTTATTCAATCATGAGCATTTATCAGCATTTCAGGCCGGAGGAAAAAGAATTTATTGACCAGGCTATGAATTGGGTTGATCAGGTTAAAAATTCCTACGCTCCGAAACTATCTGATTTTCTTGATCCGCGTCAGCAGGAAATCCTAACTTCCTTAATAGGGAATGATCCGGAAGCGAAACTGCAATTCAATGGCGGGAGCGATTTCGTAGAGCGAAAACGTGTGCTCATTTACCCTGATTATTACTCTCCTGAACCATCTGATTTCAATATCTCCTTATACGATATCTCCTATCCAAAAAAATTTGTAACGCTTGAACATAGGCAAATACTTGGAACCTTGATGTCACTAGGGGTAAAGCGTGAAAAATTTGGTGATATAATAGTGACGGAAGACTATATTCAATTTATAGCTGCCGAAGAGATGGATTCATATCTCACAGGAAATCTGGAGAAAATAGGTAACGCTTCCGTTTCCATCAAACGGCTTCCAATTGAGAGTATCGTCCATGTTAAGGAAAAATGGGAAGAGCAAGTAACCACCGTCAGTTCTCTTAGGCTTGACAGTGTGCTATCGTCCGTCCTGAATATGTCCCGTCAAAAAACTCAGTCCTTGATAACATCAGGAAAAGTAAAGGTGAATTTCAAGCAAACGGAAAACGTCTCGGAAGAATGCCGTGAAGGTGATACACTATCCATCAGAGGTTTTGGCAGATGTAAAATAGCGTCAATTGATGGGAAAACCAAGAAGGATAAGTGGAGAATCTCGTTAGGCAGACAAAAATAATTCAATAAAAAGCAGGATTTATAAATTTATTGTCGAATATAGAGTTTTAACATACTAGAGTAGAAACCGTTCTGGAGGTGCCGTAATGCCCTTAACCCCGATAGATATACATAACAAGGAATTTAACAAAGTATTTCGAGGGTATGATGAAGATGAGGTAAATGAATTTCTCGACCAGGTCATTAAAGATTATGAACTGATTTTGAGGGAGAAGAAAGAACTTGAAGATAAACTGAACGAGACTTTTGATCGTTTGGGACATTTTACGACAATTGAGGGTACACTTAACAAGTCGATTATTGTCGCTCAAGAAGCAGCCGAAGAATTAAGGCGCAATGCCCAAAAAGAAGCGAAACTGATCATAAAGGAAGCAGAGAAAAATGCTGACCGGATCGTCAATGAGTCACTTGTGAAAGCAAGGAAAATAGCGATGGATATTGAAGATTTGAAAAAGCAATCCAAAGTATTCCGGACGCGTTTCAAAATGCTTGTCGGTGCACAGCTGGATTTGCTGGACAATGACGATTGGGATCATCTTCTGGATTATGAAGTGGATGCGACTGAAATAGAATTAAATGAGAGAGTGGAAGAGGAAATTTAAACGATTCCTTGACTTTGAACACTTTTTTCGCATATAATTTTTTAACAATACTATTCATTATGAAATTAGACGATGACAGGGAAAGTAAATTCTTCACACACTTATTTTTAGCGAACCGGGGATGGTGAAAGCCCGGAATAAGCGAAGATATTGAAAATCACCCTTGAGTTCTGAGTTGAACCTGCTTTTGCAGTAAGTAAATGAAGCGTTTCATTCACGTTACGAATGCTCGAGAGGTTGGATTCACTTTGTGAATCTTTCTAGCCAGGGTGGTACCGCGGGAAGCAAAGCTTTCTCGTCCCTTTTTTAGGGATGAGAGGGCTTTTTATTTTGGCCGGATATCAAGTCATCGGTTCGAATGAATTTTTTAAAAGACGGATGGAGGATTTTATGATGGAATACAAAGATACCTTATTGATGCCTAAAACTGAATTTCCAATGCGGGGGAATTTGCCGAAACGTGAACCGGAAATCCAAGAAAAATGGAAAGAAATGAACATCTATAAAAAAGTGCAAGAACAAACGGAAGGACGTCCTTTATTTATTTTGCATGATGGACCTCCATATGCCAACGGCGATATCCATATGGGCCATGCAATGAATAAGGTTTTAAAGGATTTCATTGTCCGATTTAAATCAATGAGCGGTTTTCAAGCACCGTATGTACCTGGCTGGGATACGCATGGGCTTCCAATCGAAACGGCATTGACGAAAAAAGGCGTGAAACGGAAAGAAATGAGCGTTGCCGAATTCAGAAAGCTTTGTGAAGAGTATGCTTATGGTCAGATTAACAATCAACGTGAGCAGTTTAAGAGAATAGGGGTCCGTGGTGATTGGGAAAATCCTTATATCACATTGAAGCCTGAATATGAAGCACAGCAAATCAAGGTGTTCGGTGAAATGGCAAAAAAAGGCTACATTTATAAAGGGAAAAAACCTGTTTACTGGTCCCCATCAAGTGAATCAGCGCTAGCCGAAGCTGAAATTGAATATCAAGACAAACGCTCTGCGTCGATCTATGTTGCTTTTGAAGTCACAGATGGAAAAGGTGTAATCGATGAAGGCGTCAAAATCATCATCTGGACGACAACTCCATGGACGATTCCGGCTAATCTTGGTATCTCACTGCATCCGCAATTAAATTATGTAGTAGTGGCTGTCGAAAATGAAAAATTCTTACTTGCTGAGGCACTGCTTGAATCGGTTACGGAAACTTTAGGCTGGGAAAACCCGTCTATCCTGAAAACAGTAAAAGGAAGCGAGTTGGACCGTGCTGTTGCCAAACATCCTCTTTATGACCGCGAATCTTTAGTGATGTTAGGTGAGCACGTAACGACTGAAGCTGGAACGGGTTGTGTTCATACTGCGCCTGGCCATGGTGAAGATGACTTTATCATTGGGCAAAAATATGGCTTGGACGTACTTTGTCCTGTAGATGAAAAAGGAGTCATGACGGAAGAGGCAGGGGAATTTGCCGGATTATTTTATGATCAAGCGAATAAACCGATTACCGAAAAATTAACTGAAGCAGGCGCGTTATTGAATTTGACGTTCATTACGCACTCTTATCCACATGACTGGCGTACGAAGAAGCCAACGATCTTCCGTGCAACAGCACAATGGTTCGCGTCAATCAAGGACTTCCGCAGTGAACTTCTTGAAGCGATTGAAGAAACCAAATGGGTACCGGCTTGGGGCGAAACACGCCTATTCAATATGGTCCGTGACCGCGGGGATTGGTGTATTTCCCGCCAACGTGCCTGGGGCGTGCCAATTCCAGTGTTCTATGCAGAAAATGGCGAGCCGATCATTACGGATGAAACCATCAACCATATTTCAAACCTATTCCGCGAACACGGTTCAAACATCTGGTTTGAGCGTGAAGCGAAAGAGCTTCTGCCTGAAGGCTATACACATGAAGGCAGCCCGAATGGTATCTTCACGAAAGAAACGGATATCATGGACGTATGGTTCGATTCCGGTTCTTCTCATCAAGCGGTACTTGAAGAAAGAGACGACTTGCAACGCCCTGCTGACCTTTATTTAGAAGGGTCCGATCAATATCGTGGCTGGTTTAACTCATCACTTTCAACAAGTGTTGCGGTTACAGGCAAAGCACCATATAAAGGTGTACTTAGCCACGGGTTCGCATTGGATGGCGAAGGCCGTAAAATGAGTAAGTCGATTGGGAACGTAGTACTGCCATCCAAGGTCATGAACCAACTTGGTGCAGATATCTTACGCCTTTGGGTAGCTTCGGTGGATTACCAATCGGATGTCAGGGTTTCCGATCCTATTTTAAAACAAGTTTCGGAAGTTTACCGTAAAATCCGTAATACATTCCGCTTCCTGTTAGGGAACTTGGATGGATTCAATCCAAAAACCGATAAAGTGGCAGTCCAGGAATTGCCTGAAGTCGATCGATACATGCTAGTGAAATTGAATAAACTGATCAAACAGTCGAAGCTAAGTTATGAAAATTATGAGTTTGCTACAATTTATAATATGGTCAATAATTTCTGTACACAGGATTTAAGTTCGTTCTACCTTGATTATGCAAAAGACATTCTTTATTGTGAAGCACCAAATGGTAAAGAGCGTTTGGCCATTCAAACGGTCCTTTACGAATCATTGGTCAGCTTAACGAAATTGGTGTCACCGATCCTCTCTCATACAGCTGATGAAGTATGGGCCTTCATTCCGGGTGTAACGGAAGAAAGTGTACAGTTGACATTGATGCCTGAAGAAATTTCCATTGATGATGCTGAAGTCATTGAAGAAAAATGGACGGCGTTCATGGATGTCCGTGATAATGTTCTGAAAGCATTAGAAGAAGCCCGTAACCAGAAGGTCATCGGAAAATCACTGAACGCTAAAGTGATGGTATATGTTAATGAAGAAACGAAGAATCTGCTTGATGGCATCAAGGAAAGCTTTGAACAGCTATTCATCGTATCCGAATTCGAAATCGCTGGCGATGTGGCAAGTGCTCCAGCAGAAGCGGTTAAACTTGAGGATATAGCGATCCTTGTTACAAAAGCAGAGGGTGAAACGTGTGAACGCTGCTGGAATGTTTCGAAGGAAGTAGGTCAAGTGGAAGAACATCCAACACTTTGCCCGCGTTGTGCTACAGTCGTGAAAGAGCATTACGTGAATCAATAATTCCTACAAAAAAAGCCGGTCCCTTTATGAAGGGCCGGCTTTTTTGTGGGAATGAAAGCTAAAACCTCAATAGGGAATTTTGCCTTTATTCAATCTTCCTATATTCTTCAGGTACAGTTAGCAGACTTCTGTTTTTCGGATTAGTCATTATTTCTAGTTTATGCTACAATTCAAAAGTGAAGATTTGATTAGTTTGGGGGAAAAAATGTGTTTTATTATTTGATTGCCCTTTTGGTCATAGCTCTCGATCAGCTGACAAAATGGATGATTGTGAAAAAAATGGAGTACGGAGAAAGCATTGAAATTATTGAAAACCTTCTATATATCACCTCGCATCGTAATCGTGGGGCAGCATGGGGAATTCTACAAGGTCAAATGTGGTTTTTCTACATCATCACCATCGCTGTCATTATTGGACTTGTCTATTATATTCAGAAAATGGCGAAGGAAAGCATTTTGCTTGGAGTTGCACTTGCTCTCATGCTAGGCGGTGCGATTGGTAATTTCATCGATCGTGTTGCTCGTCAGGAAGTAGTGGATTTCGTTCATACCTATATTTTCAGCTACAGTTTCCCGGTATTTAATGTTGCTGATGCTGCGCTTTCAATTGGTGTCGGACTGCTCGTGATTCATATGTTTTTAGAAGAAAAAAACGCTAAGGAGAAAGATAATGGATAAAAGGTTATACAGCATCGATGAAACACTAAAAGGAGTTAGGATTGATAAGGCTCTTTCCACTTTGAATGAGGAATGGTCACGTACTCAGGTCCAGCAATGGATTAAGGATGATCATGTTTTGGTAAATGGCACGGCGATAAAGACGAATTACAAAGCTATTCCTGGCGATACAATCGAAGTGACGATTCCTGATCTTGAGGAATTGGATGCGGTAGCAGAGGAAATGGATTTGGATATCTATTATGAAGATGCAGATGTACTCGTGGTTAATAAACCGAGCGGTATGGTCGTCCACCCGGCACCGGGACATGTATCTGGCACGCTTGTAAATGGATTGATGGCTCACTGCAAGGATCTTTCTGGAATTAACGGTGTCATGCGGCCTGGAATCGTCCACCGGATCGACAAAGATACATCAGGTCTATTGATGGTTGCCAAAAATGATATGGCACATGAAAAACTGGTACAGCAGCTTGTTGACAAAACGGTTACCCGTAAGTATCAAGCTGTAGTTCATGGTGTGATCCCTCATGACTTCGGAACGATCGATGCACCGATTGGCCGCGATAAAAAAGATCGCCAAAGCATGACTGTCACAGATTCGAATTCGAAAAATGCTGTCACGCATTTCCGTGTCATCGAACGCTTCAAAGCTTTCACTTTGGTGGAATGCCAGCTTGAAACAGGAAGGACACATCAAATCCGTGTTCACATGAAATACATTGGCTTCCCACTAGCGGGAGATCCGAAATATGGTCCGAAAAAGACCCTGAAATTAGATGGACAAGCGTTGCATGCCGGTCTTCTAGGTTTCATTCATCCACGTACAAATGAGTATATGGAATTCGAAGCTCCGATTCCGGAGGAGTTTGAAAATCTAATTGAACAATTGCGTAGAAGTAAGGATTGACAAATAAGTTTTTCTGATATATTATAATAACAACTTAATAAGAACCTTTAACACAGTTCAGAGAGACTGAGAAGGAAACGGATACGCAAAATGGGATAATTATGCCCATTGCGATAAAATCCTCATGCCTTCTTGGCATGAGGATTTTTTGTTGAAATTGACCTATCAGAAAAATGGAATCGGGGTGGCCGACGTGTTGAATGAGAAAGCCATAGTACTTGATGAGCAGGCCATTAGCAGAGCCTTGACGAGAATTGCCCATGAAATCATTGAGAAAAATAAGGGTATTGAGGATTGCGTCTTAATCGGGATACGTACTCGCGGGATTTTCCTCGCTGACCGACTTGCAAAGCGCATCAATCAAATAGAGGGCAAGGAAATAGAACTGGGCGAACTGGATATTACACTTTATCGCGATGACCTTTCGAAAAAGACCAATGATGGGGAACCCATCGTAAAAGGATCAGACATTCCGGTCAATATCACTAACAAGAAAGTGATTTTAGTGGATGATGTTCTTTTTACAGGCAGAACCGTTAGAGCGGCAATGGATGCTTTGGTCGATTTGGGAAGGCCTTCGCAAATCCAACTCGCCGTATTAGTGGATAGGGGACATAGGGAACTGCCGATTCGTGCGGATTTCGTCGGCAAAAACGTTCCGACTTCCCAATCTGAAAAAATTACAGTAACGTTAACAGAAGTTGATGAAGTAGATCAAGTTACTATATTAGAAAACTAAACAACATGAAAATTTCATATTACCCTTTTAAAGACAGTCCAGAGAGGCTGGCAAAGGGGAGTCAATCGGGAGAGCTGTGCCTATGCATAGGCATTCGCCTCCTGAGAAACCCTCTTTGTACATACTGCAAAGAGGGTTTTTGCAGTTTTGATGGAATTTTCATGAGGGGGATAAGGAAATGGAAGAAACAAAAAGGGACATCGTACTGGATGTCGAGGACGTGCCAAAGGTTGGCCAGTGGATTACGTTAAGCATCCAGCATTTGTTCGCCATGTTCGGTGCAACGGTGCTGGTGCCATTCTTGGTAGGGTTAAGCCCGGCGGTAGCACTGGTTTCAAGCGGATTGGGCACACTTTCATACTTATTGATAACCAAAGGTCAGATACCAGCTTATCTCGGTTCATCTTTCGCTTTCATTACGCCAATTATCGCGGCTAAGGCTTTAGGAGGTCCGGAAGCGGCCATGATCGGCTGTTTTGCAGCAGGATTCATATATGGTATAGTAGCTTTGATTATCCAAAAAGTCGGATTGCGCTGGTTAATGAATATACTTCCTCCGGTTGTAGTGGGTCCGGTGATTATCGTAATCGGATTAAGCCTTGCCGGAACGGCTGTGGACATGGCAATGTATGATCCACAAGATAAATACAGCGTCACATATATAGTTATAGCGCTGATCACTTTAGCGGTAACCATCATCTGCAACGTGTTCTTTAAGGGATTCATTAACTTGATCCCCATTTTAATGGGAATCATAGTGGGCTACGGCTGTTCGGCTGTTGCAGGAATAATAGATTATGAACCGATCAGGTCAGCACAATGGTGGGAAATGCCTGAATTCATGTTTCCATATGTAACCTATACACCGTCCTTCTCATGGGAGGTCATTGCCATCATGGTACCCGTCGCCATCGTAACTTTATCAGAACATATCGGACATCAGATGGTACTGAGCAAAGTAGTCGGCAGAAACTTTTTGGAAAAGCCAGGTTTACATCGCTCGATTTTAGGAGATGGGGCAGGAATCATGATTGGTTCCTTCATCGGCGGGCCGCCGCTGACTTCATATGGTGAAAATATTGGGGTCCTGACTATGACAAAGGCATACAGTGTGTATATCATCGGAGGGGCAGCATTGACTGCAATCATTTTTGGCTTTAACGGTAAGATTTCGGCAGTCATCAGCTCGATACCTACAGCTGTGATGGGCGGCATTTCCATCTTGCTCTTCGGTATCATCGCATCAAGTGGATTGAGGATGCTGATTGATAATAAGGTCGATTTTGACAAGAAAAGAAACCTGATGATAGCTTCAGTCATCCTGGTGTTAGGAATCGGAGGAGCGTTCGTACAACTATCGGAAACGGTATCCCTTTCGGGAATGGCACTATCAGCCATCGTCGGAATCCTTCTTAACTTGATTCTTCCGGACCGGGAAAAAATATCCGGGGATATATTTGAAAAATAAGATACTGCATCAAAACAATAAATTCACCTTTTAAAAGAAGTCCAGAGAGGCTTAAAAGGGTGTTGCTGTAAAGATGAATGAGAACGGGATAAAGTGTAAACCATTCCGTGTCCTCACAATCTTTATGACCTACACCCTGTCCTTAATGGCGGGGTGTTTTTTATGCCCCGCATCACAAATGTGAAAGGAGCAGGATCGATGAAAAAATTATTGACCATGAATGAATTGACTTTAACTGAAATTGAAAGAATTTTATATGAGGCAGAGTGTTTTGCCAACGGATCTCGCTGGAATCCAAAGCAGCAGACCACAGTTGCCAATCTCTTCTTTGAACCAAGCACACGTACAAAATCAAGCTTTGAAATGGCTGAAAGAAAATTGGGGCTTGAGGTCATTCCTTTTGATGCGGGTACATCATCCGTGTTAAAAGGGGAAACCTTATATGACACTGTTAAAACGTTAGAAGCAATAGGTGTAAATGCCTTGATCATCCGTCATGAACAGGATAATTATTTTGACGAATTGAATGAGAAGATCGGGATTCCAATAATTAATGCAGGGGATGGCTGCGGAAATCATCCAACCCAATCATTACTGGACTTATTGACGATAAAACAAGAATTTAAAAGTTTCAAGGGTCTGAAGATTGCGATAATCGGTGATGTGAGGCATAGTCGGGTTGCGAAATCGAATGCAGAAGCATTAACTCGTCTAGGAGCGAATGTCGTATTTTCTGGTCCGCCTGAATGGTTTGACAGAACAAACAGCTTAGGAAGGTATGAAGACATCGATCATGCGGTAGCTACATCGGATGTGGTCATGCTGCTCAGAATACAGCATGAAAGGCATATTGAGAAATACGATCAGGCAAATGGAGATTATCTGGAAAGTTTCGGCCTGACCAAAAAACGCGAAAAAAATATGAAACCGGATGCGATCATCATGCATCCTGCACCAATAAACCGCGGTGTGGAAATAGACAGTGATTTAGTCGAATGCGGCCGCTCAAGAATTTTTAAACAAATGGAGAATGGCGTGTTCATAAGAATGGCCGTACTAAAAAATGTGCTTGAACAATCCGAAGGGGGAAACATTCATGAAAACAGTAATCAAAAATGGAGTATTGCTAGATAATCAAAACTCATTCAAAAAAGCGGACATTGAAATAGATGGCAAGGTCATTACAAAAATCGGCGAGAATCTGGCGACGGAAAATTGTAAGGTAGTTGACGCTGAAGGGTTACTAATTACATCAGGATTCGTTGACCTGCATGTCCATTTACGCGAACCTGGCGGTGAACATAAAGAAACAATCGCAAGTGGAACGCTTGCAGCGGCAAGAGGCGGTTTCACTACGGTAGCGGCGATGCCTAATACAAGGCCAGTTCCTGATACAGTGGAGAATCTAGAAGCGCTTAACAGGAAAATTGAAGAAACGGCTCATGTCAGGGTACTCCCATATGCATCCATTACGATTAGGGAAGCAGGTAAGGAGTTGACCGACTTTTCTTCATTAAAACAAAAGGGTGCTTTCGCCTTTACGGACGATGGCGTAGGAATTCAAGAAGCCGGGATGATGCTGGAAGCGATGAAACGGGCAGCCGCTCAAGATATGGCCATAGTTGCTCATTGTGAAGACAATAGCTTAATCAATAAAGGCTCCGTCCATGAAGGAAGATTCTCAAAAGAACAGGGGATCAATGGAATTCCGTCCGTATGTGAAGCTGTACATATTGCCCGGGATATCCTCCTTGCGGAAGCAGCGGATTGCCATTATCACGTTTGCCATATATCCACGAAGGAATCGGTAAGGACGGTAAGGGATGCAAAACGTGCCGGTATCCGCGTCACAGCCGAAGTTACACCGCATCACTTATTATTGTGTGAAGATGATATACCGGGACTTGATACGAATTATAAAATGAACCCGCCATTAAGGGGCCGTGAAGATCGGGATGCGTTGATAGAAGGACTGCTTGACGGAACCATCGATTTTATAGCAACGGATCATGCCCCGCATGCGGCAGAGGAAAAAGCGCAGGGAATGCAGCTGGCTCCTTTCGGAATAGTAGGATTGGAAACGGCCTTCCCGCTGCTTTACACCGAATTGGTTAAAAAGGGCGTCATAACATTAAAGCAATTGATCGATTTCATGACCATCAAACCATCTGAAAGTTTCTCCCTTCCTTATGGAGAGTTAATGGAAGGTGCTACTGCGGATATCGTGCTCATCGATTTGGAAACGGAAAAAGAAATTAATGCTGAAGAGTTTGCTTCAAAAGGGAAAAATACACCTTTTAATGAAAAGAAATGTTATGGCTGGCCAGTCATGACGATTGCGGAAGGAAAAATAGCTTGGGAAAAAGGACGTGTTCAAGGATGAAAAGACAGCTAATTTTAGAAGACGGGACAGTATTCCTTGGGGAAGCATTCGGTGGGGACGTAGAAAAAATAGGTGAAGTCGTTTTTAACACAGGAATGACGGGCTACCAGGAGATTCTATCCGATCCATCCTATTGCGGTCAAATCGTTACACTTACGTATCCATTAATCGGGAATTACGGGATAAACCGGGATGACTTTGAATCCATCAATCCAGCGATATCAGGATTCGTCGTTAAGGAGACAGCAGAACTTCCTTCCAACTGGCGAAACCAATTATCACTTGATGAATATCTGAAAATGAAGAACATTCCTGGAATAAGCGGAATCGATACAAGAAAGCTGACAAGAATCATCAGGAAATCAGGTGCACTTAAAGGGGCGCTCTGCAATATCAATAAAGATGCAAAAGAAGTGGTTTCCCAATTGAAAGCAACGGTGATTCCTTCTAATCAAGTGAAACAGGTTTCAACAAAAGCACCTTATTCCAGCCCGGGCAGAGGCCCGCGGGTAGTTCTTGTAGACTATGGCATGAAGCATGGGATTTTACGTGAGTTGACGAAGCGCGGCTGTGATGTCGTGGTTGTACCTTATAACGTCACGGCCGAAGAAGTGATGCAATATCATCCTGATGGCGTGATGCTTTCAAACGGTCCTGGAGATCCGAAAAGTGTTCATGAGACCCTTGAAATGATCCGTACAATCCAAACGCAAGTGCCGTTATTCGGAATCTGTTTAGGACATCAATTATTCGCACTTGCAAACGGGGCGGATACGGAAAAATTAAAATTCGGCCATCGAGGTTCTAATCATCCGGTTAAGGACCTTCGTACCGGAAAGGTATCCATCACATCTCAAAATCATGGATATACAGTTGAAGAACTTTCCATTGAAAGTACAGATCTTATTGTGACACATACAGCATTGAATGACGATACGATTGAAGGTCTGCGCCATAAAAAGTTTCCGGCGTTCACCGTACAATATCACCCGGAAGCATCACCAGGACCTGAAGATGCCAACTACTTATTCAATGAATTCTTACAAATGATTGAAGCTGCAACCAACAAGGGGGAAAAAACATGCCAAAACGCACTGATATAAAAAGCATCCTAGTAATTGGTTCCGGTCCGATCGTCATCGGACAGGCCGCCGAGTTCGATTATGCAGGAACCCAAGCGTGTATAGCCTTAAAAGAAGAAGGTTATCGAGTGATCCTGATTAACTCTAACCCTGCTACAATCATGACAGACAGTGAAATGGCTGACGCGGTTTATATCGAACCGATCACATTGGAATTTGTCAGCAAAATCATTCGTAAAGAGCGCCCGGATGCACTGTTACCTACCTTGGGCGGACAGACTGGCTTGAACATGGCAGTCGAGCTTTCCGAAGCAGGAATCCTGGAAGAATGCAATGTGCAGATTCTTGGAACCAAACTTTCAGCTATCCAACAAGCGGAAGACCGTGACCTTTTCCGTACGCTAATGAACGATCTAGGGGAACCAGTACCTGACAGCGACATTATTCATAACTTGGAAGAGGCTTATACATTCGTTGAACGAGTCGGCTACCCGGTCATTGTTCGTCCAGCCTTCACGCTTGGCGGAACAGGTGGCGGGATATGTGATAACGAAGAGCAGCTGATCGAGATTGTTGAGGGTGGCCTGAAAAGCAGCCCGGTTCACCAATGTCTGCTTGAGAAGAGCATTGCCGGTTTCAAAGAAGTGGAATATGAAGTGATGCGTGATTCCAATGATAATGCGATAGTCGTTTGTAATATGGAAAACTTCGATCCTGTCGGTGTCCATACAGGCGATTCAATAGTTGCCGCACCAAGCCAAACATTAAGTGACAGAGAGTATCAAATGCTTCGAAATACGTCTTTGAAGATTATCCGTGCCTTGAAAATTGAAGGTGGATGTAATGTTCAGCTTGCTCTAGATCCAAACAGCTATCAATATTATGTCATTGAAGTGAACCCAAGGGTCAGCCGTTCGTCTGCACTTGCTTCAAAAGCAACAGGATATCCAATTGCTAAGCTTGCGGCTAAGATAGCCGTTGGTTTGACGCTTGATGAAATGATGAACCCGGTCACAGGCAAAACCTATGCCAGCTTTGAACCGGCCCTGGACTATGTCGTTACAAAAATTCCGCGCTGGCCATTCGATAAGTTCGAAAGCGCCAACCGCAGGCTCGGGACCCAAATGAAAGCGACCGGAGAAGTCATGGCAATCGGCCGTACATTCGAAGAATCCATCCTAAAAGCTGTTCGTTCCCTTGAAGCGGGTATATACCATCTTGAATTGAATGACGAGTTTGAGGATGAAAAAATAGAGAAACGGATCCGAAAAGCTGGAGATGAACGGTTATTCTATATCGGCGAAGCGTTAAGAAGGGGGAAGACGATCGAAACCATCCACGAATGGAGCCAGATCGATTTATTCTTCTTGCATAAGCTGAAAAAGATAATCGACTTTGAAAAGCAGCTTCAAGAACATTCCTTTGATCGCGAAGTATTGCAAAAGGCTAAAGAACTAGGGTTTTCTGACAATACGATCGCAGAAATATGGGGAGTTCCCGAAATTGACGTCTATGAGTACCGGAAACAGCAAGGAATCATCCCTGTTTACAAAATGGTCGATACATGTGCTGCCGAATTTGAATCGGAAACACCGTATTTTTATGGGACATATGAAGATGAGAATGAATCCATCGTCACTGACAAGAAAAGTGTCATTGTTCTGGGATCAGGCCCAATTCGGATCGGGCAAGGAGTGGAGTTTGATTATGCGACCGTACATTCGGTATGGGCGATCAAAGAAGCGGGATATGAAGCGATCATCATCAACAACAATCCCGAAACAGTTTCGACGGATTTCAGTATCTCCGACAAACTTTATTTCGAACCTTTGACTATTGAAGATGTCATGCATGTCATCGATTTGGAAAAACCGGAAGGGGTCATCGTCCAGTTTGGTGGACAGACAGCAATCAACCTTGCAGATGGTCTTGTTGAAAGAGGAGTGAAGATCCTTGGTACTTCACTTGAAGACCTGGATAGGGCGGAAAATCGAAATAAATTCGAAAGAGCACTTAAGGATTTAGGCATTCCGCAGCCAAAGGGTAAAACCGCAACATCGGTTGATGAAGCAATCGTCATCGCTGAAGATATTGGGTACCCGGTTTTAGTAAGGCCATCGTATGTTCTCGGAGGAAGAGCGATGGAAATCGTCTATAAACAAGAAGAATTGCTGCATTACATGAAAAATGCCGTGAAAATAAATCCGGATCACCCTGTCCTGATAGACCGCTACTTAACGGGTAAGGAAATCGAAGTCGATGGTATTTCCGATGGTGAAACGGTCGTTATCCCTGGAATCATGGAGCATATCGAACGCGCTGGCGTCCATTCAGGTGATTCGATTGCAGTCTATCCGCCTCAAAACTTAACGGAAAAACAAAAAGAAGTAATCATCGATTATACGACCCGATTGGCAAAAGGCTTGAATATAATTGGTCTCTTGAACATTCAATATGTCATCAGCAATGAAGAAGTGTATGTGATTGAAGTAAATCCACGTTCCAGCCGAACCGTTCCATTCTTAAGTAAAATTACGAATGTGCCGATGGCTAACTTAGCCACGAAGGTCATCTTGGGCCACACACTTGAAAGTCAAGGTTACAAATCGGGGTTAGTGCCAGAACAAACTGGGGTCTATGTGAAAGTGCCGGTCTTCTCTTTTGCAAAATTAAGAGGTGTGGACATTTCACTCGGACCTGAAATGAAATCGACCGGTGAAGTAATGGGGAAAGATAGCACTCTTGAAAAGGCTTTATATAAAGGGCTGGTCGCTTCCGGTTTCAAAATTAAGGGGCATGGTTCGGTGTTATTGACGATATCGGATAAAGATAAGCAAGAAGCGCTACTTTTAGCAAAACGTTTCCATAATATCGGTTTCAAGCTGATAGCCACCAGCGGAACTGCTGCCCTATTGGAGCAATCCGGCATCCCGACTGCGATTGTCGGTAAAATTGGCGAAGAAGGTACAAACCTGCTTGATGTTATCCGGAACGGGGAAGCACAATTTGTCATAAATACTTTGACAAAAGGTAAGCAGCCGGCCCGAGATGGTTTCAGAATCCGACGTGAATCGGTTGAAAATGGAGTCACTTGCTTAACATCACTTGATACGGCAGAAGCTATTTTAAGAGTGATAGAATCCATGACCTTCTCGGCAGAAGCAATGGGAAAAACGGAAAAAAGTCGTGAGGTGAGCTATATATGATCAAGAAGGAAAGAATGAAGGTGTTAAATCATAAGGAACTGGCCCCATCCATTTTTGAACTTACTCTGCAAGGTGAATTGGTTTCAGAGATGAATCAACCAGGTCAGTTTGTCCAAGTCAAGACAACAGAAGGCACTGAGCCATTGTTGAGACGCCCGATTTCAATTTCTTCTTACAACAACAGTGAAAAACAGTTCACGATGATATACAGGGCTGAAGGTAAAGGAACGACGCTGTTATCACAGCGTAAAGAGGCGGAAGCGGTCGATATCCTTGGACCCCTTGGCAACGGATTTCCCGTTCATGAGGCCAAAAAGGGCGAAACGGCATTATTGGTTGGTGGCGGGATTGGTGTCCCGCCCCTGTATCAATTATCACAGATGTTGGTTGCGAAAGGTGTTAGGGTAATCCATGTATTGGGCTTCCAGACCAAATCAGCCATCTTTTACGAAAAAGAATTCAGTGAATTAGGTGATACCTATATTGCCACAGTGGATGGTTCATATGGGACAAAAGGATTTGTTACGACTGTAATAGACAACCTGGAGCAAGAGTTTGCAACGATCTTTTCATGTGGGCCTACACCAATGTTAAAAGCCTTGGAAGCGGGCTATCGTGAGAAAAAGCTTTACCTGTCCCTCGAGGAAAGGATGGGATGCGGCATCGGTGCATGCTTTGCCTGCGTGTGTCATACAGGGGATGATCCAACTGGTTTCAGTTATAAAAAGGTATGCAGCGATGGACCCGTATTCCGGGCAGGAGAGGTGTTATTATGAGCAGGCTTTCAGTTGAATTACCAGGATTACACTTGAAAAACCCGGTCATGCCAGCATCTGGATGCTTTGGATTCGGCCGCGAATACAGTCAGTTTTTCGACTTGGATATTCTTGGGGCGATCATGATTAAAGCGACCACTCCTGAGCCGAGATTCGGTAACCCGACTCCGCGTGTTGCGGAAACCTCTTCAGGAATGCTGAACGCCATCGGTTTGCAAAATCCAGGTTTAGAAAAGGTCATCAGTGAAGAACTGGCCTGGCTAGGTGGGTATGATGTTCCCATCATCGCCAACGTTGCAGGTTCGCAAATAGCTGACTATGTAAAGGTTGCCAGGGAAATAAGCAAGGTGGGGAATGTAAAAGCACTTGAATTGAATATCTCTTGTCCGAATGTAAAAGAAGGAGGCATCGCTTTCGGTACGGTACCGGAAGTTGCCAAAGAGGTAACCAAGGCGGTCAAGGAAGTATCTTCCGTTCCTGTATATGTGAAGCTTTCACCGAATGTCAGTAATATTGTGGAAATGGCCAAAGCTGTAGAAGAAGGCGGGGCCGACGGGTTGACAATGATAAATACATTAGTCGGCATGCGATTGGATTTAAAGACTGGCAAACCGATCCTTTCGAACAGAACGGGTGGGTTATCTGGTCCTGCAATAAAACCTGTTGCGCTCCGGATGATTTATGAGGTAAGCCAGCAAGTGTCGATTCCAATAATCGGAATGGGCGGCATCGCTACAGCGGAAGACGTCATTGAATTTTTCTATGCGGGTGCCAGTGCTGTTGCGGTGGGAACCGCGAACTTCGTGGATCCCTTTGTATGCCCGACCATCATCGAAGAATTACCGAAATTGCTGGATGAGCTGGGTTTTGACCATATTTCAGAATGTACCGGAAGGAGCTGGAAGCAGAATGAAACAGTCACTAATTATCGCTCTTGATTTCCCTGACTTCATTCAAACAGAGAAATTCCTAAAACAGTTCCACTCGGAAAAACTGGCTGTAAAAGTGGGGATGGAATTATTTTATCAGAATGGACCATCAATAATCTCTTTCGTAAAAGAGCAAGGCCACGATGTGTTTTTGGACCTGAAGCTTCATGATATTCCGAATACGGTCAAAATGGCCATGACAGGATTGGCAACTTTAGGTGCTGACATGGTCAATGTACATGCGGCGGGTGGCCAAATGATGATGGAAGCAGCCATCGAAGGCCTTGATAAGGGAACGTCCGCTGGTAAAAAACGTCCATTATGCATTGGGGTTACCCAACTGACGAGCACGTCACAAGAACAAATGAATGTTGAGCAAAACATTGCCGGATCTCTGGAGGATTCGGTCCTCCATTATGCAAAACTTACTAAACAGGCAGGATTGGATGGCGTCGTCTGTTCCACCCATGAAGTAAAGAACATACATGAACGCATCAGTCATGAATTCTTAACGGTCACACCTGGAATCCGAAATGCAGGTGGAAAGACGCATGATCAAAAGAGAATTGCCACGCCTGAACAGGCTAGGGATTTTGGAGCGGATGCGATCGTTGTAGGGAGAGCCATAACGGGGGCGGAAGATCCATTAAGGGCTTATTTGGATATGAAAGCAGCTTGGGAGGGAATATCATGTTAAATAATAAGATAGCTGAACATCTATTGGAAATTAAAGCAGTGTACCTACAGCCGAATGACCCATTTACTTGGGCATCTGGAATTCAATCACCTATTTATTGTGACAACCGCTTAACCCTTTCGTACCCAGAGGTTCGCAATGAAATAGCGGAAGGATTGAAAGGATTGATTGAACAGCATTTCCCTGAGGCTGAACTGATAGCGGGCACAGCAACTGCCGGCATTCCGCATGCAGCTTGGGTGAGTGAAAAATTAAATGCACCGATGTGCTATGTTCGATCTAAAGCCAAGGAGCACGGAAAGGGCAATCAAATCGAAGGCCGCGCTGTTCCAGGACAAAAAGTGGTGGTTGTTGAAGACTTGATTTCAACCGGCGGAAGTGTGATTACTGCTGTTAACGCGCTGAAAGAAGCAGGCTGTGATGTTCTAGGAGTCGTTTCGATCTTTACTTATGAATTGGAAAAGGGAAAAGAAAAATTCGGCGCTGAGGGCATTATTAACCATTCGTTGAGTGACTACTCGACTTTAATAAAAGTCGCTAATGAAAAAGGGTACATCACAGCAGATGAATTGGAAAAGCTAAAAAAATGGCGGGAGAATCCGGCTGATACAGCTTGGATTTCAGCATGAAAATAGAGGTGGCCCAATCACGGAGATTGGGCCACCTCTATTTTTTTTACTCTTTTACCGCTTCCTTTAAGCGTATGACGGTATCGGCATCAGGTGTAATATATACGGTCTGCTGCTGCTCATAGATCACGAAACCAGGCTTAGAACCATTCGGTTTCTTAACATGGCGAACTTGTGTGAAGTCAACGGGAACTGAGCTCGATTGCTTTGCTTTACTGAAGAAAGCTGCCAATACTGCTGCCTCTTTTATCGTTTTTTCACTTGGCGATTCATTTCGAATCACAACATGTGAGCCAGGTATGTCTTTGGTATGAAGCCATATTTCATCACGGCGTGCAAACTTATTCGTTAGATAATCATTTTGTTTATTATTCTTCCCGACAAAAATGAGATCTCCATCTGTAGCATAATATGTTTCAAGCTGCGGTTTTGCATTTGCAGGCTTTTTCATGCCTTTTTTCTTTTTTTGCCGAATGTATCCTTCTTCCTGAAGTTCTTCGCGAATCTCCTCTATATCTCTGGGTGAAGCTGATTGGAGCTGCTGATGCAAGGCTTCAAAGTAGGCCAACTCCAATTTTGTTTTTTCGATTTGTTCTTGGACGACTCCGACTGCATTTTTGGACTTTTGGTATCTGGAGAAGTACTTTTGTGCATTATCTGATGGATTTTTTAATGGGTCAAGCGGGATGGTGACCATACTTTGTTCTTCATCATAATAATTGACGACTTCTATTTCCTTCATGCCTTTTTTCATTTGATATAGATTAGCTGTAAGCAGCTCACCGAACAACTGATACTGTTCTCCGCGTTCCGTATCTTTTAATGTACGTTCGAGCTTCCCGATTTTTTTTGAGTTCTTTTCGATTTCATTCGTAATGAAACGTTCTACATCCTGGCTCTTTTGCTTAACCCGATCTCTTTCTGCCTTTCCGAAGTAATAGCGGTCGAGCATCTCGCTCAATGAAGAAAATGTACGTTGATTTCCAGTCAGATGCTCCAGTGAAAGCATATAAAAAACTTCTTTATTTCCACCATCTTGTTTGATCGTCGCAGCATAGCTCTGTTCCGAGATGTCTTGGATAATCCTTAAAAAAGCTGATGGAAGGGTCGTGCTGTTGGCCAATCCAGCCCGGTAGACGGCTTCCTTTGCAACTAATGGTGAAACTCCTGAAAAATGGGCAACAAGCTGTCGATCCAGCTTTCCTGCATTGAAGTCAATATTTTTCCTTATGTCGTCCTCGGTAGCCTCGAAGGGATTATTCTTTTCTTGTGCGGGCGGAGCCTTATACTCCTGGCCAGGCAATATCGCCCGATAACTGTTAACGGCATGTGAAACATGCTTAATGCTGTCCAAAATCATATTCCGTTCTTTATCGACTAAAACAATGTTGCTGTGACGCCCCATGATTTCGATGATTAACTGCTTTTGAGAGACATCACCAAGCTCATTGCGGCCCTTCACTTCAAAAATGATCATCCTATCAAGTTCATATTGATAAATATCTTCTATCGTATAGCCTTCGAGATGCTTTCTAAGAAGCATGCAGAACATGGGTGCTTCTTTAGGATTTTCATAACTTTCCTCGGTCAATTGCACCCTTGAATAACTTGGGTGTGCTGATAATAAGAGCTTATGGTTCTTACCTCCAGCACGAACAACTAGTATTACTTCATTTTTATAAGGCTGATGGACCTTATTGATTCGTCCACCTTTTAATAAAGAAGCGATTTCTTCCGTCATCGCTTTCGTAAATAATCCATCAAATGACATTCTATTTTTACTTCCTTTACATAAAATTTTCTAAGATACTCATTTTGCTAGGTGTTATCAATGCATCAGGGCAGCCCATTATAGCTATATCACAGTTTTTTGGCGAACTGGGTGAAAAGCTGGAGTTGCAGTTCAGATATATTGAATGGATGCTATTTTTTTAGGTTCCTGAGATTAATTGCAAACTTTGACCATTCATCATGATTGGCGGTCGTTCATTCATTATATAATCCGAATCGTTCTTCTTTCCGCAATTCTGTTTAATTATAGCATTATTTTGGACGAGTCTGAATAATCATGGAAGAAGAGCAGGTTGTTTTATGTATCGGTAAGCAGGCAGGTGTTGGATGAGTAAAGCAAATAGCGCCTGTTGAGATGTATACAGGAGCTATTTCATTCTATTCAAAGGGATGTGTGATACTTGATGGAGTTCAGGGAAATGAATAATCAGGAAATGGAGAAAGCCCTTCAAACAAACGTTACACACGGTTTGGACGATGATGAAGTAAAGGACAGGCTGCGTAAGCATGGCTTTAACGAATTGAAGGAAGGCGAAAAACAGTCTGCCATTCTTTTATTTTTCGCCCAATTCAAAGATTTCATGGTCATAGTTTTACTTGCCGCGACCTTAGTCTCAGGGATATTGGGTGAATATATCGATGCGATTGCCATCATGGCGATTGTTTTTTTGAATGGATTACTTGGTTTTTTTCAAGAACGGAAGGCAGAAAAATCCCTGGATGCCCTAAAGGAAATGGCAGCGCCGCAAGTTAACGTTCTTCGGGATGGCCAATGGCTGAAAATCCCTTCGAGAGAAGTCGTTGTAGGGGACATCCTGAAGTTCTCGAGCGGTGACCGAATTGGTGCCGATTTACGGATCATCGACCATTCAAGCCTTGAAATAGAAGAGTCTGCACTTACAGGCGAGTCACTTCCCGCCGTTAAATGTTCTGATCCGTTGATGAATGAGGTCGAAGGTATCGGTGATCAGGAAAATATGGCTTTTATGGGAACGATGGTGACAAGAGGAAATGGAGTCGGAATTGTAACCGCTACAGGAATGAATACGGCAATGGGCAAGATTGCGGACCTCTTACAGACTGCAGAAACAAAAGAAACACCGCTTCAAAGGCGGTTGGAGCAGCTAGGCAAAATTTTGATCGTCACGGCTTTAATATTAACTGTAATCGTGGTCCTGACTGGCGTCATTCAAGGGCATGACCTCTATACGATGTTTTTGGCCGGAGTATCCTTGGCTGTTGCAGCGATTCCCGAAGGCTTGCCAGCCATTGTGACCGTAGCCTTGTCTTTAGGCGTTCAGCGTATGATCAAACAAAAAGCGATTGTCCGCAAGCTTCCAGCCGTAGAAACGCTTGGCTGCGCAACGGTGATTTGCTCAGATAAGACAGGTACACTGACACAAAACAAAATGACGGTGACGAAGGTTTGGAGCGGAGGGAAAACTTGGGATGTCGGCGGTACTGGTTATAATCCTGTCGGAGAGTTTTCTTTAGATGGAGTTTCAGTTGCACCGAAAAACCATAATGCCTTGCTTCAAATAATTACATTCGGCATGCTCTGTAACAAAGCTGAGTTAAAGGAGAATGGTAAACAATATATTTTAGACGGTGATCCGACAGAAGGGGCGATGTTGGTCGCGGCAATGAAAGCAGGGTTGACGAGGGGACACTTGTCTAAGAGGTTTACGATAGTCAAGGAGTTTCCATTTGACTCGAGCCGCAAAATGATGAGTGTCATAGTGAAGGATGATAAAGATAATCATTTTGTCATCGTAAAGGGAGCCCCCGACGTATTGATCGCCCAGTCCGACACGATTCTTTGGGAAGGAAAGTCGGAAATATTGAATCAGAAGAGTAAGGAAAGGGTGCAACAGGACATGAATGAGCTTGCCTCGCAGGCACTTCGAATGATTGCTGTTGGTTATAAACCTCTTTCAAAAGGAACGATTTTGCTTCATGAAACCGAAGCTGAGCGCAATTTGACCTTCATGGGACTGCAGGGGATGATCGATCCCCCGCGTCCGGAAGTGAAGCAGGCAGTTAAGGAATGCAGGGATGCCGGGATCAAAACTGTCATGATTACTGGCGACCATGTCATAACCGCAAAGGCAATAGCTAAGGAACTTGGTATTTTAAAAGGAAAAGACCGTGTACTTGAAGGACGGCAATTGGCGGAAATGGAAGTCGGGGAACTTGAGGAAGTTGTTGAAAGTGTTTCTGTATTTGCCCGCGTTTCCCCGGAACATAAGTTGAAAATCGTAAAAGCCTTGCAAAATAAGGGACATGTCGTTGCAATGACAGGGGATGGAGTCAATGATGCTCCTGCGATAAAATCCGCGGATATTGGTATATCCATGGGCATCACGGGGACTGATGTCGCTAAGGAAGCCTCTTCCTTGATATTGGTTGATGATAATTTTGCCACCATTAAATCTGCCATTAAAGAAGGCAGGAATATTTATGAAAACATCAGGAAGTTCATCCGTTACCTGCTAGCTTCCAATGTTGGGGAGATTTTGGTCATGTTTTTTGCGATGCTGTGTGCCTTGCCATTACCTTTGATACCAATCCAGATCTTATTCGTGAACCTTGTAACCGACGGACTGCCTGCGATGGCGTTAGGCCTGGATGCCGCAGAAGAAGATGTAATGAAAAGGAATCCAAGAAACGCTAATGAAGGTGTTTTTGGAAGAGGGCTTGGCTGGAAGATCATCTCACGCGGATTTCTGATCGGTATTTCTACATTGATAGCATTTTATGTAGTATATCGTGCAAATCCGGATAACCTTGCTTATGCACAAACGATTGCGTTCGCCACCTTGGTCCTGGCTCAGCTAATACATGTATTCGATTGCCGAAGCGAACGTTCGATTTTCTCGAGAAATCCATTCGGAAACCTTTATCTAGTGGGGGCGGTATTGTCCTCCCTATTATTGATGGTAGCCGTCATGTATGTGCAGCCTTTACAAACAATCTTTCATACGGTACCAATTTCGGGAAGGGATTGGCTATTAGTAATAGGAATGGCATCCATTCCAACTTTTTTACTGGCTGGAACCTTTTTAGCAAGAAAAGCACAATGATATATGATATAATCTTTAAGGTGGTAGAGTCTTGCTCTATTGCCTTTTTATTTTTGTAGTATTTTATTTGTGAGCTAAAGTTTTCGTGCTGTAGCTAATATATAATGATTGTTAAGGGCCAAATTACTACATTATGTTTGATAGGATGTGGAACCATGGTTACCAGTATGACGGGCTATGGAAGAGAAGAAGCGGAAAACGAACAGGTCAAGGTTTTTGCCGAAATTAAGACCGTGAACCATCGTTTTTGTGAATATACGATTCGAATGCCGCGCCAGCTTTTGGTTTTGGAAGAAAAGGTGAAGAAGAAGGCGAATCAATACATAAGAAGGGGACGGGTTGAAATCTTCATTACAGTGGAAGGTGAGAGCCTGGTTTCCAAAAAGGTGAAGATCGATTGGGATCTTGCTGATCAGTATGTGGGTTTGATGGATGAGGTCAAGGGAAAATACAATCTGGAAAGTTCCATTACATTACAGGATTTGCTGCAACTTGAATCGATTTTCATGACGGAAGAAGTACCAGCGGTTCCTGCAGATTTGGAATCCCTGGTATTGAAGGCGGTCACTGGGGCATTGGAAAATCTGAAAAAAATGCGGATTCTGGAAGGTCAGGAACTGGCCTTGGACATGAAACACCAGCTTAAAAAGTTTGGTGAGATTGTAACAGGGGTCAAAATTCATGCACCTTCAGTCGTCGAAAAATATAAAGCCCGGTTGGAAATCAAACTGGCCGAGTTGACTGAAGGATTGATCGAAGATAGCCGCATTATGACAGAAGCGGCCATTTTTGCTGATAAATGTGATATAAATGAAGAACTGACCAGACTCGATAGCCATTTACAGCAATTTTCAAGGACGCTTACCCATAGTGAACCAATTGGAAGGAAACTTGACTTCCTTGTCCAGGAAATGAATAGGGAAGTCAATACGATTGGATCAAAGGCAAATGATTCGGCCATTACCAAAGAAGTGGTGGAAATGAAAAGCCTGCTTGAAAAATTAAAGGAACAGGTTCAAAATATCGAGTAGTCGGTTTATGTTGAACCTAACAAGGTGACAATAGATATGAATGGGGGACTAAAATGTCAATTAAGCTCATTAATATTGGTTTTGGGAATATCGTTTCCGCAAACCGGATCGTGTCCATCGTGAGCCCTGAATCTGCTCCGATTAAAAGGATCATCCAAGACGCCCGAGACCGCGGATCCTTAATAGATGCTACATATGGTAGAAGGACTAGGGCCGTTATAATTACAGACAGCGACCATGTTATCTTATCTGCCGTTCAACCGGAAACGGTTGCCGCACGGCTTCAAGATAGAGATGACAGCGTAGAAGAGGGGTAACTGAAACAATATGAGAGAAAAAGGTTTATTAATCGTTTTGTCCGGTCCATCCGGTGTTGGTAAAGGAACTGTAAGGAAGGCGATTTTTTCTCAGCCAGGAACGGCATTCGAATATTCAATTTCGATGACGACACGGCTGCCTCGCCATGGGGAAGTGGACGGAGTGGACTATTTCTTCAAAAAACGCGAGGAATTCGAAGCACTGATCGAAGAGGGCAAATTGCTGGAATATGCTGAGTTCGTCGGTAATTATTATGGAACACCCGTGGATTATGTCCGTGAAACAATCGATTCCGGAAAAGATGTATTTCTGGAAATAGAAGTTCAAGGAGCTAAACAGGTCCGGGAGAAATTCCCTGAAGGACTTTTCATTTTCCTTGCTCCTCCGAGTTTGACCGAACTCGAAAGCCGCATCGTTACTCGCGGGACCGAGACGGAGGAAGCGATAAAAGGACGGATGAAAGTGGCGAAGGAAGAAATAGAACTTATGGATCTGTATGATTATGTTGTTGAAAATGATCATGTGGATGCTGCGTGTGCTAGAATTAATGCAATTGTAATTGCCGAGCATTGCCGTCGGGAAAGAGTTGCTGCTTTATATAAAAAAATGTTGGAGGCGGAATAAATTATGTTATATCCATCAATTGATTCTCTATTACTTAAAATCGATTCTAAATACTCACTTGTATCAGTGGCAGCTAAGCGTGCCAGGGAAATGCAAATTAAAGATAATTGCCTCATAGCGAAACCGGTTTCCCATAAATCAGTAGGTCGTGCCCTTGAAGAAATTCATTCCGGTAAATTGACTTACGATAATTCTTACGAGGAAAACTAAGAGAACACATAGCTTGACCTATCGGGCCTGACACCCTAAAGCAAACAGGAGCGTTACATTTGGAAAGTGCTTCCTTCCTGCGGCCAAGGTGTCAGGCCTGTTTGTTTTGATTTTTTTAAAGTAACGGAAGTCATTGATGAAAGCAGGCAAAGATATGGAATGTTTGGGGAAATCCATATGCTATTGCGCATTTCAAATGAAATTTCTTCGGTTTTCCGTCATAATTAGAAGAAAATAGAATGTATAGTTAGGGGAAATTTGCATGCTTATCGATAAAAAAGTACTTCTTTGTGTCACCGGCGGGATTGCTGTATATAAGGCTGCTGCCCTGACAAGTAAATTAACTCAGGAAGGTGCGCATGTTAAAGTGATCATGAGTGAATCGGCACGTAAGTTCGTGACTCCGCTCACCTTTCAAGCCCTTTCGAGAAATGATGTTTATACAGATACTTTTGATGAGAAGGATTCTTCAGTCATTGCCCACATCGACTTGGCTGATTGGGCTGATATCATCCTGTTGGCTCCAGCCACAGCCAATATCATTGGCAAGGTAGCCAATGGAATCGCGGATGATATGATCACGACAACACTACTGGCAACGGAAGCACCTGTCTGGGTTGCGCCGGCAATGAATGTGCACATGTACGCCCACCCAGCGGTACAGAAAAATATGGAGACACTTCGGTCGTTTGGATATCAATTCATTGAACCGGGTGAAGGGTATTTGGCATGCGGTTATGTAGGGAAGGGACGATTGGAGGAACCAGAAACAATCGTAGAACACCTTAATCGATATTTCGGTGAACGCAAATCACAGAAACAGCCTCTTAAAGGAAAGAAATTTTTGATAACGGCAGGACCGACTCGTGAAGCAATAGATCCGGTGCGTTACGTGACGAATCATTCCAGCGGCAAAATGGGCTATGCCCTAGCCGAAGTGGCAATTGAAATGGGCGCTGAGGTGACATTGATTACTGGCCCAGTGAACTTGATGCCACCTTCCAAGGCTAGCGTAATACCAGTGGAATCTGCAGCGGATATGTATGATGCGGTATTCGATCAGTTCGATTCCAGTGACGTCGTAATCATGACTGCTGCAGTGGCGGACTATAAACCAAAGATTTATCATGCTCAAAAGATGAAAAAGCAGCCAGGGGAAAATGTGATTGAATTTGAACGGACAAAGGATATCCTTAAGGAGCTCGGTGAAAATAAAACTCATCAGATCTTGGTAGGCTTTGCGGCTGAAACGAACAACGTTGAAGAATACGCAAGAGGAAAATTAGTCAAAAAGAATGCAGATATGATCGTTGCCAATAATGTTACCGTTGCAGGGGCAGGATTTGGAACGGATACGAACATCGTGACCATTTACGATAAAGATGGAAGTGCGACCGAACTTCCAAAAATGAGTAAAGCGGATATAGCTAAAAGCATCCTGGCAGAAGTATCTCGCAAGCAAAAGGAATGATGTCTTATGGATATAGCATCCGTCATCGTGGATGTACCTGCTAAACAAACGGATCGAGAATTCGATTATCGCATACCTGAAAAGTGGAACCAAGTCATCAAGCCCGGAATGCGGGTAATCGTCCCATTCGGTCCAAGAATGGTTCAGGGATTCGTCACAGGCTTAAAAGCTAAAAGCGACTTTGCGAAATTACGCTATATAAAAGAACCAATGGACTTGGAGCCCATCCTTAATGATGAATTGCTTCAGCTGGGTGACTGGTTGACCAAAGAGGCGATGTGTTTTAAAATTTCAGCGCTACAGGCCATGCTTCCGGCAGCGATGAAAGCAAAGTATGAAAAAGTGATCAAAGTCGTTGAAGATAAAAAGGATCGGCTCCCTCCCTTCATTCAAAACCTTTTCGGAAAAAATGATTCAATATCCTGGAAAGACGTGATTGAAGGGGAGAACGCCTCCCTCTTCCAAAAGGAAATGCAAAATGGCAATCTTGAGCTCGTATATAATGTGAAAAACCGACTTAATAAGAAGACGGTCCGTGTCATTAAATCTTTGCTATCCCCTAAGGAACTGAAAGAAATGGCATCAGCCATATCCAGCCATGCAAAAAAACAACAGGAACTCCTTCAATACTTTATTGAACATCAAGAACCCATTCCGTTAAAGGAATTGCTTGAATTGATAAACACATCAAGCGGTACCGTCAAATCCCTTGTATCAAAAGGGGCCTTGGCGGAAATGGATCAAGAAATTTACCGTGATCCTTATGAAAACCGTGTGTTCGAAAAATCCACTCCCTTTACACTGACAGCTGAACAAACAGCTGCCTTGAAGCCCATCAACGAGAAAATACATCATGATGAACATGATGTTTTCCTTTTATATGGTGTAACCGGCAGCGGGAAGACGGAAGTGTATCTACAGGCAATTGCCTCTGTCATTGAAAAAGGGAAGGAAGCCATCATGCTTGTACCTGAAATCTCCTTAACGCCACAGACGGTGAAGAGGTTTAAGGAACGATTTGGGGAGCAGGTAGCGGTCATGCATAGCGGTTTATCCGTAGGTGAAAAATATGATGAATGGCGGAAAATTCACCGTAAAGAAGTAAAAGTTGTGGTGGGCGCGCGTTCCGCCGTGTTTGCTCCTTTTGAAAACCTCGGACTGGTCATCATTGATGAAGAGCATGAATCCAGTTATAAGCAAGAAGAAACGCCAAGGTACCATGCCAGGGACGTTGCCATTGAACGAGCAAAATCATATAGGTGTCCTGTTATTCTAGGCAGCGCCACACCTACACTTGAATCTTTTGCGCGAGCCAAGAAAAACGTCTATAAATTATTGACCCTTAGCCAGAGGATGAATAAAAATGCGTTGCCGGCAGTGGATATTGTAGATATGAGGGAAGAACTGAGAACGGGAAATCGTTCCATGTTTTCGGAGCTGCTCTTTACCAAGCTGAAAGACCGGCTTGAGAAGGGGGAGCAAACAGTTTTGATGCTAAATAAAAGGGGTCATTCTTCCTTTGTGATGTGCCGAAGCTGCGGATTGGTCATCAACTGCCCTAATTGTGACATTTCACTCACATATCATCGCTTTAATGATATAATGAAATGCCATTATTGTGGGTTTGAAGAAGGAATGCCTTCCGTTTGCCCCGAATGTGAAAGTGAACATATAAGGTTCTTCGGCACAGGCACTCAAAAGGTTGAAGAAGAGCTTGCAAAAATCCTCCCTGAAGCACGGGTAATACGAATGGATGTTGACACGACGAGTAAGAAGGGTTCACATGAGCGGTTGCTGAATGCCTTTGGTGAAGGAAAGGCCGATATATTGTTAGGCACCCAAATGATAGCCAAGGGCCTTGATTTTCCTAATATCACCCTTGTTGGAGTCCTTTCAGCTGATACGATGCTACATCTGCCTGATTTCCGTTCTTCGGAAAAGACATTCCAGCTGCTGACACAAGTCAGCGGAAGGGCGGGACGTCATCAGCTTCCGGGAGAAGTGGTCATCCAAACCTATACGCCGGAGCACTACAGCATCGAGCTTTCTGCCTTACAGGATTTTGATGCTTTTTATGAACGTGAGATGCATCTGCGGAGGCAAAGTCATTACCCTCCCTATTATTATGTGGTCCTTATAACCGTTTCACATGAAGACTTAATGAAAACGGTGAGTGTCACTGAAAAAATTACCAATTATTTAGGCTCGCGATTGAATCGTGATTCTATCGTACTGGGTCCGGTTGCTTCGCCCATTAGTCGAATCAACAATAGATATCGCTATCAATGTCTGATAAAATACAAACGAGAACCGGACCTTAATCAGCATTTACGCACACTTTTGGAGCATTACCAAAAAGAAACCGCTCAAAATCATCTGCAGATTTCAATAGATTTAAATCCACAGATCATGATGTAATTGTTTAAGAGATGGATGATTACCGCGAGCTGTAACAGCTTGCGATTTTATATAACGAAGTGTTGTTTTTCATATCTAGGAGGGTACCTTTAATTTTGGCTATTTTACCGATTGTTTTGTTTCCTGAAAAAATTTTAAAACAAAAATGCGATAAAGTAACAAGTTTTGATAAAAAGTTGGCAAAGCTGTTAAATAACATGTATGAAACGATGGTGGAGGCGGATGGCGTTGGACTTGCAGCACCTCAGGTTGGCGTGAAAAAGCAAGTGGCCGTCGTTGAAATAGAGGAAGGATCAGCAATCGAACTGATTAATCCGGAAGTGCTGGAAATGGAAGGCGAACAGACAGGTGTTGAAGGATGCTTGAGCTTCCCGAGTTTATATGGTGAAGTATCGCGTCCATACCGTGTCAAAGTCCGGGCACAAGACCGAAAAGGATCTTTTTTCGAGATAGAAGCGGAAGATTTCCTCGCAAGGGCCCTTCAGCACGAAATCGATCATCTACAAGGAGTTTTATTTACAAGTAAGGTTTCCCGGTATATTTCGGAAGAAGAGTTAGAAAGGTTTGGAGAAGAATGACAAAAATTATTTTTATGGGTACACCGGACTTTTCAGTGCCGGTATTGAAAAGGATCATCGATGAAGGGTATGATGTGATCGCTGTTGTCACACAGCCCGATCGTCCAGTAGGCCGGAAAAAGGTACTAACGCCGCCGCCAGTTAAAGTCGAAGCCGAAAAGCAGGGGATACCCGTTTATCAGCCCGAAAAAATCCGTGAAAAAGAAGAACTTGAAAAAATCATTGCATTGAATGCTGACTTAGTGGTGACGGCGGCTTTCGGACAAATCCTTCCGAATGAATTGTTGGATGCCCCTAAGTACGGTTGTATTAATGTACATGCCTCCCTGCTTCCTGAACTGCGTGGAGGTGCGCCCATTCATTATTCCATTTTACAGGGGAAAGAAAAGACTGGGATAACCATCATGTATATGGCCGAAAAATTGGATGCAGGTGATATATTGACTCAGGCGGAAGTTACAATAGAGGAAGAAGACAATGTCGGTACACTGCATGATAAATTAAGCAAGATAGGATCGGATTTACTTGCAGAGACACTTCCAAAACTTATTAATGAGGAGTTACAGGCGATTAAGCAAGATGAGGCTAAAGCGTCTTTTGCGCCTAACATCAAACGGTCGGAGGAAAAAATCGACTGGTCGAAATCAGGGGAAGACATCTATAACCATATACGCGGCCTGAATCCTTGGCCTGTTGCTTATACTACCTTAGACGGTTCCATTTTGAAAATTTGGCAAGTAAAGAAACTTGAAGATGGCAAACAGGCCTTGCCGGGCACGGTCATTGATGTACAAAATGATGGTTTCATCGTTTCGACAGGCAATGAGACGGCAATACTAGTAACAGAACTGCAGCCTTCAGGAAAGAAAAAAATGCTGGCGAAAGATTACTTGCGCGGAGCCGGGTCGTTCATTAAAGCAGGCATGAAGTTAGGAGAACAGAATGAAGCAAACTAAAAAGGGAGTACGTGAAATCGCTCTCGATATTTTGGAATCTGTAGAGAAAAATCAATCCTACAGTAACCTATTATTGAATAACTTGATTAAAAAGCATCAGTTATCCGTCGTGGACAGTGGTTTGCTTACAGAAATAAGCTACGGTACCATACAGCGGAAGATGACTTTGGATTATTTTTTGAACCCGTATATTAAACAACCTAAAAAAACGCAAAGCTGGGTCATCAATTTACTAAGACTTTCCGTTTACCAAATGGTCTATTTAGATAAAGTGCCTGATCATGCAATCATTTTCGAGGCTGTCGAAATTTCCAAAAAGCGCGGACACAAGGGTACATCTTCGATGGTAAATGGTGTGCTTCGCAATATTCAAAGAAATGGTGTTCCTTCTTTAGAGGAAATTAAAGATGATCTTGAACGGCTTTCCATAGAAGTAAGTCATCCAATTTGGCTGGTCCAGCGTTGGGTAGAGCAATTTGGTTATGAAAAAACCAAGGAAATGTGTGAAATCAACTTAACTGCGCCATTACAGACAGGACGGGTCAATTTAAAGAAGATTTCACGCCGTGAACTGATCAGCATATTAACGGAAGAAGGATATCATGTTGAAGCAAGTGAAGTCGTTCCCGAAGCAATCGTCAGCTATAAAGGGAATCTTGCTCATTCAGAAAGCTATAAATTGGGGTATTTATCGATTCAGGACGAGAGTTCAATGCTTGTTGCCCATGCATTAGGTGCGAATGAAAATGATGCTGTGCTCGATTGCTGTGCTGCACCTGGAGGGAAAACGACACATATCGCAGAAGGCTTGACAACAGGACAAGTATATGCGCTCGACCTTCATGAGCATAAGGTCAAGCTCATTAAAGAGCAGGCGGAGCGCCTAAAACTCAGAAACAATATTAAGACCATGGCCCTTGATAGCAGAAAAGTGCAAGAACATTTTAATAAGGAAGGGTTTGACAGGGTCCTGATCGATGCACCATGTTCCGGATTGGGAGTCATGCGCCGGAAGCCTGATGTAAAGTACACTAAAACAAAAGATGATATAATGAAACTCTCAAGTATACAAAAACAATTATTGGAATCGGCTGCCCCGCTTGTTAAGCAAGGCGGACGGTTAGTATATAGTACCTGTACGGTGGATAAAGAAGAAAATGACAAAGTCGCTGCAGCATTTTTGGAAAGCCATCCGGATTTTGAAAGCGATGCAACCTTGTCCACAAGAATGCCTGAAAGCGTTCAGCCATTTATCGAGGGTCATACGCTGCAAGTTTTTCCGCAATATTTTAGCAGTGACGGATTCTTTATTGCGAGTTTTAGAAAGAAGGTGCTGTAATGGCAGAAATCACTAAATCATCTAGAGTAAGAAAAGACACGACACCAGAAAAACCATCGATCTACTCATTAGAGCTTCACCAAATTAAAGAATGGCTTCTTCAAAATGGAGAGAAGGCATTCCGGGCCGATCAAGTATATGACTGGCTTTATAAAAAGCGTGTCTCCAGTTTTGAAGATATGTCCAACCTTTCGAAATCATTACGGGATAAGCTGGAAGAACAATTCACCTTCACAACACTGAAAACTTTGATTCAGCAAACGTCCAATGACGGAACGATAAAGTTTTTATTTGAACTCCATGATGGATATTCGATTGAAACGGTGCTGATGCGCCATGAATACGGAAACTCCATTTGCGTGACAACGCAGGTTGGATGTAGAATTGGCTGCACATTCTGTGCGTCGACACTAGGCGGTTTGAAGCGGAATCTTGAATCAGGGGAAATTGTTGCCCAGGTCGTTAAAGTTCAGCAAGCACTTGACGAATCGGAAGAACGTGTTAGTTCTGTCGTTATCATGGGAATCGGTGAACCGTTTGATAATTACGATAATATGATGTCATTCTTGAAGAATATAAACCATGAAAAGGGCTTGAACATCGGCGCGCGTCATATTACCGTTTCCACAAGTGGAATCATTCCTAAAATTTATAAGTTTGCCGAAGAAAGCATGCAAATAAACTTTGCTGTTTCCCTTCATGCACCGAACACGGAATTGAGAAGTAAATTGATGCCGATCAATAAGGCCTACAAACTTCCAGACTTGATTGAAGCCATTAAATACTATACAGAAAAAACAGGTCGCCGTGTAAGTTTTGAATATGGTCTATTCGGTGGGGAAAATGATACAGTGGAGCACGCAGAAGAATTAGCAAATTTAATAACCGGGATAAAATGCCATGTCAATTTAATACCGGTTAACTATGTACCTGAACGCAACTATGTACGTACACCTCGTGACCAAATTTTTGAGTTTGAAAAAACATTGAAGAAGCGCGGCATTAATGTAACGATCCGAAGAGAACAAGGCAGTGATATTGACGCAGCCTGCGGCCAGCTTCGGGCCAAGGAGCGCAAAGAAGAGACGAGGTGACCCTATGAGGGCAATATTTAAGACAGACCGTGGAAAAGTCCGCCAGCATAATGAAGATAATGGCGGAATCTTTAATAACTCGGAAGGCGTTCGCCTTGCCATCGTTGCAGATGGCATGGGCGGCCACCGTGCCGGGGATGTAGCCAGTGCAATGACGATAGACCTTCTGAAAAAGGGCTGGGAAGTATCCACCGGAATCGAAACGGCAAATGATGCCGAGGATTGGCTGAAGCAGCAAATCTTCTTGGTCAATCAGTTGCTTTTTGAACATGCAGAAGCGAATACGGAATGTAAGGGCATGGGGACCACCATTGTTGCAGCCATTTGCACCGACAAGTTTGCTACCATTGCCAACATCGGGGACAGCCGATGTTATTTGTATAATGAGAGCGGTTTTAAGCAGATCACGGAAGATCATTCACTTGTTAACGAATTGGTCCGTTCCGGGCAGATTTCGAAGGAAGATGCCGAAAACCATCCACGGAAAAATGTTTTATTACGAGCGTTGGGGACAGAAACGCAAGTGGAAATGGACATTATGACGGTCATCTTTGAAGAAAATGATTTACTATTGCTTTGTTCGGATGGTTTGACGAATAAAGTGAGCGAACAGGAACTGGAAGAAACGGTAACCAATGGACAGCCACTTGAAGAAAAGGCGAATTCATTGATAGATAAGGCCAATCACTACGGCGGGGAAGATAATATCACCCTTGTGCTTGTTCAATTTACTGAAGAAAGTGAAAGCAGGTGAATTGAATGTTGATTGGTAGAAGAATCAACGACCGTTATAAACTGATCGAGATGGTCGGCGGCGGCGGTATGGCGAATGTTTACCTTGCAAGGGATATGATCTTAGATAGAGATGTTGCATTGAAAATCCTTCGCATGGATTTTAATAATGACGAAGAGTTCATCAAGCGCTTCAATCGGGAAGCCCAATCGGCAACCAGTTTGGCCCATCCCAATATCGTAAGTATTTATGATGTTGGTGAAGAAGATTCCATCTATTATATTGTAATGGAATACGTGGACGGTTTTACACTTAAGCAATACATACAAAAATATTATCCAATTCCAGTTGATGAAGCCTTGGATATCATGAAGCAAATCACGGCAGCGATTTCCCATGCCCATCATAATGGGATCATCCATCGAGACATCAAGCCACAGAACATTTTGATTGATAAAGAAGGAACCGTCAAGATTACGGACTTTGGCATTGCATTGGCCCTAAGTGCAACAAACATAACGCAGACCAATGCAGTCTTGGGCTCGGTTCATTATTTATCTCCTGAACAGGCCAGAGGCGGTATGGCCAATAAGAAATCGGACATTTATTCACTTGGCATCGTCATGTTTGAATTGTTGACGGGGAGATTGCCTTTTTCTGGTGAATCAGCCGTTTCGATAGCTCTTAAACATTTACAATCGGAAACTCCTTCGCCAAAACGCTGGAACCCTGAAATACCTCAGAGTGTGGAAAATATTATCTTGAAAGCGACAGCCAAAGATTCATATCACCGCTATGAGAGCGTGGACTCAATGGAAGATGACATGCGGACGTCGCTTAATCCGGAGCGTTCAAATGAACTGCCTTTTGCGATTCCCGAAGATCATGATGCAACAAAAGCCATCCCTGTCATAACGGATGATCAGCTTTCAAGCATTGACGAGACAATCATAAGGGGTCCTGAAAAAAATACATTAGTCTATGCGGACGATGAAGAAAGTGAATCAGAAGCAGAGATTAAATCGAAAAAGAAACAGAAAAAACAAAAGAAACAGAAAAAACAAAAAAACAAGTCGGAACACAAAGGTAAAAAACGAAAGAACATGCCTGCAATCTTGGTGACCACCTTTTTAGTTCTCGCCCTGCTTGCTGTTTTATCTGTCACTGTTTTACCTCCCCTCCTTGTTTCGAAGGAAGTGACGATCCCTGACCTTAAAGGGAAAGAATTGGATGATGCCATTACTGATCTGCTAGAATTGGATTTGGAAATTGGAGAAACGATCGAGATTGAAGATGAAGAGGTTGAAGCTGGTCTTGTAATCAAAACCAACCCTAAGGAAGGTAAGACGGTCAAGGAAGGCGCAGAAATCGATATTTATCAAAGCATTGGCAAAGAGACGATTTCATTGTCCAGCTATGAAGGTCGAGACTACTCGGATGTTAAATCCCTGCTTGATAAAATGGGATTCAAAAACATAAGCGTGACTGAAAAATATGATGTCAGTGCTGCTGGTACGATCATAGAACAATCGCCTTCGGGTGCCACTGAAATCGTACCATCCGAAACGGAGCTTGAGCTAACGGTCAGTAAAGGGGAAGATCTGCTTAGCTTGAAGAACTTAACGGGGTTCAATGAAGCTGGCCTTAATGATTATTCAAGTGAGAGTGGAATAAAGATAGATGTCGAAGAAGAAATCTATGATGATTCCGTAGCAGAGGGGCTTGTCATTTCCCAGTCACCCGAACCTGCTACGAAGGTGGAAAAGGGCAGTACTGTGAAGGTGGTCCTTTCAAAAGGGAAAGAAGAGATTCCTCCCAAGATTGTAACGGAGGAAATCAAAATCGAGTATGACCCGGTTGAGCCAGGCAAAGCGCAAAAAATTCAGATTTTCATTGAGGATATCAAAAATAGCATGACGGAGCCTAAAGAAACATTCTTTATCTTGGAAGATGCCAAGAGAACGATCGAATTAAATGTTTCCCCCGATAAGAAAGCAGGATATAAAGTCATGCGGGACAATCAGGTCATTATCGACCAAGCCGTCTCATATCCAGAATAAATTTAATAATTAGGAGTGTGGTTATGCCCGAAGGAAAAATTATCAAAGCATTAAGTGGATTTTATTATGTCCATGATGGTGAAGAGGTCTATCAATGCCGCGGACGGGGATTGTTCAGGAAGAATAAGGTAACGCCACTTGTGGGTGATTATGTGGTTTTTGAAGCGGAAAATAAAACGGACGGGACCGTGACCGAAATAAAACCGCGAAAGAATGAATTGATACGTCCGCAAATCTCGAATGTAGACCAGGCAATCCTTGTCTTTTCGGCAGTGGAACCTGATTTCAGTCCAGCCTTGCTTGATCGATTTCTCGTACTGATCGAAGATAACGAAATCGAACCCATTATCGTCGTGACGAAACTTGACTTGGTTACTGCTGAAAACCAAAAGAAATTGTCTCAGTATATCAAGGACTATCAGAAACTTGGCTATACTGTACTGGAGACATCTTCAGTTACCGCTGGAGGAATAGAAGAACTAGTGCCTTACCTGGAAGGAAAAACCAGTGTGTTTGCCGGTCAGTCCGGTGTTGGGAAATCGTCTTTGCTGAATGCAATCAATCCTGAATTGGCTTTAAAGACGGATGATATTTCTTCACACCTGGGACGTGGGAAGCATACCACCCGCCACGTTGAATTGATTCATATTGGCTCTGGACTTGTCGCGGATACTCCAGGGTTCAGTTCACTTGAATTTATGGAAATGGAAGCTGAACGGTTATCCTATTGCTTCCCGGAAATGCATAAGCATGGGGAAGACTGTAAATTCCGGGCCTGTCTGCACGATAAAGAACCGAAGTGTGCAGTGAAGGAAGCGGTTGATGCCGGGGAAATTCCACGTTATCGATATGAGCATTATATGCAATTCTTAGAAGAAATCAGAGATAGAAAGCCGAGGTATTAAAATGGTTAAAATCGCACCATCCATTTTATCAGCTGACTTTGCAAAATTGGGAGAAGAAATTCTTGATGTGGAAAGGGGCGGAGCGGATTTAATCCATGTAGATGTCATGGATGGGCATTTCGTGCCGAATATAACGATAGGCTCACTAATTGTTGATGCTATCCGACCGGTGACAAAGCTTCCGCTTGATGTTCATTTAATGATCGAACAACCCGATCGTTATATCGAGGCCTTTGCGAAAGCGGGAGCCGATTATATAACTGTACATGTAGAGGCGTGCACTCATTTGCATCGGACGATCCAATTGATTAAATCTTTTGGTGTAAAGGCAGGCGTGGTGCTTAATCCAGCTACTCCAGCTTCCTTGATCCAACCTATAATCGAAGATATTGACATGGTATTGCTGATGACGGTTAATCCGGGTTTTGGCGGGCAAAAGTTCATTAAATCCGTACTGCCCAAAATTGCCGAAGTGAAGGCGATGGCAGGAATGTATAATCAAAATTTGGAAATAGAGATTGATGGTGGAGTAAATGAAGAAACGGCTAAACTATGTATTGAACAAGGGGCGACAGTCCTAGTGGCCGGCTCGGCAATATATAATCAAGAAGATCGACACGCAGCGATTCAAAAGATCCGGGGAAAGTGATATAAGCCGACACTATCATATTCGTATGATGGTGATCGGCTTTTTTTATCAATTGAATATATATAGAAAAGGATGATTTAGATGATTATTAGCATAATGGCTGGAGGTCCTGAATGTCTTTGGCCGGATCTGACATGGTATAAGGAGAAGACTGATCTTTGGGTTGGGGTTGATAGGGGAGTATGGTCCTTGCTTGAAGAAGGTATCGAACCTAAGTGCGGTTTTGGGGATTTTGATTCAGTTTCGGAAGGTGAATACAAGAAGATTGAGCAAAGGCTGGAACAAATCAATCTATATTCTTCGGAAAAGGATGAAACGGATTTAGAAATTGCATTTAAATGGGCAATAAGTCAAAAGCCAAGTGAAATTCACATTCTGGGCGCTACAGGGGGGAGAATGGACCACTTTCTTGGAAATATCCAGCTGCTCCAAAAAGAAAGTGTCCTCCCATATCATGGCGATACAGATATATACATAGTCGATCAGCAAAATATATTCACAGTAAAGACAGCGGGTTCATATGAGGTCACTGCTTTGGATGATAAGAAATACTTGTCATTGCTCCCTGTAACGGCGGAAGTCACCGGCATTACACTTTCGGGTTTCAAATACCCACTGAATGATGCAAGCTTGGAAATAGGTTCGACGCTTTGCATCAGCAATGAACTAATTTCCGAATCTGGGAATGTTTCATTTGAGAAAGGCATATTAATGGTGATAAGAAGCAGTGATTAAAATTCATGCTTAGGGCAGATTCGGATATAATTACGATCATCCTATATCCGCTTAAAAGCTTATGTTGTAATAGAAAAATTCCACTTCATCTTATTTGTGGGATGCAAAGAGGAGGGGCATGATGAAATTTTATACGATTAAATTGCCAAAAGTTCTGGGCAGTTTGGTAAGGGCTATGCTCGGAGCGTTTAAAAAAGGCTGATACTTATCTCCATGACACCTCTCGAATATAGGGAGGTGTTATTTTTCGGGAAAATGAAAGGGGCGGCCATCCATTAATGGGTGAAGGCTTCCTTTCTTGATGCAGACTAGTCATGATCAACGAATTAAAACCATCCCCATTAAATACCGGCCATTACAAGTAAAAAGGCATCCTAAGAGGATGCCGTAACATTATACGCGTTCTACTTTGCCCGATTTAAGAGCTCTTGCAGAAACGTATACACGTTTAGGTTTACCGTCAACTAAAATACGTACTTTTTGAAGGTTAGCGCCCCATGTACGCTTGCTAGCGTTCATTGCGTGAGAGCGGCTGTTACCAGAACGAGTTCTTCTTCCAGTGATTACACATTTACGTGCCATGTTAAATTCCCTCCTAACTACAACAAGCTTAAGTTTTTCGCAGTCGTCTTAAGTCTTTGTAAAATACTTTAATAATTTATCATACCTACCGTTAGAATGCAATACTTCAGTTAATTACTTTCAAGAAAAAAACCTTGACATACATACTTCAAAATTGAATTATATATAGAACCGTAAGACATTTACTTTTAAAACCATAGACATTATAGTAAAATGTCTTTAGTTGATTTGATTTTTGGGAGGGAAAAGAAAATGTCTATCGAATTACAAACGAAGTATGGACAAATTGATATCTCTAATGATGTTATCGCTACTGTAGCAGGCGGTGCAGCCGTGGATTGCTACGGAATTATAGGAATGGCTTCCAAAAAACAATTTAAAGACGGCATTGCCGAAATTTTAAGAAAAGAAAACTTTACTAAGGGTGTAATTGTCCGTCAAGAAGAGGAAGAAGTTCATATCGATATGTATATTATCGTAAGTTATGGAACGAAAATCTCGGAAGTTGCACATAATGTGCAATCAAAGGTAAAGTACACTCTGGACAAAACTGTAGGATTAGCTGTTGATTCCGTTAATATTTTTGTACAGGGAGTTCGTGTGACGAACCCTTAAGTATAGGAGGAAAGTTTTGTGTCAATTACAAGTTTAAACGGAAAGCGCTTTGCAGAAATGATCATTCAAGGTGCCAACCATTTAGCGGCTAATGCCCAAATGGTTGATGCGTTGAATGTTTTCCCTGTTCCAGATGGAGATACAGGAACGAATATGAATTTATCGATGACTTCGGGAGCGAAGGAAGTGCAAAATAACGTCCAGGAACACATCGGGAAAGTGGGCACGTCCCTTTCAAGAGGACTGCTGATGGGCGCACGTGGCAATTCGGGAGTTATCCTTTCGCAACTGTTCCGCGGTTTTGCTAAAGCGATTGAACATAAATCGGAAATCAATAGTGAAGAATTTGCCCAAGCTTTTGAAGCAGGGGTACAGACAGCTTATAAAGCTGTTATGAAACCTGTTGAAGGAACCATTTTAACGGTTGCAAAAGATGCAGCCAAGCAAGCGGTTTCATCAGCAGCAAAGCATATAGACCTTATTCAGGTAATGGAAGAAATCGTTACGGAGGCCAATGCTTCATTAAAACGCACACCGGATCTTCTTCCAGTCTTAAAAGAAGTGGGAGTCGTTGATAGCGGCGGGCAAGGGTTGGTGTTTGTTTATGAAGGTTTCCTTGCTGAGCTGAAAGGTGAAGCCCTTCCAGTCCGATCTGCAAATGGCCCAAGCATGGATGACATGATCAGTGCCGAACATCACATGAATGTACAAGGGCATATGAACACGGAAGATATCGTATATGGCTACTGCACGGAATTCATGGTCCGCTTGGAAAGTGAAAAACTTGCCAATAAATCATTTGATGAAGAAAAATTCAGAAATGATTTAAGTGAATACGGAGATTCTTTATTAGTCATCTCAGATGATGAAGTTGTCAAAGTACATATTCACTCTGAACAGCCTGGCATGTGCCTGAATTATGGACAGCAATATGGTAGTTTAATAAAAATGAAAATTGACAATATGCGTGAACAGCATACTGCGATTGTAGGTGAGACGAATACACCCCTTCAAACTAAACCGTCCACCAAAGAGAAGTACGCTGTAGTGTCAGTGGCGATGGGCGCTGGCATCAGCGAATTATTCAAAAGCATCGGCGCTAAGTCCGTCATCGAAGGCGGACAAACGATGAATCCTAGCACGGAAGATATCGTTAAAGCTGTCGAAGAGGCATATGCAGATCATGTGATCATCTTGCCTAACAATAAAAATATCATCATGGCGGCCAATCAGGCTGCGGATGTACTTGGGGATCATGTGACTGTAATTCCAACGAAAACAGTACCACAAGGAATGGCTGCATTGTTGGCTTTCAACCCTTCACTTGATGCCGAAGAGAATAAAAAAGCGATGAACGAAGCCCTTTCGCATGTGAAAACGGGCCAGATTACTTATGCTGTCCGGGATACCAACATTGATGGTCTTGCAATCGAGACCGGGGACTTCATGGGAATTGCTGAAGGCACCATCAAAGTGAAGGATAAAGACATGACTCAAGCGGCAAAAGATCTTCTCTCCAATATGATTGACGAAGATTCAGAAATCCTTACCATTTTATATGGAGAAGATACCACTGCTGAAGATGTCGAAAGTCTTGTTGCGTTTTGTAATGAGAATTTCGAAGATGTTGAAGTTGAAGTCCATAATGGGAAACAACCTTTATATTCTTTTATTTTTTCAATTGAATAAGTAGAGAACCAGATAAGGGAGACTTATTCATCACAATGTTTGGAGGATCCCGAAAAAAATAAAAGGCAATAAACTGCATATGTCATTAGGCTATGCAGTTTTATTTTTTTGAAAAGAAGGATTACGGACAGCGTAATTGTAATTACAATATATCAGGCTTTATTATTAAACTAACTCCCAGTGTATAGAAGGAGGAGCAAATCATGAAATTTAGAAGTGTATTCGATATAATTGGTCCTGTTATGATCGGCCCCTCTAGTTCCCATACAGCAGGAGCTGCAAGGATCGGTAGGGTTGCCAGGAATTTATTCGACCGGGAACCAAAATGGGCCCATATTTCTTTTTACGGATCGTTTGCTAAAACCTATAAAGGCCATGGAACGGATGTAGCCATTGTAGGAGGCTTACTTGATTTTGATACATTTGATGAGAGAATCAAAGAATCGCTGGAAATAGCCCGCAAAAAGAAAATGAAAATCACTTTTCGAGAAGAAGAAGCAGTACCTGAACATCCCAATACAGCAAAAATAACAGTAGGTGATGATGATGGTGAACTGGAACTTGTCGGAATATCGATTGGCGGGGGGAAAATCGAAATCGTCGAACTGAACGGGTTTAAATTGAGGCTCTCCGGGCACAACCCTGCCATACTCGTCGTTCATGATGATCGATTTGGTGCCATTGCCAATGTTTCAAACATATTAGCCAAGCATCAAATCAATATTGGCCAGATGGAAGTCTCCCGAAAAGAGAAAGGGAAGATGGCCTTGATGACGATTGAAGTGGACCATAACCTGGAGGATGATGTCATCGCTGAAATTACAGCACTACCCAACATCACTCAAGTAGCAAGGATTGTGGATTGATAAGGCAATCGTTTCCACTTAGGAAGGAGAAGAAATCATGTTTCGAAATGTAGCGGAATTAGTAGAATTAGCTGAATCAAAGCAGAAAAAAATTTCAGCGCTGATGATAGAGCAGGAAATGGAAGTAACGGGAAAAAGCCGTGAAGAAATCATCCGCCAGATGGGAGTCAACCTGGATGTAATGGAACAGGCAGTTGAAAAAGGACTTCAAGGTGTACGGTCCGTTTCCGGCCTGACGGGAGGGGATGCAGTCCTTCTTCAGAATTACATTGAATCCGGTAATTCCTTATCCGGTGAACTGCTGTTGGATGCGGTAAGCAAAGCCGTTGCAACAAACGAAGTGAATGCAGCCATGGGAACGATTTGTGCGACACCGACTGCCGGATCAGCTGGTGTTGTGCCTGGAACCCTTTTTGCTTTGCAAAATAAGTTAAAACCGAATCGCGAACAGAAAATTGAGTTCCTATTTACAGCAGGGGCGTTTGGTTTTGTAGTAGCGAATAATGCTTCGATCTCTGGAGCCGCAGGGGGCTGTCAGGCGGAGGTCGGTTCCGCTTCGGGTATGGCAGCGGCAGCCATCGTTGAAATGGCAGGAGGGACACCGGCACAAAGTGCAGAAGCGATGGCAATCACATTAAAGAACATGCTTGGTCTTGTGTGTGACCCTGTTGCTGGGCTTGTGGAGGTGCCTTGTGTGAAGCGTAATGCCATGGGTGCAGCCAATGCTATGGTTGCCGCAGATATGGCGTTAGCGGGGATTACAAGCCGCATACCGTGTGATGAAGTGATTGATGCGATGTACAAAATCGGGCAAACGATGCCATCGGCTCTTAGGGAAACTGCACAAGGAGGTTTAGCGGCTACACCGACTGGGCGGGAGTTGGAAGCGAAAATCTTTGGCTTACCGCTGAATAAGAAGTGAACTCGACTTTACGGGAACCCATAACAGCAGTAAAAGGCATTGGGGCCGAAACGGCAGCAACTTTGGGGGAAATGGAGATCCATACCGTCGCGGATCTCCTTGAGCACCTCCCATATCGCTATGAAGATTACCGATTGAGGGATTTAGAAACGGTCGAGCATGATGAGCGGGTTACCATAGAAGGCAAGGTTCATACGGTGCCCACATTAGGGTACTTCGGAAAGAAAAAATCCAGGCTTACGATTAAAGTATTGACTGGGAGATATTTAATAAATGTCATTTTTTTTAACCAGCCATATCTGAAGCCCAAGCTTACGATAGGCGAAACCGTAACGGTAACAGGAAAGTGGGATCGTCATCGCCAAACCATTACAGGCTCGGAATGCCACGTTGGTGATCGTAGCCGGGAGAAAGAGTTCGAACCGGTGTACTCAGTGAAGGGCAGCATTACTGTCAAAGGGCTCCGCCGCTTTATCTCCAATGCATTTTCTGAATATGGGACAATGATAGAAGAAAATCTGCCCCCGCAATTATTGGCGGCATACAAACTGATGCCGCGTAACGATGCACTTCGTACCATGCATTTCCCTCAATCGGCCAATGAGGTGAAAAAGGCTCGACGCCGTTTTGTGTATGAAGAATTTTTATTGTTTCAACTTAAAATGCAGGCACTTCGTAAAGTGCAGCGAGAGCAGTCAAAAGGAATAGGACAGGAGTTTGACATGGAGCAGCTGGAAGCCTTTGTTGGAACTCTCCCTTTTCCTTTGACGAACGCTCAGAATAGGGTAGTCGAGGAAATAATGAATGACATGAAATCTCCCTACAGGATGAATCGTCTACTTCAAGGGGATGTCGGATCTGGAAAAACGGTGGTTGCCGCCATATGCCTGAAGGCGACGATTACAGCAGGTTTCCAAGGTGCACTTATGGTCCCGACGGAAATCTTGGCTGAGCAGCATACACAATCCCTGAAGGCGATGTTGGAACCGAGTGGTGTAAAGGTCGCATTGTTGACAAGTTCGGTAAAAGGCAAAAAGCGCAAGGAACTATTGCAAATGCTGGAATCCGGGGAGCTAGATCTTTTGATAGGAACCCATGCATTGATACAGGATGAAGTGAATTTTAGGAACCTAGGTCTTGTCATAACGGATGAACAACATCGTTTCGGAGTGGAGCAGCGCCGCATCCTTCGTGAAAAAGGTACAAATCCAGATGTGCTTTTCATGACGGCTACACCGATTCCGCGAACGCTCGCAATTACAGTGTTTGGGGAAATGGACGTCTCAACTATCGATGAAATGCCTGCCGGGCGTAAAGCGATAGAAACCTATTGGGCGAAACACCAAATGCTTGATCGGATCTTAACCTTTGTCGAAAAGGAACTAAAGAAAGGGAGACAGGCTTACGTCATCTGTCCATTGATTGAGGAGTCGGAGAAACTCGATTCTTTACAGAATGTTCTTGATGTTCATGCAATGCTGACACAATACTTTGCGAACAGGTACAAAGTGGGTCTTATGCATGGACGGCTGCCCGCGGATGAAAAAGAAGAAGTGATGCAGCAGTTTAGTGCCAATGAAGCACAAATCCTTGTTTCCACGACGGTTGTCGAGGTTGGGGTGAATGTTCCAAATGCAACGGTGATGGTTATTTATGATGCGGAGCGCTTTGGGCTTTCACAGTTGCATCAGCTACGCGGAAGGGTTGGACGGGGGAGTGATCAGTCCTTTTGCATCCTGCTGGCTGATCCGAAAACGGAAGTCGGCAAAGAACGGATGAAAATCATGACCGAGACAAACGATGGTTTTGCCCTTTCTGAAAAAGATTTGGAACTTCGTGGCCCCGGGGACTTCTTCGGTAAAAAACAGAGCGGCCTTCCCGAGTTCAAGGTAGCCGACATGGTCCATGATTACAGGACCCTGGAAGTGGCAAGGACAGATGCTGCAAAATTGATTGCCTCCCAAAGCTTTTGGCATTCCCCGGAGTATGCACCGTTACGGAACTATTTAGAGGGAACGGGAGTATTTACTGGAGAAAAGCTGGACTGAACTGAATAAAAAACCAATAGCAGATTGTGAGATTTTACGCAATATCTTGCAATCTGTTTTTAAAATATATATACTACTATTAGTACCTAGTCATAATACTACGGATGGTGACCTTCAAATGCGAAGAAATAAGAAGGAACGCCAGCAATTATTAATCGAAACGATTAAACAGAATCCTTTTGTAACGGATGAGGAGCTGGCTGAAAAATATTCGGTGAGTGTCCAGACCATTAGGCTTGACCGTCTTGAATTATCGATACCTGAACTGCGTGAACGTATTAAAAACGTGGCCGAGAAAAAATTCAGTGACGAAATCAGGGCATTGCCTTTGGATGAAATCATCGGGGAAGTAATTGATCTTAATTTAGATGATAATGCAATTTCGATTTTGGATATAAATAAAGAACATGTCTTTAAACGGAATGGAATTGCAAGGGGACATCACCTTTTTGCCCAAGCAAATTCATTGGCTGTAGCAGTCATAAATGATGAATTGGCATTAACTGCGAAAGCATCCATTTTATTTACTCGTTCTGTAAAGGAAAATGAAAGAGTGGTAGCTAAAGCGAGGGTTAAAAACGTGGACCACACCAACGATCGTTCCGTGGTGGAGGTTAGAAGCTACGTAGGTAATGAACTGGTTTTTAAAGGTGAGTTCGAAATGTATCGCTCTTAACTTGCTAGTAAAGGATGAAAGAAAATGAAGATAACGATAGATGCAATGGGTGGCGATAATGCTCCCAAGGCACAGGTTTTGGGAGCGATCAAAGCTGTCGAGACTTTTTCCGATGTGGAAATCACCTTGATTGGCAATGAATCCGAGATTAACCAATACTTAGCGAAACATGGCCGAATAAAGGTTATACATACTGATGAAAAAATATTAAGTACCGATGAACCTGTTCGTGCGGTTCGCCGCAAGAAAAGCGCCTCGATGGTATTGGCTGCACAGCAGGTGGCTGATGGAGAAGCCGATGCATGCATTTCTTCAGGAAATACCGGAGCGCTAATGGCTGCAGGCCTGTTTGTGGTAGGTAGGATAGAAGGCATTGAACGTCCGGCATTGGCTCCCACCCTTCCAACAATCGATGGTAAAGGTTTTGTACTACTGGATGTAGGCGCGAACTCCGATGCGAAACCGGAGCATCTCCTTCAATTCGCCATAATGGGGTCTGTTTATGCCCAAAAAGTGCGGGGAATCGAAAAGCCCCGTGTCGGATTACTTAATATTGGCACAGAAGAGAAAAAAGGGAATGAACTGACAAAACATGCCTTTACATTACTGCAGCAATCATCTGAGATATCCTTTATAGGTAATGTAGAGGCAAGGGACCTCCTAAGCGGGCCGGCAGATGTTGTCGTAACGGATGGCTTCACGGGTAATATGGTGTTAAAGACGCTTGAAGGTACTGCTATGGGTGTATTCAAAATGGTGAAAACGGCCTTGATGAGCAATCTCAAGAGTAAATTGGCTGCAGCAATGGTAAAGCCTGAACTAAAAGGCATAAAAAGTAAAATGGATTACTCGGAGTATGGCGGTGCCGGCCTATTCGGTTTGAAGGCCCCTGTCATTAAGGCTCATGGTTCTTCAGATGCGAATGCGGTCTATAATGCAATACGCCAGACCCGCGATATGGTTGGAAATGACGTCATATCGACAATTGCGGAGACGATAGAAAAACAATAATAAATCATAGAGGCAGGGGAGTAACAAATGGGTAAAATTGCTTTTGTCTTTCCAGGACAAGGTTCACAATCAATAGGAATGGGGCATGGCTTATTTCAGGAAAACGAGCGTGCTCAGCGAATTTTTCGAACAGCTGATGAAAAACTTGATTTTCCACTTTCCGAATTGATCTTTAATGGCACACAACAAGAATTAACGGTGACTTATAATGCACAGCCTGCTTTATTGACCACGAGTTATGCTTTTGTCAAGGAGTTGGAAGAAGCGGGGATCAAACCCGATTATACAGCTGGGCACAGTTTAGGTGAATATACGGCATTAGTGGCATCTGGTGCAATTTCTTTTGAGGATGCCGTATATACAGTGCGTAAGCGTGGTGAATTCATGGAAGCTGCGGTACCGAATGGTCAAGGCTCAATGGCTGCGATATTGGGAATGGACCGGGAAGCTCTATCTGAAGTCACTGCTGAAATTACGGCCACAGGGGAATCCGTTCAATTGGCCAATATTAATTGTCCAGGGCAAATCGTCATTTCAGGCACCTCGGAAGGGGTTAAACTTGCAAGTGCAAAAGCCAAGGAAAATGGGGCTAAACGGGCTCTTCCTCTTGATGTGAGTGGACCGTTCCATTCGGAATTGATGAAACCGGCAGCAGAAAAGTTACAGGGTGTCCTCGATGAAGTTAGCTTTAAACAGGCAGAAATTCCTGTTATTTCAAACGTAACGGCTAAGCCCATTACAGCACCTGCTGAAATAAAAGAAAAATTAATCGAACAGCTGTATTCACCGGTCCTATGGGAGGACAGTGTGAAAAGTCTACTTGAATTGGGCGTGGATACGTTCATCGAGGTGGGCCCAGGGAAAGTATTGGGCGGATTGATAAAGAAAATTGATCGTTCCGTTCAAATTCACTCGGTATCCGATATAGATACTCTAACTAAAACAATTGAAACATTGAAGGGGGTACAAGCATGATCCTCGAAGGAAAAAAAGCACTTGTAACGGGAGCATCACGAGGTATAGGCAGGGAAGTTGCATTAGAACTTGCCCGTCAGGGAGCAGACGTTGCCATCAACTATTCCGGCAGTGAAGCTAAAGCAAATGAAGTGGTTGATGAAATCAAGGCATTGGGCCGTAAAGCATTCGCCATCCAATGCGATGTTGCAAATAGTGAATCGGTGACAAGCATGATCAAAGAGGTCGTCGAACAGTTTGGCAGAGTGGATATCCTGGTTAATAATGCAGGCATCACACGTGATAACCTATTGATGCGTATGAAAGAAGATGAATGGGATTCTGTGATCAATACGAATCTTAAAGGGGTGTTCCTATGCACCAAAGCGGTTACAAGGCAAATGATGAAGCAGCGTAGCGGCAGGATCATCAATATGGCATCGATCGTCGGCGTCAGCGGAAATGCAGGGCAGGCTAATTATGTAGCGGCTAAAGCTGGTGTGATCGGCCTGACTAAAACCACGGCAAAGGAACTTGCTTCAAGAGGCATTACGGTCAATGCGATTGCCCCAGGTTTCATCTCAACGGATATGACTGGTGAATTGCCTGAAGACGTCCAAAAAGCCATGCTGGACCAAATTCCGCTTGCACGGTTCGGTGACCCTAAAGATATTGCTGCAGTGGCGTCTTTCCTCGCTTCCGAGGCCAGCAAATATATGACTGGGCAAACTCTTCATGTAGATGGCGGCATGGTCATGTAAGTTTTCTTTGATTTTTTTCGAAATTAATTTATAATGTTTTGAGGGGAGGTGAACACATTGGCAGATGTATTAGAAAGAGTAACTAAAATCGTTGTAGATCGTTTGAACGTAGAAGAATCAGAGGTAAAACTTGAAGCTTCTTTCAAAGAAGATCTTGGTGCCGATTCCCTTGATGTAGTTGAACTAGTCATGGAATTCGAAGACGAGTTTGATATGGAAATTTCGGACGATGACGCTGAAAAAATCGCCACAGTAGGTGATGCTGTGAATTACATACAAAGCACTATGTAATGAATTGTCATTTGACTAAAAGCTCCGTTTTTTAACGGGGCTTTCTCTTATTGGTTAAAGAAGTTTGATGCAGCGGCAGATAAGGGAATGAGCATGTACACGGTAAGCGCCGCCTGTATGGCAGTGGTCTTTTGCCACTAGTTTTCTTTAAGCGGATAATAATGTATGATGGTACATAGGAAAGCTTGACAGGAATTCCTGCCAGGTTTCTTTTTTATATTGGAAAAATATGCTTTTTGAACCGTTGTGGAGGGTTTTGTGTGATGCGTAGGAACGGAAATAATCGTAAACCATCAATCAAGGATAATAAATTTAAACAGTTGCAAGAAAATCTTGGTTTTCATTTTAAAGATGAAAATTTATTGAAACAAGCTTTTACACATTCATCTTATGTGAATGAGCATCGCCGTAAGCCTTATGAAGATAATGAAAGGCTTGAATTCTTGGGGGACGCTGTACTTGAACTGACCATCTCTAAATACTTATATCAAAAATATCCGATGATGAGCGAAGGTGAACTTACCAAACTAAGGGCAGCCATTGTGTGTGAGCCTTCACTTGTTGCTTTTGCAAATAGCCTTTCTTACGGGGAATATGTATTACTCGGAAAAGGGGAAGAAATGACAGGCGGAAGAGAACGCCCTGCCATGCTTGCGGATGTATTCGAAGCCTATATTGGTGCTTTGTACCTTGATCAAGGATTAGAGCCAGTTGTGCAGTTTTTGACGAATGTCGTGTTTCCGAAGATAGACGAGGGTGCTTTTTCTCATGTGATGGATTATAAGAGCCAGCTTCAGGAGCTTATCCAGCGGGATGCTATCGGTGTCCTGCAATATAAGATCTTGCAGGAAAAAGGACCGGCTCATAATCGGGAGTTTGTTTCGACCGTCTCCCTGAATGGGGAAGAGCTGGGCTCTGGAATAGGAAAGTCCAAAAAAGAAGCGGAGCAGCATGCTGCCGAGCATGCATTGATCGTTTTAAAAGAAAAAAATCAACAAGATAGTTGAACAGTAGAGGGGGAAAGGTCATGTTCCTCAAACGTTTGGACGTTGTAGGATTTAAATCTTTCGCAGAGAAAATTTCGATTGATTTTGTACCTGGTGTCACGGCAGTGGTTGGACCAAACGGAAGCGGTAAAAGTAATGTGACCGATGCAGTCCGATGGGTACTTGGAGAGCAGTCTGCGAAATCGCTGCGCGGAGCAAAAATGGAAGATATCATCTTTTCGGGAAGTGACACGAGGAAAGCGTTGAATTTTGCGGAAGTATCATTGACCCTTGATAACGAGACCAATTCCCTGCCGATTGACTTTCATGAAGTCAGTGTGACAAGACGAGTATATCGATCGGGAGAAAGTGAATTTTTCATTAATAATCAAGGTTGCCGTCTGAAAGACATCATAGACCTTTTCATGGATTCTGGTCTTGGGCGAGAAGCATTTTCCATCATCAGCCAAGGGAAAGTGGAAGAAATCCTAAGCAGTAAGGCTGAAGAAAGACGAGTGATCTTTGAAGAGGCAGCCGGTGTCCTGAAGTATAAAACAAGAAAACGAAAAGCGGAATCGAAGCTGACGGAAACACAGGATAATTTAAATCGTGTCCATGATATCCTCCATGAATTGGAAGGACAGGTGGAGCCGTTAAAAATTCAGTCTTCCCTTGCCAAGGAATTTTTGGCTAAGAAAGAAGAGCTTGAGCAAATTGAAGTGGCTTTAACCGTTTTTGAAATAGAAGAGCTTTATGAAAAGTGGGAAAAACTGTCACATGAACTTGAAAAACATAATGAAATGGAACAGCAAATGGCTGGACAGCTTCATGACAGGGAAGCGCATCTCAAAAAGCTAAGGGATAGTCTTGCGACGCTTGAGTCATCGATCAATGGACTTCAGGAAATTCTCCTGAATGCCAGCGAAGAACTTGAAAAGCTTGAAGGACGTAAAGAAGTTTTGAAAGAACGGAAAAAAAATGCTGCCCAAAACAAGTCACAGCTAGAAAAAGCGATTGTGGAAGGTGAGGCTGCTGTCGAGCGTTTGTCTTTGCAAAAGGAAAGAGAAACGGAAATCCTGAATGCACTGAACCTGGAAGTGAAAGGGATTCAAGAAACATTACATGAAAAACAAAAAAGCCTAGGCCTATTCAATAGTGATATCGAAGCGATGATCGAAGCGAAAAAGAGTGACTATATCGAGTGGTTGAACAAGCAGGCATCGGCTAAAAACGAAAAACAATACCTGCTCCAGCAGCTAACACAGCAGGAACATAAAAATGCTAAACTTGATTTGGAAAATGAAAAGTTCTTAACCGAAAGAATGGGTATCACTGCTAAAAAAATGGAATATTCTCAGCTGATGGACAATGTGACCAAGCAGCTTGAAGAGCATGTCACTTATTTCCGAAATCAGCAGAATAAATTGAATGCGGCAAAAGATACGTATCAAAAACAAGAAACCACCCTTTACAAGGCCTATCAATTCCTTCAACAGGCAAAATCACGTAAGGAACTGCTTGAAGAAATGGAAGATGATTATGCAGGCTTTTTTCAGGGTGTAAAAGAGGTTTTGAAAGCGAAAGAAACCCTTCGAGGCATTGAAGGGGCAGTTGCGGAATTGATAAAGGTTCCAAAGGAATATGAAACGGCCATCGAAACGGCTCTGGGCGGAGCGATGCAGCATGTTGTCGTGGAACGCGAAGAGCATGCACGGGAAGCCATTTCCTTCTTGAAGAAAAATAGGTATGGGCGTGCGACGTTCTTGCCTTTATCAGTCATAAAGGCAAGAGAGGTATCATCTAGCCAATTATCGGTGCTGAAGAGTCATTCAGCTTTTGTAGGGACGGGTTCCTCATTGATACAATATGATGATAGGCATGCAGCGATTGCTGAAAACCTATTAGGAACCGTGATGATCACCACAGATTTAAAAGGTGCAAATGACCTGGCGAAAATGATGCAGCACCGTTTCCGCTTCGTAACACTTGAAGGGGATATCGTCAATCCGGGTGGTTCAATGACTGGTGGAGCCTTAAAGCAAAAAACGACCTCCCTGCTTTCAAGGAAAACGGAATTGGAAGAGCTCAATCACAAACTTGCTGCCATGGAAGCTAAAACGAATCAGCTAGAAAAGCAAGTCAAACAGCTCAAAGTGGATGTGGGCGTTCAAGAGCAAACGCTTGAACAAACCAGAAAAACAGGAGAGAGACTCCGGTTACAAGAACAAACTCTTAAGGGCGAAATCCGTGAAGTTGAGCTGCAGGAAAGAAATGTGAATGAGCGGCTGCATCTTTATGATTTGGATAAAAATTCATATTTAGAAGAACAACAGCAAAAAACAGCAAGACTTGAAGAGCTGGAAGAACTTTTGGAATCATGTAAAAAGGAAATTGAAGGGCTGGACAGGTTGATTTCCGAAATGACCGAACAAAAGCAATCTCAACAATCCTCAAAAGAGAGCCTTGCTGAAGAAACGAATGAACTGAGGGTAATGCTGGCCTCTAAGCGTGGGCAGCTGCAAAACCAAAAAGAGAAGATGGAACGCATTGAATCGGATCTTTCAAAGGAAACAAGCAGGCTTGCCGAAAACAAAGAAGATTTAGGACTTCTGACCAATGAAATGACAGACAGTTCAAGCGGGGAAGAGTCCCTGGAAGATATGGCTCAGCAGAAATTGCTCGATAAAAATGGAGCCATTGAAGGAATCACCATAAAAAAACGGGAAAAAAACGAGCTTCTAACGCAAGTTGAAACGCTAGAACTGTCCTTGAAAGAAGAAAATCGACTTTATAGAGGCATTGTCGAAGTGATAAAGGATGAAGAAGTGAAATTAACTCGTCTGGATGTCGAACTGGAAAATCGCCTAGACCACTTGAGAGAAGAATATACCCTTTCCTTTGAAGGTGCTAAAGAACAGTATCCATTGATGTTGCCTGCAGAAGAAGCTCAAAAAAGGGTGAAGCTAATCAAGCTTGCAATCGAGGAATTGGGGACGGTGAATCTAGGTGCAATTGATGAATACGCACGTGTAGCTGAACGCTATGAATTCCTTCTTAGTCAAAAGGAAGACCTGCAACAGGCGAAAGATACATTATTCCAAGTCATCGATGAAATGGATGATGAAATGAAGCGGCGCTTTGCGGATACCTTCTATTCGATCCGTGAAGAATTCGAACAAGTCTTCAAAGCTTTATTTGGCGGAGGCAGAGCGGAGCTGAAACTGACAAATCCGGATGATTTACTAAATACAGGGGTAGATATCATTGCACAGCCTCCTGGGAAAAAACTGCAAAATTTGAGCCTCTTATCCGGGGGAGAACGCGCATTGACAGCCATAGCCCTTTTATTCTCCATTCTAAAAGTGCGTCCGGTGCCTTTCTGTATCCTTGATGAAGTCGAGGCAGCGCTTGATGAGGCGAATGTCGTCCGGTTCAGTCAATTTTTAAGGAAGTTCAGCAGGGAAACGCAGTTCATCGTGATTACTCACCGCAAAGGCACGATGGAAGAGGCAGATGTCCTATATGGGATTACGATGCAGGAGTCAGGCGTCTCCAAACTTGTTTCCGTCCGGATGGAAGAATCAGAAAACTTTATTGAAGTTTAAAATTCATGAATTAGAGGAAGTGGGACAATGAGTTTTTTCAAAAAGCTAAAAGAGAAATTTACGACCCAGGAAGAAAAAGAAAAATCAGTTGAAGCAGAAGTATCCATAGGGGAAAAATTCAAGCAAGGGTTGACAAAGACGAGGAATTCCTTTACTGGAAGGGTTAATGAACTTGTTGCCCGTTATCGGAAAGTGGATGAGGACTTTTTTGAAGAACTTGAAGAAATCCTGATACAGGCTGATGTAGGCTTTGATACTGTGATGGAACTGATTGATCAATTAAAAATGGAAGTCAAGCTTCGCAATATCTCTGATACGAGGGAAGTGCAGTCCGTTATTTCCGAAAAGCTTGTTGAAATCTACCAAGGTGATGATGAAGCGACTTCAAGCCTGAATTTACAAGAAGAAGGTTTGACGGTCATTTTGTTTGTAGGGGTTAATGGGGTAGGTAAAACGACGACCATCGGTAAACTTGCCCATAAATTCAAAACGGAAGGTAAATCTGTCGTATTGGCTGCCGGAGATACCTTCCGTGCCGGTGCGATCGAACAGCTTGAGGTTTGGGGAGAGCGTGTCGGTGTCAGTGTAATCAAACAGGGTGAAGGCTCTGATCCTGCAGCGGTCATGTTCGACGCCATTCAGGCCGCCAAGGCACGAAAAGCGGATATCCTGATCTGTGACACTGCCGGCCGCTTACAGAATAAAGTGAATTTAATGAAGGAATTGGAAAAGGTGAAACGTGTAATTGAACGTGAAGTACCAGGTGCACCACACGAGGTGTTGCTTGCCCTTGATGCAACAACTGGACAAAATGCCCTTATTCAGGCCAAGACATTCAAGGAAGCGACCAATGTTTCCGGTATTGTTTTAACAAAGCTTGATGGCACCGCAAAAGGTGGAATTGTTTTGGCGATTCGCAATGAATTGGCCATTCCCGTTAAATTTGTCGGGCTAGGTGAAAAAATGGACGATCTACAGGAATTCGATGCCGAGAAATATGTTTATGGCCTTTTTGCTGATATCATCGATAAAGAAGAGGTTTAAGAAAAATTGAAGCCGGAAGAGATTATTCTCTTCTGGTTTTTTGTCCTTGCGTTAATGACCCATTCTTAATACAGGATTCACAGTGGCTATTTGGAGGAACAATTGCAGAAAGGTCTAAAAAAAAGCGAGAAAAAGAAAAAAATGATGCTTTGCAAACAAGTGGTAAGGAGTTTGACTTGACATCAAATAAACAAGGCTTTACAATATAAACTTGTAAAGGGTTTTCACTTAACAGCAGGGAGGCTTGCTAAGATGCTTGAAAAGACAACGCGGATTAATTATTTGTATGACTTTTACCAATCGTTGTTAACAGAGAAGCAGCAGAGCTACATGTCCCTCTACTATCTGGATGATTACTCTCTTGGCGAGATTGCCGATGAATACGAAGTCAGTAGGCAGGCAGTCTATGATAATATAAAAAGAACAGAAGCGATGCTTGAGGAATACGAAGCAAAGCTATTGTTATTTCAAAAATTTCAAGAGCGTAACCAGTGGATTGCGAATATGAAGGGACTCATAGAAAAGGATTCCTTTTCAAAAGAGAAGCTGCTAGACGCAATCACAACGCTTGAGAAGTTGGATTAGGAGGCGGCAATATGGCATTTGAAGGATTGGCCGACCGACTGCAGAGCACGATGCAAAAGATCCGGGGAAAAGGGAAGGTCAACGAAGCGGACGTTAAAGAAATGATGCGTGAAGTTCGATTGGCCCTGCTTGAAGCGGATGTTAACTTTAAAGTCGTGAAGGATTTTGTAAAACGTGTCAGTGAACGTTCGGTAGGTCAGGAAGTGCTGAAAAGCTTAACCCCCGGTCAACAGGTAATTAAAGTAGTTAAGGAAGAATTGACAGAGCTGATGGGCGGCGAACAGAGCAAGATTGCCGTTGCCTCGAAACCACCGACTGTCATTATGATGGTAGGGCTTCAGGGTGCTGGTAAAACGACGACCACCGGAAAGCTTGCCAATCTTCTTAGAAAAAAATACAACCGCAAGCCATTGCTCGTTGCGGCTGATATTTACCGTCCGGCGGCGATTAAGCAGCTTGAAACACTTGGCAAACAATTAAGCATGCCTGTTTTCTCCCTTGGGGACCAGGTCAGTCCTGTTGAAATTGCCAAACAGGCAATTGAAAAAGCTAAGGAAGAACATCATGATTATGTGTTGATTGATACCGCAGGCCGCCTTCATGTTGATGAAAACTTGATGGGCGAACTGAAGGATATCAAAGAGTTGGCAAAACCTGATGAAATCTTCCTGGTTGTCGATGCGATGACAGGTCAGGATGCGGTCAATGTAGCCCAAAGCTTCAATGAACAGCTAGGCCTGACAGGAGTCGTATTAACGAAACTTGATGGGGATACACGTGGTGGTGCGGCACTTTCAATTCGTTCAGTCACCGATACGCCGATTAAATTCGTCGGTATGGGAGAAAAATTGGATGCACTTGAAGCGTTCCATCCAGAACGGATGGCGTCAAGGATTCTCGGCATGGGTGATGTATTGACCCTTATCGAAAAAGCACAGGCCAATGTAGATGAGGAAAAAGCGAAAGAATTAGAGAAAAAGATGCGTACAGCCACTTTTACCTTTGATGATTTCCTTGAGCAGCTTGGTCAGGTGCGGAATATGGGACCGCTTGATGATATTCTGAAAATGATTCCCGGTGCGAATAAAATGAAAGGGATGGACAACCTTCAGATCGATGAGAAACAGATCGGTCATGTTGAAGCTATCATCCGTTCAATGACAACGCATGAAAAGGAACATCCAGAAACCATGAATGCATCCCGCAAGAAACGGATTGCCAAAGGAAGCGGCAGATCGATTCAAGAAGTGAACCGTCTACTGAAGCAATTCGAAGAAATGAAAAAGATGATGAAACAGGTTACGAACATGCAAAAAGGAAAGAAAAAGGGATTCAAATTCCCGTTCATGTAAGGTTTATTTTAGGTCAAAACTGAGGCGAAATACGGGTCGAAGCCATGTATTTCAACACTTTTTTTACCTGTTAAGAAAAAAACCTTTACAAACATACAAGACATTTGATATTATACTATCTTGTGTGAAACTATTCGGAGGTGCTTATTTAAAATGGCAGTAAAAATTCGCTTAAAACGTATGGGAGCTAAAAAATCTCCTTTCTATCGTATTGTAGTTGCAGATTCTCGTTCACCACGTGACGGACGTTACATTGAAGTGGTAGGAACTTATAACCCGGTGACTCAACCAGCTAAAGTTGAAATCAACGAAGAGCTTGCTCTTAAATGGTTACAAGATGGAGCTAAACCATCTGATACAGTTCGTAACTTATTCTCTACACAAGGCATCATGGAAAAATTCCATGTTGCAAAAAACAGCAAGTAATCGACGGTAGTTGATGAAAGCTCTGATTGAAACGATTGTTTCAGCACTTGTGGATTATCCGGAAGAGGTCATCGTGACCTCCAAGGAAGAATCCGACCGGATTGTTTATATCCTCTCCGTTCATAAAGAGGACATGGGCAAGGTGATCGGTAAACAAGGGCGTGTTGCTAAGGCGATTCGGACTGTGGTATATGCAGCAGGATCTTCACAGCAGAAGAAAATCTATTTGGAGATTTCCGAATAAGGAGGGTTTAATAGCCCTCCTTTTTTTGTACTTCAAGAAAGTGAAATTCCGACTTGGATCCTAATTGAATAGACCTGGACTTTAAACTTTACGCCTTTTTAAGACGCATCTTTTACCGATTTACGTTATACTTAAGAGAATGACCCCCATTTCAAAAAGATTACCCCATCATACATATTTTTTGAAGGAAATAAGAAATCATAGATAATAGGAGGTGCTGGAATGAAAATTCTCCAAAATGTAATCGTTAACCAAGTATTAACGGAATCCAGCAAGAATCAGCTCCTCGAGAAATACAAGTCAAAACGCCTTCAGCTTCAAAAAGAGAGTGAACAGCTTCGCTTTGAACTGAAAAAACTTGAAAAAACAAGAACTCTCCAACCTGCTAGTCTCCGTGCTCATTTCGAAAAAGAAATAAACCAGAGGCAAGAAAAAATTAAACTGCTTGAATTTCAAATGGAGCAGTTGGAGATCCTACCCGCAGGTAGTGAATTGAAGGAACGGGAAGTTCAAAGTATCATTGATGTGGAAATTGGGGCAGATTGGGACGAAATTATGGCAACGAAGACCATTGTCATTAAAGATGGAATCGTCTCGGAAATTCGTTAGAGGTGAAAGAATGGAAAAATGGTTTAATGTAGGTAAAATTGTCAACACACATGGTCTTTTAGGAGAAGTCCGTGTTATTTCTTCAACAGACTTTCCGGAAAAACGATATAAAGTGGGAAATACTCTGTATTTGTTTAGGGACACGGAGAAAAAACCTTTGCCGCTTATCATCAGGTCGCATCGCACCCATAAAAACTTTAACCTATTGACGTTCGAGAACTATTATAACGTCGGACAGGTCGAGGCTTTTAGAAATGGGGTCCTGAAAGTCAAGGAAGCACAGCTTGATGAATTGGACGAAGGTGAGTTCTACTTCCATGAAATCATCGGCTGTTCGGTATTTACGGATGAAGGCATGGAAGTTGGGGAAATCATTGAGGTTCTTACGCCTGGTGCCAATGATGTTTGGGTCATTAAGAAAGCTGGCAGTAAGGACATCCTGATTCCGTATATTGAACAAATTGTAAAAGAAGTGGATATTTCCGCTAAAAAGGTCATCATTACACCGATGGAAGGACTTTTAGACTGATGAAAATCGATGTGCTTTCGCTTTTTCCAGAAATGTTCGAAGGGGTATTTGGTTCGTCAATTTTAAAAAAGGCTGCGGAAAAGCAGGCTGTCAGCTATAAGGTGACCAATTTTCGAGATTATGCAGATAATAAGCATTCGACGGTAGACGATTATCCGTATGGCGGCGGTGCCGGAATGGTATTGAAGGCACAACCGATCTTTGATGCTGTGGAAGCTCTTAAAGGGCAAGGTGGGCTAACCCCAAGGGTAGTCCTGCTTTGTCCCCAGGGAGAGCGTTACACGCAGAAAAAAGCCGAAGAGTTTGCTGAAGAGGAACATCTCATTTTCATTTGCGGGCATTATGAAGGGTATGATGAGCGCATCCGGGAGCATGTCGTAACTGATGAAATATCCATTGGTGACTTTGTGCTTACAGGCGGGGAATTGGGCGCAATGGTCATTATTGACAGCGTTGTTCGCTTGCTGCCTGGCGTTCTGGGAAATGTTGACTCCCCGATTCTTGATTCCTTTTCTTCTGGTTTGTTAGAGCATCCCCATTATACTAGACCTGCAGATTTCCGGGGGATGAAAGTTCCCGATCCGCTAATATCCGGGAATCATAAAAAAATCGATGAATGGCGGATAAAGGAATCTCTGCGCAGAACTTGGAATCGACGTCCGGATTTGCTCGATAGTTATGAACTATCGGAAGTTGAAAAAAAATTATTGTCCGAGATTAAAAAAGAAGACTGATGTCTATTGCATCGACGTTTATAATATGATAGGATATACCTTGTGACTTGGGCAAAATGCTCAGTCTTATAACGATGTTCCGCTGCAAACAATAAGTATTTGCAAGAGCGTCCAGGAGGAGTTGAAATCGATGCAAAATCTTATTAACGAAATCACAAAAGAACAACTTCGCTCAGATCTTCCATCATTCAGACCTGGTGACACAGTACGTGTACACGTAAAGGTTATTGAAGGAACTCGCGAACGTATCCAGTTGTTTGAAGGCGTTGTAATCAAACGTCGTGGCGGCGGAGTTAGTGAAACTTTCACAGTACGTAAGATCTCTTACGGCGTTGGAGTAGAACGTGCTTTCCCTGTTCACACACCAAAAATTGCGAAACTAGAAGTTATCCGTCACGGTAAAGTACGTCGTGCGAAACTTTATTACCTACGCGAACTTCGTGGTAAAAAAGCACGTATTAAAGAAATTCGTCGTTAATTCTTCGAATATCTTCATGCGGGTTTACCATGATCCACATAAGGTGAATAACCAAACAGTATCATGCAAAAAAAGGGAGCTTGTTTATCAAGCTCCCTTTTTGCACTTTAAGAAACGGTGAATACACATACGGTGAAAACTATATAGAATCCTGCTCGCTATAGCGTCGGCAACATGTTAAAATAATTGTTGATATGCTTCAAAAAGGGTGGGTAAGGATGGCGAAAAAGAAAAATGAATTGTGGGAATGGACAAAGGCGGTCATAATCGCGGTTATAGCGGCGACGCTGATTCGTTATTTCCTCCTGGCTCCTATTGTTGTGGACGGCAATTCCATGATGCCGACATTAAAGGATACGGACCGCATGATCGTTAATAAAATCTCCTATTCGATTGGCGAACCGAAAAGATTCGACATTATCGTTTTCGAAGCTCCAGAAGGAAAAGATTACATAAAGCGGGTCATCGGATTGCCAGGGGAAAAAGTGGAATATAGAGATGATACTCTTTACGTGAATGGAAAAGCTTATGATGAGCCATACTTGGATGAATATAAAGAACAATTGATTGATGGCGGGGCTTTGACGGAACCTTTTACATTAAGTGATGTCATAGAACGAGGAACGGTGCCTGAAGACCACCTATTTGTCCTAGGGGATAATCGCCGTTTTAGTAAGGATAGCCGCCATATTGGCGTAGGTGTCGTTCCTTACGAGAAAGTGTTAGGAAAAACTAAATTAGTTTATTGGCCGATTGAAGACTTTCGATTGGCGGAATAGTAGGAAGGTGGATTCCATTGACAATACAGTGGTTCCCTGGCCATATGGCCAAAGCAAGACGGGAAGTAACAGAGAAATTAAAACTGATCGACATCATCTTTGAACTTGTGGATGCCCGGATTCCGGCATCTTCACGAAATCCGATGATCGATGAAATCATTCAGCATAAACCGAGGGTTATCCTTTTGAATAAAGCTGATATGGCCGATCCGGTAAAAACGAATATGTGGCTTGAACATTATAAATCGCAGGGGAAAACGGCGATTGCCATTAACTCACAGGCAGGAAACGGTTTAAACCAGATTACAGCTGCTTCCAAAAAACTTTTAAAAGAGAAGTATGAGCGGATGGAATCAAGAGGAATAAAGCCGAGAGCGATCCGTGCCATGATAGTCGGCATTCCGAACGTGGGGAAATCGACTTTAATCAATCGACTTGCCAAAAAGAACATTGCCAAAACAGGGAATACACCTGGCGTCACGAAAGCGCAGCAATGGATAAAAGTTGGTAAGGAATTGGAATTGCTCGACACGCCGGGGATTCTCTGGCCTAAATTCGAGGATCAAGAAGTAGGTTTGAAGCTTGCATTGACAGGTGCGATCAAGGATACGATTCTAAACTTGCACGAAGTCTCATTATACGGCCTTCGCTTTTTGGAAAAAGAATATCCGGATAGATTGAAATCCCGTTATAACCTGGATGTAATTCCGCAGGAAACGCTCGAATTGTTCGATGCGGTCGGAAAGTTCAGGGGCTGTTTAGCATCTGGGGGCTTCATCGATTATGACAAAACCGCAGAGTTGGTCGTACGTGAAATCCGTTCAGAAAAGATGGGCCCGCTTACGTTTGAGGTCCCTTTGGATTATGAAGAGGATGATATCCCGGAATAAGATTAACATTGATCTGATTGTTGTAATACGGAGCTGGAGTTGGATGTCGAAAAGGCTTTTTCTTTTTGATGTCTCTTTTCCGCTCCGTATTTTTGTCTGAACAGTAGAAAGAAAGAAAGACTGCCGATAATTAATATGATGGGTGATAAAAGATGATAACTGCAATGAGCATTAAGGAAATCTCCTCAAAGTTAAAGACAATAAAAGAGCCCGAAGATATATTTTTACAAGAATGCCGGGAGGACGGACGAAAGGGAGTAACCGACTTAGTAAACAAATGGCAAAGAACTTATGAAAAAGAACAACAGGTAAGGGATGCTTTCACGGAAATGACAGAGTTTGAAAGGCAATTGCGAAAACAGGGGTTTTCCATTCTGGCTGGTATCGATGAAGTGGGAAGAGGACCGCTGGCAGGACCAGTTGTGACGAGTGCAGTCATCTTGCCTGAATCTTTTTATTTGCCAGGGCTTAATGATTCTAAAAAGATTCCAGAGTCAAAGAGGGAACTGTTTTATGAGATGATTTTTAAGGAAGCAATATCCATAGGTGTAGGTGTTGTACATAGCGAAATAATTGATGAAATCAATATATATCAAGCTACGAAAAAGGCGATGGTGGCCGCAGTGAACGATCTGTCAGAACTTCCTGATCATCTGTTGATCGATGCGATGGAACTGGATGTGCCGATTCCGCAGCTTTCGCTCATAAAGGGGGACGCAAGAAGCATTAGCATCTCTGCAGCCTCCATTATAGCGAAAGTGACTCGTGATAGGATGATGAAGGAATACGGTGAAAAATATCCGGAATATGGTTTTGAAAAGCACATGGGTTACGGGACAAGCCAACATTTAGAAGCGCTCGACACGCACGGGCTTACACCTTGGCATAGAAGAAGTTTTGCACCAGTTAAGGAAATCGCTGCACGAACGAAGGATTAAGGGGGGATGAGTGGGGCAATCCATAACAAGCGGTCACCCCGTATCTTCACCCATTGAGATAAAAGGACTGCGAGTTTGAAAAACGGGCAAATCCTTTTCGGGAAGGTGAATAAGGTTTTTCCTAACCAAACGGCCGAGGTGCAGATTAGCCATCAAAAAATGATTGCCACTCTCGATATCCCGCTTCGGACAGGAGAAAAGTATTGGTTTCAAGTGCCAGCACCCAATTGAGGGGAAGGTCGTGTTAAAAGTTTTAGATTCCCCCGATTTGAACGCATCCGGCTTAAAGGGAACAGTTGCACAATTGATCGCCCATCTCGGCATAATACCCGAACCGGCCGCAACGAAGCTTGCCGAATATCTCCTGATAAATCGCCTCCCGATAACCAAGGAAACTTTTCAGTCCGCTTTGCAATGGTTAAAAACTGCTGATGCTGCAGAAGTTGGTCTGCCTGAATAAAAACAATGTTGATTTAGCAACTGCCTTTTGTAAAAGATGTATTTGATGCATTATTTACACAGTCCAAAGGTGAACCTTTCCACAAACTCCTCAGTGGCCTCAAGCAGCAGCTGCAGGATGGTGGGGCAGTAACGAGGACTGCCGCCAAGCTAATGGAGGTATTGGACTCTTTACATGTTGCTAAACAGAACCAGCTTCAACAAATCGGTTTGCAAAACCTAGTGACCACTTGGTTGAATTCCGATTCAACGCCAGAAATGAAAATCTGGTGCATTCTCCCTGCTTCAAAAGACAGGTTTCGTTCCGAAGGGAAATACGGAATCTGTCTTTCTGGAAAATTTAATTGATGGAGCTGTGGCTAGGTCAGGTATTCCTGAGAATTCAGCGATTGATAAATGACAGCAAGGATTGCAGTTGCTTTCCGAGGCAAAAAGAGGAGCATTTGCAAAAGTTGAAGAGAACGAAATTGCTATTAATCGCATATTGAATAGTCATGATCATGAGGAGGAAAAACTGCCAATTGATATCCACTCGATGCAGAGAAAAAACATTTCTGCAGAAAAACTTCCCCCTCTTGCCTTTCATTTACTCCAGAATGCTTTTACCGAAGCGATAGCCAAAAAGGCAGTAGGCGAAAAATAGAAATGAATGACCTTATAGGCTACTTGAATAAGGACAAAGAGCAAGTAGCTGAGTCGAAGGGTAAGGCGTCTGAATTACTGTTTCAGTCGCTTAATAAGCTTCCTGAGGCCCAATACGCTAGGATTAATGAGAAGCTGGTCCTTTCACATGTATTGGAAGCTGAGTTCAAAAAATCGATTTCACCAATGGACCTTCTGTTGCACACCAACTGAAAGAAATGACCAAAATCCTCGGTCTTCAGCTGGAATATGCACTCATTAATCTTTCTGGAGATGATATGGCGGATTTCCCGAAGGATTTAGAGACACTTAAACCGCTGCTGCTTAAATTGCTGAATGAGCAAATTCCGGCATCTATCAAGGAGATGGCAGAACAAGTCCTGAATCGGATAACTGCGCAACAGATCCTTTCACAGGAAAACGGGCCGATTCAGAATTTACTCCTTACACTTCCAATCAATCTGGGTTCTACTCAAACGGATCTAACGTTACAATGGAGCGGAAGGAAAACAAAAGATGGCAAAATAGACCCGGATTACTGCCGAGTCCTTTTTTATTTAGAACTGGAACGCCTTAAAGAGACGGTCATCGACATGCAGGGGTCAAAACCGGATCATAAAAGTGACGTTCATCAATGGGCATGGTTGCGATCCTTGAAGAGGCAGCCGGTCAATATCTTGACATCCTGAGAGAGAATCTGGGAAAAATCGATTACAGATTATCTGGGGTTTCATTTGTAAATCCCGTGAATGAAAAAGAGCGGGACCTAAGGGTGAAACCGATTCCTTTTTCAGAAGCCGGTTCATATAGTGGAGTGGATATTCGAATATGAAAAATGATAAACGAAAAGAAGCCATTGCCTTAAAGTATGATCAAAAGACATCCAAAGCGCCCGTCATATTGGCGAAGGGGAAAGGGAAAACGGCTGAAAATATTCTGGAAAAGGCCATGAAACTTGATATACCGGTCCAAAGGGACGAATCGCTTGCTGCACTTTTAGGATAATTGGATATAAATCAAACGATTCCGGAAGAATTGTATGGGGCTGTTGCAGAGGTATTTGCATTCATTTATAAAGTTGACAAGGACATCAATCGGTAGGAGCCTAATTGTCCATGTAATTTCACCAAATGGATTTCTGTTGGTTTATGTAGAATATTAGGGAAATCACTGACAAATTTTCATTATATTAAAAAAATACTAAACTGTTTGCAAAAGGACAAGGCCGTGGCTTTGTCCTTTTGCTTTTACTTTGAATCAAGACATGGATAACCGTAATTTTTTATTAAAAGAACTCTGAGTTAAAATGGTGAAAAGGCTTTCACAGGAGAGTTTTTAATAGATTATAACTGTAATTACTTTTATTGTTAATAGAATTTCATAACTAAAATAAATGATTTAATAAGAAAAAAAACACAACGGCGAAGAAGTTTTTTTCCATTTTTCATAAGGGTATAGAAGTATATTATAATAATATTTCAAAAATTATGTGAAAGAATATTATGCACGAAGGAGAATTTTGTTGTAATATGGTAGAGAAAACACGCATTAAATTCCAAAGTTGTTTTTTAGTAGATAAGGAGGATGGGAAATGAATATCCATGAGTATCAGGGGAAAGAGATATTGCGACAATACGGGGTATCCGTTCCAAATGGCCGGGTTGCCTTTACTGTTGAAGAAGCAGTTGAAGCAGCGAAGGAGTTAGGTACGGAAGTTGTTGTCGTCAAAGCTCAAATTCATGCGGGCGGCCGCGGGAAAGCCGGCGGAGTCAAGGTAGCGAAGAATCTTGATGAAGCACGTACATATGCAGAAGAGATTCTTGGTAAGACACTGGTGACCCATCAAACGGGACCTGCAGGCAAGGAAGTTAAGCGTTTACTTATTGAAGAAGGCTGCGACATTACGAAAGAGTACTATATCGGGCTGGTCCTTGACCGTGCTACGAACAGTGTCGTATTGATGGCTTCTGAAGAAGGCGGAACGGAAATTGAGGAAGTGGCCGAAAAGACACCAGAGAAAATTTTCAAAGAAGTAATCGATCCGGTTGTCGGCCTGACTGGATTCCAGGCACGGAGGATTGCATTCAATATCAATATTCCGGCTTCACTAATAAATAAAGCTTCCAAACTGATGGTTAACTTATATACAGCTTTCGTTGAAAAAGATTGCTCAATCGCAGAAATCAACCCATTAGTGGTAACGGGCGACGGCAATGTAATGGCGCTTGATGCTAAATTGAATTTCGATGATAATGCGATTTACCGCCAAAAAGACATCGCGGAGTACCGTGATTTGGATGAAGAGGATGCAAAAGAGATTGAAGCATCAAAACATGGCCTTAGTTACATATCGCTTGACGGAAATATCGGATGCATGGTTAATGGTGCTGGGCTTGCTATGGCGACGATGGATATCATTAAACATTATATGGGAGATCCGGCTAACTTCCTAGACGTTGGTGGCGGCGCCACTGAGGAAAAAGTCAAAGAGGCTTTCAAAATCATCCTTTCCGATCAAAATGTTAAAGGCATCTTCGTTAATATCTTCGGAGGAATCATGAAATGTGACATCATCGCTACTGGCGTCGTGGCTGCTGCTAAAGAGCTTGGCCTGGATGTCCCTCTTGTTGTTCGTCTTGAAGGAACGAATGTTGACCTTGGCAAAAAGATTCTAAACGAGTCAGGTTTAAATATTACGGCTGCCGAATCAATGGCAGATGGAGCACAAAAAATAGTATCACTTGTAGGATAATAGGCAGGGGGGAACATAATGAGCGTTTATATTAATAAAGATACGAAAGTGATCGTTCAGGGAATCACTGGTGCAACAGCATTATTTCATACAAAACAAATGTTGGAATACGGCACGAAAATCGTTGGAGGAGTCACTCCGGGTAAAGGTGGAACAGAAGCGGAAGGCGTACCTGTATTCAATACAGTTTCCGAAGCTGTCACTGAAACCGGAGCGAATGCATCTGTTATCTATGTACCGGCTCCATTTGCTGCCGATGCAATTCTAGAAGCCGTAGACGCAGAACTTGATCTTGTCATTTGTATCACGGAACATATTCCTGTCCTGGATATGGTCAAGGTGAAACGATACATGGAAGGCAAAAAAACTCGCTTGATTGGACCGAACTGCCCAGGTGTCATTACTCCTGAAGAGTGTAAGATTGGTATCATGCCAGGGTATATCCACAAAAAAGGCCATGTAGGTGTAGTTTCACGTTCTGGAACTTTAACATACGAAGCCGTTCACCAATTATCGCAAGCAGGCATTGGGCAATCTTCGGCTGTCGGTATCGGTGGCGATCCCGTTAACGGAACGGATTTCATTGATGTTTTGAAAGCGTTCAATGAAGATCCGGAAACACATGCGGTGATCATGATCGGGGAAATCGGCGGAACGGCAGAAGAAGAAGCAGCAATCTGGGTGAAGGAAAATATGACTAAGCCAGTTGTTGGTTTCATTGGTGGCCGTACGGCTCCTGCCGGTAAACGCATGGGACATGCTGGTGCCATTATCTCAGGAGGAAAAGGGACTGCTGACGAGAAAATCCGCGTTATGAACGAATGTGGAATTAAAGTTGCCGAAACTCCGTCCGTAATGGGTGAAACATTGATCTCCGTCTTGAAAGAAAAAGATATTTACGAACCTTGTAAAACACATTGATATAAGTTGGGCCGACCTTTTTTGGGGTCGGTCTTTATTTCCTCCAATTTCCTCGGGAGAGACCAAGTCCATCACTATCAACCTACCTTTTTAAAATATCCGATTAGGGGCGTTTCCAATTGAATAAAAAAGAAAAGTTAATCCATCTCCATCATTGCCGCGGAGCAGGATGGAAAACCATCCAAAAAATAATGTCCAAAGACCCGTCATTATCTTCCCTGTTCACGAAGAATTACGTTGAATGGGCAAAAATGCTCCCTATCCCTTCAAATAAGCTTAACCTCTTTCTCAAAGATTTACATTCACTCAATACCATCGATAAACTTAAAAAATACGAAGATAGCCAAATCCATTGTTTGACGATCTTCGATGATGAATATCCTTTTTTGCTGAAGCAAATATTCGATCCACCGTGGGTTCTTTATTTTAAAGGTGATAAGGAGCTTTTAACAAGGAAGAATACGCTAGGTGTTGTTGGAACACGTAAGCCAACCACGTATGGTCTGGAGGCCTTAAAAACGATTCTATTACCGCTTGTAAAGAAAAGGTTCGTGATCATAAGCGGAGTGGCGGCTGGAATCGATGCAGAGTCACATAAGATCACATTAAGGGAAGGCGGAGATACGATTGGTGTTTTAGGAGGGGGGCTCATGCAAATATATCCGAAATCCAATGTTACCCTTGCTGAAGAAATCATCAATAAAGGCCTGCTTATATCTGAGACTCCACCGGAAATGAAGGCGGAACCTTGGATGTTTCCGCTTAGGAATCGAATCATCAGTGGATTATCACAGGGAGTATTCGTGGTTGAGGCAAAAGAAAGAAGCGGTTCCCTTATTACGGCACAAGCTGCTTTGGAACACGGGAGGGAGGTATTTGCGCTTCCCGGTAATGTTACGAGCCCTGAATCACTGGGGACCAATCAATTGATTCAGGATGGAGCCAAACTTGTTTTGAGTTCCAGGCAGATCGAGGAAGAGTTTTGAACAATATAATATAGAAGATAGCCGGTGAATCAAACGGGAAAATAGAAAAAAAAGGTGATTTTTTAGAAGGATGGGTTGAATTATTAGACAAAAAGGTTGAAAATATTGTAAAACTGTTATAAGTTTTGCAAATGGCACCTCTTGTCAAAATACCTATAAATAAATGAATCAGCATGCTTTGAAAAGTAAAGAGGTGTTGACAAATGATTTTTGAATGATTAATAATAGTGAAGATTTATATTACCTCTTTGAGGAGGATTTATTGGATGTCAGAATACTTAGTGATTGTGGAATCGCCCGCAAAGGCGAAAACAATAGAACGTTACTTGGGAAAAAAATATAAAGTAAAGGCTTCCATGGGGCATGTACGCGATTTGCCTAAAAGTCAAATGGGTGTCGATGTTGAACATGAATATGAACCTAAATATATAACTATCCGCGGCAAAGGCCCGGTTTTAAAAGAATTGAAAACTGCTGCAAAAAAAGCGAAAAAAATCTATCTCGCGGCTGACCCCGACAGGGAAGGGGAAGCCATTGCCTGGCATTTGGCTCACAGTCTTGATGTTGACGTTAACTCAGATTGCCGCGTGGTATTCAACGAGATCACGAAAGAGGCTATCAAAGAATCTTTTAAATCGCCGAGGCCAATAAATATGAAATTGGTTGATGCCCAGCAGGCAAGAAGGGTCTTGGATCGTTTGGTCGGATACAATATAAGCCCGCTTTTGTGGAAAAAGGTGAAAAAAGGCTTAAGCGCGGGACGGGTCCAATCGGTTGCTGTACGGATGATCATTGACCGGGAGAAGGAAATCAAAGATTTTATCCCGGAAGAGTATTGGACAATTAAGGCTGATTTTGTAAAAGGAAAAGAACAGTTTGAAGGTTCCTTCTTCAGCCTTGGCGGCGAGAAGAAGGAATTAAATACCGAAGAGGACGTCAAAAAAGTGCTCGCTTCTTTAAATGGCGGCGAATTTACGATAGGATCTGTGGCTAAAAAGGAAAGAAGGCGCAACCCAGCTGCACCTTTTACAACTTCTTCCCTGCAACAAGAAGCCGCACGTAAATTGAATTTCCGTGCAAAGAAAACCATGATGCTTGCTCAGCAGCTTTATGAAGGAATCGAGCTTGGCAAGGAAGGTACAGTCGGGTTAATCACTTATATGAGAACCGATTCGACCCGGATTTCCGATGTTGCGAAAGAGGAAGTCCACACCTTCATTCAAAGTAATTATGGTAAAGATTATGTTCAGGTTGAACAGCGCAAGGAGAAAAAACAAACTAATGCCCAAGACGCCCATGAAGCAGTCAGGCCAACAAGCACATTACGTGAACCGGGTGTAGTCAAGGAGTTCTTATCCAGAGATCAATTCCGACTTTATAAATTGATTTGGGAACGATTCGTTTCTAGTCAAATGTCTTCGGCGGTCATGGATACGATGAGCATCGACCTGCATAACGGGGATGTTATCTTCAGGGCAAATGGTTCGAAAATTAAATTTCCGGGTTTCATGAAGGTATATGTTGAAGGGTCCGATGACTCGGTGGAAGAAAAGGAAAATGCACTTCCGGATGTGAAAAAAGGAGATCAATTCTTTTCAAAAGATATCGAGCCGAAGCAGCATTTCACACAGCCTCCGCCCCGATATACTGAAGCCCGTCTTGTCAAAACCCTAGAGGAACTGGGAATAGGCCGTCCTTCTACATATGCGCCTACCTTGGATACGATTCAAAAACGGGGCTATGTTACCTTGGATAATAAACGGTTCATCCCGACAGAGCTTGGTGAGATCGTTCTTGAATTGATACGCGAATTCTTCCCGGATATTCTTGATGCAGAGTTCACTGCCAAGATGGAACAGGAATTCGACAGCGTCGAGGAAGGCAGTATTGAATGGATAAAGGTCATCGATGATTTTTATAAAGAATTTGCAGTTCATTTGGCTAAAGCCGAAGTCGAGATGGAGAAAATTGAAATCAAGGATGAACCTGCAGGTGAAGATTGCGTGGAATGCGGACATGGGATGGTCTTTAAAATGGGACGTTATGGAAAGTTCATGGCATGCAGTAATTTCCCGGATTGCCGTAACACAAAACCAATCGTTAAAGAAATCGGTGTCAAATGCCCAAAATGTAAAGAAGGAAACATCATTGAAAGGAAAAGTAAAAAACGACGCATATTTTACGGGTGTGATACCTACCCTGGATGTGACTTCATATCTTGGGATAAACCGCTGCCGCGGAGTTGTCCAAAATGTGAAGGTACACTTGTTGAGAAAAAACTCAAAAAAGGCGTCCAGGTCCAGTGCATGGATTGTGATTTCAAAGAAATGCCCCAAGCATAGAAAAGACCGTGAAATCGTTTACTTACTCTGTAAACTATCGAAAAATCCTAAATATAAATTGACTCGGCATCTGCCGAGTTTCTTTATGTTCGGGAAAGTATGATATCATGATAATAGGTGGATTTACTTCCAAGAAGAAAATGGATAAAGCTTGAAACTTTTTTATTTAGGCCATGTGAGGTAAAATTCAGTGGACAAGTACATTCTTTTAAAGATATAATTCCTATTTGCGTCCGTTACCCTTTTTAGAAAAGATGGATTGCAGGAAGAATGCCGGCTTTGTGGCATTTGCTTTAAAATTATCGTTAGCAGGAATGAGTATTTCGGGTATAAATACATAGATATCGTTAAAAATGAAACTTTTATGAAAGCAGTTTTAATGATAAATGATCCTGTCTTATCATATCTATACATGGAGGTTCGAAAAATGAAAGAAACAAAAGTAAGTGTAATCGGTGCTGGGCTTGCTGGAAGTGAAGCGGCGTGGCAGTTAGCTAAAAGAGGAATTAAAGTCGATCTATATGAAATGCGCCCTGTAAAACAAACGCCAGCCCACCATACCGATAAATTCGCTGAACTTGTTTGTTCCAATTCTCTTCGGGCAAATACGTTAACAAATGCAGTTGGTGTATTAAAAGAAGAAATGCGTATACTGGATTCGGTCATCATGTCCGCAGCAGATGCTTGTGCTGTACCGGCTGGCGGTGCTTTAGCTGTTGATCGTCATGAATTTGCCGGTCTTGTTACGGAAAGGGTCAAAAATCATCCAAATGTGACGGTCATCAATGAAGAAGTGACGGAAATTCCGGAAGGTCCCACCGTCATTGCAACCGGTCCGCTTACAAGTCAATCACTATCTGACAGCTTAAAGCAAATCATGGATGAAGAATACTTGTACTTCTATGATGCTGCCGCACCAATTCTTGAAAAAGACAGCATCAACATGGATAAGGTATATTTGAAATCCCGTTATGATAAAGGGGAAGCAGCTTACTTGAACTGTCCGATGACTGAAGAAGAGTTTGACCGCTTTTATGAAGCATTGATTGCTGCTGAAACAGTCCCACTTAAAGAATTCGAAAAAGAAATCTTTTTTGAAGGCTGCATGCCCATTGAAGTGATGGCATCACGTGGGAAGAAAACGATGTTATTTGGTCCATTGAAGCCTGTTGGCTTAGAAGATCCAAAAACGGGAAAACGTCCTTTTGCTGTAGTTCAATTGCGTCAAGATGATGCGGCAGGAACACTTTACAATATTGTTGGTTTTCAGACACATTTGAAATGGGGGCCGCAAAAAGAAGTATTGCAGCTCATACCTGGATTGGAAAATGCAGAAATTGTCCGTTATGGAGTTATGCATCGAAACACTTTCATAAACTCACCTAATGTTTTGAAGCCTACGTACCAATTCAAGAATCGGGATGATTTATTCTTTGCCGGTCAGATGACTGGCGTCGAAGGGTATGTAGAATCGGCTGCATCGGGACTTGTTGCAGGTATCAATGCTGCAAGGACCGTCCAAGGATTGGAGCCTATCATTTTCCCTGCGGAGACGACGATGGGCAGCATGGCAAGGTACATAACGTCGACGAATGGTAAGAGCTTCCAACCGATGAATGCCAACTTTGGATTGCTTCCAGACCTTGAAGTGAGAATCAAATCCAAAAAAGAGCGGAACGAAACGCATGCTAAACGCGCTTTGGACACAATTCAGAACTTTGTGAAAAATTTGTAAAATATTTGCCTGCTGTTTTAAAGTATGATACTATTTATTAGCCTTTGCGAGGTGTTTCCATGATTAATAAAAAAAAGGCATTATCATCCTTCATCGAATATTTACAAATTGAAAAAAACAGTTCACAATACACCATTGAAAATTACAAACGTGATATACACGAATTTTTTCTGTTCCTTAATGAACAGGGCATTGAGGATATCACGTCCGTTGAATATTTTAATGTCCGGTTATATTTAACGAATTTATATGAGAAAAAACTTTCTAAGCGCACTGTAGCAAGAAAAACTTCTTGCTTGCGGAGCCTTTATAAATTTTTACTGCGTGAAGGTGATGTGAAGGACAATCCTTTTTCTCTTGCTTCTTTACCTAAAAAGGATCAAAGACTGCCACGTTTTCTTTATGAGAAGGAAATGGATCAGTTGTTTTCTTCTTTAAAGAAAGATTCACCGATAGGAATAAGGAACAATGCCTTACTGGAATTATTGTATGCTACAGGCATTCGCGTAAGTGAATGTTGTGAGATTAAACTGCAGGATATCGATCTTTCCTTAGGGACGGTACTGATCCATGGAAAAGGAAAAAAGGATCGCTACGTTCCGGTTGGTAGATATGCACAGGAAGCAATAGATTTATACATACGTACAGCCAGGATGGAATTGACTTCGTCTGACGCCAAGGCGCATGTTTATTTATTTGTTAATTTTCGTGGAGACCCTCTGACACCTAGGGGAGTTCGCTATATATTGAATGAATTGATTAAAAAGTCAGCCGCAGATGGAAGTCTTCATCCCCATATGCTAAGGCATTCGTTTGCTACACACCTATTGAACAATGGGGCGGACATTCGCACGGTTCAGGAATTGCTTGGTCATTCAAAAATTTCATCAACGCAAGTGTATACGCATGTTACAAAAGACCAATTGAAAAAAGTCTACAATGCATCACATCCGCGGCCTTAAATGTTGAAAGGGGACACTTTATGACAACGATATTTGCAGTGCATCATAAAGGTGAATGTGCCATGTCCGGTGATGGGCAGGTTACTTTAGGAAATTCAGTAGTGATGAAGCATACAGCAAGGAAAGTGAGAAAAATCTTTAATGGTAATGTCCTTGCAGGTTTTGCTGGTTCCGTTGCAGATGCATTCACTTTATTTGAGATGTTCGAAGCCAAACTTGAAGAGTATAATGGCAATCTTCAACGCGCTGCCGTCGAAATGGCAAAGCAATGGAGAAGTGACAATGTATTGAGGAAGCTGGAAGCCATGTTAGTCGTGATGGATAAGAACCATTTACTGCTCGTCTCTGGTACCGGGGAAGTAATTGAACCGGATGACGGGATTCTCGCAATAGGGTCGGGAGGGAATTATGCACTGGCTGCCGGAAGGGCATTAATGCGGTTTTCCAGTGACCATTTATCGGCAAAGGAAATCGCTCAATCATCTTTACAAATTGCAGCGGAAATTTGTGTATTTACGAATACGAATATAATCGTGGAAGAGTTGTAAGGAGGAGCGCAAATGTCAAAAAAAGCTAATTTAACACCGAGGCAAATTGTTGAAAAACTGGATCAGTATATCGTAGGGCAGCGTGAGGCAAAACGGGCAGTGGCAGTGGCTCTTCGGAATCGCTACCGACGTTCCCTTCTCTCGGATCAACTTCGTGACGAAGTCGTTCCGAAAAATATATTAATGATTGGACCGACAGGCGTTGGGAAAACAGAAATAGCTCGGAGAATGGCTAAATTGGTAGGTGCTCCTTTTGTAAAAGTTGAAGCAACGAAATTTACGGAAGTCGGGTATGTCGGCCGGGATGTAGAGTCCATGGTTCGTGATTTGGTGGAGACTTCCGTCCGCCTCGTGAAGGAAGAAAAGATGGCTAGTGTAAAGGAACGGGCAGAAGAAAATGCAAATCGCCGTTTAATAGAGCTATTAGTGCCATCAACTAAAAAACAGAGTAATTTCAAGAATCCTCTTGAAGTCTTTTTTGGAGGCAATAACAATCAAGACGAACAGGACCCGGAAGAAAATTCCGAAGATTTAAGTTTGCAGGAAAAAAGAAAAATCGTCGCTGAAAAGCTGGCTAATGGTGAGTTAGAAAGCGAAATGATAACGGTCGAAGTGGAAGAACAAGCTGCTTCGATGTTTGATATGCTCCAAGGTTCGGGAATGGAACAAATGGGGATGAACATGCAGGACGCTTTAGGAAGCTTGATGCCGAAAAAAAGCAAGAAGCGCAAATTGAAAGTAAGTGAAGCGAGAACCGTTTTAACAAATGAAGAAGCGGCTAAATTGATTGATATGGATGAAGTCACTTCCGATGCAGTATACGGGGCTGAGCAAAATGGGATTATCTTCATCGATGAAATAGACAAAATTGCCAGTAAGCAATCTGGAAGTTCATCAGCGGATGTATCAAGAGAGGGTGTCCAAAGGGATATCCTGCCAATTGTTGAAGGTTCGACAGTAGTGACTAAATATGGTTCATTTAAAACGGATCATGTCTTATTCATTGCGGCAGGGGCCTTTCATATGGCTAAGCCATCCGACCTTATCCCTGAATTACAAGGTAGATTCCCAATTCGTGTAGAATTGAACAAACTGACTGTAGATGACTTTGTACGGATTCTTCATGAACCGGATAATGCCTTGTTAAAACAATATGTTGCTTTATTAGAAACTGAAGGTATAGAAATTGAATTTTCTGACGATGCTGTTCGTAAGATAGCTGAAGTGGCCTTCGAAGTAAATCAAAACACAGACAATATTGGTGCAAGAAGACTTCATACCATTTTGGAACGGTTGCTTGAAGACTTATCGTTTGAAGCTCCGGAAATAACGATGGAGAAGATTACAATTACCCCCCAATATGTCGAAGGTAAGCTTGGTTCTATCGCCCGGAACAAAGATTTAAGCCAGTTTATCCTTTAATTAAGAAACAATTTGGCAATGATTTGCCTACGAATGAACATAAAATTACGGAAATACAACTTCATAGTTATTGTGAACCATGGTATTTTTAGGAGGAACAAATCAAATGAACTTATTAGCAAAAACAAGAAAAATCAATGCAATGCTCCAAAAAGCAGCAGGTAAAGCAGTTAACTTCAAGGAAATGGCTGAAAGTTTAAGTGAAGTTATCGAAGCGAATGTTTTCGTCGTCAGCCGCCGCGGGAAATTACTGGGCATAGCGGTAAGTCAGCAAATTGAAAACGAACGCATGTACAAAATGTTGGAAGATAAACAATTCCCTGAAGAGTACACAAAAAACCTGTTCAATATTCCTGAAACCTCTTCGAATCTTGATATCGAAAGCGAATATACTGCTTTCCCAGTCGAAAACAAAGAGCTTTTCGCAACTGGATTAACAACGATCGTACCGATTATGGGTGGGGGAGAACGTTTAGGAACATTGGTACTTGCCCGATTACAAGAAAAGTTTCACGATGATGATTTAATTTTGGCTGAATATGGTGCGACTGTAGTCGGTATGGAAATCCTACGTGAAAAATCAGAAGAGATAGAAGAAGAAGCTCGTAGTAAAGCTGTCGTTCAAATGGCAATTTCCTCGTTATCTTACAGCGAATTGGAAGCAATTGAGCATATCTTTGAGGAGCTTAAAGGTAATGAAGGTCTGCTTGTAGCATCCAAAATTGCAGACCGTGTCGGTATCACCCGTTCCGTTATCGTAAATGCACTAAGGAAACTGGAAAGTGCAGGAGTCATTGAATCACGCTCTCTTGGAATGAAAGGTACTTATATCAAAGTATTGAATGATAAATTCCTTCTTGAATTAGAGAAGCTTAAAAATAACTAACATATAGAAAGGCAGTCCTTGAAAAAGGGCTGCCTTTTTTTTGTGATATTTGGATGTGTTGCTGTCTGGGACTAACAAGCAAATGAGGGTAAAATGGCGGGGATAGAAAGGAAAAAGGGTAATTCGGATTAAATGGAAATGTGAATATAGGCATGTTTTCTATTAGAAGTAGAAAAAATACTGAATATTTCATAAAAAGGGTAATTATATTATTATAACTGTCGAAATGATGAAAATGAACGATGTTGTAACTATTTAATTTTTAAAACCCAATGGATAATGGGTTTCAGCCGTTAGGGAATTTTGTCGAATGGATCAGCGCTTTGAAAAAAAACTTTCATTTTCATATGAATCCTTTATTTTAAAGGGTTAAATCAACTAAAATGAAAAAAGAAAATGAAAATAAATGTGAAAATTAGGATTAAAGTAACGGGTATATGGATTTGTTTTTCGATTTGCTTTAAAAGCAAACCAAAGTAAATTTGGTTAAAATGTAGAATATCACTATAAAATGTAATATAACGTAATATTAATCCTATAATCATACTAATAAAAACGACGAATTTGAGCAAATTGTGACGTTTTTCGACGATAATAGGTCTAAAGTCCTTGTGTTGTTCATGGACATAGTAATAATGTTTCTTTAAAATTAAAACGTAAATGAACTGGGTTAATTTATTGATAAAGTAATTATCTGTTAATTATAGAAAGAGGTGATCGATGTGGAATTATTTTCGAATACTTTTCAATCACTAGAAAAGGCCCTTAATTATTCTAATGCAAAACAAAAAGTCATTTCACAGAACATAGCTAATTCGGATACGCCTAATCATAAAGCTAAAGAGGTCGACAAAACACAATCCTTTAAGGCAGAACTGGAGTCTTCCCTGGAGTCATATCGTACCGATGAACGACATTTTACCTTCAAATCAGAGGGGAGCCTTGTTTCTCACATCGTGACGCAGAAAAATGTCCGATATAACAATAATGGAAATAGCGTGGACGTTGATAAGGAAATGACGGATCTTGCTGCCAATCAGATTTATTATAATGCAGTAACCGACAGGCTTTCAGGTAAGTTTCAATCATTGCAGAATGTAATTAGAGGAGGTAAGTGATGGGAATCTTCCAAAGTATAAACATGACCGGATCTAGCCTGACGAGTCAAAGGGTAAGGATGGATGTAATCTCTGCTAATATGGCTAATGCCGATACGACCAGGGCTGAATATGACGCCGAATCGAAAACATGGAAGCCATACACAAGAAAATCGGTTGTGCTGCAAAGTAAGGAAAACGGTTTTTCGAGTTTCTTAAACGCAGCATCCGGAATAACGGACGAGGTAGGGAATGGAGTGAAGGTGACTGGAATAGTGAAAGATAAAACACCTTTTGAACTGGATTACAATCCCGAACATCCTGATGCCAATGAAGATGGTTATGTTGAAATGCCAAATGTCGATCCGCTTCGGGAAATGGTTGATTTAATGAGTGTCACACGTTCATACGAAGCAAATGTGACAGTTTTAAATGCATCAAAGGGAATGATGATGAAAGCTTTGGAAATCGGAAAATAAAAGTTTGAAAGGAGATTGTTGATATGGAGGGGATTTCTCTTTCTGCTGTGAACAATGCAAGTAATGTACTGAAAAAAAGTCAAAAAAATACTAATACACCATACGAAGTACAGCGAAGTTTTGCGTCGGTATTAAAAGAATCTATGAATAAAGTCAACGAAACACAAGTGGCATCTGATAATCTTACAACCAAATTGGTTAATGGAGAGGATGTTGAGCTTCATTCGGTGATGATCGCTTCACAAAAAGCCAGTGTTACCATGCAGGCTACATTAGAGGTTCGGAATAAGGTTGTGGAAGCCTACCAGGAAATGATGAGAATGAGTATATAGCATTCATTTTTTGACCTCATTATATAGAGAAAAATGACCGGGGGAAAAGAAATCCCTCAATCATAAATTCATAGACTGACCGGGGGATTTAAATGAATGAAGTACTAGTGAATTTTAAAAACAAAATAGCTGCTTATTGGACGAGCCGCAGTAAAAACCAAAAATTCATGATGATTGCTTCAGCGGCATTAATTATCATCATCATTACGGTAGTTTCAATTTTAACCACGCGTACGACGCTGGTGCCCTTATATTCGAACTTAACTCCATCGGAAACGGGGAGCATTAAAGAAAATTTAGACAGTCAAGGGATTATGAATGAAGTTTCTGAAAATGGTAAGACCATAAAAGTTCCTGAAGAAAGACTGGATTCACTTAAAGTGGAACTGGCAGCTGAAGGAATTCCGGAATCAGGCAGTATCGACTATTCCTTTTTTAGTCAAAGTGCTGGTATCGGAATGACTGAAAATGAATTCAATGTCATTAAACTGGACTCGATGCAAACGGAATTGGCCAGTTTAATAAAAAAGATTGATGGAGTAGAAGATGCCAGTGTAATGATCACTCTTCCTGATAAAGGAGTTTTTGTCAGTGATTTAGCTGGGGAAGCGTCAGCATCCATTGTATTGAATACGAAACCCGGTTATAAATTTGAAGAAAGTCAAATCAATTCCCTTTATCATCTGGTCTCAAAAAGTGTTCCGAATCTTCCTACTGATAATATCGTCATTATGAACCAAGAGTTTGAGTACTTCGATCTTGAAAAAGAAAATTCTTCTTTCGCGTCCGCATTTGCTACCCAAAACGAAATAAAAAAAGAAATAGAACGCGATATTCAAAGACAGGTACAAAATATGCTTGGAACGATAATGGGGAGAGACAAAGTGGCTGTTTCAGTCACGACAGACATTGACTTCACTCAAGAAAATCGGGAAGAGAATTTAGTTGAACCGGTCGATGAAGAAAATATGGCTGGAATTGAGATATCAGCGCAAAGGATCAATGAATCATATAGTGGGGACGCAACAGGTGCAGGAGGCGTTCCGCAAAGTGAGGATTCCTCAGATTCATTGGGATCCAGTTACGTTGGAGGTACAAACGGATCCGGTGATTATGAAAAAGCCGATGAAACGATAAATAGTGAAGTGAACCGAATCAAGAAAGAAATAGTCGAAAGCCCTTATAAAGTTAAAGATCTAGGTATTCAAGTCATGGTCGAACCTCCCACAGCTGACGATCCGAATTCTTTATCTCAACAGAGTGTGGATGATATTACTCAAATCCTTGGTACGATAATACGCACGACAATCGAGAAAAAAGCTGAAGGGGAAGAGCTGACGGACGAGGAGCTTAATAATAAAATTGCAATTTCCATTCAGCCGTTTAACGGAAAAATGAAGTTGCAAAAAGATGAAACGAATCCTTCGTTACCAATATGGGCATATATCGTAGGCGGAGTGCTAATACTTGCCATTATCATTCTCTTAATCTTATTCCTCCGTTCCCGAAAGCAAGCTGAAATGGAAGAGGAGTACGTGGTTGAAGAGGAAGAAGTCGTATTCAATGTTCCGGATTTGAACAAAGAAAAGGAAACGGAAGCATCTTTAAAAAGAAAACAACTGGAGAAGCTTGCAAAAGAAAAGCCGGATGAATTTGCAAAATTATTAAGAAGCTGGATAGCAGAAGACTAGGAGGCTGGGAAAGTGACAGATAGAAAAAAAAGGGCCGGATTGACTGGCAAACAGAAAGCTGCCATCCTCCTTATTTCCTTAGGCCCGGATGTTTCTGCATCCGTATATAAACATCTTACTGAAGAGGAAATTGAGAGATTGACCCTTGAAATTTCGGGAGTAAGGAAAGTGGACTCCCAAGATAAAGAAGAAATTCTGGAAGAATTCCATAATATTGCTTTAGCACAGGATTACATCTCCCAGGGCGGGATAGGATATGCGAAGCAGGTACTTGAAAAGGCATTAGGTACTGATCAGGCAACCGCCATCATAAACCGTTTAACATCATCCTTACAGGTACGTCCATTCGACTTTGCACGAAAGGCAGATCCTGCACAGATCTTGAATTTCATCCAGAACGAGCATCCCCAGACCATTGCATTAATCTTGTCTTATCTTGATCCCACACAGGCTGGACAAATATTGTCTGAACTTCCGCAAGAGGTGCAGGCCGATATTGCAAGAAGGATTGCTTTAATGGATAGCACTTCTCCGGAAATCATCAATGAAGTGGAGCAAATACTCGAAAGGAAACTTTCTGCGACTGTAACCCAAGATTATACACAGACTGGTGGAGTGGAAGCTGTTGTAGATGTGTTGAATGGTGTTGACCGCTCAACGGAAAGAACGATTTTGGATGCACTTGAAATCCAAGATCCGGAGCTTGCTGAGGAAATCAAGAAACGAATGTTTGTTTTTGAAGATATCGTGACCCTTGATGGCAGAGCGATTCAGCACGTAGTCAGGGAAGCTGATAACGAAGACCTTAAACTTTCTCTTAAAGTGGCTAGTGATGAAGTGAAGGAAATCGTTTTCCGAAACATGTCAAAACGTATGGTTGAAACGTTCCAGGAAGAAATGGAATATATGGGACCGGTACGTTTGCGTGATGTAGAAGAAGCACAATCAAGAATTGTTGCCGTCATTCGTCACCTGGAAGAAACTGGAGGTATCGTGATTGCCCGCGGGGGAGGGGATGATATCATTGTCTAGGATTATCAAATCCCAGCAGGCTAACCAGGAGAAAAGTAAAAAGATAGCGATAAAAGTTCGCCCTTTTGACTTTCTTCAAAATGATGATGCAGATGAGCGGAAAAACCTTCATTATATTCAATCTGATGAATTTCTCAAAGATGCTAAAGAAGAAGCGGAAACGTTATTGCTCGAAGCTAAACAAAAAGCCCGATCGATTGCTGCTGAAATCCAGCAAAACCGAGAACAATGGGAGAATCAAGAAAAAGCAATGTTTATCGAACAAGCTCAAAAAGAAGGGTATCAACAGGGAGTCGAAGATGGGATCCAAAAGGGTTATAACGAGATTGGAGCGGAAATAGCCTTAGCAAAAGAAGTGGTAGAGTCCTCTAAAAAAGATTATCGGCACCATATCGAATCATCTGAAACCGTTATTTTGAATCTTGCCCTGAAAGTGGCTGAGAAAATTATCGGGCAACAGCTTGAAAAAGATGAAAGGTCTTTTTTATACATAGTCAAAAGAGCCATCAAAGAGGTGAGGGATTACCGTGAAGTGCAATTGCATATCCATCCGATCCAATATCAATCGATTCTTTCTCATAAAGATGAGTTGATGGCAATCTTTCCGAAAGATACTGAGTTGTATATCTTTCCGGATGATGAGCTTGAAGTAAGCAGTTGTATCATTGAATCCGAAAACGGAAGGATGGATGCCAGTGTCGACAGTCAACTGCAGGAAATAAAAGTGAAATTAACTGAATTGCTGGAAGGGGAGTAAAGATGAAAACTAGTGACCTATTGCCCTTAGTTGATGAAGTTGATCCATTCAAACATTATGGTCGGGTCAAACGTGTCGTGGGGTTAATGATAGAATCTCAAGGCCCTGAAAGCTCTGTAGGTGATGTTTGTTATATCTATACAGGTATACAAAAAAAGAAAAATCGAATCTTAGCTGAAGTTGTCGGTTTCCGTGATGAAATGGTTATTTTAATGCCATTTACAGCAGTTAGTGATATTGCACCGGGGTGTATCGTGGAAGGGAGCGGGCGGAGCCTTGAGATAAAGGTGGGAAGGGGGCTAATTGGCATTGTAGTCGATCCATTGGGACATCCCATTGATGACTCACTGCTTCCAAAAGGTCTCGCGACGATTTCTGTGGATCAAGATCCGCCGAATCCGATGAAACGACCTCCCATTAATGAACCGATAGATGTAGGAGTTCGGGTGATTGATAGTTTATTAACAGTTGGAAAAGGACAACGTGTTGGTATCTTTGCAGGGAGCGGTGTCGGGAAAAGCACGTTGCTTGGTATGGTAGCAAGGAATACGACGGCGGAATTAAACGTAATCGGTCTTATTGGAGAACGTGGCCGTGAAGTTCGAGAATTCATTGAGAAAGATCTTGGAGCAGAGGGGCTGGCACGATCAATCGTTGTAGTGGCGACATCTGACCAGCCAGCGTTGATGAGGATAAAGGGTGCTTTGACGGCAACTGCCATCGCGGAATATTTTCGTGATAAGGGATTGAATGTGATGCTGATGATGGATTCGGTCACGAGGGTTGCGATGGCCCAGAGGGAAATTGGGCTAGCTATTGGAGAACCGCCTACGACCAAAGGGTATACGCCATCCGTTTTTGCCATCCTTCCAAGGTTACTCGAAAGAACGGGAACAAATCAGCTGGGTACCATTACAGCTTTTTATACGGTACTCGTCGACGGTGATGATATGAATGAACCGATTGCTGATGCTGTCAGGGGAATTTTGGATGGCCACTTCATACTAGACCGTAACTTGGCCAATAAAGGGCAATTTCCAGCGCTCAATGTATTAAAGAGCATGAGTCGTGTCATGAACAATATTGTTGGTGACAAGCATAAAAACGCCGCAGAAAAATTGCGGGCAAGTTTATCAACCTATATGGAGTCGGAAGATTTAATTAATATAGGAGCTTATAAGAAGGGTTCTTCCAAACAAATTGATGACTCGATTACACGCTATCCGGAAATCATTTCACTTTTGAAGCAAGGAACCCATGAAAAAGCTTCCAAAGATAATAGTATCAACGCCCTTGTCGAATTGATGGAGAAAGGTGATAAATAATGATTTATCAATATAAATTCGAGAAGATCCTGACCATCAAAGAAAAAGAAAAAACTGATGCACTAGCTAAATATAATGCTGCTTTAAAAAAGTTTGAAGAAGTGGCAGAAAAGTTATATAAGCTTTTAAAGAAAAAAGAAGAATTGCTTGAGTTTCAACAGGAAAAGCTGCGAAATGGATTATCCGTTCAGGAAATTCGTCATCATCAGTTATTTATGGACAACTTGGAAAAACTCTTAAGCCACTGTCAACAGGAAGTCATTGAAGCGCGATACAAGATGAATATTCAACGGGATATATTAATGGAAAGAAATATCGAGGTTAAAAAGTACGAGAAAATGAAAGAAAACGATTTCCTTAAATTCCTCGATGTCATTAAGGAAGCTGAGAACAAACAAATGGATGAAATATCTATCCGGCAATTCTTAAGCAAAGGCGTAAGGTGATGGAATGCGTAAAAAAAGTGAATCTAATGGATTGGAAGAATTGGAAGAAAACAAGATAAATAAGTTTCAATGGTTTCTTGTCATCTTCATTCCATTAAACTTTGCGGTAATTGTAGCGTTGATCGTTTTTACAGTTGCAGGGGTGAATGTAGTGGAAAAGGCAAAGGAAATGTCTGCGAAAATACCCTTCATTGAATCGGATCAAAAGGATGAAGAGAAAGGTAAACCAGCCAAGAATGAAGAGAAAGCTTCCATGAAGCTCGAGAAATTAGAAAACGAGATTGAAAACAAGGAAAAAGAGATAGAAAAGCTTGAGGGTATCATTGATACACGTGACAAGGCCATTGCAAAGGCAGTAGCGGAAAAACAGCAGCTTCAAACAGAAATGAATCAACTTAAGGATAGCCAGAAAAGTAGTAAACAAGCGTTCAAAGATATAATCCGTACTTATGAAACGATGGCTCCCAAGAAGGCTGCACCTATCATTATAGAAATGAATGATGAAGATGCAGTGGAGATTCTCTCAAGCATGAAAGCAGCCACTTTAGCTAAGGTTTTGGAGCAAATGACAACGGCTGATGCTGCAAGGTTAACGAAGAAACTAACGGAACAAAGTTCTTAAGTGGAAAGAGTGAGGAAGTGAATATATGAATTCAGCCATTAATTCTTTACTTCCCTTTACATCATTAGGTTTAAAGGTACCAATTATGCCAAATCAGCAAACTAATTCAGGGTTTGGTTCAGTCCTTCAATCAGCCATAGGGGCAGAACCTCCCATTCCATCGGATATGGGTGGCATCACTGAAGGACGAATGTCTGTAATAAAGGATTTGCTTGGTTTTTTGAAACTTGAAAGGTTAAGTGATACAGGGGAAGGGAGTGTTGCCGAAGCCCCTTCAGTAAACCAACAGGACAACGACCTTATTTTACAGATCCTAAAAAATGCATCCGGAAATGATGAGGGTGCCCTTGCTGATTTCTTTGCGAGCATTGAGGATCTGGATTTAGAACAAGAAGTGGATGACTTCAGCCTGAATCCACAAAGTTTGTTATCAGCCAATGTCATGGATCTGTATACCATCCTGAAAAAAATTACTGTATTGAGCGAAGAAAAATGGCATGATCCCCTATTATCTGGTGTGGTGAATCTTTTGAAACTGGTGAAAATTCAAAATCTTCTCTCGGAGAATAAGGATATGACACAAGATGAAGCGGCCATCCAGAAACAAATGAAACACCTGCTTGATGGGATAACGGGGAAGCTGGAGAAATGGCTGTCCAATCAGTCAAGATCAAAATCAGAATCAGAACCTGATCAATCCAACACTTTGGATAAAGGGCAAACTAAACCAATAGAAACATTGAAAAGCGTATTCTCGCAATTATCTGGGAGTGACAAGGTAAATAAAGTGGGGACAGTCAACAGCGGTGTGATTTTGCAAAGTCAAGATAGCGGTAAACATCAAGGGTCTGGTATGCCTTTTCTCATGACAAAGCTGGAGCAATTCGTCTTGGCAGTTACCAAAGGTGAGCAAACTGTCAGTCAAGAAGAGTTTGTTAAACAATTTGAAAATATTTTGAGTAAGGCGAACTTTAGCGGAACGAACGGTATAAATAAACTGTTGATCAGATTGAATCCTGAACATTTAGGGTCCCTAAGAATCGAGTTGATTCAAAAGGATGGTAGGGTGTCAGCCAAGATTATGGCTACTACTGCTCAGGCCAAAGATATGCTGGAGAATCAGATTCATGGGTTAAAACAAGCCTTTAGCGGACAAAACATTCAAATTGAAAGAATTGAAATATCACAAGCCTTCAATGCGTTTAACTCTGAGAAATTCAGCCATAAAGATGCGGATGAACATAATGAACAACAGGAGAGTAAGGAAGAAAGCAATGATGAGACGGAAAGCGAGTTTACGGGATCCCTTGCCGATGCTCTGTTAAATTTGGAAGTGTAGGTGAAAAAATGACGACCATCGATACGTCACTATTATTATCAAAATCTCAAACTGAAAACAGAAAAACCGGGGATGCATTGGGAAAAGATGATTTCTTGAAATTGTTGCTTACCCAGCTTCAAAATCAAGATCCGTCAAGTCCGATGGACAATACGGAATTCATCGCCCAGATGGCCACTTTTTCTTCTCTGGAACAGATGATGAATATGGGAGCCCAAATGGAAGAAATAATCGGGATCAATCAACAAAATAGTTTAATGAACTATAACTCTTTTGTCGGTAAGGAAGTCACTTGGCACAAATTGGATGAAGGCGATGAGGTCCTTGCGATAGAAGAAGGGACGGGTATCGTTAAATCAATCCAATATAAGGGTGATGGTGTTTATTTTCTTTTAGAAGATGGCACAAAGCTTGAACCCGCAAATATTTCTGCAATGAAACAAACGAGTTCTACCTCGAATAGCTTGACGGCGGCAAGTGAATTAATAGGCAAGCGTGTTACCTGGGTGGACGCAAAAAATGGAGAGTCGTCTGCTGTCGTGATCTCGGTATCCATGAGTAATGGCAAGCTGCAAATTGAAGTGGATGATGAAAACAACACCAAGTTTTCATCAGAGCAATTGATAAAAATCGCTGAAGCTTAAGGGGCGGGAATATGAATAAACTTGGTTTTCAAGCAAATACCGCTCTGCTAATGTCACAAACAAATTACCCTTGCGGCAAAGGCAGATGATCCACCAAGGCTTTCAACAGCATTTTAAAGCTGCTGTCACCACAAATGAAAAATAGACCATTAGTAAACATGCTCAATTGCGGATGAGTCAAAGGAATATAGAAATAACACCACAAACCTGGGACAAAATAGCTGATAAAGCCAATGAGGCCAAAAGGATGGGTGTAATAGAATCTCTTATCATTACAGATAATGCGGCACTCATAGTAAGCACGAAAAACAACAAGGTCATCACGGTCATGGACCGGGATGAAGCAACATCACAAATTTTCATGAACATCAATGGAACCATTATTTTAGATAAATAGGCTGGACCTGGAATAGGAAGCCTAGACTGTGGAATGACGGAAGCAGTCGTAATATGAAAGGGGAGCTTTTACATGCTTCGTTCAATGTATTCGGGAATAAGCGGATTAAAAAACTTACAAACAAAATTGGATGTTATCGGTAATAACGTCGCCAATGTCAATACATATGGTTTCAAAAAAAGCCGTGTGACATTCAGCGATGCGATGAACCAAACGGTATCTGGTGCAAGTGCAGCAACAGCCAATAAAGGCGGAACCAATTCTAAACAAATTGGATTGGGCTCCACGATTGCCACAATCGATACGATCCATACACAGTCAAGCCTGCAAACCACCGGCCGCGATCTTGATTTAGGAATATCTGGTGATGGCTATTTCGTCGTCAAGCAAGGCGATTCTCTTTCATATACACGTTCAGGGAATTTTTACCTGGATGATAATGGTACGCTTGTCAACGCGAATGGTTTGAAAGTACAGGCTTACAAGGTTGATGAAAACGGTAAACGGTCAAAAACGATTGGCGACGTTGCAGTTAACGTCAATGCGATTTTACCTGCCATTACCACTACTAAAATATCAGTAAGTGGAAATCTAGCTGCTGACGCAATTGATGGTACCGTATTTAGCCAGCAAATGAAAGTTGTGGATGAAAAGGGTAAAGAACAAACGGCAACTATCTATTTCCAAAAAAACGGTGATGATAAATGGGAGCTTTTTGATGAAGAACCTGCTGCTTTGGGGGATACATCAATAACTCAACCAAAACCGTTCACTTCAGTGAATTTCGATGCTAATGGTCAGATAGTGGCGGCTGATAAAACCCAGACAGGTCAAACCATTAACATTTCAAGCGGCAAAGAGGATGACTTGGATACAGCAGTTGATGAAAGTGTTCAAAAAGTTAATTTGGATTTTGATTTCTCGAACCTTACTCAAGTTAAAGGTTCCACTACTGCTCTTGTCAATCCGAATGGTAATAAAGAAGGAAAACTGGAAAGCTTTAATATTGGTTCATCAGGGGAAATAAATGGCGTATATTCCAACGGTCTTATCACAACCTTAGGCCAACTGGTAGTTGCCAAGTTTTCCAATGCATCAGGCTTGACGAAAACAGGTGGTAACACTTTTCAGGAATCAATCAATTCAGGTACTGCAAACATCAATATCGCAGGTGAGGGACGCGGTGTGATTGCATCAGGTTCATTGGAAATGTCCAATGTGGATTTATCCGAAGAGTTTACTGAAATGATCGTTGCGCAACGTGGTTTCCAATCGAATTCCAGGATCATCACGACATCGGATGAAATTTTACAAGAATTGGTTAACTTGAAACGATAGGTTAAGGGAGGGAGGAGCCAGGTGCTTTTGCTCTGGCTCCAAAATATCATTATCAAAGTTACAAGGCTCAATGGAAAGTGCTTTCATATCAATGCATTGTACATAGACACAGTCGAGTCATTGCCAGATACGACCATTACTTTTACAAATGGTAATAAAATCGTTGTGCTAGAGAAGGAAGAGGAACTGGTTGAAGCTATTATACAATTTTATCGTACCGTTAATATTCTCGGTTTTCGTAAGGATGTGGAGGAAAGTTCATGAAAAAAAATCTATTGACTATCATGTTGATTATACTCGTGGCTATAACGCTTGTAGGTGTCATAGCGGTCGTGGTTGTGACAAATTTATCTGATCCCACATCTGCCGAAGATAAACCTAGCATTGACGAAATTGTCAAATCATCAGTTGAGATTCCTGAAATTACTACGAATCTTGCCAGCAATGATTATATCAAAATCTCATTTATGGTCCAAACAGAAAATAAAAAAGCAAAAGAAGAGTTGGAAAAAAGAAATTTTCAAGTGAAAAATATCATCATTACCGAACTATCCGAAATGAAAGCGGAAGAGTTAACCGGTAAAAAAGGCAAGGAAAAGCTTCAAGAAGCGTTAAAGACTAGAATGAATGAATTAATGGAAGAAGGAAAAGTTGAAAAGGTTTATATAACCTCCTCGATTCTGCAATAAGAACATCCTTGCTTCATTAAATAAGAAGGGGAGCTTTGGAGGTGAGTGTTAATGACCGGGGAAATATTATCGCAAAATGAAATCGATGCTTTGTTATCGGCCATTTCCACAGGTGAAATGGATGCAGATGATTTGAAAAAAGAAGAAGTGGAAAAAAGAGTGAAAGTTTACGACTTTAAAAGAGCGCTTCGGTTTTCAAAGGATCAAATCCGGAGTTTGACTAGGATACACGAGAACTTTGCAAGGTTGCTGACCACATACTTTTCTGCTCAGCTTAGAACATATGTCCAAATATCCGTTGCTTCGGCAGATCAAATACCATACGAAGAGTTTATCAGATCGATTCCGAAAATGACCATCATCAATGTTTTTGAGGTACCGCCCTTGGATGGCCGAATCATTCTTGAGGTCAACCCGAATATCGCCTATTCCATGATGGATCGTGTTTTGGGCGGGCGGGGCATAAGCGTGAATAAGGTAAAGAGTTTAACGGAAATAGAAACGAAAATCATGTCGAATTTATTCGAGAAGGCTTTTGAAAATTTACAGGAGGCTTGGGGAACGATTGTTGAAATCGAACCGGTGATGACAGAGTTCGAGGTGAATCCACAATTTCTACAACTGGTTTCGCCCAACGATACCGTTGTGGTCATTTCCTTGAATACACAAATCGGCGAAACGAGCGGAATGATTAATGTTTGCATTCCTCACGTCGTATTGGAACCGATCATACCAAAGTTATCTGCACATTATTGGATGGAAAATTCCCAAAAGGAAAAAATCCCAGAGGAAATCAAGATTTTGGAAAAATGTATCCGAAACGCAGATCTTCCCATTATTTCCGAACTTGGTTCTACGGATATCACCATCCAGGATTTTTTGCTGCTTGATGTTGGCGATGTCATCGATTTAAATAAGGCAATCGATGAACCTTTGACGATTACAATTGGAGGAATCCCAAAATACAGTGGGCAGCCAGGAAAAGTAGGAAAAAAACATGCTATCCAGATTCTTGATATTTTGAAAGGGGGAGACGAAGATGGTAAGTGATGAAATGCTTTCACAAGACGAGATAGATGCCCTTTTAAAAGGTACAAGTGATATAGAAGATGAGGTGATCCCTCTCTCGATTGACGATTATTTATCTATGATGGAACTGGACGCCCTCGGTGAAATTGGTAATATCTCCTTCGGAAGTTCGGCCACTGCCCTATCCACTTTGTTGAATCAGAAAGTGGATATCACCACCCCTACGGTTACTTTAATTGAAAGGGGACAGATCGCGGAAGAATTCCCGCATCCGTATGTAGCGATTCAAGTGCAATATACAGAAGGTTTTTCAGGTATAAATATGCTGGTAATCAAGCAGAGCGATGCTGCTATCATTGCAGATTTGATGCTTGGCGGAGATGGGGAGAATCCTTCTGGCCTGCTTGGAGAAATTCAATTGAGTGCTGTCCAAGAAGCCATGAACCAAATGATGGGTTCTGCTGCGACATCCATGTCGACCATTTTCAGAAAAAAAGTGGATATTTCTCCACCTAGCATAGATTTACTTAACTTTTTAAATGGTGAAGGTGAAAATGCGATACCGGACGAGGATTTATTTGCAAAAATCTCGTTCCGCCTCCGTGTTGGCAATTTAATTGATTCCAGTATTATGCAATTGTTGCCATTAGAGTTTGCTAAAGGGTTAGTTTCTGGATTATTAAATGGGACGAGCGAAAGCGAACCTACCGATATGAAAACGCAAAAAGTACTAAGTGATCCAGTAACAAACATTCCAACTCAGGAGCCAGCACCATTCCAGGACCGGTCTGATCGATCGGCAAATGAAACGTATGGACAAGGCGAACACCAAACCCAACCTACGAACCAAATACCGAATGTACCACAACATTTTGGAGTTTCATCCGTACCAACAGGACAGCCGGTAAATGTTCAGCCTGCCAGTTTCACTAGTTTTCAGCCTTATCAGCTTCAGGAGTCTGAAACGAAAAATCTCAGCATGCTGATGGATATCCCTTTGCAAGTAACTGTGGAGCTTGGAAGAACGAAACGCTCCGTCAAGGATATTTTGGAGCTGTCCTCCGGATCGATCATCGAATTGGATAAATTAGCAGGAGAGCCAGTGGATATCCTGGTAAACAGCCGCTTGATAGCAAAAGGTGAGGTAGTGGTGATTGATGAAAACTTTGGAGTGCGTGTTACGGATATCATGAGTCAAAGTGACCGATTAAATAAAATAAGATAATTTGGGGGACGAAAATAATGGCTAATAGAATATTAATTGTGGACGATGCAGCATTTATGAGAATGATGATAAAGGATATCCTTTCTAAAAATGGTTTTGAAATAGTCGGGGAAGCTGCAGATGGCGCCCAAGCAGTGGATAAATATAAAGAAAACCTTCCGGATCTTGTAACGATGGATATTACCATGCCCGAAATGGATGGAATTACAGCATTAAAGGAAATTAAAAAGGTGAATCCTCAAGCTAAGGTCATTATGTGTTCAGCGATGGGGCAGCAAGCCATGGTCATTGATGCAATCCAGGCGGGTGCAAAAGACTTTATCGTGAAGCCATTCCAGGCTGACCGGGTATTGGAAGCCATAAATAAAGCATTAAGTTAAGAGGGTGTCTTCATATTGTTTTTAATTAAAAAATGGCTACAGGTCTCACTGATGATAGCAGTATTCTTCTCTGGGGCCATACAGGCCCATGCGGAAGATCTTGAAAAAACAGTGAAGGATATTTATCAACAGCCAGATGATTTAATGGTGGATAAAGATGAATCAAAAGACTCGATATCTACCAAACAGGCTTCGAACCCTGACAAAGTGGGGATAACCTTTTGGGAGTTTCTGAGGATGATATTTGCTACTATTTTTGTAGTGGCACTTCTATATATCCTATTGAAGTTCATCAATAAAAAAAGTAAATCGTATCAAAAGGCGAATTCAGTGGAGAATTTAGGCGGTACGGGCCTTGGTGCAAATCGTTCTGTCCAGCTTGTTAAAGTAGGCGGGCGAATATTGGTGATCGGGGTTGGCGAAAATATTCAGCTCTTGAAAGAAATAGATGATCCCGAGGAGTATGAACAGCTTTTGAAAGATTACAACGATAAGATCGATCAAATGATCCAGCCTGGGGAACTTGCAATGAAGTTGAAAAATAAGTGGTTGAAGAAAAACGGATCCGAAACGGCTAGTTTCTCTGCAGAGTTCAAAAATCAACTTGATCAAATGTCTGATAGCAGGAAAAAGCTGTTTAAGGAGCTTGGTAGGAAAGGAAGAGACAATGAATGAGTTCATGGAGTTTTTTAATAACAGTGATCCCACTAATGTCTCTACTTCCGTCAAACTTGTTCTTCTAATGACTGTCTTATCGCTGGCTCCAAGCATATTGATCTTGATGACCTGTTTTACAAGAATCATCATTGTCCTGAGCTTTGTGAGAACATCGCTAGCTACCCAGCAGATGCCGCCTAATCAGGTGTTGGTCGGCCTGGCACTTTTCATGACATTCTTCATAATGGCACCGACTTTTCAGGAAGTGAATGAAAAGGCATTAACCCCGTTATTTAATGAAGAGATAGATTTAGAAGAGGCATATGTACAGGCCTCGATACCATTTAAGGAATTCATGAGTGGCCATACAAGGCAAAAGGATCTGGCGTTATTCTTGGAGTATGCCAAGGTGGATAAGCCGGAAACGATACAGGACATACCCTTGACTGCCTTTGTACCAGCTTTTGCTATCAGTGAAATCAAAACGGCTTTTCAAATAGGTTTTATGATTTTCATTCCATTTTTGGTTATTGATATGGTCGTTGCAAGTGTCCTGATGTCGATGGGGATGATGATGTTGCCGCCAGTCATGATTTCCCTGCCATTTAAAATCCTCCTTTTCATTCTTGTTGACGGATGGTATTTAGTAGTGAAGTCTTTATTACAGAGTTTTTAGGCAGGTGAGCAAAAAAAATGAGTGCGGAGTTTGTTATTGATATAGCAGAAAAAGGAATTTATATGGTATTGATTATCGCTGGCCCATTGATGGTAATCGCTCTTATTGTAGGACTGTTAGTAAGCATCTTTCAGGCGACTACACAGATTCAGGAACAAACCTTGGCATTTGTTCCAAAAATCGTCGCAGTCTTACTGGGACTCATTTTATTGGCTCCATGGATGCTGAGCCACCTATTATCCTATGCAAATGAAATATTCGGTAACCTGAATCGATTTGTAGGGTAGGGCATGGAGGAATTATTTCCGCACTTTCCCGCCTTTTTATTAATGGTGGTCCGGGTCACTACGTTTTTCGTGGCCATGCCGATTTTTTCGTACCGATCAATACCGGTACAACATCGGGTAGGGCTTGGGATCTTCCTTGCCTGGATTATGTACTACACCATCAATGCTCCGGTTCTGGAATTGGATGTCACATTTTATTTATTGATCATGAAGGAAGCGCTGGTTGGGCTTTTTATCGGGTTTGCAGCTTATATGATTTTATCGGCCGTACAAATCGCTGGCGGATTGATTGATTTTCAAATGGGTTTTTCAATTGCCAATGTCATCGATCCCCAAACGGGGGCACAAAGCCCGTTGATGGGACAATACCTTTATACAATCGCTTTATTATTCCTATTGAGTACTAACGGCCATCATTTGCTTTTGGATGGAATTTTTTATAGTTATCAGTTCATCCCGATTGACCAATTATTTGTACCATTCGGAGATCATACACTGATAGAATATTTGGCCAAAGCTTTCAGTAAAGCTTTCATGATTGCTTTTCAAATGTCCATACCTGTAGTGGGAAGTATATTTTTAGTGGATGTCACGCTAGGGATCCTTGCCAGGACAGTCCCTCAATTAAATGTGTTCGTTGTCGGAATTCCAGTGAAAATCATTGCCGGCTTAGCGGTTATCATACTGATAATGGGGATGATGATGACGGTTGTAACCCAACTCTTCAATTTTTTGCTTTTGACTATGCGTCAACTAATGCAGTTGATTGGAGGCGTTTGATATGGAGAGTTTTCAGCTGGATTTACAATTTTTCGCTGGTGAGAAGACCGAAAAAGCGACTCCAAAAAAACGTCAGGATTCGAAGAAAAAAGGTCAGGTGGCAAAGAGTCAGGATGTAAATACCTCTGTGAATTTAATTGCAGTGTTTTCAGTGCTATTGCTTATGGGACCATACATGTATAATCATCTGCTCGGTCTCATGAAAGAATACCTGCAACATTTTACCTTGACTGGATTCAGCGAGGAGAATATGCAAATTATCATGATTGAGGTTTTAAAGGAGATGGGCCTTATCCTAGGACCCGTTTTCGCAGCAGCGATAGTGGCTGGGATATTGGCTAATGTCATGCAAATCGGGTTTTTGTTTTCGACTGAATCCATTCAGTTCAAACTTGATAAATTGGATCCCATTAAAGGATTCAAACGAATTTTTTCAATGAGGGCCATTGTTGAATTATTGAAATCCATTCTTAAAATATCATTTGTTGGTTTTGTTGCCTTTTATGTACTATGGCAGCGCATGGACGAGATTATGATTTTATCTCAGGTTTCTGTGGAAGAAGCCATGGCAACATTGGCGGATATTACGATTAAAGTAGGGTTTTATGCTGCCTTGGCTTTATTGTTCATTGCTCTATTAGACTATTTGTACCAAAAATATGACTTTGAAAAAAATATCCGGATGTCCAAACAGGATATTAAGGATGAGTATAAAAATTCCGAAGGGGACCCGCTCATCAAAACCAAGATAAAGCAAAAGCAAAGGCAGATGGCCGCTCAAAGAATGATGCAGGAAATTCCCAATGCGGATGTCGTCATCACTAACCCGACGCATTTTGCTATTGCTTTAAAATATGATGAAGAAAAAGCTGAGGCTCCGTATGTAGTGGCAAAGGGCGTTGATTTTGTCGCTCAGAAAATTAAATTCATCGCTAAAGAAAACGATGTGATCATGGTGGAAAATCGGCCTTTGTCCAGATCTTTATATGATCAAGCTGAATTAGGCCAGGCGATACCTGAAGAGTTCTTTAAGGCGGTCGCTGAAATACTGGCCTTTGTATATAAAACCAAAGGTAAACTGTAAAGAAGCAATAGGGTAACCCGCTAGTTAGGAGAGAAAAAACATGCGAGCAAGAGATTTAGTTGTTATATCAAGCGTCATCATGATCGTTGCCATGTTGGTCATTCCATTGCCAACATGGTTGTTAAGTATTTTACTCCTTTTAAATATCTCTCTTGCGCTGCTGGTTCTATTGACTACGATGAATATGAAAGAACCTCTCGAATTTTCAATCTTTCCTTCCTTGCTCCTTTTACTGACATTGTTCAGGCTGGGGTTGAATGTTTCGACGACTCGTGCCATTTTGACATATGGTGATGCTGGAGGAGTTGTAGAAACCTTTGGGTCGTTTGTAGTCGGCGGTAACGTGCTTGTAGGATTGGTTGTATTCATCATTTTGGTCATCATCAATTTCATCGTCATCACGAAAGGTTCCGAACGGGTCTCGGAGGTAGCGGCAAGGTTTACGCTGGACGCGATGCCAGGGAAACAGATGGCCATTGATGCAGATTTAAATGCTGGGATGATCTCCGAAAACGAAGCACGTGCCAGAAGGGAAAAAATTAGTAACGAAGCAGACTTTTATGGATCCATGGATGGAGCGAGTAAGTTTGTTAAAGGGGACGCCATAGCGGGCATCATCATTGTCATCATTAACTTGATTTTCGGTATGATTATTGGCGTCATGCAATTGGACATGAGCTTTGGAGAAGCGGCCGTCCATTTTTCCATGCTATCGGTTGGTGACGGTATCGTGAGTCAGGTACCTGCTTTATTGATTTCTACAGCTACGGGAATAGTCGTAACCCGGGCAGCCTCGAATGGAAACCTCGGAGCGGATATTGTTGAACAGTTATTTCAATTCCCCAAAATGCTTTACCTAACAGCAGCAACCATTTTCCTTTTAGGGTTATTCACTCCCATTTCCGACTTATTCACCATTCCGATCGCTGCCTTATTAGTCGTTGGAGGGTATACAATTTCAAGGATACCAAAGCAGGATGAAAGTGAAATACAAGAAATGGAAGAAGTGCTGGAAAACGATGAAATGAAAAGTCCAGAAAGCGTCGTTAACCTTTTAAGTGTCGACCCGATCGAATTTGAGTTTGGATATGGATTGATTCCGCTTGCGGATGCCAATCAAGGGGGAGACCTACTGGACCGGGTCGTCATGATCCGCAGGCAGCTTGCAATTGAATTGGGGCTCGTGATCCCTGTTGTCAGAATACGCGATAACATTCAGTTGAATCCCAATGAGTATCGGCTGAAGATTAAAGGAAGTGTCATGGCAAAGGGAGAATTGCTCCTTAATCATTTCTTGGCCATGAGTCCGGGGATGGAGGATGATTCAATAGAAGGAATCGATACGATGGAACCGTCTTTCGGTTTACCGGCCAAGTGGATCACGGATGATATGAAAGAACATGCCGAAATGTTGGGTTATACAGTTGTGGACCCGCCAAGTGTTGTATCCACTCACTTGACGGAAGTCATAAAGGCCAATGCGCAGGAATTATTGGGCAGGCAGGAAACGAAACAATTGATCGATCATCTCCACGAAACGGCACCTATACTAGTGGAGGAAGTCACTCCAAATCCCTTGTCTATAGGAGATGTACAAAAGGTATTGGCAAAATTATTGAAGGAAAAAGTTTCAATAAGGAACTTACCGATCATTTTCGAAACACTTGCTGATTATGGCAAGTTATCGACTGACACAGATTTACTTACTGAATATGTAAGGCAGAATTTAGCCAGACAAATAACGAATTCTTTTATTTCGGATGAGAATAGAATAAAAGTCATAACATTATCGGGGAGAGTGGAAAAGACCATCACGGATGGTGTACAGCAAACCGAACATGGTAATTTTTTATCATTGGATCCAACCATATCGCAATCCATATTGGAGGCAATTGCAGCCAAATTGGAAGAGCTGACCCTAATGGATCACCAACCGATCTTACTCTGTTCTCCAGCAGTAAGGATGTATGCCCGGCAATTAACTGAACGGTATTTTCCTAATGTACCGATTCTTTCATACAATGAACTCGAATCTAATGTAGAAGTACAAAGTGTAGGGGTGGTGAATATCGATTGAAGGTAAAGAAATATTTGGCACCATCAATGAACGAGGCAATGAAGCGAATAAGGGAGGAACTAGGCTGCGATGCTGTAATCTTAAGTTCTAAGGCTGTATATACTGGTGGTTTCTTAGGATTATTCAAAAAGAGGAATATTGAAGTCATTGCAGCCATAGACCCCTTGTCCCAGCCTATCCGAACCGTAACCAAACAAAAACCGAAGAAGTTGCCATCAAAGCTGGAAATGGAAAGTCATGCCCCTGAACCTAATGAAGGCAAGAGGGAAAGTGCGGACTTATTAAAAGAAATCGAAGGTTTGAAAGATATGATAAAGAGTTTGCAAATCTATTCACCAGATAGAAAATATCCGGGGAAACTGCAGAAAATCCACGATTACCTAACCGAGCAGGATGTGGATATTTCACTTCGGTCCCAAATCATGGATGAACTACTTGAAAAATGGTTCGTTTTTAAACAACGATCCACTGATGAAGAGGTTCAAGTTTGGTTGGAAGAAGCCATGTTCGGGATTTTGGAAAAGGTCGAAAACGGAAAACCCGGGCTGGGAAAAAAGTATATTAATATTGTTGGCCCAACAGGTGTGGGAAAGACAACGACCTTGGCAAAAGTAGCTGCGGAAACCATGTTGAAGCATGATAAAAAGGTGGCTTTCATTACGACGGATACGTACAGGATTGCTGCAATAGATCAACTTAAGACATATGCCAAGATTTTAAACGTTCCCATTGAAGTCGCTTATAATTTGGAAGACTTCAAAAGGGCGGCTGAACGTTTTTCCCATTATGATTTTGTTTTTATTGATACGGCCGGAAGGAATTTCCGCAACCCGCAATATGTTAAGGATCTTAATGAAATCATCCATTTTACAGATGAGATGGAAACCTATTTAGTGTTGTCATTGACTTCTAAGCAAAAGGATATGGAAGATATTTATCGACAGTTTGCTACCATGCCGATTAAACAGGTCATTTTTACAAAAGCGGACGAGACTTCCACTTTCGGCCCGATATTCAATTTTATGCACACTCATAAATTAGGAGCCGCCTATATAACAGATGGACAGAATGTGCCGGACGATATTGAAATAGCTACATCATCACAGCTATTGAATATGGCTTTTGGGGCTAAAAAATATGAAAGATCAAGCTGAGAATTTACGAAGAAGATTGGAAGCCCGCCAAAATCAATCAATGGCCAAAACGATTGCCGTTTTAAGCGGTAAAGGTGGAGTGGGAAAATCAAACTTTTCTTTGAATTTTTCCATTGCCTTATCCCAAAGAGGCAAAAAAGTACTGTTGTTCGACATGGATATCGGTATGGGGAATATTGATATTTTGATCGGGAAACACTCTCCCTGCAGTATTATTGATTTTTTTGAAAAAGATTGTAGTTTGAAGGATATCATCATGGCAGGACCGGGAAAAATTTCAATCATTACTGGTGGAACAGGGTTGACGAATCTCTTTTCACTTGATGAAGGTAAGTATACCCGGTTTAATGAAGAATTCAGTTTATTGTTGGCGAATTACGATTATATCTTATTTGATATGGGTGCAGGCATCACTCCGGATTCCATGAAATTCCTGTTATGTGTGGATGAATTAGTCGTTATCACGACGCCTGAACCTACTTCTATCATGGATGCATATTCCGCAATGAAATATATCCATTCTGTAAATAAAGAGATTCCATTGTTCCTAGTTGGCAATCGGGTTTTCACGAGTAAGGACGGCAAAGAAACGATTAAGCGGCTCCAAAATGCACTAGTGAAATTTTTGGGAATGGAAACTGTAGCTCTAGGGTACTTGCCAGATGATAGAACCGTACCCAAATCTGTTACCAAACAAATGCCCTTTCTCCTTTTCGATTCTGAAGCCGATGTATCCAAAGCCATTATGGACATTGCTTCGAGATATGCAAATCATTCATTTGGGGAAGAATTGACTTTGCAAAAAAGCCATTTCCTCCAAAATATGAAGAGATATTTTTTTGGAAAGTAGGTCTCCTTATATGGGTAAAGTAAAAGTGCTGATAGTGGACGATTCTGCGTTTATGAGAAAGTTAATTTCAGAGTTTTTAGCAGAAGATAGCAGGGTGGAAGTCATCGGGACTGCCAGGAATGGAAGGGATGCCATATACAAAATAAAGGCTTTAAAACCCGATGTCGTGACTTTGGATGTGGAAATGCCGATTATGGACGGATTGGAAGCATTAAAATGGATCATAAATGAATGTCCAACTGCTGTAGTCATGTTATCAAGCACAACGAAAAAAGGAACGGAAAATACATTTGCCGCCATGAACAGTGGAGCCTTTGACTTTGTGGCTAAACCTTCGGGTGCCATTTCATTGGATTTACATAAAATCAAGAAAGAACTCCATGAAAAAGTTATGGCTGCCAGCAAGACAAATGTTCACAAACTAGAAAAAAATGCGAAATATATTGAAAGAAGCCCATCCGTTTGGGGAAAATATAGTAAAATAGATTCAAAGGAATCGTCAGAAACGGAAAAAAATCAAAAAAAATGGTCCTTTGGGTACAAAAAGATAATAGTCATCGGTACATCAACAGGGGGCCCGAGAGCTTTGCAGACCGTCTTGACAGGACTACCTAAAGAAATTGATGCTCCCATACTCATTGTCCAGCATATGCCCCCCGGTTTCACAAAATCCTTGGCAATACGCCTGAATTCATTATGCAAGATTAAAGTGAAGGAAGCTGAAGAGGGAGAACTGATTCAAAAAGGTGTCGCCTACATCGCACCTGGAGGTTTTCACTTGAAAGTAAGGAAAGTCGGAATGAGCTGGGCAATCCTTTTGGATCAATCCGAAGTTCGTAATGGACATCGCCCGTCGGTTGATGTGCTATTTGAATCGGTAAGTGAAATGAATGATTTTGCGAAAATAGCCGTTATCATGACTGGGATGGGGATGGACGGGTCGATGGGGCTTACCAAGCTTAAAAAAAAGGGGCCTTTAAAAGCGATAGCCGAATCACAGGAGACATCCATCGTTTTTGGTATGCCTAAGGCGGCAATCAATACCAAGTCAATAGATAGCATAGAGGATGTTGAAAAAATAGCTAAAGCGATAATAGGCTATTGTTAACACGTGGAGGTGTGAGATTGTATGGATATGAATCAATATTTAGAGATATTTATAGAAGAAAGTAAAGAACATCTTCAAACGTGCAGCGAACAGTTGCTGGTACTCGAAAAGAACCCGGAAGACCTCTCGATCGTAAACGAAATCTTTCGTTCCGCCCATACCTTAAAAGGGATGTCGGCAACTATGGGCTATGAGGATCTAGCCAATTTAACTCATAAAATGGAGAATGTGTTGGATGCGATCCGAAACAGTCAAATCGTTCTTTCGCCTGAATTGTTTGACGTGATATTTTTAGCGGTTGATGATTTAGAAGCGATGGTCACGTCCATTGCTGAAGGTGGAGATGGAAGAAGAAATGTGAAGGGGGTTGTCGATCTGCTGGAAATGATTGAAAAAGGGGAGTCTCCCGTTTCTTCCACCATTGCAGAGATTTCAGCAGCTTCTGCCGTCCTTGTAAAGGAGGAAATGACTGTTGGAGAATACGATGAATTTGAATGGACAGTACTTCAGCAGTCCAAAGATCAAGGCTTCAACAGCTTCGAAATTTCGATAGGTTTGCGTGAGGACTGTCTTTTAAAAGCTGCCCGGGTGTTTATGGTTTTCGAGGTGCTTGAAAATTCAGGTGAAGTAATTAAGTCACACCCACCCGTCGAACTTTTGGAAGAAGAGCAATTCGATCAGCGATTTACAATCACGATGGTAACAACAGAATCGAGTGATGAGATAAAGAAAAAAATCATGAAGGTTTCCGAAGTGGATCAAGTTGTAGTAAATGCACTTGATCTTGAAGGCATGCGGCATGCAGCCAAGTCTAAAGAGGCTAAAGTCATGGAAATTCCAAAACAAGAGACAAATAATGCCGTGCTTCCAACCGATAATGGTGATAAGAAAAAACAGGCACCCGTTAAGCCGGCATCAAGCAAGACCATTCGGGTGAACATTGAGCGGCTTGATATATTAATGAACTTATTCGAGGAACTAGTAATCGATAGAGGCAGACTTGACCAAATTTCCAGTGATTTGGATAATCAAGAATTGCATGAAACAGTAGAAAGAATGTCCCGTATAACAAGTGATTTACAAACAATTGTATTGAATATGCGGATGGTGCCTGTGGAAACTGTATTCAATCGTTTTCCAAAAATGGTTCGTCAATTGGCAAGGGATTTAAACAAGAAAGTCAATTTGGAAATCAACGGTGCCGAAACGGAACTTGATCGTACAGTCATTGATGAAATCGGTGATCCTCTCGTCCATTTAATAAGAAACGCCATGGATCATGGAATTGAAACACCTGAAGAACGTTTGGAGAAAGGAAAGAATGAAGAAGGTAAAATCCTGTTAAAAGCATATCACAGCGGTAATCATGTTTTCATTGAAATCGAGGATGACGGCACAGGCATCAATAAAGATCGAGTCTTGAACAAGGCGCTATCCAATGGGATATTAACTAAGGAAACTGCCGCCACCCTAACAGATAAGCAAATCTATGAATTGATATTCGCTTCTGGTTTCTCAACAGCGGAAACCATTTCAGATGTATCGGGACGCGGTGTGGGGCTGGATGTGGTTAAAAATACCATTGAGTCCCTCGGTGGATCTGTCACGATCGATTCCAAAGAGAATGAAGGTTCCATCTTCCTTATTCAGCTTCCGCTTACATTGTCCATTATTTCTGTCATGCTGGTTGCAATCCAAAACGAAAAATATGCCATACCGCTTTCTTCCATTATAGAAACAGCAATCATAAAAAAAGCAGATATCATGAATGCCCATAATCAACAAGTTATTGACTTCAGGGGGAAGGTTCTACCGCTTCTGTTCTTGAAAGATATATTTGAAGTGCCTATCAGTCAGGAAGAAGAAGAGTCCCTCTCTGTGGTCATTGTAAGAAAAGGTGACAAATTAGCAGGATTAGTCGTTGATTCATTTATCGGGCAGCTGGAAATCGTTCTGAAATCACTAGGTAATTATTTAACTAGTGCATTTGCAATATCGGGGGCAACGATACTTGGTGATGGTCAAGTTGCTTTAATCATAGATTGCAACACATTGATTCTTGAATGATAGATAAATGGGGCAGGGTAATGGGACGTTGGTTCGACCGTGTCGATTCAGGTTTCATCAAGACTTCACAATCATCATGTGTTTTTTTAAAGGAGGGGAATAGATGTCGGAGGATATGAAAGTAATCGTATTTCAAATTAAGGATAAAGAATATGCAATTCCAGTGGATAAGGTAAATGGTATCGAAAAGCTTCTGCATATTACCAGAGTTCCAAAGGCTGTGAAATTTGTTAAGGGAGTCATAAATTTAAGGGGGGTAATCACTCCGATTATTGATTTACGGGTTCGTTTTGGTTTCGAAGAGGTGGATTACGATGAATCAACAAGGATTATCATCGTCATTCTGGATGATATGGAAGTTGGGTTAATAGTGGACTCTGCCAATGATGTTTTGGATATTCCAGTGGAGAGTATCGAACCTCAGCCTGAAGTTGTGGGACATTTGGCTTCAGAATACATTAGCGGAGTGGCTAAAATTGAAAAGCGACTGTTCGTCCTGATTAATTTGGAGAAGGCCATAAGTCTAGAAATGACTGAAAATATGTTAAGAGAAGGATAATCATATGTCTTTCATTGAGAAAATCAACCCTTTTCAACTCGATATTTTGAAGGAAATCGGTAATATAGGTGCGGGTAACGCTGCAACTGCCCTTTCTGCCATCCTTAATAGGAAAATCGATATGAATGTTCCTAATGTCCGAATCGTTTCCTTTGATGAAATGATGGAAATGGCTGGCGGGGCCGAGCACGTCGTTGCCAGCGTTTTCCTTAGAATGGAAGGTGATGCTTCAGGGAGTATGTTTTTTATCCTTTCGCTACCTGTAGCTGAATACTTGATTCGTAAGATGACTGGTGATGAGACCTTTTTGATAGATTCAGCACCCTATACTGAATGGGCACTTTCTTGCCTTCAGGAATTTGGGAATATTTTATCGGGATCCTATCTCTCTTCCCTCTCTGATTTCACCCGATTGAATATCTATCCATCCGTTCCATCCTTGAGCATCGATATGGTAGGGGCAACGATCAGTTATGGATTATTGGAATTATCTCAAGTAAGTGACACAGCCATCGTCATTGATACTGTACTTGAAAAAGACCAGCTTTTTGCTGACTCCATTAATGGACATTTCTTTCTATTACCTGATCCCGAATTTTTTGATATCATTTTTTCCGCTTTAGGAGTGTCACCTAATGACTGAATTGTTAAAGGTCCAGGTTGTTAAAGTAGGAATAGCGGATATGAATATCATAAAACCTCCCTATACGATTCGTACTTCCGGGTTGGGGTCGTGTGTTGGTGTTGTGATTTATGATGAAAAAAAAGAAATTGCAGGTTTGGCCCATATCATGCTGCCTGACTCTTCACTCGCTAAATCGGGACAGATCAACGTTGCCAAATTTGCAGATACGGCAATAAAGGAATTAGTGCAGATCTTAGTAAAAGAAGGCGCAAGAATGCCATTTCTAAAAGCGAAGCTGGCTGGCGGCGCACAAATGTTTCAATTTGCTTCCGAAGGGGATTTAATGAGAATAGGCCCCCGGAATGTGGATGCTGTCCGTAAAGAGTTATCCGACTTGCGGATTAGAGTCGTTGCCGAAGATGTTGGCGGGAATAGCGGAAGAACGATTGAATTCAATTTAAATGATTGTTTGCTGAATATACGGACCGTTACAAAAGGGACTAAAAACATATAGGACCGGAATTGGCTTTTGAAAAGCCAAAAAGATGACAGGTACACTTGCAACCGAATTATTATTGCATCTATGGCTTTAGGGGCCGTTTTGGTACAAATCATAACAATGTTAGGAGGGTGTCCAATGTCTCATCTGACCATCGAAAATGAGCAGTTATGTTGGAAAAATTGGGTGAATTGCAGAGACCCGCTAGCCGGGGACATTTTGGTAAAGAAATACATACCTCTCGTATCGTATCATGTTCAACGTATTTCAGTAAGTCTTCCTAAAAATGTGAGCCGGGATGATATAAGGAGTTTAGGGATGATGGGGTTATTCGATGCCCTGGAACGTTTTGATACAAAGCGTGACCTGAAGTTTGACACGTATGCTTCATTTAGAATTCGTGGTGCTATTTTAGATGGATTAAGAAAAGAGGATTGGCTTCCACGGAGTGCTAGAGATAAAGCAAAGAAAATTGAATCTGCAATAGAAAAGCTGGAGCAGCAATACTTGAGGAACCTTTCGCCAAATGAGATTGCCGCTGAATTGAATATCCCGGAAGATGAAGTATATGCTGCATTAAATGAGAATTTCTTTGCCAACGTACTATCAATGGACGAAAATCCCCAAGAGGACGATAAAGAAAGCGCGAATTTTCATATTAAAGATGAAAAGGCGGATTTACCTGAGGAACATGTGTTAAGGGAAGAACAGTATGTGGAATTAGCCAAAGTCATAGAAACCCTTAATGAAAAAGAACAGTTGGTTTTACAGCTTTTTTATAAAGAAGAACTAACATTAACCGAAATCGGACAAGTGATGAGCCTATCTACGTCCCGGATATCCCAAATTCACTCGAAAACGATATTTAAATTAAGAAACACGATGCAAGATCAAAAGATTTAATCATGATATTTTGATTGAAGAAGGTTATGAAGTCTTGGAAGCATAAAGATCCCAATTGAACGAAGAAAGCCCCTATTTGTCAACTTGAAAGAATTCGTACGGGTATCCGCATCAATAAATGTCTCGAAATCACAGAATGTTCGAACTATATTTTGGCAAGAAAAGCATAGAGATAGTATTCAAGAAAAAAACAACAGTGAAAAAAGATCCCAATCCGTATTAAGGTAACAGGATTGGCTATTCCGGTTAGTTAGGAGGCAACATGTCAGTATTTTTTATATTTCTGTTGTTTGTATTAAACATATTCACCATTTTTGCCATCATCGTTTTATATCTTCGTCAAAATCGTTTAAGTAGGTTGGAAAAAGACCAAAAAGCCATCATTGGGGAAATGGAACAACTTTTGTCTGGTTATTTAATGGAGATGAAAGAGGACAACGAGACATTGGTAAAGGCATTCACCAATTCGGTGGCAATGAATCCCGAGCATGGACAAAAAGGACAAGAACATGGTTCAATCAAAGAAACAAAGGAAGATAAAGAAGAAAAACAAGAACAAAACATGCTGCTAGAGTATAAAGAGGGAAGCCGTGCCGCCGCTAAAATGCAGGCGATTAAAGCCTATAAAATAATGCCTGAAGAAAATGAGGCCAATGCTTTACCCGTAAAAGTCGAGGACAAATTGGAGCTTTCATCGGCTGCCACTTCCCCTCAAAACGAGGGGAAGCAGGCTGGCATGGAATTTCCGGACATGCTGCAGGCTTCGTTAAATGAACGGTCATTAAATGAAAAAGTGGATATGTTAGCGGATCAAGGGAACTCAGTAGAGGAAATCGCTAAAAAGTTAGGTCGCGGTCAAACGGAGATAGAGCTATTACTAAAGTTTCGCATGAATAGATAAAGTTATCTCTTGATTGTACAGAGCCATTATGATATATTATGAAATGGTGTTAATACACACGCCCCGTGATTCTTGCAGATGGTGCTGTTACGACAGTTTCTGTATGAAAATGATCGGTGCGGAGGAAAAACAAAACCATTTAGGAGGAACTAAAATGTCAGTCATTTCTATGAAACAATTGCTTGAAGCTGGTGTGCATTTCGGACACCAAACACGTCGCTGGAACCCGAAAATGAAGAAATATATCTTCACTGAGCGTAACGGCATCTACATCATCGACCTTCAAAAAACAGTTAAAAAGGTTGAAGAAGCTTATAACTTCGTGAAAGAACTAGCTGCTAACGGTGGTACTGTTCTTTTCGTCGGAACTAAAAAACAAGCTCAAGAATCTGTTAAAGAAGAAGCTATCCGTTCTGGTATGTACTATGTAAACCAACGTTGGTTAGGTGGAACTTTAACAAACTTTGAAACAATCCAAAAACGTATCACTCGTCTTAAAGATATCGAAAAAATGGAAGAAAACGGAACTTTCGAAGTCCTTCCTAAAAAAGAAGTTATCCAACTTAAAAAAGAATGGGATCGCTTAGAGAAATTCTTAGGCGGTATTAAAGATATGAAGACTCTTCCAGATGCGATCTTCGTTATCGACCCTCGCAAAGAGCGTATTGCTGTTGCGGAAGCACACAAATTACACATTCCACTTGTTGGTATCGTTGATACAAACTGTGATCCGGATGAAATCGATGTAGTTATTCCTGCGAATGACGATGCAATCCGTGCTGTTAAATTATTAACAGGTAAAATGGCAGATGCTATCTTAGAAGCTAAACAAGGCGAAGAAACAGCAACTGAAACAACTACTGCTTAATAAGTAAAAAAGGTTGCTTATTGTAAGAAAAAAAGGTGATAAGAGGATAATGCCTTTTATCCCTTTTTTTTGCACTAAATAAGCATACATAAAATCACTGTACGGAATGTCTTTTTTAAAAGGTATGGGCGATTTTTAAGGGATGGGAAATCATCAGCTAGTTTAGTTCCGTCATAATTGACTGAAAAAGTGAATGTTTTTTCAGAAATATTGTCAAGGCTTATTTTCTTTGATGTTAATAAGTATTTTTTGGCAATAATGGGTAAAGATTGAATAAACTGCATTTAATTTGAGGAGGATATATATTATGGCAATCACTGCACAATTAGTTAAAGAATTGCGTGAAAAAACTGGTGCCGGTATGATGGACTGTAAAAAGGCACTTGTACAAACAGAAGGCGATATGGAAAAGGCAATCGATTTCCTACGTGAAAAAGGAATTGCAAAAGCTGCTAATAAAGGCGACCGTATTGCAGCTGAAGGTTTAACTTCAATCGTTGTGGAAGGAAACCAAGCGGTTATTCTTGAAGTGAACTCAGAAACTGATTTCGTTGCTAAAAATGAAGGCTTCCAAACTCTTGTTAAAGAATTGGCTACATTCCTTCTTGCTAACAAACCTGAAAGCGTTGAAGCAGCTCTTGAGCAAACAATGGAAAATGGAGCAAAAGTTGCAGATCATATCAATGCTGCTGTTGCTAAAATCGGGGAAAAATTAACTCTTCGCCGTTTCCAAGTCGTTTCTAAAACAGATAACGACGCATTTGGTGCATACCTTCACATGGGTGGACGCATCAGCGTACTATCAGTTCTTGAAGGTACAACTGACGAAGAGGCAGCTAAAAGCGTTTCAATGCATATCGCTGCAATTAACCCTAAATATATCTCTCGCGACCAAGTGGATGCTAGCGAATTAGAACGCGAACGCGAAGTTCTTACGCAACAAGCGCTTAATGAAGGCAAACCTGAAAAAATCGTTGCGAAAATGGTTGAAGGACGTATCAATAAATTCTACGAAGAAATCTGTGTTAACGAACAAGCTTTCGTTAAAAACCCTGATCAAAAAGTGGGACAATTCGTTGAATCAAAAGGCGGAAAAATCCAATCATTCGTTCGTTATGAAGTAGGGGAAGGTCTTGAAAAACGTCAAGAAAACTTTGCTGAAGAAGTAATGAACCAAGTTAAAAAAGACTAATTGTCCGATAATAATAGGGAACACTCTGGTGTTCCCTATTTTTTGAAATGTCATGAATTTTTGGTAGTATTGCAAGAAAGCATGATGAACGAATGAAAAGATTACATATTTTGGAGGTTCTCATGAGTAACGCTAAATATAAACGTGTGGTTCTAAAACTAAGTGGCGAAGCATTAGCCGGTGAAGAAGGATTTGGAATTAACCCTGCAGTAATTAAATCGATTGCTGAACAAGTCAAGGAAGTGGCTGAGCTTGATGTGGAAGTGGCTGTTGTTGTCGGCGGCGGAAACATTTGGCGCGGGAAAATAGGCAGTGAAATGGGTATGGATCGTGCTAATGCCGATTATATGGGTATGCTGGCGACAGTCATGAACTCATTGGCATTACAAGACAGCCTTGATCAGCTTGGAATTGAAACGCGCGTGCAAACTTCCATTGAGATGAGACAAGTCGCAGAGCCATACATTAGACGCCGTGCAATCAGGCATCTAGAGAAAAAGAGAGTGGTGATTTTTGCAGCTGGTACAGGTAATCCATACTTCTCAACGGATACCACTGCGGCCTTGCGTGCTGCTGAAATTGAAGCTGATGTCATCTTGATGGCAAAGAATAATGTGGATGGCGTATACAATGCAGATCCAGTTAAGGACAAAAATGCAGTGAAGTATGATAAACTTTCCTATCTTGATGTGATTAAAGAAGGGTTAGAAGTAATGGATTCAACTGCGTCCTCACTATGCATGGACAATGATATTCCATTGATCGTCTTCTCGATCATGGAAAAAGGTAATATTAAACGGGCCGTTTTAGGCGAAACGCTTGGAACTATTGTAAGGGGGAAATAAAAGATGCCGAAACAAGTTATTTCGAATGCGAAAACGAAGATGGAAAAAGCCATTGGAGCGTACACACGTGAATTAGCAAGCATCCGTGCCGGAAGGGCAAATGCCTCATTGCTTGATAGAATCTCGATTGATTATTATGGTTCGCCGACACCGGTTAATCAGGTGGCTGGTATTTCTGTCCCGGAAGCTAGACTATTAGTCATTCAACCATATGATAAAACGGTATTGGGTGAAATCGAAAAGGCAATTTTGAAATCAGACTTAGGCTTAAATCCTTCTAATGATGGATCGGTCATCAGGATAGCCATCCCGGCGTTAACTGAAGAGCGCAGAAAAGAGCTTGTGAAAGTTGTGAAAAAAGAAGCGGAAGAAGCGAAAATAGCTGTCCGTAATGTGCGTCGCGATGCTAATGATGATTTGAAAAAGCTTGAAAAAAGTGGTGAAATCACTGAAGATGATTTACGTGGCTATGCTGATGACATCCAAAAGATGACAGATGGCAATATCACGAAAATCGATGAAATTACAAAAGATAAAGAAAAAGAAATTTTGGAAGTATAATTTCCACTGAAGAATTGATTAAATAAAGAGGGCCGAATCCATACTGGGTCATGTCTTGGTTCTAACATATAGGTGTGCTTAAAGGAGAAAACTGTTATAATAAGGTTTCTCCGATAATGATTACTCCTTGAGTTAGTATGTAGCATGCAAACGTTGGAGGTGGTCCTTTTTTTGCATTTTTCAAGGTAATCAAAACCGGTTTTAGAAAAAAAGAAGTAATGATTTCTCCCTTTCTAGCTTCTAATGAAGAAATAATTTTCATAATAATAATATGAGAACCAGTTTTTTTTTGATATTATAATATAGATTCTTTTTAAGCGGCAGAAAGCTTGATATACATAGTGCACGAAAACTTTGCCTTTGTAGAGAGATAAGTACAACCTGATGGGGGACTAACATATGTATTCACTTTGGAAGCGTTTCGTTAAAAAAGATGCTTCTTCCGATGTAACAAATAGGATTCAGCATATTAAACAGTTTGATGTTCCTCAGCATATCGCCATCATTATGGATGGGAACGGCCGTTGGGCCAAAAAACGTGCATTGCCACGTGTGGCGGGTCATCATGAAGGAATGAAAACCGTTCGTAGAATTACGAAAGTTGCCAATAAATTAGGGGTCAAAACTTTGACAGTCTACGCGTTTTCCACTGAAAATTGGAAACGTCCGAAAAGTGAAGTCGACTTTTTGATGAAGCTTCCCCAGGAATTTCTTGGGACATTTTTACCCGAGCTCATTTCCGAAAATGTAAGAGTTGAAACGATTGGGGACTTGTCACTCATTCCGTCACATACTCAAAGTGCCGTTAAACGGGCAATGGAAGACACGAAAGACAATGATGGGATGATTCTGAATTTTGCCCTGAACTATGGAAGCCGTGGGGAGATTGTATCTGCAGTGAATAGCATCATTCAAGATGCAAAGAATGGTATAATGAAGGAAAATGTAACTGAGGAAATGCTATCAAGTTACCTGATGACCAAACATTTGTCGGATCCCGATTTACTGATCCGTACAAGCGGTGAAATCCGTTTAAGTAATTTCATGCTTTGGCAGGCGGCTTATACTGAGCTGTGGTTTACTGAGGTGCTATGGCCGGATTTTAGTGAAGAGCATTTATTGCAGGCAGTTGAGGAGTATCAAAAGCGTTCACGAAGATTCGGTGGCGTTTAATGTAGAAGGCGAGGAAAATGGAATAATGAAACAACGAATTATTACGGCGGTCGTAGTTGCCGCTATCTTCATTCCACTAGTCATTTTAGGGGGCACTCCCTTTTTACTGACGGTTTATCTGTTAGGGTCAATTGGTTTGTATGAACTGATGAAAATGAAAAAGTTACGTGTACTATCTTTTGAAGCAATTCTTTCTCACATATTATTATGGGTGCTTTTATTGCCTAATGAGCATACCGCTTTTTTAGCAGAAATAAATTACGATAAAGTTCAAATCTTCTTAATCGGGGTTTTGCTGCTGTTACTTTATACAGTCGTTTCAAAAAACCGTTTTACTTTTGATGACGCAGGCTTTCTAGTGATTTCAATCCTATACTTGGGGATAGGTTTCTACTACCTATTTGAAACACGTGACTCTTTGGGGTTGGGGCTGATCTATATCCTGCTTACCCTATTTACGATCTGGGCAACCGATTCCGGAGCCTACTTCATTGGTAAATCACTTGGTAAAAGAAAGCTATGGCCAGAAATAAGTCCAAACAAGACGGTGGAAGGATTTATCGGCGGGTTATTTTCCGCTATGGTAGTGGGTGTTCTATTTTACGCCTTCTCCAACCTTGACTACACCTTATTACAATTTTTATTGATTTCATTAATCATTGGGGTATTCGGCCAATTGGGTGATCTCGTCCAATCGGCGTATAAACGTCATTATGGCGTTAAGGATTCAGGGAAGCTGCTCCCGGGACATGGTGGAATTTTGGACAGGCTTGATAGCGTGATATTCATTTTACCGATTTTGCATTTATTGCATGTTTTATAATATAAATATAGGCAAGCGTTATATGAATTAGGAGATGGACAATTTGAAAAATATCAGCCTTTTGGGCGCGACAGGATCGATTGGTCAACAAACAGCGGATGTAGTTAGGTCCCATCCAGATCAATTCAAGATCGTGGCGCTTTCTGCTGGAAAGAATATAGAATTGGTCAGGACTTATATACAAGAGTTTGAACCGAAACTGGTTTCAGTCCAGACGGAAGAAGATTATCATGTTTTGAAAAGTGATTTCTCCAGCCGCAAAGATATCGAGTTCATGTATGGAGATGAGGGATTGACTGCTGTTGCTGTTTATGGTCAGGCGACGATATTGGTCAATGCTGTCATCGGAAGCGTGGGTCTTTATCCGACACTTCAAGCAATAAAGGCTAAAAAAGATATTGCTATCGCCAACAAGGAGACTTTGGTGACGGCAGGTCATTTGGTCATAAGTGAAGCAAAAAAAGCGGGGGTCAGATTGCTGCCGGTTGACAGTGAGCATTCCGCTATTTTTCAGGCATTGCAAGGTGAAAAGGAAAAAAATATAGAACGTCTTGTCATTACTGCTTCAGGAGGCAGTTTTCGAGATCGGACCAGGGAAGAATTGAAGGATGTAACGGTGGAAGAGGCACTGAACCATCCGAACTGGTCAATGGGAGCTAAAATCACGATCGATTCAGCATCAATGATGAATAAAGGATTGGAAGTAATTGAGGCCCACTGGCTATTCGATCTTCCCTACGATAAAATTGATGTATTGCTACATAAGGAGAGCATCATCCATTCCATGGTTGAGTTTCATGACTCCAGCGTGATAGCACAACTGGGGACACCGGATATGCGGGTGCCGATACAATATGCACTTACTTATCCAGACCGTATTCCGCTAGCAGGTCGCAAACGACTTAACCTTGCTGAAGCAGGCAAACTGCATTTTAGCGATATGGATTTCACCAGATATCCTTGTTTGCAATTCGCTTATAAAGCAGGTAAAATGGGCGGAACGATGACTACTGTGTTGAATGCCGCCAATGAAGCTGCAGTCTCTGCATTCTTATCTGGAAAGGTAACCTTCCTTGAAATTGAAACGTTAATTGAAAAAGCACTGAATCAGCATTCCGTCATAGCCCTTCCAGATTTAGAAACGATTCAGGAAGTCGATAATATGACAAGGCAGTATATAGAATCTTTAGTGAAAGATAGGTGACCGGAACATGCAGACTTTAGAAACGATTATAGCGTTCATCATCATTTTTGGAGCTCTAGTATTTTTCCATGAGCTTGGGCACTTAGTGTTTGCAAAGCGAGCAGGAATTTTATGCCGTGAGTTCGCAATAGGTTTCGGACCAAAAGTATTCACATATAAAAAGAAGGAAACCGTTTATACCATTCGATTGCTTCCTCTTGGCGGGTACGTGCGTATGGCTGGTGAAGACGCAGAGAATATAGAGTTGAAGCCCGGCTATCGGGTGGGATTAATGTTTGATAATGAAGAGAATGTTACAAAAATCATTTTGAACAATAAAGATAAATATCCTGATATTCGTATTGTTGAAGTTGAAGTGATCGACCTTGATCATAAACTGATCCTTACTGGTTATGAAGAGGGCGAGGAAGATACACTAAAAACGTTTGCCATTCATAAAGAAGCGGTGATTGTTGAAAATGGTGTAGAGAACCAGATTGCTCCTTTTGACCGGCAATTTGCCTCAAAGTCGCTTGGGCATCGTTTTCTAACGATTGTTGCTGGACCGGCAATGAATTTCGTTTTGGCTTTTGTCATTTTTGTGTTGATCGGCCTGTTTCAAGGAGTCGTGGTGGATGAAGCGAAACTTGGTGAGTTGACTCCAGATGGTTCGGCTGTAAATGCCGGTTTAAAATCGGGGGATGTCATTCAATCCATAGAAGGGACGGAAGTCTCTACTTGGGGAGATGTTCAGGAAAGCATTCAAAAGAACCCTGGGCAAGAGATCGAGTTCGTCGTTGACAGGGACGGGAAAACATTAGAAGTTCCGGTTGTTCCACAAGAAGTGGAGAGGGAAGGGAAGAAAATCGGTATTATCGGTGTTTACCCTCCGGTTGAAAAAGCACCGATTAAAGCTATACAATATGGTTTTACAGAAACGTATTTTTGGACAAAACAAATCTTCATCATCCTTGGTGACCTCGTAACGGGTGGATTTACGATTGACAGTTTATCTGGTCCTGTAGGAATATATAAATCAACTGAGGAAGTAGCGAAACAAGGTTTATTCACGTTAATGAAATGGGCAGGGCTGCTCAGCATTAACCTGGGTATCATGAACCTGCTTCCGCTACCGGCATTGGATGGAGGAAGACTGTTATTCTTTGTAGTCGAATTCTTAAGAGGGAAACCAATTGATCGTCAAAAAGAAGGAATGGTCCACTTCATCGGCTTTGCTTTGCTGATGCTATTGATGATTGTCGTTACATGGAATGACATCCAGCGATTCTTCCTGTAAGTTATGTGTATAATGAAAAACAGGCCAGCAGATTTATCTGTTGGCCGTTTTCTTATCTGAAGGGATTTCCTAGTTTTTTAACCGATTTGGGGAAATTGTTTGTTTTCTAGGGAAATCGTAAGTATAATCGAGAATGAGTATATTAATTTAGCTTTTCTGAATAAGCGGAAAGTCTTTTTTGTATGAAATGACCGTATTAATGTTGCGGTATGATTTTTACATTAACTGCAAGTAATTTAAAGGAAATATTGAAGAGGTGCAGATATGAAACAAAGTATGACGTTGATCCCTACATTGAGGGAAGTGCCTGCAGATGCTGAAATCAAGAGTCATCAGCTGCTTTTACGTGCAGGATTTATGAGACAAAACTCCAGCGGGGTTTATAGTTTTATGCCGCTTGGAAAAAAGGTGCTTCAAAAGGTTGAGGCGATCGTTCGGGAAGAGATGGAAAATGCTGGTGCGGTAGAACTGTTGATGCCGGCTTTACAACAAGCCGAATTCTGGCAGGAATCTGGACGCTGGTATACCTATGGTCCAGAGTTGATGCGGCTTAAGGATCGCAACAACCGTGAATTTGCGCTTGGTGCCACACATGAAGAAGTGATAACCAGCTTAGTTCGTGATGAGGTAAAATCCTATAAGCGTCTTCCACTAACGGTTTACCAAATCCAAACTAAATTCCGTGATGAAAAAAGACCGCGTTTCGGATTGTTGCGTGGACGTGAGTTCATCATGAAGGATGCTTATTCTTTCCATGCTAATCAAGAAAGCTTGGATGCTGTTTATAAAAATTTATATGCGGCATATTCGAATATATTTAGCCGTTGTGGGTTGAACTTCCGTGCCGTCATTGCTGATTCCGGGGCAATGGGTGGTAAGGATACACATGAATTCATGGTCCTGTCTGAAATAGGGGAAGATACCATCGCATATTCGGATACTTCCGATTATGCAGCAAATATTGAAATGGCACCTGTGAGTGTAAAATATGAAAAAAGCACCGAAGAACAAATTGCACTTGAAAAAATTCATACACCAGGTCAAAAATCGATTGAAGAAGTTGCTTCATTCCTGAATACTGATGCAGAGAAACTAATAAAATCGTTATTGTTTAAAGTGGATGAAAAGTATGTGCTTGTTTTGGTACGAGGAGATCATGAAGTCAATGATATCAAGCTGAAGAATTTCTATAACGCTTCAATCGTTGATTTGGTCGATCCAAATGAGACGAAAGAAGTCTTAGGATGTACAATTGGATCTCTTGGACCAATCAATGTCACTTCTGAAGTGGAAGTGATTGCGGATGTTGCCGTCGAAGCAATGGTTAATGGAATTTGTGGTGCAAATGAGGAAGATCACCATTATGTGAACGTAAATCCCGCTCGTGATTTTAACGTGGCCAATTATATAGATCTTCGTTTCATCAAAGAGGGTGACCCATCACCGGACGGAAGCGGAAAAATCAAATTTGCCAAAGGGATTGAGGTAGGCCACGTATTCAAACTGGGAACTAAATATTCTGAAGCTATGAATGCGACATTCCTGGATGAGAATGGACGGTCGCAGCCTATGATCATGGGATGTTATGGTATTGGGGTTTCCCGTACACTTGCAGCTGTTGCTGAACAATTCAACGATGAAAAAGGATTGGTCTGGCCAGCGAATTTAGCGCCATACCAAGTCCATTTGATTCCAATCAATATGAAGGATGAGGCTCAGGCTGCCCTTGCAGAAGATTTATATAATGATTTAAAGGCACAAGGCATGGAAGTTCTTATGGATGATCGTCAAGAACGTGCGGGTGTGAAATTCGCAGACTCTGACTTGATCGGTCTTCCTGTCAGGGTGACTGTAGGTAAAAAGGCATCCGACGGAATTGTCGAAGTGAAAATCCGTGAAACAGGTGAGGTTCTTGAAATCGAAAGAGCTGAACTAACTCAAAAGCTTCACGAAATACTGGGATAATTTAAGAATAGGGGAATTAGGCATCATTCAATTGGATGATGCCTTTCCTTTTCATGGATTTGGATACTAGTGAAACATTCATGATATGTTATAATAGCCTCTGATATCAAAACGAAAATGATAGTGAATAAAAAAGAGATAGTAGATAGGGGAGAGAGGGAATGGATCAAAATCCAAATAGCGGTAGAGAGAGATTTCAACTCTTGCTCCAGCAAATGGACTTGACTGAGGATGCCTTTGTGAATTATTTCATAGGTGCCGAAATTGATAAACTCTCAATCGAGAGGGAGTCCAAAACATGGCATTTTGCCTTTAATATACCTGCGTTAATTCCTTGCAGTGTCCATACAAGACTTGCTACTCATCTAGCAAGTACGTTTTCCCATATTGCAAAGGTCACATTCAACTTGAATGTGGCCAATCCGCAAGTGACCGAACAATTGGTGAAGGAGTATTGGAAAAATTGCATTGGCGAGCTTGAAGGCATGTCTCCAGCACTGTTATCACTTCTGAATGAACAAGTGCCAACGGTGAATGGATATAAGCTTATCGTAAGCGCCCGAAATGATACGGAGGCTGGTCAGTTGAAACGAAAATACTCCGGCATCATTTCGAATATCTACCAAACATTCGGTTTTCCTCCGTTGACACTTGAAGCGGAAGTGAAGGAAACGGTTTCGAATCCTGATTACCAGAAGTTCTTAGAAGAGAAACAAAAGGAAGACGCAGAAAAGGGACTTGCTGCCCTAGTGGAAATGCAGAAAAAAGAATCGGAAAAAGGCGGCGACGATGGCGTCTACGAAGGACCGGTTAAAATTGGCTATACGATTAAAGAAGATGCGGATTTCCGCAGAATCGAACAGATTATCGATGAAGAGCGCAGGATTGCTATCGAAGGCTTCGTATTTGATGCAGAAGTGCGTGAGTTACGCAGCGGAAGAAGCCTGTTGACCTTTAAAGTCACTGATTATACGAGCTCGATATTGGTCAAAATGTTTTCGCGTGATAAAGAAGATGCTGCCATACTTGCCCGAGTGAAAAAAGGGATGTGGGTACGTGCCCAAGGCAGCATCCAAAATGATACATTCGTACGTGACCTTGTAATGATCGCAAATGATATAAATGAAATTTCTAAACAAGGACGGCAAGATAAGGCTCCAGAAGGGGAAAAGCGTGTAGAACTGCATATGCATACCCCAATGAGCCAGATGGATGCAGTGACACCTACTTCTGCACTTGTTGCCCAGGCTGCAAAGTGGGGGCATAAGGCTGTGGCCATTACAGATCATGCGGGAGCACAATCATTCCCTGAAGCTTATAGTGCCGGGAAAAAGAATGGTATCAAAATCCTTTATGGCGTCGAAGTGAATCTTGTAAATGATGGTGTACCCATTGTTTATAATGAGGCGCATATCGCTTTGGCGGATGCCACCTATGTTGTGTTTGACGTAGAGACGACTGGCCTGTCAGCCGTTTATGATACGATCATTGAATTTGCTGCAGTGAAAATTCGTGACGGTGACATCATTGATCGATTCGAGTCATTTGCGAATCCGCATCACCCACTATCCAATACGACGATAGAATTGACTGGAATCACTGATGATCTTGTGGAAAATGCTCCAGAAGTCTCGGAAGTACTAGAAAAGTTCAAGGATTGGGCGGGCGATGCGATTCTGGTTGCCCACAACGCAGCCTTCGATATGGGCTTTTTGAATATAGGTTATAAAAACTTGGGTTATCCTAAAGCTTCCAATCCTGTTCTTGATACATTGGAACTTGCCCGTTTCTTATATCCGGAGTTTAAAAATCACCGGTTAAATACTTTATGTAAAAAGTTCGATATTGATTTGACCCAGCATCATAGGGCCATTTATGACGCCGAAGCTACAGGTTACCTTATGCTGAAGATGCTGAAGGATGCAATGGAAAAGGAGATTACCCATCATGATCAACTTAATGACAATATGGGTAAAGGAAATGCTTATCAGCGTTCCCGGCCATCCCATTGTACGTTGATCGCGCAAACACAGGCTGGCTTAAAAAACCTTTTCAAATTAATTTCAATATCACACATCGATTATTTCTATCGTGTGCCCCGATTACCGCGCTCACAACTTAAAAAGTATCGTGAAGGAATCTTGGTCGGATCGGGATGCGATAAAGGGGAAGTTTTTGAAGGGATGATGCAGAAGGGTTTTGAGGAAGTCGTCGATATCGCCGAATTCTACGATTATCTTGAAATCCATCCGAAGGAAGTGTATCAGCATTTGATTGAGCTTGAATATGTACGGGATGATAAATCATTAGAAACGATCATCTCCAATATCGTCAAGCTTGGTGAAAAATTGGATAAGCCAGTCGTAGCAACGGGAAATGTGCATTATTTGGATCCGAATGATAAAATTTACCGTAAAATCCTTGTGAATTCACAAGGTGGCGCAAATCCGCTGAATCGTCATAAGCTTCCTGACGTGCATTTTCGGACAACAGATGACATGCTACGGGAATTCTCCTTCCTCGGTTCTGAGAAAGCCAAAGAGGTCGTGGTAACCAACACGAATAAAATCGCTGATATGATTGAAGAAATCAAGCCAATCAAGGATGAGTTATACACTCCTAAAATTGAAGGTGCAGAAGAAGAGATGCGTGAAATGAGTTATGGCATGGCAAGGAAGATTTATGGAGAGAACCTGCCGGAAATCGTGGAAGCCCGTCTTGAGAAAGAATTGAAAAGCATCATCGGCCACGGTTTTGCCGTTATTTATTTAATTTCTCACAAGCTTGTTAAAAAGTCATTGAATGATGGTTATCTAGTTGGCTCAAGGGGATCGGTTGGATCATCTTTCGTTGCCACCATGACTGAAATTACAGAGGTAAATCCGCTTCCGCCGCATTATGTATGTCCGGAGTGCAAGAAATCCGAATTCTTCAATGACGGTTCTGTAGGTTCCGGGTTTGACCTGCCCGATAAAGACTGTCCCGATTGCGGCATTGCTTATACAAAAGACGGGCATGATATCCCGTTTGAAACTTTCCTTGGATTTAAAGGGGATAAGGTTCCCGATATCGACTTGAACTTCTCCGGTGAATATCAGCCGAAGGCCCATAACTATACGAAAGTCTTATTCGGTGAAGAATATGTATATCGTGCCGGAACAATTGGTACGGTCGCTGAAAAAACCGCTTATGGATATGTAAAAGGGTATTCCACTGATAATAACATCCATATGCGTGGAGCCGAGACTGATCGCCTTGTTGCCGGTTGTACGGGTGTGAAACGGACGACAGGACAGCATCCGGGCGGAATCATCGTTGTTCCGGATTATATGGATATCTATGATTTCACACCTATTCAGTTCCCTGCGGATGACAGGAATTCTGAGTGGAAAACAACTCACTTTGATTTCCATTCCATTCACGATAATATTTTGAAACTTGATATACTTGGACACGATGATCCGACTGTAATCCGGATGCTTCAAGATTTAAGTGGCATCGATCCAAAGACCGTACCTACCGATGATCCAGAAGTGATGAAAATATTCAGCAGTACTGAATCTTTAGGAGTTACCGAAGAACAGATCATGTGTAAAACGGGTACGCTTGGCATCCCGGAATTTGGTACGCGTTTTGTTCGACAGATGCTTGAAGATACGAAACCTACGACGTTTTCCGAGCTTGTTCAGATCTCAGGACTTTCACACGGTACGGATGTATGGCTGAGCAATGCACAGGAACTGATCCACAACCGGATATGTACACTAAGTGAGGTTATAGGCTGCCGGGATGATATTATGGTCTATCTGATTTATCAAGGTCTCGATCCTTCCCTAGCGTTTAAAATCATGGAATCTGTACGTAAAGGGAAAGGGCTCTCGGAGGAATTCGAAGAGGAAATGAGGAAAAATGAGGTGCCGGAATGGTATATCGATTCATGTAAGAAGATTAAATACATGTTCCCGAAAGCCCATGCTGCAGCTTACGTCTTAATGGCTGTCCGGATTGCCTATTTTAAAGTGCATTTGCCTTTATTGTATTATGCAGCCTATTTCACAGTACGTGCCGATGATTTTGAAATCGACGCCATGACACGGGGATCGCAAGCGATCAAATCAAAAATGGAAGAAATCATGGTAAAGGGATTGGATGCATCCACAAAGGAAAAGAACACTTTGACGGTTCTTGAACTAGCTTTGGAAATGTGTGAACGCGGATATGCATTCGCTAAAGTGGACTTATACAAATCCAGTGCAGATCAATTCTTAATTGAAGGAAATACTTTGATACCGCCTTTCAATTCGATACCTGGTCTTGGAACGAATGCGGCGATCAATATCGTCAACGCGCGGAAAAATGGTGAATTCCTCTCCAAAGAAGATCTTCAACAACGGGGCAAGGTTTCGAAGACCATCCTTGAATACCTTGATAAACAAGGATGTCTGGAGTCATTGCCTGAACAAAATCAGTTATCTTTATTTTAAAGAGGAAACTGATTTCAAAAAGGAAGAAACAGACATGATATTTGCATAAAAATCTTGATTATGGTATATTTTTATTGGAAATACTAAGAGGAACCAATGGCAAGAGTGGGGAAACCCACTCTTTCGTGTTGTATTGACCATTTAATTTTGAATCCGAAACCAAGCGCATACAACGCACGTATGGAGGAAACAAATGAGTAAAAAGGTAACGGAAGTCGTAGAGGAATTAGCATTACCAATTCTTGAAGAATTGCAGCTTGAATTAGTCGAAGTGGAGTATGTGAAGGAAGGTAAAAGCTGGTTCCTTCGAGTGTACATTGATAAAGAAACAGGCGTAGATATTGATGATTGCGGAAATGTGAGTGAAAAACTCAGTGAAAAGCTTGATGAGGTTGATCCGATTCCACAAAATTATTTTCTCGAAGTTTCATCACCCGGAGCTGAAAGGCCTCTGAAAAAAGAGAAGGATTTCCTTAATGCTATCGGTAAAAATGTTTACATAAAAACATACGAGCCCATTTTAGATGAAAAAGAATTCGAAGGAATCTTAACCAGTTTCGATGGTGAAGAAGTGACACTCGAAGTCAGAATCAAGACAAGAAAGAAAACGATCGTCATACCATTCGAAAAGGTAGCCAAAGCGAGATTGGCGATTACCTTCTCTTAAGTCAAGCAAATCATTAATTTAAATATCCGTAAGGGGGATCACCATGGGCAATGAGTTATTGGATGCTCTCTATATTTTAGAAAACGAAAAAGGAATTTCCAGGGAGGTTTTGATCGACGCGATTGAATCTGCCCTTATATCGGCATATCGCCGTAACTTTAACCAAGCACAAAATGTACGTATCGACTTGAATCTTGGTAAAGGAACTATGCGTGTATTTGCCAGAAAAGACGTTGTTGAAGAAGTGTTCGATTCACGTCTGGAAATTTCTGTTGAAGAAGCAAGAGCAATTGATCCCAACTATCAGTTAGAGGATATTGTCGAAATGGAAGTAACACCTAAGGATTTCGGCCGTATTGCTGCACAAACAGCAAAACAAGTCGTCACTCAAAGGGTGCGTGAAGCTGAACGGGGCATCATTTATGCCGAATTCATCGATCGTGAAGAGGATATCATGACTGGCATCGTTCAACGCCAGGATTCCCGATTCATTTATGTGAGCCTAGGTAAAATCGAAGCTTTGCTCCCGGTGAATGAGCAAATGCCGAATGAACAGTATAAACCTCATGACCGCATTAAAGTTTTCATCACTAAAGTTGAAAAGACTTCCAAGGGCCCGCAAATTTTTGTATCCCGTTCACATCCTGGCCTTTTAAAACGTTTATTCGAAATCGAAGTGCCTGAAATTTTTGATGGAACAGTAGAAATTAAATCAGTTGCCCGCGAAGCAGGCGACCGTTCAAAAATCTCCGTGCACTCCGATAACGAAGAAGTCGATCCTGTCGGTTCCTGTGTAGGCCAAAAAGGACAGCGTGTTCAGGCCATCGTCAATGAATTGAAAGGTGAAAAGATCGATATCGTTAAATGGTCGGAGAATCCGGTCATTTTCGTTGCGAATGCTTTAAGCCCTTCAAAAGTACTTGAAGTTATTGTTAAAGAAGAGGAAAAGGCGACGACTGTAATCGTTCCGGATTATCAACTTTCCCTGGCAATCGGTAAGCGTGGACAAAATGCCCGTTTAGCTGCCAAGCTTACAGGCTGGAAAATTGATATCAAGAGTGAAACGGAAGCCCGCGAAGCTGGTATTTATCCTGTGGAAGAACAGGAATTCCTTTTGAGCAGAGATAGTTATGTTACTGAAGAGGAAACAGATTTCGAAGAGGATAACGAGTAATTCGAGGTGAAAAAAGATGAATAGCCGAAAAAAAATCCCGATGCGCAAATGTGTGGCAACAGGCGAAATGAAGCCGAAGAAAGAACTCATTCGCATCGTTCGATCTAAAGAAGGGGAAGTCAGCCTTGATCCGACCGGAAAGAAATCGGGAAGGGGAGCTTATTTGACTCTTGATCGGGATGTTATCGAGCTGGCCAAAAAGAAAAATGTGCTGGCTAATCACCTTAGTACCCAAATCGATTCTTCCCTTTATGAACAATTGCTTGAATTAGTGAATAAGGAGAAAAACTAACAACATGACCCAACAACAACAATGGATGTCTCTATTAGGTTTGGCCAATCGAGCACGCAAGCTAATTTCGGGTGAAGAATTAGTGGTTAAAGAGATTAGAAGCGGTAATGCCAAAGTTGTTATTTTATCCGCGGACGCTTCAAAAAACACTGAAAAAAAAATATCTGATAAGTGCGCATTTTATCAGGTTCCTTTAAAAAGAGTCGAAAGCAGGTCAATGCTCGGCCATGCGATAGGTAAGGATGCTAGAGTTGCCGTCGCAGTTCTGGATGAAGGTTTTGCACAAAAACTCCGAACGCTGCTCGATTAAATTTTACGGGGGTGAACGTATGACAAAATTGCGTGTATATGAATATGCAAAACAAAAGAACGTTTCAAGCAAGGATGTAATAAATAAACTTAAAGAAATGAATATAGAGGTAACAAACCATATGACAGCATTAGACGATTCAACTGTAAATAAATTAAACGATTCAATCAAACCTAAAAACGAAGATAAAAGCCAAGCTGCTGAACCAAAAGCTAACGCTACGGTCGCGAAGTACGAAGCTGAAGCGGATGAAAAGAGCACAGTCAATAAAGAAAAACTGAAGAAAAAACCACCAGTTAAACCTGTAGGGACAAAAAAACCAACAGGTCAGTTCAACAAGGGTCGCAATAACAAGAATAAAAATAATAAACAAAGACAACAAGCGCCTCAGGCACCTGTTACAAAACGTAAAGAAAGAGAACTTCCAGAGAAAATTACGTTTTATGAGTCTTTGACGGTTATGGAACTTGGAAAAAAACTTCACCGTGAACCTTCTGAAATCATTAAAAAGCTCTTTATGCTTGGAGTTATGGCAACAATCAACCAAACATTGGATAAAGATGCAATTGAATTGATTTGTGCGGAATACGGTGTAGTGGCCGAAGAAGAGATTCGTGTCGACCTAACAGACCTTGAATCACTTGTCACTGAAGACGCTTCTGAAGATTTGATTGAACGTCCGGCTGTCGTGACGATCATGGGGCACGTTGACCATGGTAAAACGACATTGCTTGATTCTATACGCCATACAAAAGTAACTGAAGGCGAAGCGGGCGGAATCACTCAGCATATCGGTGCTTATCAAGTTAAAGTTAACGATAAGAAAATAACATTCCTGGATACACCAGGCCATGCTGCGTTTACAACAATGCGTGCCCGCGGTGCACAAGTTACCGATATCACGATTCTTGTCGTCGCTGCGGATGATGGCGTTATGCCTCAAACGATTGAAGCGATCAACCATGCTAAAGCGGCAGATGTTCCAATTATCGTCGCTGTAAATAAGATGGATAAAGAAGCTGCCAATCCGGACCGTGTCATGCAAGAATTGACAGAACATGGTTTAGTTTCTGAAGCATGGGGCGGAGACACGATTTTCGTACCAATTTCAGCTAAAAACGGTGAGGGTATCGATAGCTTGCTTGAAATGATTCTTCTTGTCAGTGAAGTGGAGGAGTATAAAGCGAATCCATCTCGTAAAGCAAATGGAACGGTTATTGAAGCACGTTTGGATAAAGGGCGCGGATCGGTTGCCACTTTGCTTGTTCAAAACGGAACGTTGAAAATCGGTGATCCGATTGTTATCGGTAATACATTCGGACGTGTTCGTGCTATGGTTAACGATCTTGGACGCCGTGTTAAGGATGCAGGTCCTTCAACACCGGTTGAAATCACTGGATTGAACGAAGTGCCACAGGCCGGCGATCGTTTCATCGTCTTTGAAGATGAGAAAACAGCCCGTCAAGTTGGGGAAGTGCGTGCACAGAGACAACTTGCTTCACAACGTAATGAAAAATCCCGTGTAACCCTTGATACATTGTTCGAGCAAATGAAAGAAGGGGAAATTAAAGAATTGAACATCATTCTAAAAGCAGATGTTCAAGGTTCTGCGGAAGCAGTAGCCGCTTCCCTGAATAAAATAGAAGTGGAAGGCGCTAAAGTCAAGATCATACACATTGGCGTCGGTGCCATTACAGAGTCTGACATCATCCTTGCTACAGCTTCGAATGCAATCGTCATCGGATTTAACGTCCGTCCTGACGTGAATGCGAAACGTGCAGCTGAATCAGAAAATGTTGATGTCCGCCTTCACCGCATCATCTATAAAGCGATCGAAGAGATCGAGTCAGCTATGAAAGGGATGCTTGACCCTGAATTTGAAGAAAAAATTATCGGTCAGGCTGAAGTTCGTACGACTTTCAAAGTATCCAAGGTGGGTACGATTGCCGGTTCTTACGTTACAGAAGGAAAAATTACACGTGATAGCGGAATTCGCTTAATTCGTGAAGGTGTCGTCATTTACGAAGGTGAAATTGATGCATTGAAACGTTTTAAAGATGATGTAAAAGAAGTGGCAACGAACTATGAGTGCGGTATTACGATTAAAAATTACAACGACCTTAAAGAAGGCGATGTAATTGAAGCGTATGTAATGGAAGAGATCGAACGTAAATGATCGTTGGCTCTGTCCAATGTGAATGCATCATCCATGACACCCATTCTTTGAAAGAAAAAAGGGCCGTGCTTCAGCGTGTCATGACACGGCTGAAGCAGAAGTTCAATATTTCTGTGGCAGAGACCGATTTTCAGGATTTATGGCAGCGGACAAAGATTACTATCGTAACCGTAACCTCCTCAAGGAAGGCTACAGAACGGGAACTTCAAAATGCCCTTAAATTTCTAGATTCTTTTCCGGAACTAGAGCGAACAATAACAGATATAGACTGGCTTTAGGCTATCGAGGTGATATTATGAGCCTTCGTTCAAATCGTGTTGGCGAACAAATGAAAAAAGAGCTGAGTGAAATTATCGGCCGAAAAATTAAAGATCCAAGAATCGGATTTGTTACAGTGACGGATGTCGCGGTTACAGGCGATTTACAACAGGCAACAGTTTATATTTCCGTTTTGGGTGACCAGGAACAAAGGGAGAAAACCCTGCAAGGTCTAGCTAAGGCGAAAGGATTTATGCGTTCAGAAATTGGGCAGCGAATCCGCCTGCGCAAAACCCCTGAGCTGTTTTTTGAATTTGATGAATCGGTCGATTATGGTAATCGTATCGAGTCGTTGATTTCCCAAATCAATTCAGAGGATAAACCGGCTGAAAAAGACGAGGAATAAGCAAGCAGTAAAAGGAGGCCGACTCAATAAGTGCTTTGCACTTCTTGAAGTCGGTCTCTTTTTTTTGAAAACTGAATATGTAAAAAAGGAAAAACACCTTTCGGAATTGGAATTCATTTTACTTTTGATAGTAGTTTAGGGTGTTTTATAAATGATGAGGTGAAAGCGTGAACGGTATTCTTCCATTATGGAAACCCAAGGGATTGACATCCCATGATTGTGTTTTTAAATTAAGAAAGATATTAAAGACAAAAAAGGTTGGGCACACAGGTACTTTAGATCCTGATGTAACAGGGGTTTTACCTATTTGCATTGGCAGGGCAACTAAGATAGCTGAATATTTGACAGAAGCCGGTAAAGCGTATGAAGGAGAAGTGACCCTTGGTTTTTCAACGACAACTGAAGACGCAAGCGGTGAAAAAGTGGAAGAGAAAAAGATTGATCAAGTGATTCAGCGTAAACGGATTCTGGAAGTACTGGAATCATTGACTGGGAAAATTGAACAGACGCCGCCGATGTTTTCAGCGGTAAAGGTAAACGGGAAGAAGTTATATGAATATGCCCGTGCAGGGATAGAAGTGGAGAGGCCGACAAGGGAGGTCACCATCTATGATATTACCCTTCTCGATGAACGTTCTGAATTTAAAGGGGAAACCATCTCTTTTCGTTTTCGCGTCAAATGTAGCAAAGGAACGTATATTCGGACGCTTGCAGTCATGATGGGTGAAGAACTGGGTTTTCCTGCCCATATGTCAGACTTGACACGTATTGAATCAGCAGGTTTTAAGCAGGAGGACTGTTTCACATTTGCTGAAGTGGAAGAGTTCATGGAAAGTGGACAAACAGATGAATTTCTGTTGCCATTGGAGCGGGGATTATTTCATTTGCCCAAATTTCAGATTAGTGATAAAGTAGCAAAGAAAGTACTTAACGGTGCGGTATTGGAACAAACAAAGGATGTTGTTGTTGAAAAAGGGAAGCCTTTTGTGATGGTCGACCCAGCAGATAAGGCCATTGCCATTTATCAAATACATCCGACAAAAGAGGGATTAATTAAACCTGTAAAAGTATTGGCACAAGAATTATAGACCGTTTTACCGCCGGAAAGAGGAGATTGAAAGGTGAAAGTGATCGCAATAGAGCATCCTCATCAATTTAATTCGGATGATTTTCCCGAGCTTGTAATGGCGCTTGGATTTTTTGATGGTATACATAAAGGTCATCAGATTGTTATTCAAACCGCCAAGCAAAAAGCCGATGAAATGAATCTTAAGTCAGCAGTCATGACATTTGACCCGCATCCTTCTGCAGTATTGGGTAGGAAAACGGAAAATATCCGCTATATCACTCCACTTGAAGATAAGGTGGATATCATAGAGTCAATGGAAATAGATTATTTATTCATAGTCCATTTCAGCAAGGAATTTGCTTCGGTACTGCCGGAACGGTTCGTAAACGAATATATTGCCGGGCTGAATGTCCGTCACGTAGTTGCAGGCTTTGATTATTCATACGGTCGCTATGGTCAAGGGTCGATGAAAGATTTGCCTGTTTACGCACAGGGCAGATTTTCGCAGACAGTAGTTGAAAAACAGACACTTGAAGATGAAAAGGTTAGCTCGACGAGAATCAGGGAAACTCTCGGTAATGGCAACTTTTCCGACTTTTATCATTTGGCTGGCCGACGCTATTTAACGAAAGGACATGTCGTTCACGGTGAAAAGCGGGGCAGGAAGTTGGGATTCCCCACCGCTAATATTGATGTAAGTGACGATTATATCTTCCCTGCTGCAGGCGTATATGCCGTCAGGATCAAAATAAGCGGTAAATGGTATAATGGAGTTTGCAATGTCGGCTACAAACCTACGTTCCACGAAGAAAAACCTAAATATCCCACTGTAGAGGTTCATGCCTTGGAGTTCTCGGGAGATATTTATGGCAGCCAGGTTTCGGTTGAATGGCATACAAGACTTCGGAGTGAGCAGAAATTTTCCGGACTTGAAGCATTGGTCGCTCAGATCGAAACGGATAAGCAAAATGCCATAGCCTATTTTGCAAAGCTTGAAGCATAAAAGACAAGACTTGCAATTTTAACGAAAAACATGTATTCTATTGTATGTATGAAAATAACCATTGCTTGGCTAGTCGAGACTCCGACGCTGGCTCGGTAATAGGTGATTTTACAGAATTTTAGGAGGAATAATAACATGGCAATTACACAAGTACGCAAAAACGAACTTATCGCTGAGTTCAGAACTCACGATACTGACACTGGATCTCCAGAAGTTCAAATCGCAGTATTAACAGAAGAAATCAACAACTTGAACGGTCACTTACGCACACACAAAAAAGACCACCATTCACGTCGCGGTCTTCTAAAAATGGTAGGTAAACGTCGTAATCTTTTAACTTACCTACGTAACAAAGACGTTACTCGTTACCGTACACTAATTAACAAATTAGGTCTACGTAGATAATTTTTTCAGGAAGGCGGGAAATTTCCCGCTTTTTTGATGTTAATCAAATGATTTGGACGTTTTCTACTTAAGGCTGGGCCTTCGTCCTTGGGACTCGGCAGGAGCCGGGTCCTTTTCCATTTATAAATGATCAGGATATACATAATCAAATGAATGAAATTTTTATTCATTTTACTGTTAATGCTTGTTTTTTTCGTGCATAATAGGAATAGTTTGGTTTTAACTCGAGTTCAGTTACTTTCACATATAAATGATTTAATCCAATACAGGTTTAGGTAAACTAAGCCTCTAAGTGAAGATTCAGAGAGGGGTTTAATAAATGGGACAGGAAAAACATACGTATTCATTTGACTGGGCCGGCCGTAATGTTACGGTAGAGATAGGGCAATTGGCTAAACAAGCGAACGGGGCAGTTTTAGTCCGTTATGGAGAGACTGCTGTATTAAGTACAGCAACCGCTTCGAAGGAACCTAGAAATGTCGACTTCTTTCCTTTGACAGTCAACTACGAAGAAAGACTTTATGCAGTCGGTAAAATTCCGGGAGGCTTCATCAAACGTGAAGGCCGACCGAGTGAAAGGGCAATTCTTGCAAGCCGTTTAATCGATCGTCCAATCCGTCCGCTTTTCGCCGATGGCTTCAGGAACGATGTTCAGATCATCAGCATGGTCATGAGTGTCGATCAAGATTGCTCTACGGAAATGGCAGCTATGCTAGGTTCTTCCCTTGCACTTTCAGTTTCCGATATTCCTTTCGAGGGTCCAATTGCTGGAGTTGTAGTAGGGAGGATCAATAATGAATTCATTATTAACCCTACTGTTGACCAACTAGCTAAAAGTGACATCAATCTGACGGTTGCCGGCACTAAAGATGCTATCAACATGGTTGAAGCCGGAGCAAATGAGGTACCAGAGGAAACGATGCTTGAGGCAATCATGTTCGGACATGATGAAATCAAGAAGATCATTGCATTCCAAGAGAAAATCGTTGCTGAAATCGGCAAGGAAAAAATGAAGATCACTTTATATCAAGTGGATGCAGAGCTGGAAGCAGAAGTGAAAGGCCTATGTGAAGCAGACTTGAACAAAGCTGTACAAGTTCAGGAAAAACATGCTCGTGAAGACGCGATCAAAGAAGTGAAAGATCGTGTGTTGGCTCAATATGAAGAAGAAACTGATGAAGAAAAATTAAAGCAAATCAAAGAAATCCTGAATAAATTGGTCAAATCCGAAGTACGCCGTTTAATCACGGAAGAAAAAGTGCGTCCAGATGGCCGTAATCCTGACGAAATCAGACCATTATCATCAGAAGTTACCATTCTGCCACGTACACATGGTTCAGGATTGTTCACTCGCGGACAAACCCAAGCTCTATCGATTTGTACATTAGGTGCACTTGGTGATGTACAGATTCTGGACGGACTTGGAACCGAAGAGTCAAAACGTTTTATGCACCACTATAACTTCCCGCATTTCAGTGTTGGTGAAACTGGCCCTATCCGTGGGGCAGGACGCCGTGAAATCGGTCATGGTGCACTTGGTGAAAGGGCATTGGAGCCTGTCATTCCAAACGATAAAGACTTCCCTTATACAATCAGACTTGTTTCTGAAGTGCTTGAATCAAACGGTTCAACATCACAAGCAAGTATCTGTGCAAGCACTTTGGCAATGATGGATGCCGGTGTTCCATTGAAAGCTCCAGTTGCCGGAATTGCTATGGGTCTTGTCAAAACAGGTGAGCACTATACAATCTTAACGGATATTCAAGGTATGGAAGATCATCTGGGAGACATGGACTTTAAAGTCGCAGGGACTTCAAAAGGTGTTACTGCCCTACAAATGGATATTAAGATTGAGGGACTTTCAAGAGAGATTCTTGAAGAAGCTTTACTACAAGCCAAACATGGCCGGATTCACATTTTGGAATCAATGATGTCAACAATCAATCAACCGCGTGAGCAGTTATCCAAATATGCTCCAAAAATCGTTACTATGTCCATAAATCCGGATAAAATCCGTGATGTGATTGGACCGAGCGGAAAACATATCAACAAAATCATTGAAGAAACTGGCGTGAAAATCGACATCGAACAAGATGGAACGGTATTCATCTCTTCTACTGATGAACCAATGATTCAAAAAGCGAAGAAAATAATTGAGGATATCGTACGTGAAGTCGTAGTGGGCGAACTATACCTAGGTAAAGTTAAACGTATCGAAAAGTTCGGTGCCTTCGTTGAAATCTTCAATGGTAAAGACGGTTTGGTACATATTTCTGAACTGGCTGAAGAAAGAGTCGGAAAAGTGGAAGATGTCGTTTCACTTGGCGATGAATTATTGGTTAAAGTTACTGAGATCGATAAGCAAGGAAGGGTAAACCTTTCCCGTAAAGCGGTCTTGAAAGAGCAAAAAGAGGCAGCAAACCCTTCTCAATCGTAATGGAAAATGAAAATCCGGCATGCGGTTCCTTGTGAATCTGCATGCTTTTTTTGTTTAAAAGTATTGGAATATCCATAGTGCGAATGGCGTTAAAAGGATGTCATGTTCTACCTTGTCCGTTTTCTTCATACATTTTGGTATGAAGGGGGCGTAAAAAATGAATAATAAATGGAAGCAGATAGTTGCGATAAGTGCCATTGCAGGTATATCATGGTTATTAGTGCAAAATCCATATACACAAATTTATTTGACCCAATTAACCGATGATTCAGTTGCTTCAATGAAGCAAGAAGACGAGCTTCTTTTACAAATAAAAGAATCAACAAAAAAATATGAGATTGCACCACAGGATGCACGAATAGATTCTGTTTGGAAAACCGTTCCTGCATATAACGGCCTGAAGGTAAACATTGATGATTCGTATAAAGCGATGAAGAAGGAGGGCGTGTTCGATAAGGATAAGCTGGTATTTCAGCAGGTCCCTGCAAAGATACATATGGAGGATCTGGATCCGGCTCCGATTTACCGGGCCCATCCCGAAAAGCCAGTCGTTTCATTTTTAATAAATGTGGCCTGGGGGAATGAATACTTACAAGATATGTTGGCCGTGTTAAAAAAGAATAATGCAAAGGCCACTTTTTTCCTTGAAGGTAATTGGACCAAGAAAAATCCTGATTTGGCCAAGATGATTAAGGGTGGCGGGCATGAAATTGGAAATCATTCTTATTCACATCCCGATATGAAAAACATCTCCGCACAAGCTACACGTGAGGAAATTCGAAAAACGAACGAAGTCATTGAAGCGGTGACAGGTTTGAAAATGAAATGGTTCGCACCACCTAGTGGAAGCTACCGGGACGAAACGGTGAAAATCGCGGATTCTTTCGGTATGGAGACCGTCATGTGGAGTGTGGATACGATCGACTGGCAAAAGCCAAGCCCAGAAGTCCTTCAACAAAGAGTGCTTTCTAAGGTACACCCAGGAGCATTTATATTGATGCATCCGACAGAATCTACTGCAAAATCATTGGAAACGTTAATAATTGAAATAAAAAAGAAAGATTTGGATGTTGTTACCGTTTCGGAAGCAGTAGATGAAGAGCGATCGAATCCATGATGTATTGGTTACGATAGCAGCATAGAATGATTGGGAGGAATGTTAGTTGATTAAGAAATACACGTGTCAAAATGGAGTTAGAATTGTATTGGAAAATATTCCAACTGTACGCTCTGCAGCAATTGGAGTATGGATCAAAACAGGTTCAAGAAATGAAACACCTGAATTGAATGGGGTTTCACATTTCTTGGAGCATATGTTCTTCAAAGGGACAGCTACGAGAAATGCGCGTGAAATTGCCGAGTCATTCGATAGTATTGGCGGACAGGTGAATGCATTCACTTCAAAAGAGTATACATGCTATTATGCTAAAGTAATGGATAACCATGCGAGCTATGCGCTTGAAATCCTTGCTGATATGTTCTTCAACTCAACATTTGATGGGGAAGAATTGAAAAAAGAAAAAAATGTCGTCTACGAAGAAATCAAAATGTACGAAGACACACCAGATGACATTGTACATGACCTCTTAAGCAAGGCGGTATATGAAAACCATCCCCTTGGCTATCCTATACTTGGGACGGAAAATACGCTTGAAACGTTCAATAGTGATACATTAAAAAAATACGTCCATGACATGTACACACCCGATAAAGTGGTTGTATCCATTGCTGGCAATGTAGATGAAAAAATGATTAAGGAAGTCGAAAGCTACTTTGGCTCGTATCAAGGAGGGGAAGACCGTCTTGAATTGGTCAAGCCTTCATTCCATGAAAATAGGATCACACGTAAAAAAGATACGGAACAAGCCCACTTATGCCTTGGTTACAAAGGGTTGGAAATCGGCAATGACAAAACTTACAGCCTGATTACCTTGAATAATATTCTCGGAGGAAGCATGAGTAGCCGCCTATTTCAGGACGTCAGGGAGCAACGCGGCCTTGCCTATTCTGTTTATTCCTATCATTCCAGCTATCAAGATAGCGGTATGGTGACAGTATATGGGGGGACAGGCACAAATCAGCTTGACAGCCTGTATGATACCATTCAGGAAACACTGGATACTTTAAAAAGGGATGGCATTACGGAAAAGGAATTACGGAATAGTAAAGAGCAACTTAAAGGAAGCTTGATGCTCAGCCTTGAAAGCACGAATAGCCGCATGAGCCGGAACGGAAAAAATGAGCTTATGTTGGGTGAGCACCGTTCTCTTGATGATATCATCATCAAGATTGACGAAGTGACGGAGGATACCGTCAATGAATTGGCAAATCAGATCTTTACGGAACATTCCTTGTCATTAGTGAGCCCGCTGGAAAACTGGGACAAATAATAACGAACAAGTCTGGTCCTTCCTTTTATTAATGGGAGGTCAGGCTTTTTTTCTTTGAATGTGGGAGGGTCCAGTGTTTTGGACAATATTTGGATAAATGCCTTCTAAGTTTACCTTTTTCGGATATAGATTGAATAGAAGGCGAAAAAGGGGGAACCAAATTTTGAGGTTAAGCGAACTGAGCGGTAAGGAAATAGTCGATGTGAATAGGGCGGAAAGATTAGGCATCCTTGGTCAGACGGATTTGGAAATAGATGAAACTGGACAAATTACCTCGTTGATCATCCCATCTGTCAAATGGTTTGGCCTTTTAAGGAATGGCAGTGAAATAAGAGTGCCATGGGAACATATAAAAAAAATCGGTGCGGATATGGTCATCATTGATTTTCAGGAAGGACTTTCACTTAAAGACGGAGAGCATATGGACGGATAATGACGCTCGCGCCATACTCCTTGGAACTTCTCGACATGCACTCTCGAAAACGCCTTAGCTGGCAATAGCTAAGGCGTTTTTTCTTTTCTTATCACCGTTTTTTAAGTGAAAACATAAGATGGCAGGGTAACTAGAGAATGTAGCAAAAACCGAATTGCTTCCTGAAGGAATTGTATCATGAGGCAAGGAATGTTTAGGATCTTTTATATAAAGAAGGTGACGGTTTTAATGCTTACAGGCATGCAAATCGCTGTAATTGGTGGAGATGCGCGTCAGCTTGAAGTTGTCCGTAAACTGACGGAGCTTGATGCAAAGCTATTATTGGTAGGTTTTGAACAGCTTGACCATGCTTTTACCGGAGCGGTTAAGGAAAAAATGGAAGATATAAACTTCAAGGAATTAGATTCAGTTATTTTACCTGTCCGGGGTACGGATTCAGATGGGAAAGTAGAAACGATCTTTTCCAGTGAAGAGGTTGTTTTGACTGAAGAAATGATAAAAAATACCCCGGCACATTGCATTTTTTATGCAGGAATCAGTAACGATTACCTCAATGAGATATTCAAGAAAGTGGATCGCAAACTTGTTCTATTGTTCGAACGTGATGATGTGGCTATTTATAATTCGATTCCCACTGTTGAGGGTGCGATCATGATGGCCATTCAACATACGGACTTTACTATCCATGGATCGAATGTAGCCGTTCTCGGACTGGGAAGGGTCGGTATGAGTGTAGCACGGTCATTCCAGGCACTTGGGGCAAAAGTAAAGGTGGGGGCAAGAAAAAGCGAAGATATTGCGAGGATCAGTGAAATGGCATTAACCCCTTTTCATTTAAATGACCTTGCTGCAGAAATGAAAAATGTTGATATATGTATCAATACGATTCCTTTTCCGATAATTACCGCAAAAGTTATAGCCAATATGCCCGTTCATACATTAATCATCGACCTTGCTTCAAAACCGGGGGGGACCGATTTTCGTTACGCTGAAAAAAGGGGAATTAAGGCGCTGTTGGCACCGAGCCTGCCGGGTATAGTTGCCCCGAAAACAGCAGGTCAGATATTAGCGAATGCACTGGGACAATTGATTCAAGGTGAGTTCTTGAAAAGGAAGGGGAAAATAATATGAGTCTCAAAGGTAAACGGATTGGTTTCGGATTAACGGGATCACATTGCACATATGATGAAGTGTTTCCTGAAATAGAAAAACTGGTAAATGAAGGTGCGGAAGTCATTCCAATCGTAACATCGACTGTTCAAAACACGGAAACCCGTTTTGGAAAGGGCGAGGATTGGGTCGAAAGAATAGAAAAATTGACGGGGAATCATGTCGTTGATACAATCGTCAAAGCAGAGCCTTTAGGACCTAAATTGCCACTTGATTGCATGGTGATCGCTCCTTTAACGGGTAACTCAATGAGTAAAATGGCAAATGCTCTTACCGATTCGCCAGTACTTATGGCTGCAAAAGCGACGATGCGAAATCACCGTCCAGTCGTGATCGCGATATCAACAAATGATGCACTTGGGTTAAATGGTGTCAATCTAATGAGGCTGATGGCAGCAAAAGATATTTATTTCGTTCCATATGGCCAGGATAATCCCACAGGCAAACCAAGTTCCATGGTTGCAAGGATGAGCATGATAAGGGATACGATCATATCGGCACTGGAAAGGGAACAGATTCAACCGGTCATCGTCGAAAGGTTCAAGGATGATTTAGCCTGAACAAGTTTCTGCCACGGATTCCGCTTTCTAGCGACTGACATATATGCATAAATTTGTAGGTTGAAGTTATAAAAAACCACTCCACTAGCAGAATATTTTGTTAAAGTGCGACCCTTTGGAATGTTAATGTGTTAAAATAAATGATATTCTGAACAAGAAGTAATAAATCCAACAAATAACTAATCAAGAGATAGAAAAGGAGTATGTATAAATGACTGAGACACAGGGATTGCGTATTGCAGTTGTGGGAGCAACTGGAGCAGTAGGACAACAAATGATTTCAACACTCGAACAAAGGGACTTACCGATTAAGAAAATCATCTTTTTATCATCGGCTCGTTCCGCAGGAATCAAACTTACGTTTAAGGGCGAAGAAATCGAAGTGCAGGAAGCAAAACCTGAAAGCTTTGAAGGCATCGATATCGCTTTATTCAGTGCTGGAGGAAGCGTGTCTAAGGAATTGGCTCCAGAAGCAGTGAAACGCGGTGCGATAGTAGTGGATAATACGAGCGCTTTCCGCATGGATGAAAATGTGCCGCTAGTCGTTCCTGAAGTAAATGAAGAAGACTTGAAACAGCATAATGGGATCATTGCAAACCCGAATTGTTCAACTATCCAAATGGTTGTGGCATTAGAACCTATCCGCCAGTCATACGGCTTATCAAAAATTGTTGTTTCTACCTACCAGGCTGTTTCTGGTGCTGGTGCTGCAGCGATAAATGAATTAAAGGAACAGGCTCGCGACTTGCTTGATGAAAAAGAAATAGAACCGAAAATTTTACCGGTAAAAGGGGACGAAAAGCATTATCAAATCGCATTTAACGTCATTCCCCAAATCGATAAATTCCAAGATAACGGGTACACATTCGAAGAGATGAAAATGATTAATGAAACAAAGAAAATCATGCATATGCAAGACCTTCCAGTGGCTGCAACTTGCGTGAGGCTTCCTGTTGTAACAGGTCATTCGGAATCTGTATACATTGAAGTTGAAAAAGAAGGCATAGCGGCTTCTCAAATCAAAGATTTAATGAGAACGGCACCTGGAATAGTGTTAGAAGATGAACCGGAACAACAAGTTTACCCTACGCCAGCTTCATCCGTCGGCAAGAATGATGTATTCGTCGGTCGGATACGCAAAGATTTGGATGAAGATAAAGGCTTCCATTTATGGGTGGTTTCCGATAATCTATTAAAGGGTGCAGCTTGGAATTCCGTTCAAATTGCTGAAAGCCTTTTGAAATTAGGTTTGGTTACCGTTAAGTAATAATTTATTCTTTATGAACTCGACAGAAAATTAAATTCCAATAGGATAGAGAGTTTTTGTCAGCTTCCCGGATCGGGAAGCTGGCTTATATTTGGGGTGCATATTATGAAAATTATCGTCCAGAAATACGGTGGGACTTCCGTTCGTGATGAGGAAAGCCGTTCATTTGCCAAGGGGCATATTGAAAATGCGATTAAAGAAGGCTATAAAGTGGTGGTTGTGGTTTCAGCAATGGGAAGAAAAGGCGATCCTTATGCAACGGATACCTTACTTTCCCTAGTAAATGGAGCGAAAGCCAGCCTGTCAAAACGAGAACAGGATTTACTTATGTCAGTAGGAGAAACGATATCATCTGTCGTATTTACGAACATGCTCTTGGAACATGGTATTGATGCGGTCGCTTATACTGGAGCTCAAGCGGGATTCTTGACGAATACCGACTATTCAAGTGCGAAAATAATCGAAATGAAATGCGATCGTCTCATGAAAGAACTTGAGGTGAAGGATGTTGTCGTTGTAGCAGGTTTCCAGGGAGCTGCTAAAAACGGGGACATCACGACCATCGGCCGTGGTGGAAGTGATACTTCAGCAGCTGCATTAGGCGCCGCATTGCAAGCTGAGCGGGTCGATATCTTTACGGATGTGGAAGGAATCATGACGGCAGATCCGCGTATCGCCGATCAAGCTCGTCCATTATCAATCGTTTCATATACGGAAGTTTGCAACATGGCATATCAAGGGGCGAAGGTCATTCATCCGAGAGCTGTTGAAATTGCGATGCAGGCGAAAGTCCCGATTCGGATAAGGTCAACATATAGCGAAGGTTTGGGAACACTTGTTACAAGCTTGAACAAGGGAAGCCAGGGTAGTGACATACGTGAAAGGCTCGTGACCGGGATTGCCCATGTACCAAAGATCACTCAAATCAAGGTCCGTGCGAAAAAAGATCAATATAATCTGCAGGCAGAAGTTTTTAAAGCAATGGCCAATGCCTCCATTTCAGTGGACTTTATAAATATATATCCAAGTGGCGTAGTTTATACCGTTTCGGAAGAGATGACAGAACTTGCCCTCTCGATTTTGGCCGAGCTTGGTCATGAACCGGTCATTGAAAGGAATTGTGCCAAGGTATCAGTAGTCGGTGCAGGCATCAATGGAGTACCAGGCGTTGCAGCGAAGATTGTCACAGCGCTTTCCGAAAAGGAAATTGCCATTCTCCAGTCAGCGGACAGCCATACGACAATTTGGGTACTCGTAAAAGAAGAAGATTTAATAGAAGCCGTTAATTCCCTGCACTATGCATTTCAATTGCATGAAGGGGAAGTCCAATAATCAGGTTTTTTAATAAATAAAGGTTTTAAAAATTAAAGAGGTGTTAGATGATGATATTTGGTAGAGTATCAACCGCAATGGTCACCCCTTTCGATAGCAAGGGAAATGTCGATTTTCAAAAGACGACTTCATTGGTTAATTACTTATTAACGAATGGAACCGACTCACTTGTGCTTTCGGGAACGACAGGGGAATCTCCAACTTTATCTTCGGAGGAGAAAATTGCGTTATTGCGTCATGTTTCTAAGGTTGTTGAAAAACGTGTGCCCATCATCATGGGTACAGGAAGCAACAATACGTATGCTTCCATCGAGTTGACAAAAAAAGCGGAACAAAATGGCGCCGATGCGATAATGCTGGTGGCACCGTATTATAGTAAAACGAATCAAGAAGGTCTGTACCAGCATTTTAAGGCTATTGCAGCTAGTACGACGCTTCCTGTTATGGTATATAATATCCCTGGGCGCGCTTCGGTTAACATTGAACCGGAAACGATCATCCGCCTTTCAAAAATTCCTAATATCGTAGCCGTTAAGGAAGCGAGCGGGGATTTAAACGCTATGACCCAAATCATAGCCGGCACGGATGAAGATTTTGCATTATATAGTGGGGACGACGCTTTAACACTCCCAGTATTGGCAATTGGTGGTGTGGGTGTAGTATCGGTTGCTTCACATATTGCTGGTAATGAGTTGCAGAAAATAGTGGAGGCCTTCATCAGTGGGAACTTGAAACAGGCAGCCAAGCTGCATCAGGAACTGTTACCGCTTATAAAAGGTTTGTTTGCAGCGCCAAGCCCTGCACCTGTCAAAACAGCGCTTCAGTTATATGGAATTGACGTTGGATCGGTGAGACTTCCAATCGTGCCATTGACGGAGCAGGAGCGCCTTGCATTAACCAAGGTATTAAAAAAATAAAAAGACACGGAACAAGCTGATCGTTGAAGATTGGCTTGTTTTTACATAATGATGTATATGAATGGGATATACTTTCCGATTTCGGGATGAAAATATTTGAATTTTTTTATGATCAATCGAAACTGGATTAAAAGTACAAAGGATCTCTTACATAATAAGTTGTTTTTTTGAATTAAATGAAAAAGTCCCTCTGAAAATGGTAAGTGTTGTCATGTTTTTTGAACATCGGTTATAATGAAATCATTGGGAAATTATGAACGGGATTTTTTAAGGAGGATATTCGATTGGGTAAAGATAAAAATAATGGAATAAAAGTGATTTCTCTTGGAGGACAAGGGGAACTTGGTAAAAATATGTACGTCGTAGAGGTGAACGAGGACATCTATCTTCTTGATGCAGGATTAATGCTGCCAGAAGACGAAATGCTCGGAATCGATGCGGTTATCCCTGATATTTCTTATTTGATGGATAATAAGGAACGGGTGCAGGGGATATTCATTACCCATGGTCATGAAGACCATATGGGAGCGCTCGCATATGTCTTGAAATATTTACCGGTTCCTGTTTATGGAACAAAGCTTACACTTGCTTTAATCAAAACGAAATTAAAGGAAGATGGCTTTAACGGCAGGGCAACATTCACTGAAATCGATTCGGATTCCCTTTTAAGTTTCCCTCAAGCAGCCGTGTCTTTTTTCCGGACTAACCATAGTATTCCCGATTCCGTCGGAGTCGTGATCCACACTCGTGAAGGTGCAATCGTTTATACTGGGGATTTCAAATTCGACCAAGCAGCAACAGATTTATATAAACCGGAAATCGGTAAAATGGCTAGTATCGGTGAAGAGGGTGTCCTATGCTTGCTTTCGGATAGTACCGGTGCCGAGAGGCCAGGTTATACGACATCAGAAGCAGTTGTGGCCAGAGATATTACAGAGGTGTTTCATGCTGCCTCCGGAAGGATCATCGTAGCGTGTTTCGCTTCGAACATCAACCGTATTCAGCATGTTTTCAATGCAGCGGCAGCAAGTCGCAGAAAAGTGGCAGTTGTAGGAAAAAGCCTGCAAAGCGTTTATGAAACAGCCTTGAACCTTGGCTACTTAAAGGTCGAAGAAGAGCTGATAATTCCAATTAATGAAATTAGCCAGTATGACGACCGTGAAATCGTCGTGTTATCGACAGGTCATCAGGGGGAGCCCATTGCGGCACTTCAAAAAATGGCTAAACAGACCCACAAGCAGGTAACGATCAAAAAGGGAGATACAGTTTTGATCAGTGCATCACCCCTACAGGGCGGCGAACTTATTTTATCCAAAACCGTCGATTTGCTATACAGGGTAGGAGCTGAAGTGGTATCTGCAAATAAATATAAAGTCCACGTAACAGGGCATGGCAGCCAGGAAGAACTTAAAATGATGATCAATTTGATGAATCCTAAATTCTTGATCCCTGTACATGGGGAATATCGTCATTTATATGCCCATCAAAAAGTTGGGATTGCTGCGGGGATTAAACGTGAAAACATCATAGTAGCCGAAAAAGGTGATGTCATCGAACTAAAGAGCAATAAAATGGGTCTTTCCGGTAAAGTCTCTGCAGGAAATATCTTGATAGATGGCAGCGGTGTTGGAGATGTGGGTAATATCGTTCTTCGTGATCGGCGCTTGTTATCCCAGGATGGCATTTTGATTGTAGTGGTCACGTTGAACCGTCAGGATAAAAGCATTGCAGCTGGCCCTGAAATCATTTCAAGGGGCTTCGTATATGTTCGCGAATCAGAAAAAATGATTGGGGAAGCAACTGAAATAGTAAGTGAAATCGTAAAGAAAAATGGGTCGCGCCAACCTTTTGATTGGTCCACGCTAAAGCAGGAAATGCGTGATGCGTTAAACCAATTCTTCTATGAAAAGACGAAACGCCGCCCAATGATTTTACCAATCATCATGGAATATTAAGTAAGGAACCCCTGATTTGAACAGTCAGGGGTTCTTTTTTTGTGTCAAACCTCTTATATCTTGAAGAATGAAGTCAGAGACTCGAGACATAATAAAGCTATAGGCTTAAGAGAAAGGGGTTGGCATAGTGGATAATGCACCATTACCAAATGAAAATGAAGGCAAGCAGGAAGGTAAGAATTCAACTTTAATCGAAAAGATCCAGCAGCTGGGGGCTACTAATGTTCCGCAACTATCTCAGGACTCAAAAATCCATTGTTTGACGATCATTGGACAAATTGAAGGACATATGCAGCTGCCGCCTCAAAATAAAACGACCAAATATGAACATGTAATTCCACAAATTGTGGCAATTGAACAAAATCCCAATATAGAGGGGCTGCTTGTCATTTTAAATACAGTGGGAGGAGATGTCGAAGCGGGACTAGCCATCGCAGAAATGCTGGCTTCCCTTTCAAAGCCATCCGTCTCGATTGTACTTGGGGGAGGTCACTCGATCGGTGTGCCGATTGCGGTTTCGTGTGACCATAGCTATATAGCAGAAACAGCAACGATGACGATTCATCCCATTCGTTTGACAGGGCTAGTCATTGGAGTGCCTCAAACCTTTGAATACTTGGATAAAATGCAGGAAAGAGTCATTAAATTTGTTACGCGGCATTCCAACGTTACGGAAGAAAGTTTTAAGGAATTAATGTTTGCTAAAGGAAATTTAACCCGTGATATCGGTACGAATGTAATCGGGGCCGAGGCAGTTGAAATCGGTATGATCGATGATGTAGGAGGAGTAGGCCAGGCCATGAGAAAACTAAATAGCTTCATGGAAGAAAGAAGGCCAAAAATTGCCGGGGAAGAGGAGGGGCTTCTGCAATGACGCTTTATACGATCGTTCCTGAAGAAATAATTTTCCCTCATCACCATGAGAAGACGGCAAATTTAATAGAAATGATCTATAATGGTGTACATGTGATGGTTGAACATGACGGTGGCCGCACGTTTCGCATTGATCGAATTGTGAGCACTGATCCTGAAGATTATATGAATGTACACATTCAGCCGGGGGCTGTCATAAATGTGTTCGAACAGATGAATCCTTAGTAAAAACGACTAACTGAGGTAAATTATGATATACTGGAATGAAAATCAGCAGCCGCTTGGCTGCTTTATTCATTATATGGGCAAAATGTTCGCTTTAAGAATAAATGGTATATATATCAAGGACAGGGGCATTTTTATTTGGTATAATCAATGAACGAACGTTTGTTTCGTGAAGGGAAATCATGTAGTGATGTTGAATAGGAAAGTTAGAATAGTTTCATGAAGAATCAGGTGATATTATGGCAAAGAAGAAACGCAGAAAAAAGAATAGTACAGAGAAGTTAAAACTAACGCTTAAATATGAATTGATTGGCCTCACTTTAATAGGTTTGGCCATCATTGCCATTGCCAAGCTTGGAGCAGTGGGAAACGGGACGGTCTTTTTAATCCGCTTCTTCATGGGGGAATGGTATATCCTCTTTTTGTTGGGAGCGATTGCAGCTGGGTTCTATTTGATGATAAAAAGGGAGGTCCCTTACCTGTTAAAACGGCAATTTGTCGGGATGTACTTCCTTGTCGCGAGCATGCTCCTACTAAGTCATGTGACACTGTTTAACATGCTTGCAGATGGAGGACCGTTTACGAAGCCCAGTGTCATTTCGAATACATGGGAACTATTCTGGATGGAAGTGACCGGCAAGGCCAGCACAAAGGACCTTGGGGGCGGTATGATTGGAGCGATATTATTTGCAGCCTCATACTTTTTATTCGACGAAGCTGGATCGAAAATCGTTTCATTCCTTTTTATCATTGTAGGTGCCGTCCTATTGACCGGGAAAACGTTAGGTGAAACCCTCGGGAAGTTTTTCAGGGGTCTTGGCGGATTTTTCAAAAAGCAATGGTCCGCATTCAGGGATGATATGAAAACGTGGAATGAAGACAAAAAAGAAAAGAAAAAGAATCCCGTGAAAAAGAAGAAACGGGAAAACGATCCGGTGGAAGAAACGGTTCAGCCCCTTCATCAAGAAGAGGAAACACAGCAAATGGCGACGGAACGGATCATTTCCAGCTTTGCTGATAAAGCCTATAACGACGAAAACGAAATAATTCCCGTTGTTACGGAACCTGCAGCTGAAAGTGCAGAGGAGCAGGATGATGCCGTTCCGCCTATGAATTTTACGGAAGTGGAGAATAAAGAATATCTTTTACCGCCTCTTTCTTTGTTATTGCAGCCCAAAAAAACGGATCAAAGCGGGGAGTACCAATTGATCCATGAAAATGCGGCAAAACTTGAGCGCACCTTTCATAGCTTTGGAGTGAAAGCGAGAGTCACTCAAGTTCATTTAGGCCCAGCCGTAACCAAATACGAAGTCCATCCGGATGTAGGGGTGAAGGTAAGTAAAATTGTCAGCCTCTCCGATGACTTGGCCCTGGCACTTGCCGCAAAGGATATTAGGATCGAAGCTCCGATTCCCGGAAAATCGGCTATCGGAATAGAAGTGCCTAACTCCGAGGTGGCGATGGTGTCATTAAGGGAAGTTTTAGAGGCCAAAGAAGTTGATAAGCCTGATGCAAAACTGCAAATAGGCTTAGGGCGGAATATTTCTGGTGAAGCGGTTAAGGCGGAGCTCAATAAAATGCCGCATTTATTAGTGGCCGGTGCTACTGGCAGCGGGAAATCCGTTTGTATCAACGGGATTATCACGAGTATTCTGATGCGGGCAAAACCGCATGAAGTGAAAATGATGATGATCGATCCAAAAATGGTGGAGTTGAATGTCTATAATGGAATTCCCCACTTACTCGCACCTGTAGTGACAAATCCAAAGAAAGCTGCACAGGCTTTACAAAAAGTGGTCAGTGAAATGGAAAGGCGCTACGAGCTATTTTCTCATTCCGGTACGCGTAATATTGAAGGCTACAATGATTATATTAACCGGTATAACATTGAAGAAGATGCCAAACAACCGCTCTTGCCTTATATCGTAGTCATTGTCGATGAGCTGGCAGATTTAATGATGGTCGCCTCAAATGATGTAGAGGATGCCATCACACGGCTTGCACAAATGGCACGTGCCGCTGGCATCCATTTGATAATTGCCACTCAGCGGCCATCCGTGGATGTAATTACAGGGGTCATTAAAGCGAACATCCCATCTCGGATTGCTTTTAGTGTCTCATCAATGACCGATTCGAGAACGATCCTCGACATGGGCGGAGCCGAAAAGCTGTTAGGCCGGGGTGACATGCTCTTCCTGCCTGCAGGAGCTTCAAAACCGGTTCGCGTCCAAGGGGCCTTTTTATCCGACAATGAAGTCGAGGAAGTTGTCACATATGTCATTTCACAGCAAAAAGCACAATATAACGAAGAGATGATACCGGATGAAATTGCAGAAACTTCAAATGGTGAAGTCGAAGATAATTTATACGGGGATGCGGTGTCCTTGATCGTAGAAATGCAGACTGCATCTGTTTCCATGCTGCAACGCCGTTTCCGGATTGGCTATACCCGGGCAGCAAGATTGATTGATGAAATGGAAGCGAGGGGAATTGTCGGTCCATATGAAGGCAGTAAACCACGAAATGTATTGGTTACTAAAGATGAACAGGATGAAGCGCATTCATCATAAGTAAGAAAAAAACCGGGCTGCAGCCCGGTTTTCTAATTATTCATCGCCTCGTCTAAATGTTTAAGGCAGAAGTCGGTAATCATCGCTTCTTCATCTTCTTCTAAATCGAATTCGAGTGCGACTTCGTTCCCTTTTTCAAAAATATCATATTTAATCAATTTGCCTATTTGTTCTTCCACAGCAAAAAGCACCCGGATATATAAACCATTTTCTGAAAAGAGCTCATCCTCTTCAGGCACTTCAATATCCAAGAACAACTCGAAACGTTCCCCGGACAAAATACCAAATGGATCATTCAATTTTTCGATCGTGTATTCTGTAATCTTTAACATCTTGTGTACATCCCTTCAAAGAAGATAAATCCTATTATACAGGAAAACAGCATCTTGAACAGAGCCGCATTCATTTTGCATTTTTTTAAAAAAATTTATCTGATTTAGGAGAATAATCGTATAAATTCCGCGGCCTTTTCTAGATTGAAAGACACAGGGAAGGGTAATTTCTCCTAAATTCTTTTAAAGTAAATAGTAAAACACTATTTATTTATATCAAAAAAAATGTTATATTATTTTCGATTAGTAGGAATGATTCAACATCAGAGGTCTGATGTCTTAAGAAATTAGCTGGGGGAAACCGTATGTCAATAAAATCAGATAGTCGACATTTATATTTGCAGGTCATTGATTACCTGAAGCAGGATATTGAAGCAGGAGTCTATCAGGAAAATGAAAAATTCCCTTCAGAATTCGATCTTGCAAAAAAATTGGGAGTGAGTAGGGCGACACTTCGTGAAGCGCTGCGAATTTTAGAAGAAGAAAACATCATCATTCGCCGCCATGGAGTTGGGACTTTCGTCAATCCGAAACCTCGGTTCAGTTCAGGTATCGAGCAATTAAAAAGTGTCACGAACATGATTGAAGAGGCAGGAATGAAGCCGGGTACGATTTTCTTAAGCTCGACGGCCCAAGAACCTACAGAAGAGGATATACGCAGGTTTTCTTGTTCAACAGATGAACGCATCGTCATTATCGAGCGAGTAAGGACAGCGAATGGGGAGCCAGTTGTCTACTGTATTGACAAAATTCCTGAATCTATACTATCAGAAAATTTTGACCGTAATGATGAGTCTCTTTTTGATATTTTGGAAAGGGATGCGCATCGAAAAATTACGCATGCCGTAGCAGAGATCGAGCCCATTGGATATCATGAGAAAGTTTCTCCTATCCTTAAATGTTCGCCGGAAGCCGCACTACTCGTTCTAAAGCAGATGCATCTGGATGATTGGGACCAGCCTATCCTGTATTCTGTTAACTACTTTAAAGCCAATATGTTCAGCTTTCATGTTCTTCGTAAACGTGTGTAGGCCTTGAGTTTGCATACGGGTGAATGCAAGCGTTTGTTTCGATTCCTTAAAAGTCGATCAAACGTATGCAAAAAAAATTAACGAGAAGTGAAAACGCAAACATAAAAGACTTTTCAGAACATTCCTGCTCAAAAAACTATGTAAATTAGGGGGATAAAAATTGAAAAAGCGCAAATTAGGTCTAGCTCTTTCACTTGTTCTTGCAGCCGGTACGCTACTAGGAGCATGTGGTAATTCAGAGAATGATGATAAAGAATCTTCAAATGGGAAAGACAAAAAAGATAACTTCACGGTTGCCATGGTAACTGATACTGGCGGCGTGGATGACGAGTCGTTCAACCAATCCGCTTGGAAAGGACTTCAGGAATTCGGTAAGGACAATGGTTTGGAAAAAGGTAAAGATGGCTATAACTACCTGCAATCTAAATCAAATGCTGACTACGCTAAAAACCTGAATACGCTAGTACGTGAAGATTACAAACTTATCTATGGTATCGGTTATCTTTTAGCCGAATCTGTCGGTGAAGTGGCTGACCAACGTCCAGATTCAAACTTTGCTATCGTGGATACAGTTGTTGATAAAAAGAATGTTGCCAGCATTACTTTTAAAGAGCAGCAAGGATCATTCCTTGTAGGTGTAATTGCCGGATTGCAAACCAAAACAAACAAGGTCGGTTTTATCGGCGGAGTTGAATCTGAATTAATCAAGAAATTCGAAGTTGGCTTTAAGGCTGGGGTTTTATCTGTAAATCCGGATGCGAAAGTTGAAGTTAAATATGCCGGCGATTTCAATAAAGCTGACATCGGTAAATCCACTGCAGGCTCCATGTATTCTTCAGGTATCGATATCATTTATCATGCTGCTGGCGGAACTGGAAAAGGTGTATTCACTGAAGCTGTCGAGCAAAAGCAAAAAGATCCTAAGAGAGAAATCTATGTTATCGGTGTAGATAGCGACCAAGCTAAACTAGGGGCAGTTCCAGGAACTGACGACAACATCACACTGACTTCCATGCTAAAACGTGTAGACGTAGCAGTTAAAGACCTTTCCGAGAAAGCGAAAGAAGGAAGCTTCCCAGGCGGAAAAGTAATTGAGTACGGTATCGAAGAAAATGGTGTAGGCATTTCCGATACAAAAGATAACGTAACAGAAGAATCTTTAAAAGCGGTCGAAGAGTGGACAGAAAAAATTAAATCAGGTGAATTCGTAGTTCCAGGTACGGATAAAGAGTTCGAAAAACTTGGTTTATAAGCTGTAATAGAAGAGAGAATAGGGAGGCAGTATTGCCCTCTATTCTTTCTTTTCCCCAATGGCTCTTGGCAACTGTAAAATATCGAATGAAAAACTATGATAGTATCGTAGTTTTTCATTTGGTTTTTTTAAAAAAATCAATAAAGTTGGATCAGCAATTTAATAATAAAGAATATTTACACTCACTTTAGGAGTTGATAATACGTGGAATATGTAATTGAGATGCTCAATATCCGTAAGGAATTCCCCGGCATCGTCGCAAATGATAACGTCACCCTTCAGGTTAAAAAAGGGGAGATTCACGCATTATTAGGTGAAAATGGCGCGGGTAAATCCACTTTGATGAATGTTTTATTCGGCTTATACCAGCCTGAACAGGGAGAAATCCGTGTGAATGGTAAGCCAGTCAATATAACCAGTCCTAATATTGCCAATGATTTAGGGATTGGAATGGTCCATCAGCATTTTATGCTCGTTGACCCTTTTACAGTAACAGAAAATATCATTTTAGGAAGAGAACCGTCAAAAGCGGGGAAAATCGATTTAAAAGAAGCGAGTGAAGAAGTTAGGAAACTATCAGAACAATATCAGCTTCGTGTTGACCCCTATGCAAAAATCGCCGATATTTCAATAGGGATGCAGCAGCGTGTCGAAATTCTTAAAACGCTTTACCGTGGTGCGGAGATATTGATTTTCGATGAACCGACAGCTGTACTGACTCCTCAAGAAATCAAGGAATTGATTTATATAATGAAGGCCCTTATCAAAGAGGGTAAATCGATCATTTTAATTACACACAAACTTAAGGAAATCATGGAGGTTTGTGACCGGGTAACGGTAATACGCAAAGGGCAAGGAATTGGTACAGTGAATGTCAACGAAACGAATCCTAACGAATTGGCCAGTTTAATGGTCGGTAGGGAAGTTCTTTTTAAAACGGAAAAAACGGCAGCTTCCCCTTCTGATGTCGTTCTCGAGGTTCGGGAACTGGAAGTCAAGGATTCCCGGGGCGTTTCAGCTGTTCGGAACTTGGATTTAGCTGTCCGTGCAGGAGAAATTGTCGGAATCGCTGGAGTAGATGGAAATGGTCAATCCGAATTAATTGAAGCATTGGCTGGCCTAAGGAAGACAACTGCAGGTTCGATAAAGCTAAATGGAAAAGAGATCAGGAATCTTAAGCCGCGTAAAATCACTGAAGCAGGTGTCGGGCATATTCCAGAAGACAGACATAAGCATGGTTTGGTTCTCGATTACAGCATTGGGGAAAATATTGTCTTGCAAACCTACTATCAAAAGCCTTTTTCAAAAGCCGGTATCTTGAACTCAAAGAAAATATTTGAAAAAGCCCGTTCATTGATCAAAAGTTACGATGTTCGTACTCCGAGTGAATATACCCCGGCAAGGGCACTTTCTGGCGGGAATCAGCAAAAAGCGATCATCGGCCGGGAAGTTGATAGGAACCCGGATTTATTGATTGCCGCACAGCCAACACGCGGGCTTGATGTTGGAGCAATCGAGTTTATCCATAAACGTCTAATTGAACAGCGTGATGCAGGAAAAGCGGTTCTCCTCATATCATTTGAATTGGAAGAAATCATGAATGTGAGCGATAGAATTGCCGTTATATACGAAGGGGAAATCGTGGCAATTGTCGATCCGAAAGAAACGACTGAACAGGAGCTTGGTCTCCTTATGGCTGGCAGTAAACGGACGGAAGCAGGTGGAAAACAAAATGTCTAAGTATTTATCTAAATTAACGAGTCCGTTAATAGCAGTTATCCTCGGCTTAGTCGTTGGGGCAATAATCATGTTGGTAAGCGGCTATGACCCAGTTGCCGGCTATGGCTCCATGATAAATGGAATTATTGGGGATTCTTATTATGTAGGGGAATCCGTCCGGACAATCATTCCTTATATCCTTGCTGGTTTGGCAGTGGCTTTTGCTTTTCGTACGGGCCTATTCAATATCGGTGTAGAAGGGCAATTAATTGTAGGCTGGCTGGCCGCAGTTTGGGTCGGAATCGCTTTTGAGCTTCCGAGGATCATCCATTTGCCGTTGGCGATCATAGCTGGGGCAGCTGCTGGCGCCTTGTGGGCATTCATCCCTGGTTATTTAAAAGCTAAGTTCCGTGTACATGAAGTAATCGTTTCAATCATGTTGAATTATACAGCTTTATATGTGACGAATTATTTAATTCGGAATGTAATGACTGACAAGCTGGATAAAACAGAAAGAATTGCCGATACAGCATCACTGCGGTCTCCTTTTTTTGAAAGCATTACGGATTTTTCCCGGATGCATTGGGGAATAGTGGTAGCGATTATTTGCGTAATCATCATGTGGTTCCTTCTTGAAAGGACAAAAACGGGCTTTGAACTGAAAGCGGTAGGTTTCAATCAGCACGCGTCCGAATATGCAGGGATGAGTGTAAATAAGAACATCATACTTTCCATGGTTATTTCTGGTGCGTTTGCAGGGCTTGCAGGTGCGATGGAAGGCCTTGGAACTTTCGGTTATGCAGCGGTCAATGGTGGATTCACGGGTATGGGCTTTGACGGGATTGCAGTAGCCTTACTGGGAGCGAATACGGCTATTGGTGTTGTTCTTGCAGCCTTATTATTTGGCGGACTGAAAGCAGGGGCCTTAAATATGCCGCTAGAAACCGGCATACCAAGTGAAATTGTAGATATTGTCATAGCATTGATCATTTTCTTCGTAGCATCCAGTTATTTTATTCGTTGGATTGCCGCTCGATTTAAGAAAGGGGTGAAATAAGTGGATTTTTTCCAAGTATTACAAATTATTATTCCATCTATGATTGCTCTAGCCGCTCCACTTATTTTTACTTCACTCGGAGGAGTGTTTTCTGAACGGGCAGGTGTCATAAACATCGGTTTAGAAGGATTGATGGTCATTGGTGCCTTTACTGGGATTGTTTTTAACTTAATGTTTGCTGATGTATTTGGGGAATGGACACCTTGGCTCGCAGTCTTAGCGGCAATGATTGCCGGCTTGCTGTTTTCCATTCTGCACGCTGTGGCATGCATTACGTTCAGGGCGGACCAAACGGTTAGTGGGGTCGCCATCAACTTGTTGGCAGTAGGTCTGACCATGTTTTTGGTGAAGCTGATTTTTGACAAAGGTCAAACTGATAGAATTACGGAAACATTTCCAAGGATTGATGTTCCATTATTAAGTGATATTCCATTTATAGGACCCATCTTTTTTGCAAATGGTTATTATATCGTATATATAGCGATTCTAATATCTTTTGTCGTTTGGTATGTACTATATAAAACACCATTCGGGTTAAGGATCCGTGCAGTAGGAGAACATCCCATGGCTGCTGACACGATGGGTGTCAATGTTACGAAAATCCGATATGCCGCCGTTTTATTATCAGGTGCTTTTGGAGGTATCGGCGGAGCGATTTATGCTACCATCTTTTCGAATGAATTCAATCATGCGACAATTAATGGTCAAGGTTTCATGGCCATTGCCGCCATGATTTTTGGTAAGTGGCACCCGATCGGGGCAATGGGTGCTGCGTTATTCTTTGGTTTGGCTCAAAGTTTAAGTATCGTTGGCTCGAGCCTTCCCTTCTTCAAGGATATTCCATCGGTTTACCTCTTGATCGCTCCTTATGTTCTGACGATCATTGCACTAACTGGTTTCATTGGACGTGCAGATGCTCCAAAAGCATCCGGACAGCCATACATCAAAGGGAAAAGATAAGTATTTAACCGGTCAGCAAACTTTGCTGGCCGGTTTTTTCTTTTGAGATTGAGCCATAAGTGATGGTGAGCTGGTGAAATACCAAAAAAAGTAGCTGTAACTTGCATGATTTTTCCTTTCACATGTATATTTTAAGTAGATGTTTAAAAGAGTTCCAATCTACAAACAATAAGCGAATAAAGGTGATTTATATAATGAGGAGGATTATTCATGTCTATTGCTTCCGATACAATTACGGAAAAAAGCGGCTACAAGCTTCATGTGGTCCGGACGGATAAATATAAAACGAATACTCTCGTGCTGAAGATGAAAGCCCCGTTGACAAAAGAGGACGTTACATATCGTGCATTGCTGCCATATGTGTTACAGAGCAATACAAGTAAATATCCTACAACACCCGAGCTTCGATCTTATCTTGATGATTTATATGGAGCAGGGTTTTATGTCGATGTAGCTAAAAAAGGAGAATATCAAATCATAAGTTTTACGATCGATATCGTCAATGAAAAATTCCTTAGTGATTCAACCCCGCTTCTCGAAAAGGCTTTTGGGTTATTATCAGAGGTGATCTTTAATCCGAAGAAGAACGGCGAAGCCTTTGACTCTAAAACCGTTTCCAATGAAATCCGTTCTTTAAAACAGCGGATTCAATCCATTTCCGATGACAAAATGCGATATTCAGCTACACGCCTTGTAGAGGAAATGTGTAAAAACGAACCATATGCTTTAGAAGCGAGCGGTAATCTTCAAGACTTGGAAACGATAACTCCAGAATCCCTTTTCGCCTATTATAAAAAAATGCTGACGGAGGATGAAATCGATTTATATGTAATCGGTGACATCGATGAATCGGAAGTGGTGGCTCTAGCTGACAAGTATGTGTCGTTGCAAGAACGAGTGCCTGTGAGACTGCCAAGGGAGACGGGCAAGGTAGTGGAGAAGGAAAAAGAAATCATTGAGAATTCGGATGTGAAACAAGGGAAATTGAATATCGGTTACCGAACCCAAGTTGCATACGGTGATCCGGATTATTATGCTCTTCAGCTATTCAATGGGATTTTTGGCGGCTTTTCACATTCAAAACTTTTCATTAATGTCAGGGAGAAAGCCAGCCTTGCTTATTATGCAGCTTCAAGGCTCGAAAGTCATAAAGGACTTTTAATGGTCATGGCCGGCATTGAAAATGCCAACTACAAGCAGGCATTGGATATCATTCATGCACAAATGAAGGAAATGAAGCTAGGGAACTTTTCCGAAGAAGAACTGGCACAGACAAAGGCGGTCGTTAAGAACCAACTCCTTGAAACCATTGACGTTTCAAGAGGACTTGTGGAAATTTTATATCATAATGTGGTTTCCGGGCAGGATATATCACTTGACGAGTGGTTTGCAAAAACAGAGCGGACGACAAAGGAAGAAATCATTGCAGTTGGTCAAAAGATTCAGCTTGATACGATTTATTTCCTAACGGAAGCGGAGGTGCAAGGGTAATGGATAAAATAGCATTCACTCAATTGAAAGAAGAACTTTTCCATGAAAAAATGGATAATGGTCTCGAAGTATATATTCTTCCGAAAAGTGGGTTCAATAAGTCATTTGCGACTTTCACTACGAATTATGGTTCAATCGACAACCATTTCAAACCATTGAATGAAACGGAATTCTCTAAAGTACCTGATGGGATTGCCCATTTTCTTGAACATAAGCTATTTGAAAAGGAAGATGGTGATGTTTTTCAGCAATTTTCAAAACAGGGAGCATCTGCAAATGCCTTTACTTCTTTCACCCGCACAGCTTATTTATTTTCAAGCACGTCCGATTTCGATAGGAATCTAACTACCTTAATTGACTTTGTCCAGGATCCTTACTTTTCGGAAAAGACGGTAGAGAAGGAAAAAGGAATCATTGGGCAGGAAATCAATATGTATGATGATAATTCAGACTGGCGATTATATTTCGGGACGATAGCCAATATGTATCATCAACATCCAGTGAAAATCGATATTGCCGGTACTGTGGAATCCATTGCAGATATTACGAAGGATATGCTTTACGAATGTTATAATACGTTTTACCATCCTAGCAACATGCTCCTGTTCGTTGTAGGACCGGTAGATGTCGAAAGTGCCATGAAACTGATTCGGGATAATCAAAATAATAAAGGGTATAACGAACAACCAGCAGTGGAACGTAAATTTGACGAGGAGCCGGAAGCCGTTGCCAAGGATAAGGAAGTCTTAAGGATGAATGTCCAGACACCAAAAGTGATGCTGGGCATCAAGGCCATCAATGTGCACCAATCCGGTTTACAGCTTTTGAAAAGGGAATTGGCGACCAATATTTATTTGGAAATGCTGTTTGGCAAGAGTTCACCTTTGCATGAGGAGTTATATGAGGAAGGGTTAATCGATCAAAGCTTCTCTTATGATTATACACAGGAACAAGGTTTTGGGTTTGCGTTAATTGGCGGGGACAGTGCCAAACCTGATGAGTTGACAGAGTCTTTATTTGGTATCCTGCAAAAATCAAAAGCCGGAACCGGCCTGAATGAAGAAAGCCTGCAAAGGACAATCAAGAAAAAAATCGGTTCTTTCCTTCGTTCCCTGAATTCGCCGGAGTATATAGCGAATCAATTCACCAGATATGCATTCAATGATATGAACCTGTTCGATGTTGTATCGGTATTGGAAAAACTAACGATCGAAGATATCAGGGAGGTCGCCAAGGACTTAATATCCGATCAACGGATGACTGTCTGCCAGGTACTTCCTAAATAATATAAAGGGGGCGGGAATGTGGGGAAACGTTTTGCCCTCATTACTGGAGCCAGTGGGGGAATCGGCAGGGAAATCGCTATAAAGCTCGCCGAGGAGAATTACTCACTTTATTTACATTATAACAGCAATGAAAAAGCGATACTTGAACTGATTGAAGAACTGAAGCCGCATCAAGTCGAACTTATTCCGGTTCAAGCGGATTTGGCTGCACCTAACGGCTACAAGAAATTGGCGGAAAGTATTTTTGCCCTCCATGCAATCGTCCTTAATAGCGGCAATAGCTATTATGGGCTTATATCTGACATGGATGAGACAATCGTGAATGAAATGGTCCAGCTGCATGTAACGAGCCCTTTCCAATTAACAAAGGAACTGCTTCCAAAGCTTATGTACCAAGAACAGGCTGCCATCGTTGCGGTCACATCGATTTGGGGGCAGACAGGTGCATCTTGTGAAGTATTATATTCTATGGTCAAGGGCAGTCAAAATGCTTTTATCAAGGCGCTTAGCAAAGAAGTAGCGCTTAATGGAATCCGGGTGAATGCCGTTGCCCCCGGTGCGATTTCCACTTCCATGCTCGAATCATTCAGTGCAGAAGATCTGGAGATCATCAAAGGCGATATCCCGATGGGCAGGATGGGGCATTCCAAAGAAGTCGCCGAGGCCGTATACTATTTGCTTTCCGACAAGTCGTCTTATATAACCGGGCAAATCTTAGGCGTAAATGGCGGATGGTACACATGATTTTTTTTAGACATGTATAATTTTCTCGGTTCCTTCACAAAATATCTATGTACTATTTTGAAGGAAAGGGTGACCATTCATGTCTGTACTGGACAATTGGGATCAATGGAAAAATTTCTTAGGCGACAGATTAAATCAAGGTGAACAACAAGGTTTGTCAGAAAGTGCTGTTAACAACTTGGCTTTCGAAATCGGTGATTACCTGGCTAATCAGGTTGAGCCTCAGAATGATCAAGAAAAAGTGCTTGCTGATCTTTGGTCGGTCGCAAGTGATCAAGAAAAGCATGCCATGGCAAGTGTTATGGTCAAGTTAGTCGAGAACAATGGAACGAAGTAAAATATCAATCCAAAAGGCCCTGTTATTAATTAACAGGGCCTTTTGGATTGAAGTGGGTGAGTATTTAACCTCTTATATAAAAATGAATATTTTTCTAGGGTTTTTCCTTTTAACTTATCACGAAATGCTATATTATAGAAGCTAGACAATTAATATTAAAGTGTTCAGACCTTGAAATTTACGATGGATAAGTTTTTTGCCCCTGAGTAGGGTAAAAGCTTTTAGGCTTAAGGAGTGTTATCGTGGATAATAAAGAATGGTATTTTGAATATGAAATTCAAGTCAACCGTCCTGGTTTATTAGGGGATATTTCATCCCTTCTGGGTATGCTTTCCATTAATATCATCACCATTAACGGGGTCGATGAAGGCAGGCGTGGTTTACTTTTGTTGGCGAAAGACAGCCGTAATATAGAAAGATTCGAGTCAATCCTCCGTACGATGGATACGATAAAGGTCATTAAGCTTAGGGAACCTAAATTGCGTGATCGCCTCGCTGTCAGGCATGGACGTTATATTCAGCGCGATGCCGATGAGAAAAACACCTTTAGGTTTGTTCGTGATGAACTAGGCTTGCTTGTCGATTTCCTGGCCGAGCTATTTAAACAGGAAGGTCATAAATTAATTGGGATACGAGGGATGCCCCGTGTCGGAAAAACTGAATCCATCGTAGCCTCGAGTGTATGTGCTAATAAGAGATGGTTGTTTGTGTCATCGACCCTTTTAAAGCAGACTATCCGCAGTCAGCTTATTGAGGATGAATATAATAATGATAATTTGTTTATTTTAGATGGAATTGTTTCCACTCGCCGTGCAAATGAGCGTCATTGGCAGTTGATTCGCGAAATAATGAGGCTTGATGCTGTCAAAGTAATTGAACATCCTGATGTTTTTGTCCAAAATACGGAGTATACCCTCGAAGACTTTGACTATATTATTGAATTGCGAAACAGTCCTGAAGAAGAAATAACATATGAAGTTGTCGACCAAAAAGACCAGTTTTCAGGGTCCGATTTTGGTTCCTTTGACTTTTAAAATGGCAGGTGTTTTATTTGACTGAGTTAGGTAATCGATTAAAGGAAGCTAGGGAAGCCAAAGGTCTTAGCTTAGAAGATTTGCAGGAATTAACAAAGATTCAAAAGCGTTACCTCATTGGCATTGAAGAGGGAAATTACAGTATGATGCCTGGAAAGTTCTATGTACGGGCATTCATCAAGCAATACTGTGAAGCGGTCGGATTGGATTCAGAAGAGATTTTCGAACAATATAAGAGTGAAGTACCATCGGTATACAGCGAGGAATTGCCAGAACAGCTTTCAAGGGTCCAATCCCGGAAAACTATACCGGCAGGAGATTCAAAGGTTGTAGAAATGTTACCGAAGATCTTGGCTGCCGTTCTAGTCATTGGTGCTGCCGTATTGATTTGGGTGCTGGTATTGAACTATATGAGTAACCCGGATAACGATGATAAAAAGGATGCTAAACAGAGCGATGCCGTGGGTTACAATAAAAGTGAAGATTTTAACAAAGAAGAAGAGAATGCAGATCAAAAACAGAATGAAGAAAAATCAGATTCATCTGATGAGAAGAATGAAGATGATGCAGTTGTCAAAAATGAAAAGAAAGAGCAAAAACTTGCCGTCACCAGTTCCAGCGGTAAAAATAGTACGTATGAATTAAAAAATACCGATACCTTTAAATTAAAGGTGACCTCCAAAGGCTCAACATGGGTCGGCATAAAAAATGGTGAAGGTAAATTACTTTTCCAGGGCACTATCGACAAGGACAAAAGCCAGGAAATTGATTTCACCAATGAAAAAGAAGCTGTCATCAATATAGGCAGAGCTTATGAAACTGAGATTTATGTGAATGATGAGAAGCTGGAGTATTCCATTTCACCGACTGAAGTGAATACGCAATTGGTTACGATACAATTTACGAAAGCCGAATAGTCATCTTATAGATGACTATTTTTGCTCTATATAATAGTAAGGCCGGCGGGAAATGGTTTACCCGGCATATAAGATTGGATTTTGAGTTAAATTATACATATAAGCATTAATTTAGATCTAAGACGCATTGCCCAAATGGCAGGCGTAAATTTTGGAGGTAAAAGTTTTGAATCTGCCTAATAAGATTACAGTAGCAAGAATCTGTTTAATACCAGTATTTTTAATCATCATGCTCGTTCCTTTTTCATGGGGGACGCTGACTTGGGGAGAATACAGTTTGCCAGTGGCGCACCTAGCTGGAGCCATCCTCTTTATTATCGCTTCCACTACGGATTGGATCGATGGCCATTTTGCCAGAAAATATAATATGATTACTGATTTAGGGAAATTTTTAGATCCATTGGCTGATAAACTTCTGGTTTCGGCTGCCTTAATCGTTTTGGTTGATCTAGATTTAATGTACGGTCAATCTTGGATTGCCATCGTGATCATAAGTCGCGAGTTTGCCGTCACCGGATTGCGTTTGGTGTTAGCGGGTACAGGGGAAGTGGTTGCAGCGAACCAGCTTGGTAAAATTAAAACCTGGGCACAAATTGTTTCCATTTCGGCTTTATTGCTGCATAACCTCCCATTTGCCCTCATTTCACTTCCATTTGCTAATATCGCATTATGGATTGCATTAATCTTTACAATCTGGTCAGGTTTGGATTATTTTATAAAAAACAAAGAAGTATTTGTTAATTCAAAGTAAAACGAATGGTGGTTTTGAAAAGATGGATGCAGAAATCATTGCAGTGGGCTCAGAGCTTCTTTTAGGACAAATCAATAACACTAATGGAAGATTCTTATCGCAGCAGTTTGCGGAAATGGGGATCAACGTTTTTTACCATACTGTGGTCGGGGATAACGACCGCCGTTTACAACAAGCTATAGAAATCGCTGAATCGAGGGCGAACTTGATTGTCTTTACCGGTGGACTTGGTCCCACCAAAGATGATTTAACGAAAGAAACGATTGCTCGCCATATTGGGAAAAAGCTCGTTATTAATGATGAAGCTTTGCAATCCATTGAAGCTTACTTCCAAAAACGGGAACGGCCGATGACGGAAAACAACAAAAAGCAGGCCCTTGTCTTAGAAGGCAGTGAAGTGTTGGCAAACGATCAAGGGATGGCACCGGGAATGGTATTGTCCAAATCTGGGATTACATATATGCTTCTTCCTGGTCCACCAAGTGAAATGGAGCCGATGTTTTTAAGTTATGGTTATGAAAAGATCATGAATAAATTGGAAAAGCATGAACGGATCGATTCCAAGGTTCTTCGGTTCTACGGTATAGGTGAAGCTGAGCTGGAAACGGTGATTGAAGATCTCCTTGTCAATCAAACGAATCCGACAATTGCTCCGCTGGCAGCCGAAGGGGAAGTGACGTTAAGGATCACCGCTAAAGACTCTTCTAAAGAAAAATGCGAAGAGCTTATTTTAAAAGCGGAAAAAGAAATTCTTAGCAGGGTCGGTAAGTTCCATTATGGAAGTGATAATACTTCGCTAATAAAGGAACTTGTAAAAGAACTAACAGTCCGCAAGCTTTCAATTGCGGCAGCTGAAAGCTTGACCGGAGGGATGTTCCAAGAACAGCTGACAACCATCCCGGGCGCCGGTAAAGTCTTCAAAGGCGGAATTGTCTGCTATACGAATGATGCGAAGTCTAATGTCCTCGGCGTCAGTGATGATACCATATCTGAGTATGGGGTGGTCAGCGGTGAGTGTGCAATGGAAATGGCCTCTAATGTCCGGAGCATGCTCGATGCGGATGTAGGCATAAGCTTTACGGGTGTTGCAGGGCCGGATGAACAAGAAGGCAAGCCTGTGGGGACAGTGTTTATTGGCATTTCCTATCGGGATGGAAACACTCATTTTAAGGAGTTGAACCTTTCCGGAAGCAGGGCGCAAAACCGTATTCGGAGTGTGAAGTACGGCTGTCATTACCTATTAAGGGATTTATAAACGCTATAAGCAGAGCTTTTTTACAGCTCTGCTTTTTATTTGGTTTTAGAAGTTTGTTTCTTGAAAAATAGGGGAAAAGGAAAAAAGTTAATTCAATGAAAATGTTTTTTTTAGGGAGTAAGTGAAAGGAAATGGAGTTTTCCTTAAAGATAAAGCGCTTATTTACAAAGAGTATCCCGAAAGAAAAAAACGAATGAATGTTCGACTTTTTGCTTGGCAAAATAGTAAAAAGAGTATATAGTAAAGATAGGTTTTGAGACAGGATACAAACCTTGATCTCAAATAATTGCTAACGTAAGTACACCTTTAATCGGACAGCCGATTATTTGAATATAGAGGAGGAAATTGAGTGAGTGATCGTCAAGCGGCTTTAGATATGGCGTTAAAACAAATTGAAAAACAATTTGGTAAAGGTTCCATTATGAAACTTGGGGAACAGTCTGATCGTAGGATTTCAACGATTTCAAGCGGTTCTTTAGCATTGGACGTAGCATTGGGAGTAGGCGGATATCCAAGAGGCCGGGTCATTGAGATATATGGACCTGAAAGCTCCGGTAAAACGACTGTTGCATTACATGCTATTGCAGAAGTGCAAAAGACTGGCGGCACGGCTGCATTCATTGATGCCGAGCATGCCTTAGATCCGGCATATTCAGAAAAGCTTGGTGTGAATATCGATGAGTTACTGCTTTCACAGCCTGATACGGGTGAACAAGCCTTGGAGATCGCTGAAGCGTTAGTTCGAAGTGGAGCGGTGGATATTATTGTCATTGACTCGGTGGCAGCACTTGTTCCTAAAGCTGAAATCGAAGGCGAAATGGGAGATTCCCATATGGGTCTTCAAGCCCGGATGATGTCTCAGGCACTAAGAAAACTGTCTGGTGCCATTAATAAATCAAATACCATTGCCATTTTCATTAACCAAGTCCGTGAAAAAATCGGTGTTATGTTTGGGAATCCTGAAACGACTCCGGGAGGCCGGGCATTGAAGTTCTATTCAACTGTTCGTCTGGAAGTGCGCCGTGCGGAACAATTAAAACAAGGTAATGAAATCGTCGGTAATAAAACGAAAATCAAAGTTGTAAAAAACAAGGTTGCTCCACCATTCCGTCAAGCGGAAGTTGACATCATGTATGGTCAAGGGATTTCCCAGGAAGGTGAAATCATCGATATGGGTGCAGATCTTGATATCGTCCTTAAAAGCGGCTCGTGGTATTCATACAATGAAGAGCGTGTCGGACAAGGCCGCGAAAATGCGAAGCTGTTCTTGAAAGAAAATAAGGATATCGCTCAGGAAATTTCCCAGAAAATCAGAGATCACTATAATCTCGATGGAGAGCATGAATTACCACCAGAAGAAAATGAAACAGAAGAGCATTTTGAATTGCTTGATTAATGATATTTGGAAAAGGCCTAAGCGAAGCTTAGGCCTTTTCTATATATTTTGAGAAAAGTGCGGAATTTTCAGCGGATTAAATGGCATTGAAATCAGATTTACAGACTTCTTCCATAATGAATGCTGTACATTATGATGGTTGATATTAAGAAAACTTGAATAATCATTGATACATAAGGGACAAACGCTTGACAATAAAAATTCTCAACTATACAATTAATATGTATATTTTACAATTTTTCAAACTAAAATTTTGAAAATTAAGTGCTGTATATTGAATTTATGTGCAATGTACTTGCCGACAGTTCAACATTTTATGTAAAAAGTTCATAGCAAGGGGAGGTGAAACGATGGAACCCATGACAATCATCTTCACTTTGCTTGGCCTAATCGTCGGTGCAGTTGTTGGTTATTTTATTCACAAATCAAAATTTGAGAGTAAAATAGCAGGGGCAAAGGGCTCTGCAGAACACATCCTTGAGGATGCAAAACGTGAAGCGGAAGCACTTAAGAAAGAAGCCTTGTTGGAAGCAAAAGATGAAATTCATAAAGTTCGTGCCGATTCGGATCGGGAAGCCCGTGAAAGAAGGAACGAATTACAAAAACAAGAAAATCGGTTATTGCAAAGAGAAGAGAATCTGGACCGCAAGGATGAAACGTTAGACAAACGTGAAAGCCTTTTGGAGAAAAAAGAAGATTCTCTAAACCAAAGACAACAGCATATTGAAGAGATGGAAAGCAAAGTGGACGAGACGGTTCGTAAGCAGCAAACAGAGCTTGAACGTGTTTCCGGTTTAACTCGTGAAGAAGCTAAAGCAATCATTATAGACCGAATGGAAAACGAGCTGGCTCACGATGTAGCGCTTATGATTAAAGAAAGTGATACCCGTGCCAAAGAAGAAGCTGATAAAAAAGCAAAAGAAGTCCTTTCTCTTGCCATTCAGCGTTGTGCGGCTGATCATGTTGCAGAAACCACCGTTTCTGTAGTAAATCTTCCAAACGATGAAATGAAAGGACGGATAATCGGACGTGAAGGACGAAACATCCGGACGTTAGAAACGCTAACAGGTATTGACCTTATTATTGATGATACTCCTGAAGCTGTCATTTTATCTGGATTCGATCCAATTAGACGGGAAACGGCACGCTTGGCTCTTGAGAAACTAGTTCAGGACGGACGGATTCATCCGGCTCGTATTGAAGAAATGGTTGACAAAGCAAGACGTGAGGTAGATGAACATATTCGTGAAATTGGTGAACAAACAACTTTTGAAGTTGGAGTTCACGGTCTCCATCCAGATCTCATCAAAATACTAGGACGTTTGAAGTTCCGTACCAGTTATGGGCAAAACGTACTTAAACATTCAATTGAAGTGGCCCAGCTTTCAGGTTTACTGGCCGCTGAGCTTGGAGAGGATGAAGTTCTTGCCCGTCGTGCAGGTTTATTGCATGATATTGGGAAAGCGATTGATCATGAAGTGGAAGGCAGTCACGTTGAAATTGGCGTTGAATTAGCAACCAAATATAAAGAGCATCCAACTGTCATTAACAGCATCGCTTCACATCATGGCGATACGGAACCAACTTCCATCATTTCAGTGCTTGTGGCTGCCGCTGATGCATTATCAGCTGCAAGACCGGGAGCTAGAAGTGAAACGCTTGAAAATTACATTAGAAGACTTGAAAAACTTGAGGAAATTTCCGAATCCTATGATGGAGTGGAAAAATCATTTGCGATTCAAGCCGGGCGAGAAGTGCGGATTCTAGTGAAACCAGAACAGATTGATGATCTTTCGGCCCATCGACTCGCACGTGATATCCGGAAAAGGATTGAAGAAGAGCTCGATTACCCAGGTCATATAAAAGTCACGGTCATCCGTGAAACAAGAGCAGTCGAATACGCCAAATAATTGTTAATGAAAGACGAAGTGGTGCAAACCGCTTCGTTTTTTCTTTTTCCGATATGAATCGTTAAGCGTAATTCCTATAATTACCCCAAATTATGTTACAATACATACTTGAATAATTCATATAATTAGGTGAATCTAGAAAGGGTTTTACAATGAAATTGCTATTTATTGGAGATGTAGTGGGGTCTCCTGGTCGTGACATGATCCAAGAATACCTTCCTAAGTTAAAAGAAAAGTATCGTCCGCATATCACGGTCATCAATGGCGAGAATGCAGCAAGTGGCCGGGGAATTACAGAAAAGATTTACCGCAGTTTTTTAGAGTGGGGAGCGCAGGCAGTGACCATGGGAAACCATACATGGGATAATCGTGATATTTTCAATTTTATTGATGAAGCGAAGTATCTCGTCCGTCCAGCAAACTTTCCAGATGGGGCACCTGGAGAAGGAATGAAATTTTTAAAATTGAACCAGTATGAAATAGCGATCATCAATTTACAAGCGAGAACGTTCATGCCGGATTTGGATTGTCCGTTCAAAAAGGCGGAAGAACTCGTGGCGGAGGCTCAAAAAAAGACACCAATTATCTTTGTCGATTTTCATGGTGAAGCTACAAGTGAAAAGCAAGCTATGGGGTGGTTCCTGGATGGGAAGGTTACAGCCGTTGTCGGTACACACACACACGTCCAGACAGCCGATAACCGTATATTACCTGCAGGCACCGCTTACATATCAGATGTAGGCATGACAGGACCATATGATGGCATCCTTGGTATGGAAAGAGAGGCAGTCATCCATCGGTTCCTAACTAGCCTTCCTGTTCGTTTCGAAGTGCCAAAAGAGGGGCGGACACTATTAAGTGGGGTTCTCCTTGAAATTGATGATAAAACCGGCAAGGCAAAAAAAATAGAAAGGATACTGATCAACGAAGATCATCCCTTTTATCATTGATTCGAACGGATGGACAGCAAACTGGCCATCCGTTTTTCCATTCATCAATAAATGGTGTACAATCCCGGTTTTCTTTGTCATACAAGTTTTACTTGATGAATATAGTAGCAGTGGAAAGTGTTATAACTATTGAGCCAAGTTAGAATCGGCAGGGAAAACAAGGAGGACTAGGAATGGAAATATTAAAAGTTTCAGCAAAATCTAATCCTAATTCTGTAGCAGGCGCACTAGCGGGAGTGCTCAGGGAAAGAGGGGCAGCCGAAATTCAAGCAATCGGTGCAGGTGCGTTAAATCAAGCCGTCAAGGCAGTAGCAATCGCAAGAGGGTTTGTCGCACCTAGTGGAGTTGACTTGATTTGTATTCCTGCCTTTACAGATATACTTATTGATGGCGAAGAGAGAACGGCAATAAAACTAATTATTGAACCAAGATAATTCCATGTTTGGGTGTCCTGTTTGTCAGATGGCGAGCAGGCTCTTTTTTGTCGTGAAATCCAAATGACGAAAGACCCGTGTCCCTTTATAATGGAATATATAATCATAAAAAAGGTACAGGAAAGGGGGATTACATTGGAGATTTTTGATGCACATTGTGATGTGCTGATGAAGATGTTCATCGATCCGGATATTTCTTTTACGAATAGTGATAAATTACATATAACAAAGCGGGGTTTATTGGATGAAGGGGGAAAAGTCCAATGTTTTGCCATATATATTCCTGAAAAAGTCCACCCTGATATGAGGTTTCAAGCGGCATTGGCGATGGTGGATATTTTTCATGAAAAGATTTTATCAGAGCCGGAAATGAAATTTATAAAGACCAAGGCAGACATCGAATATTTAAAAGAAAAGGAAATAGGTGCAATGCTAACTTTGGAGGGGTGCGATTGCATTGGGAATGATTTGTTGAAACTGAAAACCCTTATTCAGCTTGGAGTGTCATCCGTAGGTCTAACTTGGAATTATGCTAACTTGGTAGCGGATGGGGCATTAGAAACAAGAGGGGGCGGCTTGACAGGATTTGGAACGGAGGTGGTCGCGCTATTGAATGAGAAGGCAATTTGGTGTGATTTATCCCATTTATCTGAAGCTGGATTTTGGGACACCCTAAATTTGGCGAAATTCCCAATAGCCTCCCATTCGAATGCTTATCATCTTTGTCCGCATCCGCGAAATTTAAAGGACGGGCAGATAAAAGCCCTTTTGCAGAAAAATGGGGTGATCGGCGTAACCTTTGTCCCGCAATTTCTAGCAAATGGTGATTCGGCTACGATAAAGGATATCTTGAAACATATAGAGCATATATGCAGTTTGGGCGGGGAAAGACAAATTGGATTAGGGTCTGACTTCGATGGAATCGATTATATGGTAGAAAATTTAATGTCATATAAGGATTATCATAACTTAATCAATGAACTGAACAGGCTTTATTCCAGTGAGTTTGTAAAAGGTCTCCTTTTTGGTAATTTCACTCGTAATTTTCCGCTTGATAAGGTAATATCTTAAGTGATTTTCAATTCTTACTATATAGATATGAATGAATATTCTGAAAATATAAAAAATAAAAGCAAAAAGGTTGCAATTTAATGCTTAAACCGATAGAATTGAAAGCGTTTAGTACACCTTTTCTAAATTAGAACGATTAATTATACATATGAATGTTCTGAAGAGAGGTGCGGTTAAATGCATTTATATACGAACGTCCTAAAGGAGTGTAAGACATGATCAATCAACTTTCATGGAAAGTTGGCGGACAACAAGGTGAAGGTATTGAAAGTACAGGAGAAATATTCTGTATTGCCCTCAATCGCTTAGGTTATTACTTGTATGGCTACCGTCATTTCTCATCCCGAATCAAGGGTGGACACACGAATAACAAAATTCGTGTAAGTACTACGGAAACTCGTGCTATCTCTGATGATTTAGACATCTTAGTTGCTTTTGACCAAGAAACAATTGACGTCAATTATAAAGAATTACATGAGGGTGGCATCATAATCGCAGATGCAAAATTCAAACCTGTCTGCCCAGAAGATACAAAGGCAGAATTATATATTGTTCCATTTACGGAAATAGCAGCCGAATTAGGAACATCATTAATGAAAAATATGGTCGCCATCGGTGCGACATGTGCTGTTCTAGGAATGGAAATTTCCGTATTCAACGATGTGGTTGATGAAATATTCGGCCGTAAAGGTGAAGAAATCGTTAAGAAGAATATGGATGCCATTACTGCTGGCTATAAGGCAATGGAAGTGTTGCTTGGAGAAAAACTGGGCGCAATGGAGCTGGAAAAGGCAGACGGCCAAAAAAGAATGTTCATGATCGGTAACGATGCCATCGCTTTAGGTGCAGTTGCAGGCGGTTGCCGCTTCATGGCAGCTTACCCGATTACTCCGGCCTCGGAAATTATGGAATACTTAATTAAAAAACTTCCTCAATTTGGTGGGACGGTCATACAGACTGAAGATGAAATCGCGGCGGCTACAATGGCAATCGGTGCAAACTATGGCGGTGTGCGTGCCATCACAGCTTCAGCTGGACCTGGGCTTTCCTTGAAAATGGAAGCGATTGGTTTAGCGGGCATTACCGAAACGCCAATTGTCATCGTCGATACTCAACGTGGCGGTCCATCTACAGGGCTTCCTACAAAACAGGAGCAATCCGATTTAATGGCGATGATTTATGGTACACATGGTGAAATACCTAAAATCGTCATGGCTCCGAGTACTGTTGAGGAAGCTTTTTATGATACGGCAGAAGCATTCAACCTTGCAGAGGAATATCAATGTCCAGTTATCGTTTTATCCGACTTACAGCTATCATTAGGTAAACAAACGGTTCAGCCGCTTGATTACGGCAAAGTGGAGATAAGACGCGGAAAGTTGGTTGACTTTGAAATTGAAGAGGCTGAAAACAAATCTTACTTCAAGCGTTATGAAGTAACGGAAGACGGAGTCTCACCACGTGTAGTGCCTGGTATGAAAAATGGAATACACCATGTTACAGGTGTTGAACACGATGAAACGGGCAGACCTTCTGAAACGGCTTTGAATCGCAAATTGCAAATGGATAAACGGATGCGTAAGCTGAATAATTTAACTAACACATTCCAAATACCAGTATACAAAAACACACCGCATGAAGAAGCGGATTTATTAATTCTTGGCTTTAACTCAACACGCGGGACGATTGATGAAGCGATCGGCCGGTTAGAAACGGATGGAATGAAAGTGAATCATGCACATATCCGTTTGATTCATCCTTTCCCAGCTGATGAAGTCCTATCATTGGTGCAAAGTGCTAAGAAAGTAGTAGTTATTGAAAATAATGCGACTGGACAATTGGCTAATATCATCAAGATGAATGTCGGACATGTTAATAAAATTAAAAGCATCCTAAAATATGATGGCAACCCATTCCTCCCGCATGAAATTCACACACAATGCAAGGAGATGTTCGAATATGGCAACGTTTAAAGAGTTTCGGAATGATGTAAAACCTAACTGGTGTCCTGGCTGCGGAGATTTCTCCGTTCAGGCTGCCATGCAGCGTGCGGCAGCCAATGTAGGATTGGAGCCGGAGAATCTGGCTGTTGTTTCCGGTATCGGCTGTTCAGGGCGTATATCCGGTTACATCAAGTCATATGGTTTCCACGGCATCCATGGCCGCTCACTGCCAATCGCCCAAGGAGTTAAAATGGCCAACCGTGAATTGACCGTTATAGCTTCAGGCGGTGACGGAGATGGTTTTGCAATCGGGATGGGACACACCATCCATGCGATCCGCCGTAATATCGACATTACGTATATTGTCATGGATAACCAAATTTATGGATTGACAAAAGGCCAGACTTCTCCTAGATCCGCTGCTGGATTTAAAACGAAATCCACTCCAGAAGGATCAATAGAACAGGCTGTTTCACCTATGGAATTAGCATTGTCAGCTGGCGCTACGTTTGTCGCCCAAAGCTTTTCCACTGACTTGAAAGACCTGACGGCGATCATTGAAGCAGGGATAAACCATAAAGGGTTCTCCTTTATCAATGTTTTCTCTCCTTGCGTAACATACAATAAGATCAATACGTATGATTGGTTTAAACAAAACTTAACTAAATTGAACACGATTGAAGGCTATGATTCATCAAATAAAGAACAGGCCATGCAGACTTTGATGCAACATGACAGTCTTGTGACAGGGATTATTTATCAAGACTCTTCACGCCCTTCGTACCAGGAATTAGTGCCAGGGTATGCTGAAAAAGGGTTAAATAAATCAGATCTGACACTAGATCAAGCGCACTTTGATAAGCTTGTTGCTGAATTTATGTAAAAAGTTAAAAGGTTCACCCCTAAAGATGGGGTGAACCTTTTTTTTGTAATTAATTGGAAAGCTCAAGTAGAGAGAATCACTATACTCTCTAAATTAGAATCCGAAGAAATTGCAACGATTCCTTCTGCAACAATGGTGGTCGCGGTCACGATCACGATCACGGTCCCGATCGCGCCTATTACAGCCCCTCACAGCACGACAAAAATTGTCTGCGATTCTATCGTTATCTCTGTCCCGATCTCTGTCCCGATCGCGGTCCCGATCCCGATCCCGATCGTTGTCGCGCCTATTACAGCCCCTCACAGCACGACAAAAATCGTCTGCGATTCTATCGTTATCTCTGTCCCGATCGCGGTCCCGATCATGATTATTGCATCCACATGACATATAAGTCACTCCTTCATAATTTTGTTTTACAAGATATCTTATTCGAGAGCGGACAAGATGCTATAGAAACATGACCCATTTAACAAAAATGTACGAATGCCCAAAAATCATCATTATTAATGTAAAAAGGCCGGTACAAAAGCGATTATGGTATTTTTGTGATTGATTTTTCATATCTTTACATATTAAGGTAGATGAAAAAGAACAGCCCTATTTCAGGGGGAATGTACATGTTGAGAGGTAAAATGAAAGCCGTCGTCAAACACCACCGAGGTTATGGGGCACAATTACAAGTTGTCGATATACCGGATATTCGTGATGACGAGGTCTTGATTCGTGTGAAAATGACCTCGATCTGCGGAACGGATATTCATATTTTCACCTGGGATGAATGGTCACAGGGAAGGGTGAGTCCACCATATGTATTTGGGCACGAATTTGCTGGGGAAGTAATCGAGATAGGAGAAAGAGTCAGCAATGTTTCGGTTGGTGATTGTGTATCTGCCGAAACACATATAGTTTGCGGTATATGCAGGCAATGCTTAACCGGGCAATTCCATATTTGTAAAAAAACAAACATTATCGGTGTTGATGAACAAGGGTGCTTTGCAGAGTATATAGCTCTGCCAGCCAAAAATTTATGGAAAAATCCAAGTGATATGCCACTCGATATGGCTACCATCCAAGAACCGATGGGTAATGCAGTCCATTCAGTGCTAGCTGGCGAGGTGCTGGGTAAAACGGTGGCAATAATCGGCTGTGGTCCAATTGGGCTTATGGCGATTGCTGTAGCAAAGGCCGCGGGTGCTGATAAAGTAATCGCTCTTGATATTAATGATTATCGACTTCAGCTTGCCAAAAAGATGGGTGCTACAGACCTCATTCATTCAATTAAACAGGATCCTTTGGAAATCACGAAAAGCCTTACAAGTGCGGATGGGGTGGATGTTGTTTGCGAAATGAGCGGTAATCCTGCAGCTATCCAACAAGGGTTTAAGATGGCGACGAATGGTGGAAGAATATCAATTCTAAGTCTGCCTTCTAAGCCCGTCACGCTAAATATAACAGAGGATATTGTATTCAAGGGTCTTACTGTCCAAGGGATAACCGGAAGGAAGATGTTTTCAACCTGGCAACAGGTTTCAAGTCTGCTTGAAAGTGGCAAGGTTGATGTAAAACCAATGATTACCCACCGGTTTTCACTTAGCGATTTTGAAAAGGGATTTGAACTGATGATCAAAGGTCAGTGTGGTAAGGTTCTCCTTATACCTTAAACATCTGAAAAGGTGGAAATTGCATGGTCTGCATTTGAAAAATCTTGAAAGGGGAAGGCGTCATCCAAAAATGATAAGAAGAGGCTAATTTCGTCATAGCCTCTTTTTATGTTCTTATTTTCCGTATTTGTGAAAAATTCCTTACAATTGAAGAAGCCACGACAGAATGATTGTTTCTTGCTGTTAAAAGCTTTATACTATGATAATGTGGATATATCACACTTAATAGCTAATATTTACTGGTAATTCTTAAAAAGGAATCCGTATAAATCCAATTGAAGATAGGTCTTGAAATAGTTGGTGAAAGAAATAAACTAACTATTTTGAAAGGAGATTAACTATGAACGAGAAACAACGATTAGAATCACAACAAGTACAGGCTGAGAATCCAGCGGACAAAAAATCCGATAAGGACTTCAGTAAGTACTTTCAAGCCGTTTATATTCCGCCTTCCTTAAAAGATGCAAAAAAGCGAGGAAAAGAAGAAGTAGAATATCATGATGACTTTGCAATTCCTGAAGGTTTCCGTGGAATGGGAGAAGGTAAAAAGTTTTACATTCGTACTTACGGCTGTCAAATGAACGAACATGATACAGAAGTCATGGCGGGCATCTTTATGGCACTTGGTTATCAGCCGACAGATACGGTGGATGATGCTAACGTCATTTTACTAAACACTTGTGCGATTCGGGAAAACGCAGAGAATAAAGTGTTCGGTGAATTGGGGCATTTAAAATCATTGAAATTGGAAAAGCCGGATCTATTGCTTGGGGTATGCGGTTGTATGTCACAAGAGGAGTCAGTTGTAAAGCGGATTCTAGAGAAGCACCATTTTGTAGATATGATTTTCGGAACGCATAATATCCACAGGCTGCCGCAAATTCTTAATGAAGCTTATCTTTCCAAGGAAATGGTCATTGAGGTTTGGTCTAAAGAAGGTGATGTAATCGAGAACCTTCCGAAAGTGCGTAAAGGAAAAACGAAGGCATGGGTCAATATCATGTATGGCTGCGATAAGTTTTGTACATACTGCATCGTACCTTACACAAGAGGGAAAGAAAGAAGCCGCAGGCCTGAAGATATCATCCAAGAAGTCCGTCATTTAGCGGCACAGGGTTACAAGGAAATAACCTTGCTTGGACAGAATGTGAATGCTTACGGTAAAGATTTTACGGATATCGAATATCGTTTCGGCGATTTGATGGATGAAATCCGCAAAATCGACATTCCGCGTATTCGTTTTACGACAAGCCATCCCCGTGATTTTGATGATCACTTGATTGAAGTACTGGCTAAAGGCGGAAATCTCGTTGACCATATCCATCTTCCAGTTCAATCGGGAAGTACAGACACACTTAAAATCATGGCCCGTAAATATACACGCGAACAATATTTAGAGCTAGTAAAAAAGATCAAGGAAGCTATCCCAAGTGCATCGCTAACCACTGACATCATTGTAGGCTATCCGAATGAAACGGAAGAGCACTTTGAAGAAACGATGTCTTTATACCGCGAAGTTGGTTTCGATGCAGCATATACTTACATTTATTCACCACGTGAGGGAACACCGGCTGCGAAAATGCAGGATAATGTACCGATGGAAGTGAAAAAGGAACGTCTGCAACGCTTGAATGCCCTTGTCAATGAAACGTGCGCATTGAAAATGAAGGAGTATGATGGACAGATTGTTGAAGTGCTCGTTGAAGGCGAAAGCAAGAAGAATGCGGAAGTATTAGCAGGTTATACAACGAAAAATAAGCTCGTGAACTTCAAAGGACCAAAATCCGCTATTGGCCAAATCGTAAAAGTGAAAATCACCGGAACGAAAACATGGTCATTAAATGGGGATATGGTTGAAGAAGCAACGGCGATTGAGGTGGAGTAATATGACTAAATATACTAAAGATGACATTCTGAACAAAGCGGCCGAGCTTGCTGAAATGATCGCCAGCACGGAAGAAGTCGATTTCTTTAAACGGGCAGAAGCTCACATCAATGAAAACCAAAAAATCCGTGAAATGATTGCCAGCATCAAGAGCTTGCAAAAACAGGCTGTAAACTTCCAGCATTACGGCAAAGAGAAAGCATACAGTCAAGTTCAGGCCAAAATTGATGCACTGGAAAAACAATTGGATGAACTTCCGATCGTGCAAGAATTCAAACAATCCCAAGTGGATGTAAATGATCTGTTACAAATGGTCTCATCACAGGTATCGAATAAGGTGACGGACCTGATTATTGAATCGACCGAAGGGGATGTCCTTCGCGGTGAGACAGGTTCACAGGTACAAGCAGGCGGCGGAAGCTGTTCATGAATATTAAAAAGCCCTTCTGATTTCAGAAGGGCTTTTTAATATGCGGAAATCCTTATACAGTGCCCATTCGTGACACATATCCCAAAACCTGCGCATAAAATAACCTAGGTTTAAAACATTACAGCAGTTTTCAAACAATTAAAATTCTACGCACACTAGACTTTTACCACGCATAGGATGAATGGAAACTGTATGAGGAGGGTTCGCTAGCATGTCACAATATAGAGAGATAATTACTAAAGCGGTGGTGGCAAAAGGACGTAAATTCACAAAGTCCTCTCACACCATTTGCCCGGCTCATCATCCTTCTAGCATTCTAGGTTGTTGGATCATCAACCATAAATACGATGCAAAGAAAGTCGGCAAAAAGGTAGAAATTCACGGCAGCTACGAAATCAACGTCTGGTATTCTTATAACCATAATTCGAAGACGGAAGTTGTAACTGAAAAAGTGCAATATACCGACGTTATTTCGCTGAAATACCGTGATCCCGATTGTCTTGATGACCATGAAATCGTTGCAAAAGCTGTCCAACAGCCGAATTGTTTAGAAGCTTGCATCTCCCCATGTGGACAAAAAATCATTGTCCATGTGGAAAGGGAATTCTTTGTGGAAGTCGTCGGCGAAACGAAAATTTGTGTCGCTGTAAGTCCAGATGGCCGCTGTGAGGATGACTGGGGCTCTGATTTCGATGATGAGGATTTCGAAGATTTAGATCCGGATTTCCTTGATGAATTCGAAGACGAATAGAATATAGAAATTAATACCGGATGACAATCCCTTCATCCGGTTTTATTTAATTTGAAGCGGGACAAGTCCCTTGCAGGACTGGCAATGAGAAAAAAAATAGGGATGTAATGTTATCCTATCCGTGCGTAGGGCTTTGCAGATACAGCTAGCTCACAATTTAAAGGATAATTGATTTACCATGCAATTTCGAATACAGGCAATGTTGCTTTCCTGTATGTTATAATGAAGGACATAAATGTGTAATAGATTTTAGTTTGGAAAGGTTTTGAAGGAATGGCTGGATATACTCCGATGATACAGCAATATTTAAAAATTAAGGCAGAGTATCAGGATGCCTTTTTATTTTTTCGTTTAGGCGATTTTTATGAAATGTTTTTTGACGATGCACTTAATGCATCCCAAGAGCTCGAAATCACATTAACGAGCCGAGAAGGCGGTAGTGAAGAGCGAATTCCGATGTGCGGCATTCCGTATCACTCGGCTGCTAATTATATTGATATATTGATAGAAAAAGGTTTTAAAGTAGCTATCTGTGAACAAACCGAAGATCCGAAGCAAGCCAAAGGTGTGGTACGCAGGGAAGTTGTCCAGCTGATTACTCCGGGAACGAAAATGGATAGTAAGGGTCTTCGTGAAAAGGAAAATAATTATATTGCCACCATCACTCATTTCACGGATGGTCAGTTTGGCTTTGGATACAATGATTTATCGACAGGGGAAAATAAAGTCACTTTGATTGAGAGTTTCGAGGAAGTTCTGAATGAATTTGCCATCCTTGGTGCGAGTGAAGTGGTCATTGCCGAGGATTTCAATGAAGAGTGGAAAAAAAAGCTCCAAGAACGGGGCGCTGCCGCCCTATCCCTAGAGAGTAATTTGGTTCAAAGCGAGTCATTCGTTGCATTGCTTCATCCGTTAAAAGACCAGAAACTGGCGACAACGACCTCACGTTTATTGAATTATCTATACCGTACCCAAAAACGCAGCCTGGATCATTTACAGCCAGTACTTGCATATGAAACATCACAATATATGAAAATTGATTATTATAGCAAGCGCAATTTGGAATTAACTGAAACCATTCGTTCCAAAGGTAAAAAAGGCTCATTATTATGGCTGCTTGATGAAACAAAAACAGCCATGGGCGGAAGGATGCTGAAACAATGGATTGATAGACCGCTCATTAATAAAAAACAGATCGAGCGGAGACAAAGCCTTGTTGAAACCCTGAAAAATCAATACTTCGAACGGCAGGACTTACGTGAACGCCTGAAGGAAGTGTACGACTTGGAGCGGCTTGCCGGAAGGGTGGCCTTCGGGAATGTAAACGCTCGGGACTTGATTCAACTGAAACGTTCATTGCAACAGGTGCCGATCATTCGTGAAATCGTGAAGTCAATGGCTTCCAATCAGGATATTTCAATTCTGGCCGATAAATTGGATCCTTGCGAAGAAGTGACGGATTTGCTTGAAACGGCGCTAGTAGAAAACCCGCCATTGTCCGTGAAGGAAGGGAATATCATTCAGGACGGTTTCCATAAGGAGCTGGATACATACAGGGATGCCAGCAGAAACGGGAAAACTTGGATTGCACAGCTTGAACGCGAAGAGCGGGAACGCACCGGGATCAAATCATTGAAAATCGGATATAATCGTGTATTTGGCTATTACATTGAAGTCACACGAGCCAATTTGCATTTGCTTGAAGAAGGCCGTTATGAACGGAAGCAAACTTTAACGAATGCCGAACGTTATATCACGCCTGAATTGAAAGAAAAGGAAGCTTTGATTTTACAAGCAGAAGAAAAAAGCATCAGTTTGGAGTATGACCTATTCCTCAATCTTCGTGAAGAGGTCAAAAGCTATATCCCGCGCTTACAGGATTTAGCGAAAGGCGTCAGTGAACTGGATGTGCTGCAGTGCTTTGCTACGATTAGCGAAGAACGCCATTATGTGAAGCCAGTCTTTTCTGATGATCGAAGAATCGTACTGAAGGAAGGCCGGCATCCAGTGGTCGAGAAAGTCCTTCAATCACAGGAGTATGTCCCCAATGATTGCTTTATGGATGGAGACCGGGAGTTACTCTTGATTACAGGGCCCAATATGTCTGGTAAAAGTACGTATATGCGTCAAATTGCGCTAACATCGATTCTAGCGCAAATTGGATGCTTCGTATCCGCAAGTATAGCTGAATTGCCTATTTTCGATAAGGTTTTTACTAGGATTGGCGCGGCAGATGATTTGATTTCCGGTCAAAGTACATTCATGGTCGAGATGCTTGAAGCAAGAAATGCCATCACGAATGCGACAGAAAACAGTTTGATATTATTTGATGAAATAGGGCGGGGAACATCAACTTATGATGGGATGGCGCTTGCTCAGGCCATCATTGAATATATTCATGAGGAAATTGGGGCAAAGACTCTCTTTTCGACTCATTATCACGAATTGACTGTATTGGCAGCGGAACTGCCAAAATTGAAAAATATCCATGTCAGTGCCATTGAGCAAAATGGAAATGTCGTTTTCCTTCATAAAATTAAAGAAGGGCCAGCAGATAAAAGCTATGGAATTCATGTGGCTAAGCTAGCTGACTTACCGGAGCAGTTAATAGATCGGGCGGCCGCTATTTTAGCGCAGCTAGAGAATGAAAATGGACAGGCAAAGGCGATGTCTGAACAGCCTGTTGCTGTAAAAGAGCCTATTGCCGAAGCTGCCCCGGTAACATCCGTCAATGAGGCACAGCTTTCTTTCTTTGGGGAAGAGGCTCCTATAGGAAGAGTGATTTCTTCACCTAAGGAAAAAAAGGTGCTGGATGATATAAAATCACTGGATATCCTTGAAATGACGCCGCTTGAGGCAATGAATACCCTTTATAAATTACAAAAGAAACTTAAATGAGAATTAAAGCGAGGCGATAAAAATGGGAAAAATCATACAGCTTGATGAGGCTTTATCTAATAAAATCGCAGCTGGTGAAGTTGTTGAACGCCCAGCCTCAGTCGTTAAGGAACTAGTGGAAAACGCAATAGATGCAAACAGTACCATTATAGAGATTGAATTGGTGGAGGCTGGACTTGGTTCCATTCGGATCGTGGATAATGGCGATGGGATTTTGGCTGATGACATAGAAGCGGCATTTAAACGCCACGCCACAAGTAAAATAAAAGATGAAAATGACCTTTTCCGAATTCGAACACTTGGCTTTCGCGGTGAAGCAATGCCCAGTATTGCTTCAGTTTCCCGTTTTGAAATGAAAAGCAGCACTGGCGAAGGTGTAGGAACGCGCATACTTCTTGAAGGAGGCATGGTTAAGGAACTTGAGGCTTCATCCAGCCGGAAAGGAACGGATATCCTGGTTTCCGACTTGTTTTACAATACTCCTGCAAGGTTGAAATATATGAAAACCATTCATACCGAGCTAGGAAATATTACGGATGTCGCTAACAGGCTCGCACTTTCACATCCGGATGTTTCTATACGGTTATCACACAACGAGAAGCGAATCCTGCATACGAATGGTAACGGTGATGTCAGGCAGGTGCTAGCCGCAATCTATGGTACGAATATTGCCAAAAAGATGATTCCGATTCAGGCAAGCTCCCTGGACTTCAAATTATCCGGGTATATCGTTATGCCAGAGGTCACCCGGGCTTCAAGGAATTATATTTCAACCATGATAAACGGCCGCTTCATCAAAAACTATGCGCTCGTGAAAGCAATCCTGGATGGGTACCATACACTTCTTCCAATTGGGCGTTTTCCAATTGCTTTGTTGAATATTGAAATGGATCCGATTCTTGTCGATGTCAATGTACACCCATCCAAAATGGAGGTAAGGCTCAGCAAGGAACAGGAATTGTACAGTCTTGTATCGGAAACGATCAAATCTTCGTTTAAAAAGATGACTCTAATACCAAGCGGATATACACCAACATCAAAGCCGGAACAGGTGAAAAGTGAGCAAACTGCGCTGGAATTGGACCATGTTGTGGAAAGCGGCAAGCGTGTCCTTGAAGAAGCCAAGAAAGAAGCTTCACTCTTGAAGGATACCTTGATTCGGGAAAAGCAGGAACAAAAGAGCTATGAGGATCATAATGAAGATTTCAATCTTGAACCAATAAAGGAAATAATCTATAGCAATGAACAGCAGCAAATGGAAGATATCTATGTACCGGTCTTACAAGATGATGAAAGTAAACCATATTTCGAGTCGGCTGAAAAGTATACAACCTACACTGTCGAACAAGAGGAAGAAATCGAGGAGAATGAACCGGACAGCCGCATCCCTCCCATGTACCCGATTGGGCAAATGCATGGAACATATATTTTCGCCCAAAACGAAAAAGGTTTATATATCATAGACCAGCATGCTGCCCAGGAACGGATCAAATACGAATATTTTAAAGAAAAGGTCGGACGTGTTGAAAACGAGCTACAGGATATGCTGGTTCCCATCACACTTGAATTTTCAACAGACCAATGTATCCGGATAAATGAATATCGTCATGAGTTGGAAAAAGTCGGCGTCTATTTAGAGGAGTTTGGCTATAACGCCTATATTGTCCGATCGCACCCACAATGGTTCCCTAAAGGAATTGAACAGGAAATCCTTGAAGAAATGATAGAACAATTGCTATCGATGAAAAAGGTCGACATCAAAAAATTGCGCGAAGAAGCAGCCATCATGATGAGCTGTAAAGCCTCCATAAAGGCAAACCGGCATCTGCGCAATGATGAAATCCAAGCACTATTGGATGAACTAAGGCGGACAACAGACCCCTTCACATGCCCTCATGGAAGACCTATCATCATCTCTTATTCCATTTATGAAATGGAGAAAATGTTCAAGCGGATCATGTAATTAAAAGCAATGGAGAACTCTTATGTAATAGGGTTCTCCATTGCTTTTTTCGATTCCGATTTATTAGATGCCATCCATGAAGTTGTATAGGCCCTCGAACAGGGGTGATCGAGTTCCCTGCACTTATCTTCAATAATAATAATATGGGGGAGTGGGCTGGAATTGATAGTTGTATGCGGGGGCAGTACACATTTGGTTATCATAGTGATTATGATATTGAGGATATTGCTGCATGTCTTCTTCGGCCGCTCGATGGCAGTTGGCTGGCGGACCGATGAATGTTGAGGGGTGAATCGGTGTAATTGCTTTTTTCCATTGGTTTTCATCCATGCAATACGTATGTGCCATAATATTTGCAGGTGTTAATTTCAAGATATCCGAACCCAGGATCACCTCAGGTGTTGATGCATTAAAAATGGCCAGCAGATGAGTATTATCCGTATTAGCCACTTCATAATGCCACCAACCTTGTGGAACGTTGGCTACTTGGCCAGGTTTAATGGGATAATTTTGTATTTGCTTAGTAAAAGGATTCAGTAATGAAACGGTTGCCGCTCCAGAAATGCAATACACTAGCTCTGCAGCATTTTGGTGATAATGCGGTTCTACGACATTGTTTGCACTAAGGTAAATATCTAATAAAGAAACATTTTCGAGTGTGTTCAATTGTTTGATACCTAATACATTTATATAGTTTTGATTGTCTTTTTTCATGAAATTGCTTTTATTAACATCAAAAAAGTGTTGTGTGGATGGTGAAGTATAGTCCATATAGGAGACCATGAATTTATCATTCCTTTTTTCAGACTTGATTTTTCAGGATATGTTAGATCTCATTTTAAAGTGCAATAACCCAGTGGGTTAATTGCTTATGGAGCTCTAATAAGGAGTGCTGATGGTCCCGTCATTGAATGAATGAGATGCAGTGATTTCGTGTAACGAATAAGCCCAAAAACAATGGTTATTAGCTGAATATTATTTTTATATATTTTAAAATCGAAACTGCTAATCTGATTATTAGATATAATCAGACATTTGGTGAGCGGAATTTTACCATTGCGTCAATTTAAATTACAGTGATATAATGTTCTCTGTGATTTTAAAGTTTAACATAGGAAGTGGCTAAATTGTCGAACAATTCAAAAGAGAGTAAATTTGTCCCGTACGTCTCTGCATCTAAATCTCTACCGGAATTAACTGCAACTGCAATCATTCTAGGGATCATTCTTGCAATCGTATTCGGGGCGGCAAATGCATACTTAGGCCTACTTATTGGTTTAACTGTCTCTGCTTCAATACCCGCAGCGGTAATTTCAATGGCTATTTTAAGAGGGGTTTTTCGCAGGGATTCAATATTAGAAAACAATATTGTGCAAACGATGACCACGGCAGGTGAGGCTATTGGTGCCGGTGCTGTATTTACCATTCCAGCATTATTCATGTGGGACATGGACGTGAGTCAAGCATTCATCATTTTCGTTGTATTAACTGGGGGATTTTTAGGGGTCTTCATGATGGTTCCCCTTCGCCAGCTTTTGATTGTAAGGGAACATGAAACATTACCTTATCCTGAAGGTACGGCATGTGCCGAGGTTCTGAAGTCAGGAGAAAAGGGTGGTACAAGCGCGAAACTAATCGGAGCCGGTTTGGTAATCGGCGGTGTCGTTAAAGGGCTTGGTGATGGGTTTAAGCTTTTCAAGACAGAAGTTGAAACAGGAATCACGAATTTTAAAAATGCAGTGGTTGGTCTTGATGCCTTTCCTTCCCTTTTGGGTGTAGGTTATATTATTGGACCGCGTGTTGCAGGACAAATGCTAGGTGGGGGTTTATTAGCCTGGGTCGTTCTAATACCGGCCATCAGCTTTTTTGGCGGAAGCAATGGAACTGCCATTTTCCCTTCCGATGTACCGATCGGTGAATTGGATGCATGGGGAATTTGGGATAATTATATACGATATATTGGTGCTGGTGCCGTTGCAACTGGCGGATTGATTACATTGATCAAAACATTACCAATACTTTTCAGTTCAGTTTTTGATACTCTTAAAGGCGTAAAAGCCAATAAAGGACAACTAAAATCAGGTTCGATCCGTACAGAACAAGACATACCCGCTAAATACGTTTGGTTGGGAACGATCATCGTGATTTTAATCATTGCTTTCACACCTATAACAGATGTAGGAATCATCGGTGCGATTGCAATTGCGATTTTTGGATTTTTATTCGTAACAGTGGCTTCAAGGGTTGTTGGGATCGTCGGAAGTTCTTCTTCCCCTGTTTCTGGAATGACGATAGCTACACTATTGATTGTAGCGATTGTCTATAAAGCTACTGGTTTTACTGGTACGACTGGAATGGTAGCCGCTTTAACCGTCGCTGCGATCATTTGTACAGCACTTGCGGTTTCAGGTGATGTTTCCCAAGATCTAAAAACAGGATATATCGTCGGCGGAACACCATGGAAACAACAAGTTGCCATGATGATCGGTGTTGTTGCGTCCGCTTCTGTCATTGGTTTTATCCTGGTTCTGATGGATAACGCCTATACGATGGGATCTGCAGAACTACCTGCACCTAAAGCGGCACTAATGAAAATACTTGCTGAAGGTGTTCTAGGGGGAGATTTACCTTGGACCCTCATCTTTATCGGTGCGGCTATTTCCATCACATTAGAATTTTTCGGTCTGAATTCACTTGTTGTTGCAGTCGGCATTTACTTGCCGGTTCATACTAGTGCCCCAATCATGATCGGTGGATTGATTCGATTCTTCGTTGAGTTCTTCTCGAAAACAAAAGAAGCGCTTAAATCACGGGTTGATAGAGGTGTATTATTTGCCTCAGGTTTAATAGCGGGTGAATCATTGATTGGTGTTCTTATTGCCATATTGATCGCAGCCGGTATCCAAGTTCCGGCTGCGGCTAAATTAGCCAGCAATTTGCTACCATTTTTACTATTCCTTGCTCTGGCTGGATTGCTTTGGTTCGTATCCAGCAAAGGGAAAAAAGAAGATGCTTCGTAAACGCCAATCAAAAAAGAGGAACCTGTTAACCATGGTTCCCCTTTTGGAAAGACGCGTCACTATGGTACAAGAATCTGCGGAAGCAAATTTTTTGGTCATTCAAAGGACCAATTTTGTGGAACGAATTACAATTCGTTTCTTTAAACAACCATCAGTCCGTAAAATCAAGCTTGATAAGTTTGGGGCATATGCCATTAAACAGATGGACTTCCAAAGGAATGTAAATCAGATTTCTGAAGCGATGAGTGAACATTTTGGAGAGGAAGCAGAACCAGCCTTACCGCGGCTGATGAAATTTCTGGAAATTCTTGAGGTTCATGATTGGATCATATGGGATGATGAAGAAGAAAAATGAAAAAAGCTGAAGCTCTTTTTGATGCTTCAGCTTTTTTCTGTTTTGGATTTGGCAAACGGTTAGTCATGATTAGTAAAGCAGTAATATTCAATTTTTGAAGAGCAGGTGGGGTATTATTGGGAGAGTACAAGATAAAGTAGCATTAGTGACAGGTGGAGCTTCAGCTATAGGGTTATTCATATCCACACTAAAGGCTATAGAAGGGGCAAAAGTCGTGATTGCGATTATAACGAAGCAGGGAGCAAAAGAAGCAGCCGAAAACATTAAAAAACAAGGTGGGGAAGTGGCTGGAGTATTCTTGGATGCTGGACAAGCAGATTCCATCCAGGCAGCAGTCGACTACCATTGAACAATATGGAACGGTTACGGTACTTGTTAATAATGTGGGTTTAACTAACCAACATAAAGATCTGGATGTCGTGAATTTAGATTTGGAAGAATGGGACTGGCTTACGGATGTGAATTTAAAAAGTATCCTATTGGGAAGCAGGTTTGCAATTCCTCACATGGTTAAAGCGGGAGGAGGATCGTTTATCAATACGGCCTCAATGGCTGGATTTACAGGTGACTCCGTACGATCCGCATATGGTGCGTCCAAAGCGGGGGGAGTGAATTTGACTCGTTATATCGCTGCACAGTATGGTAAAGATCATATTCGTTGTAATGGAGTGGCACCAGGACTTATTTTATCTCCTGCAGCAAAAAATAATATGCCTCAGGTCGTACTCGATATCTTTGCAAAATTTAATGCATTGCCATATCATGGGGAAGCGGATGATATCGGTTATACCGTACCATTCCTTGCATCTGACGAGTCCAAATTCATTACCGGTCAGACGATCCAAGTGGAAGGCGGTCATTTATCAGCCAACCCAAGCATCTCTGATTTTAATGTTTATGTAAATAAAGCAAAATCCAATTAATTGTATGGACATTCATATAACAAAAACTTATCCGGGGGAAGCACAATATTTAAAAACAATGAAGGAGGTGCATAAAACAATGGAAGAGACGGATTATGATGAAATGCTGAACATCAGGACGGAAGGTGAACAAATAAATTTCAATGATTCTTTGCATTATCACCGATACGAACCTACGCCATACAGCGCATTGGAACATTTATTCAAAAAATATGCACTGAAAAGAAATGATCGCATTGTGGATTTTGGATGCGGTAAAGGACGCTTGAATTTTTTTATCCATCACTTATATCAATCATCTGTGGTTGGCGTGGAGATGAATGAAAATTTCTATAAAGAAGCGATCGAGAATCTGAATGGCTACATGAAGAAAAGAAAAAACAACGATGGCAATATAGAATTCCACTGTTGTTTGGCAGAAGAATATGATATTGATACGAAAGACAATCGTTTTTATTTCTTTAATCCTTTCTCGGTACAGATTTTCATGAAAATCATCAATAACATTTTGCTTTCCTTTGAAAAAGAACCGCGCCAAATCGAACTTATATTATTTTATGCTTCACAGGATTATATTTTTTTCCTCGAAAATCAAACCGCCTTCGAGCTGAAAAACGAAGTGATGTTACCTGGCTTGACTGAATCTAATCCTTTTGAGAAATTCGTCATATACCAATTGGTAAATTGAATGGATACTCATATTTGGGTGATAATCAAGTAAATATTAAAAGCACCCAAGCAATCATTCATTGATGCTTAGGTGCAATGAGTGAAGCCATTAAAGGTGCTCAATTGACAGCATATTGTAAAATCTTTTGGGGCTCATATTGTTTTTCTATATAAATTTGATGCCAAATCATAAAAGTTAAAATGGTCCAGAGCTTCCGGCTGTTGTCCGCTTTATTATTTACATGGTTTTCAAGTAATTTCATAATTTGCGCTTTGTTAAAAAGATAGTCAGTCGGGCTTTCCTGGATTAACCTTACTGCCCAATCGTATAATTCCTCCTTTAACCAATGGCGTATCGGAACAGGAAAACCTAGCTTCTTTCTGCTCCATACATGTTCCGGCACTATCCCGCGGGCAGCTTTTCGGAGCATGTATTTGGTCGTTCCATTTCTTACCTTTTGATCCATACTAAGTTTTGAAGCTGTATTGAAAACGCATTTATCCAAAAAGGGAACCCTCACTTCTAAAGAATTCGCCATGGACATTTTATCTGCCTTCAATAAAATATCGCCTTTTAGCCAAGTTTGAATATCAATGTTTTGCATTTGGGTAATAGGATCATACCCTAAAGAACTTGAATAGATGGGATTTGTCACTTTCTCATTTTCTAAACCGTTGAGATAATTCACCAGTAAAAGTTTTTTCTCTTTCTCGTCGAATATGTTTGCGTTTCCGATATATCGGTTTTCTAAAGGTATCACTCCGCGCTCTATAAAACTCTTTCCTCTAACACCTTCTGGCAAAACAGAGGAAAGCGCCTTCAACACTTTGTTCAACGGTGCTGGTAAATAGGAAAACATGCGCAGGGAATGGGGCTCCCGGTAAATATTATATCCACCGAATAACTCATCTGCCCCCTCACCGGACAAGGCGACCTTGACGTGCTTTTTAGCTTCCCGTGCGACAAAATATAGTGGAACGGCAGCGGGGTCTGCTAAAGGATCATCCATATGCCAGATGATCTTCGGAAGTTCTGCCAAGAATTCTTCAGGACTTATGATATAACTTATATTTTCTACATGTAGAGCGGCTGCTGTTTCCTGTGCAACGTTTATTTCACTATATCCATCTCTTTCGAACCCAACAGAAAAAGTTTTGATTTTAGGGTTAATCTCTTTTGCGATGGAGCAGATAAATGATGAATCAATCCCGCCTGATAGAAAAGATCCAACCGGAACATCACTTCTCATATGGACGTTCACGGAATCCAGCAGAGTTTCTTGTATTTCTTTCATGACCTTTGAATCTTCTATATTGGAAGGGTGAAAACTAGGTTTCCAGAACCTTTTTATATCCATTTTCTTTCCGGGCTCTTTAGTGAAGTAATGCCCAGGTAATAACTTTTCAATGTTTTTGGATAGGGTGGATGGTTCGGGAACATATTGAAAACTGAGAAAATGCTGTAATGAATTCACATCCAGCTCTTCATTCATTGCTGTCAAAATACTCTTTTTTTCTGATGCAAAGTAAGTAACATCATCTTGCTCACAATAGAAAAAAGGCTTGATTCCAAAGTGGTCCCTTGCACCAAAAAGCTTTAGTTCGCTTTTATCCCAAATGACAAAAGCGAACATGCCGCGCAATTTCTGGACGGTTTCCTCTTTTTTGCTGCTATAGAGAGCCAATATTACTTCCGTATCAGAATCTGTCGTAAACTCATATCCTTCATCAATGAGTTCTTTCCTTAGTTCAATGTAATTATAGATTTCGCCATTAAAAATGATCCAATATCTTTCATTTTCATATGAAAGCGGTTGGTTACCATTATCTATATCGATTATGCTTAATCTCCTAAATCCAAAATTCACAAAATCATCAAAAAAATATCCTTCATCATCCGGACCCCTATGGGTAATGATCGTGTTCATCTTCTTGATCGTTTCTTTCATATTTGAATTTATGGCTTTCGGATATTCTTGAATACATCCAACAAAACCGCACATAAAATCCACCTGCCTAATAATTTAATAGTAAGAGATTTCCTAGTAACTTTTATCGAGATATAACATAGGTATAAAGTTGAATATCGATCTAAGTAATAGTATATCCCTAGTCTACTAGGTTAGGTTATTATGCTATATTTGTCAATTTTACTCATATAATGAATGTATTTGTAATTATGTGAAATTGTATCCAGAAACGCAACAAAAAGAGGCAATCGTTATGATTGCCTCTTAGACTGTAGTCAAATTCGGAGAAAAGCCAGTTTGCCTAGAGTTTTTTCTGAAAAAACATTCCAGTTGATTTCAGAAATCCGCTCCCTTTCCGGCGACTGTCCACCAAGCCGCATCAAAGCAAGCGTCTGTGGGGTCTCGTCCAGCCAGTTATTCGGCAGGAGTGTCGGCAAATTTCTTCAATCTAGTGATGGTTTCATCCATATAAAAAAGTGAAAAACATAAAGGATAACTAAGTCTTCTTTTTTTATAATTATGATTCGGGGTGAGAGCATTCCGAAACTCCTTTTGTCGACAAATTGATGAAACCGCCAGACTGTAGTCAAATTCGGAGAAAAGCCAGTTTGCCTAGAGTTTTTTTTGAAAAAACATTCCAGTTGATTTCAGAAATCCGCTCCCTATCCGCCGACTGTCCGCCAAGCCGCATCAAAGCAAGCGTCTGTGGGGTCTCGTCCAGCCAGTTATTCGGCAGGAGTGTCGGCAAATTTCTTCAATCCAATGAGGATTCCATCCATAAAAAAGTAAACCATGAAGGATAACCAAGTTTTCAAATCATGGTTCGATGTGAGAGCCTTCCGAACTAGAATGCCGTATAAAAGTACACACAAAAAGGGGATACCTTAATTAATAAGGCATCCCATTTTTTTATCTATCAAAAATCAATAGTTCCGCTCGATGACAAAGTGTGCACGATCGCCTCTAAAGAGAGTTTTAGAGAATTCAATGACCGATCCATCATTCTCATATGTGTAAGTTTCCAAGGAAAAACAAGGTGAACCGTTCGGTACATCCAATTTATCAGAAATGGAATCGTCGGCAAGTGAAAACTCCAAGTGTTCGACCGTTTTTTTTACTTTTAAATTGAATTGTGTTTCAAGTACTTTAAAGAGTGATTTTTCACAGGCTTCGATATTAAGCCCGGGTGTTTTATACCAAGGGAGAAAGGCAATTTCATATTGAAGGGGGATGTCGTTTACGTAACGTATCCGTTCCAGTTTGTTTACGGGGTCTCCAATATTTTGTTTGAAAAGCTTGGCAAGTGTAGCATTTGCTTCAATCACTTTTAAGCTAATGACCTTTGTAGAAGGGTTTTTTCCTTGCATCGTGACTTGCTCAGAGAACTTTTCAACCGTGCTTGTAAGAAATTGCTTCACTTTATTCTCTGAAACGAAAGTACCTTTGCCTTGAACACGGTAGATATAGCCTTCGACGTTCAATTGCTGCAAGGCCGTGCGAACTGTTGTCCTGCTTACTCCGTAGATTTTACAAAATTCGGCCTCAGTCGGTAATTTTGTATTTGTTTGATATTCGCCATTTTTTATGAGATCGATAATCGATTCCTTAACTATGGAATGCAATGCCGCTTCTTTATTCATGGTCTCCACAGTGATTCCTCCTATGTTCATTCCCAATATATACATATAGATTATCTCGGATAAGTTCAATAATCAACTTTAATTCACAAATTTGTAGTAACAAATTAAAAATTGTGTTGATATTTTTTTGATTTGTAACTACAATGTATGTATGGAGGTAATAATACCCATTTCATATAGCCTTTCAAGGGAAGTGATAAAACAAAGTAACATCGACTATTATAAAAATGCGTTTAAGTCTTACTTGAGAATACTGAATAATCAATCATTAAAAGGGGGGTAATTTCAATGAATATCTTATTATGTTGTTCTGCAGGGATGTCTACTAGTTTATTAGTTACAAAGATGGAGGAAAGCGCTAAAAAACAAGGGATAGAATGTCATATATGGGCTGTGGGTTCTACAGAAGTGAACAATGAAATAGACAAGGCTGATGTGATTTTATTAGGTCCGCAGGTTAGATATCTTCTTTCCAAGTTACAGGAAGCGGGGGCAGAAAAGGGAATTCCAGTCGCAACCATCAATCCAATGTTCTATGGACTATGTAATGGTGAAGAAGTGCTAAAACAAGCCACTACTTTAATAAAAGGAGAATAAGGATATGATGACTTTTATTGATAAGTATATTATGCCTGGGGCGGTAAAGGTAGGGAATAACCGGCATTTGCTTGCGATTCGTGACGCATTGATTGGAATGATAGCGATTACAATGATTGGGTCATTCGCCGTCCTGTTTAATAATCTCGGGCAAGTCATCAAGCCTTATGGAAGAATGATGGAGGCTATCTTCGGTCCTGCATGGAATACGCTGGGCGGTGATATTTGGTTTGGAACCTTTGCATTCATGACGGTTTTCGCTGTATTCGGCATCTCGTATAAATTGGCACGATCATACGGTGACGATGGTTTTGAAGCGATGCTTGTTTCAGCAGCCTGTTTCTTTTTATTATTGCCTCAAATCGGAAATGTCACTTTAACAATCGATGATAAGGATGTAACAGGCGGGGCATGGGGGTTTGTAAGCGTGAACTATTTTAATGCTACAGCCCTATTTACAGGAATTGTCGTTGCCTTAATTGCCACTGAAATCTTTGTGAGACTTTCCCGAGTGAAATATTTAGTCATCAAGCTTCCTGATGGAGTACCTCCAGCGGTAGCCCGTTCATTTGCAAAATTAGTGCCGGGTATGGCGACGATCTTTATCGCTGGTGTATTCGGACTGCTCTTCCGTAAAGCTACGGATGGGCAGGTACTGAATGACTGGTTGAGTAAAGTGATTGTATCTCCATTACAAAGTGCAGTAGATTCATTGCCATTCGCAATTTTACTAGTATTTCTTGTTCATTTATTATGGATGATCGGTTTACATGGACCCAATATCCTTGGCGGGATAACGACACCGCTTTTTGAAAGTTCGGGAGTGAAAAATATCGATTTATATGCAAAAGGCGTCAAAGACATGGACCAATACGGGGTATTGGCAGGTTCTTTCCTGGATGCATTTGTTTATTTAGGCGGATCTGGTGCAACACTGGGCCTTATCATTGCAATGATCATTGCCGGTCGGAAACGGTATAAACAGATGATTGCACTTGGAGGGGCACCAGGAGTGTTCCAGATTAACGAACCCATTCTTTTCGGATTGCCTATCGTTCTGAATCCAATGTGGTTCATCCCATTTGTTCTCGGCCCGGTAATTACAACGGTGATATCTTATATTGCGGTAAGCAGCGGAATGGTTTTCCCGATCGTTGCTAAGATTCCATGGGTTACCCCTCCGATTGTGGGTGGATTCCTGGCCACAGGCGGGCATGTGTCTGGAGCGGTCTTGGCTGCAATCAACTTAGTCATTTCAACAGCGATTTATTTACCATTCGTTTATGCCCAAGTGAAGATAGACACCAAAAATAAAGCAGAGCTTACAAAAGATTCAGAAACGCTAAGCGTTTAAGAAAGTAGTGATGAAAATGGAAAAAGAAGAATTATACCAACTATCCTTTCAATTGATTTTATATAGCGGGAATGCGAGAAGCTTTGCAATGGAAGCGATGCAGGAAGCAAAGAAAAGGAATTTTGATTCTGCTCGCGTGAAAATAGCCGAGGCCGAAACGGAATTATTGCAAGCCCATAAATACCAAACCCAATTAATCCATGCTGAGGCGGGCGGGGACCATTTTAATCTACCCATTATCCTGGTGCATGCCCAAGATCATTTAATGACAGCGATGACTTTAAAGGATCTTGCAATTGAAATGATTGATCTACGCGAAGAATTCTTACATGCAGATGCTGTGAAGGAGAGGACTGCTGAATGAGCAAGGGGCTGAAGATTGTCACGATTGGCGGAGGTTCGAGTTATACGCCTGAACTGATCGAAGGCTTCATTAAATATCATGAAGAACTTCCCGTGAGTGAAATTTGGCTTGTGGACATCGAAGCGGGAAAGGAAAAGCTTGAAATTGTCGGGAATTTGGCAAGAAGGATGATTGAAAAGGCTGGTGTGAATATTGATGTCCATCTCACGCTAGATAGAAAGAAAGCGCTTAAAGGCGCTGATTATGTAACAACCCAGCTGCGGGTTGGCCAGCTCGCAGCAAGGGCGCTTGATGAAAAGATTCCATTGAAATACGGAGTGATCGGACAGGAGACGAATGGACCAGGCGGGCTTTTCAAGGCTTTTAGAACGATTCCCGTCATTCTGGATATTGCTCATGAAATGGAGGAATTATGTCCGGAAGCTTGGCTGATTAACTTCACGAATCCGGCAGGAATGGTAACGGAAGCAGTTCTGCGTCATAGTACTATTTCCAAAATCATCGGCCTTTGCAATGTACCGATTGGTATGGAAAGAGGAGTTGCGGATTTGATGGATGTAGACCCTTCAAGAGTCCGGATCGACTTTGCTGGCTTGAATCATATGGTTTACGGCTTGGATGTATTCGTTGATGGCGAGAGTGTCAAAGATCAAATCATCCATTTGATTACAGATCCAGCTAAAGCTGTCACGATGAAGAATATCCATGCAATGGGCTGGGAGCCGGAATTCCTTAGAGCGTTAAACCTGTTTCCGTGTCCATACCACAACTACTATTATAAAACAGGAGATGTGCTGGCCCAAGAATTGAAGGATGCGGAAAAAGGGGAAACTCGTGCAGAGGTCGTTCAAAGACTTGAAGCAGGTTTATTCGAGCTATATAAAGACCAGGATCTGGCTATCAAGCCCCCTCAGCTTGAAGAGCGCGGAGGTGCGTACTACAGTGATGCGGCTGTGCGGTTGATTTGCTCGATGCATACGGATAAGCGGGATATTCAAGCGGTGAATACCGTCAACCATGGTGCGATTGAAGGCATCCCTTACGGCTCGGCGATTGAAACCAGTTGTGTGATAACCAAGGATGGTCCTAAGCCAATCAATGTAGGGGAGCTTCCTGTCGCTGTCCGCGGATTAATTCAGCAAATCAAATCCTTTGAAAGGGTAGCCATCGAAGCTGCAATTTCAGGGGACTATGATACTGCTTTGCTTGCCATGACGATCAATCCACTCGTTCCAAGTGACCGGGTTGCAAAACTTATCTTAGACGAAATGCTGGAGGCACATAAAGATTATCTGCCGCAGTTTTTTGAAAAAAAGGAGTTGCAGGATAATTTATCATGATTGAAGTCCTTGTAAATGCAGATGATTTCGGGTTAACTAAAGCGGTGAATTATGGGATTTTGGATAGCCATAAATATGGAATTGTCAATTCGGCAACAGTCATGATGAATGCGAAAGCAACGGAGCATGCGATTGAAATCGCAAAGAAGACACCGTCGTTGAAGGTAGGTATACACTTAGTGCTGACATGGGGAAAGCCTTTGTTGAGTGATGTTCCGAGTTTAGTTGACGAATCTGGTTTCTTTAAGAAGCAAGGGTTAGTATATGGGGATCCTGCCGGTATTTCCTTGAGCGAATTGGAGAGGGAGTGGTCAGCACAAATCGAAAGATTCTTGGAATTTGGTTTATTTCCGACTCATTTCGACAGCCATCATCATGTACACGGGATCACAGCATTTCTACCTGTTATAAAAAAGCTGTCTGATATTTACGGATTGCCAGTGCGTAATACCGGAAGGCACCTCGCTGGGATTCAAACCGTTACAGATGTATTCCTGGATGATTTTTATGGAGAAATGGTGGTTGAAGATTACTTTCAAGGCTTGAAGGGGAGGGTAATGGATGGGGCGAGCGTGGAGATCATGACCCATCCTGCTTATATGGATGAAGAATTGATGGAAGTCTCCTCTTATAATGATAAACGATTAAAAGAAACCCGGATTTTGACAAATGCAAAATTACCTGAGGGATTTTTCCTTAGATTCAGCATCAACCAAGTTAAGATTTGATTTCTTTAAATATAGCCCTTTAATACAAAAGAGGACCATTCATCAAATGATGAATGGTCCTTTTAAATTTAATGAGTGCTTTATCCTAAAATTAATAAGCCAAGCTGAATAGGGCTTTGATGTGTGATAGATAGCGAACATTACTTGCTTCTTTCATCAATGTAGCCGGCAGACCTTTAAGGGAAGTGTTATTGGCCCCGACGGTTGCCACTGCAT
>NZ_JAUUTW010000039.1 GCF_030676415.1 Peribacillus frigoritolerans | reverse complement strand
TTCGCAGATGCAAAAGAAAAGCATGGTATGCGTTGGACTACTTTAAGGGGACTTAAAAAATTGTCGATGCAGGCGATGCTTACTTTCGCTGCCATTAATTTAAAGAAGATGGCCAATTGGACATGGCAAGGTCCAAAAATGGCCTAACATAGTGGGCTCGTAGAGCCCCAATCTCTTAACTTTAGGAGAAAATTCAAAGGGAATTTCAAAAGGGGTTCAGAATTTTTTAATTCCGAACCCCTTTTGTCTACAAACTGAAAACAAAACTCTATTCTATGATAGAGTTTTTTTATTATAGTATTCCGTATTTTTTTACAGGAAATCAATCGTTAGAAACATAGAGTGAAGTTTATATTATAATAAAGTTATTAGTTTTTATTTAAACATATTTGTTTTATGATTGTTTTAGAAGATGATACTGTATAAATTCTTATACTTTCTCATAAAATATATAATAAAAGGGGTTTATTATGTTTAAAATGGAACAAATTAACCTAGACAACTCCTTCACTATAGTGAAACCCTATACATCTTTAATTGATATAAGGAACAACTTTTTAAAGTTTGATTTTGTGATTATTTCAGCGAAAGAATACTACATTATTTCAAAGAAAGAATGCAATTTCTTGGCATTAGTGGATGATTCACTGTCTGTAATCGAGTGGATTGAAAAGGTAAAGTGGACTCCTTGTACCATTTCTACAATCGCTGAACTTTCTATGTTACAAACTGATTGGAGCAGGCCCGTTCTGATTAAAGATCCAGATAAAGAAGAAATTATCGGAATTATAACTGCAAATCAATGGGTTCAGCAGCTGGAATTGAAAAATGAGGAGCTATCCGCTTACTTTTCTACATTGGCGGAAACCATTAATGACGCAGTCACAGCTGTTGATCAAGAGGGGAAAGTCATCTGCTGGAATACCGTTGCTGAGGGAACATACAGCATTAAACGTGAAAATATCCTTGGTCAAAAGATTGGAGAGCATTTTCAATCAGAGTCCATTATATTACATCGTATATTAAATGAGGGGCGTCCCGTTCGTGGGGCTTATCATCGCCCTAATAATGATAATCACGTATTAGTAAATGCCTCTCCAGTTATAAAGGGTAATACAGTTATTGGAGGCATAGCAACAGAACATGATATTACTCAAATTGTTCGTTTGAACGAGGAACTTGATTCTTCGTTACCGTTACTTATTCATCAGGACAACCCTTTTTCCTCTATCATTGGAGTTAATGGAGAAATTCAAAAGGCAGTGAAGGTAGCGCAAAAAGTTGCCTACGCAGACATTCCTGTCCTGTTAACCGGAGAACCCGGTTCAGGAAAAGAGATGTTAGCGCAAGCTATTCATTACGGCGGTTCAAAGCGTACCGGTCCTTTTGTATCTATTAATTGTTCGGCCATTCCTTCCACTCTTTTAGAGATTGAATTATTTGGATATCAAAAAGGAGTTTTTACAGCTGATAAGAAAACTGGAAAAAACGGAAAAATTGAACAATCACATAATGGAACATTATTTATAGAAGAAATTGATAAAATGCCATTAGACATTCAAGAAAAATTTCTTCACTACTTAGAACATGGATCATTTTATCGTGTAGGTACAACCGAATTATTGACGACACATACACGTGTTATTGCTTCTACTTCTCAGGCATTAGAAGCAATGGTAAAGGAAGGGAAATTCAACGAAAATCTTTATTATCGCTTAACTGTAATTAACATTGATATTCCCCCTTTACGTGAAAGACCAGAAGATATTGTTAAATTAGTTGAACAGTTTGTGCAAGAGTTCAGTTCTAAGTATAAGAAACCAATTCCAAAAATTGCATCAGAAGTTATAACTATATTAGTTAACTATGAATGGCCAGGAAATGTCCGCGAGCTTAGGAATGTAGTGGAACGTGTCATCCTTCTGAATGATGAAAATATTATTAAAAGCAATCATCTTCAAAAAAACATAACTAGTAACTATTATGTTCATAATAGCGATATCTCAGGCCCACATGAAACCTCATTACAGGAAGAGGAAAAAGAAGAGTTATTCATGATTCAAGAAGCCTTAAGCAAGACATATGGAAACAAAAGTGCGGCTGCAAAATTACTCGGTATGTCTAGAGGAACACTCTACAATAAGATTAAAGAATATGGATTAAACTGATTTATTTGGTAGGATTTTTGAAGAAAAAGTAAGGATCTTTACAAAAACAACATGGTATCGAAACTCTTGTTATGGTTAATAACAAATTAAAACGAGAGCTAGTTTCCGAAGACTGTTTTGATATTATCCCCTTAAGGGTTCAGTGTGAAAATACCACAAACAATCGTGGATATTGCACTACTACCTGGAGGGGATTTTATTATGGCTTAAAAAGGGCAAAATTTCGTGAAAATTCAAAGGAAAGAAAATGAAAGCTGTACAGATGTATTTGAATGGGAAGTCAGTTTATGAAACGATTACGAAGAACGTAGGCCTTGGAGCAGCACTCAATTGAAAGCATGGGTAAAGTAGTTTTTAAAGAAGATGGAGAATTCGAAGGTTTACAATGGTCTGATGATAATAGAGGCGAAAATCACTACTTCAATAGCTTGGTATTAAAGGAAACGACCATGATAATGTCTGAGTGGAATCGTTCCCCCATTATAAAGCAGGGATGTTGTATCTAAATCATTTAAAAAAACAGAACAAGAATTGATTCAAGGCGTGGAAGAATATCTATATATTACAACAACAAACGATTCCAAAAACGACTCAGCCACCGAGCTCCGATTGAATATCGAATCTCGATGACTGTAGTCTTTTTATGACTATCTACTTGACTGGGGTATATCAAATGACTAATTTGAGTTGGGATTTTTTAATGCGCTAGCCGTGCCTAAGTTCTATAGGAATAGAGTCGATTGTTTATGACATATTTCCTTTTGTTTTGTTATTAAGAGGCATTTTTTTCTTTGTTCGTTGATATTAAGTCTGATGATTTATTTTTCTTTAAGACAAAGAAAGAACCGACAATCAGAATAGTGATAAGTAGTGTTAAAAAGAACTGTAAACGTAAGGAATCAATAAATATCATCGCGATAAAAATACTAGTGATCGTAATAATCGTGGCATATGTTAAATAAGGAAATAACCACATTCTGATCTTAAGTGCTTCAGGATTTTCTTTTTCGTATGTTCTTCGCATACGTAACTGAGAGAAGGCAATCACTAGATAAACAAGAAGTGCTATCCCTCCGGAGGCATTAACTAAAAACAGAAATACTTTATCTGGAGAGACGTAATTGAACCCAATACTAATATAAGCAATAACGGTACATCCTAAAATCGCATTCATTGGTATCCCCTTCTTATTTACCTTTAAAAACATTCGGGGAGCATCTCCATTTTTCGCCATCGAAAATAACATACGTGAGCTCGTGTAAATACCAGAATTTAAACAAGAAAGGACTGCCGTAAAAAGAATGAGGTTCATGATTTGAGCTGCTGCTGGTATATTTAAAAGTTCAAGGACAGAAACAAAAGGACTTTTCATCAAACTAGTAGAGTCCCATGGAAGAACGGTTACGATTATTAAAATTGAACCTAGATAAAAAGTTAAGATACGATAGATAACGGAATTTGTAGCAATCTTCATGGCTTTTTCAGGATGTGATGTTTCCCCTGCTGCAGTCGCCACAATTTCACTCCCCATAAAAGAGAACATAACAAGGGCAACTCCTATAAAGACAGAACTTATTCCAGATGGCAGGAATCCCCCTCTATGTAGAAGGTTTGAGGTTCCTGGTGATTCTATACCTGGTATGAATCCGAATATAATGGCACCTCCAAGGATTAAAAAGAGAACAATACTGACAACTTTGATCATAGAAAGCCAATACTCAAACTCACCAAATGATTTAACAGAAAATATGTTAGTTAGGGTTAATAGAAAAGTAAGCACAAGGCTGACTGACCAAGAAGGTATAGAAGGGAACCAATATTGAATAATTGTCGCACCTGCTATTGCTTCAACTGCAATTGCAATTACCCAGAAAAACCAGTATAACCAGCCAATCGTGTATCCGGCCCATGGGCCGATCGCTTCTCGGGCGTAAGTGGAAAAAGAGCCACTTGATGGATTTGCTGTTGACATTTCCCCAAGCATCCGCATTACCAAAATTACCAGTAATCCTGCTAGCGCATATGAGAAAATAGAACCTGGTCCAGCCGTATTAATTAACGGGCCACTTCCAACAAATAACCCAGCACCGATGATTCCTCCAAGAGAAATCATGGTAATATGCCGAATTTTCAACTCTTTTTTTAATTCAGGTTGTTGATGATTCATATCCTACATCCTCTCTAAAAAAACGTAAAAACCAATAATTATTAAGGGGATTCAAATCTTTTTAAAAAAAATAGCAGAAAGTGAAAACCCTTAAAACAAGAAACAAAATAATTAACAAATCTCCTCTTTTATTTCTTCTACTTATTAGAATTAAAAATTCAACATATAGACTGCTAATAAAAGATGAAAAAATATTAAGAATTATATGATAATACATTTTGTTCATATTTGTCCATTTATTTCCCGAAACGAAACACACGCTATACAGTTTTGTTTACTTTATAGTTATTTGGAACATAATCATCGGTTTATTAAAAAGCGAGCTCGTTCTGATATTAGGATTGAAGGCTTCCTCCAGCCATTTACATACTGTGTGGGTTTAAAAATTTAAAAAGAAGCGGGTTAATATAGGGTGAATTCTGCTCAAGATAAAATGAATTCATCCATTTACTGTATTGAGTAGCTTCATAAGCTAGTATAATATCTACTTTTCGAAAAAATAAATACAATCGCTTTATTGATTGAACAAAAGTGTGTAATTTTATTTTTTTGTTAAAAACAGTATACAAAAGTGTATAAACAGAATTATAATATGTTTAGATTAAGTTTTTGAATATTGTTTGTATTATAAATTTTCCGTTAATAAAGGAGGGCAATATTGTATTAGCAAACTTTTTTCACAAAAATTAATAGAAGAATTAGTATTCAGTTAAAAAAATTAGAGACAGCTTCTATCATTTGAAAATTATGCATTACATTTAATTAACTTATGAAAAGCACTATTACATCGATTATACAAATCTATTTTTTAGGGGAGAGAATAACATGATTACAGCAAACAATACGGACATTAAAACATATAAACACGAACCATTTACAGATTTTACGCTTGAAGAAAATAAAAGTGAATTTAAAAAAGCTTTAGAAGTTGTAAAATCAGAGCTAGGAAAAAATTATCCACTTGTCATTGGAGAAGAATTTATTACCACAAATGAACAAATTGTATCGATTAATCCAGCTAATAAGGAAGAAGTAATCGGTCGAGTTTCTAAAGCGAATAAAGATTTGGCAGAGAAAGCAATGCAAGCAGCATTATCTACATTCAACACATGGAAAAAAGAAAAACCAGAAGTACGTGCAAACATTTTATTTCGTGCTGCGGATATCATTCGTCGTCGCAAACATGAATTTTCAGGCTATCTTGTTAAAGAAGCTGGAAAGCCATGGAAAGAAGCTGATGCAGATACGGCTGAAGCAATTGATTTCCTTGAATTCTATGCCCGTCAAATGATGCAATTAAAAGATGGAGTACCTGTAAAAAGTCGTGAGGGAGAAGCAAATAAGTTCAATTATATTCCACTTGGTGTAGGTGTCATTATTTCTCCATTCAACTTTCCATTAGCTATTATGGCCGGAACCGCAGCTGCAGCGATTGTTGCTGGAAACACGATTCTTCTGAAACCATCAAATAACACACCAGTGATTGCAGCGAAATTCGTTGAAGTGATGAAAGAAGCAGGTCTTCCTCATGGTGTACTTAACTATATTCCAGGAGGTGGCGCGGAAATAGGTGATTATCTTGTTGATCATCCGAAAACTCGCTTTGTTTCCTTCACAGGTTCCCGTGAAGTAGGATGCCGCATTAATGAGCGCGCGGCAAAAGTTCATCCGGGTCAAATTTGGATAAAGCGTGTGATTGCCGAAATGGGCGGAAAAGATACTGTAGTCGTAGATAAAGACGCGGATTTGGATGTAGCGGCCTCTTCGATCGTTTACTCTGCTTTTGGATTCTCCGGACAAAAGTGTTCGGCTGGTTCCCGTGCAGTGGTACATCAGGATGTTTATGATGAAGTACTTGAAAAAGCAGTGGCATTGACTAAGACTTTAACGGTTGGCTGCCCTGAAGATGTAAATACCTATATGGGCCCTGTTATCAGCCAGGCTTCTTACGATAAAATCATGAAATATATCGAAATAGGTAAGGAAGAAGGCAAGTTGATGACTGGTGGAGAAGGGGACGACTCCAAAGGGTACTTAATTGAACCGACCATCTTTGCGGATATTGATGAAAAAGCCCGTCTGATGCAGGAAGAAATTTTTGGACCTGTTGTAGCCTTTTGTAAAGCACGCGATTTCGATCATATGATGGAAATAGCGAACAACACAGACTACGGCTTAACAGGTGCGTTACTTTCTAACACTCCTGATCATATTGGACGAGCAAAAGAAGAATTCCACGTAGGTAATCTATATTTTAATCGCGGTTGTACAGGAGCAATCGTTGGGTATCATCCGTTTGGTGGGTTCAACATGTCTGGGACGGATTCGAAGGCAGGTGGCCCTGATTACTTGATTCTGCACATGCAAGCGAAAACAACTAGCGAAACACTTTAATAAGAGCTGGGGCAATTTAAAAAGGTTGCCCCATTTAATAAAACGAGGACATATATTTAGGGGGATATATTCATGTTAGCAGATGTTTCAAAAAATATTTTTCTTCACGCTTCCCACAACAAAGCGTTAAATAAAGCTGCGAAAAAATGGGGCCTTCGATTTGGGGCTTCCCAAGTTGTAGCAGGAGATACTATCAAAAGTGCGATTACAAAAGTTCAAGAGTTAAATGAAAAAGGCTTGGTTTGTACACTGGATCATTTAGGGGAATTTGTTTCAAGTAGAATAGAGGCGATAGAGGCAACGGAATATAACGTAAGAACGTTAGAAGCTATGGGTAGTGTAGGAGTGAATAGTAATTTATCTGTAAAAATGACCCAACTTGGTTTGGACATTGATCGGAATTTTTGTGTTCAAAATATGCATCGAATTCTTGATACAGCCAAAAAATACAACAATTTTGTCAGAATCGATATGGAAGATCATGCACATTGCCAAATCACGTTAGATATCCTGAGAGAATTACGCGAAACATATGATAATGTAGGAACAGTGATTCAATCCTATTTATTTCGAGCTGAACAGGACGTAAAAGAATTAAAAGGAATTCCCCTTCGTTTAGTTAAAGGAGCTTATCAAGAATCTCCTTCAGTGGCTTATCAAGAGAAAGAAGAAGTAGATAAAAATTATATGAGAATCATTGAAGAGCATTTGCTGAGTGGCAGCTATACGGCGATTGCGTCCCATGATCATCGTATCATTGCCAGAGTAAAAGAATTTGTACAAAAACACAATATTCCCCGTAACCAATTTGAGTTTCAGATGTTATATGGATTTAGAACAGACATGCAACTAAGTTTAGCTAAAGAAGGATATACCATGCGTGTGTATATTCCTTTTGGTAACGACTGGTTTGGTTATTTTATGCGTCGCTTGGCAGAAAGACCACAAAATATTGCTTTTGCCCTTAAAGGATTCTTTTCTAAATAAAGAGTTTATAATAATGGGTGAAGGTTTCATAGAAAGCGCTTAGTGAAGAGTATGATCTCACCCCGTCCTCCATTGACCGGTGGATTCACCAGTATGAAAAGTCTGGTTCCTTCCAAGTGAAAGACAACATTTCACTTGAACAAGGGGAGCTATGAATGCTAGGCAAAGGGCTTGAGCAAAAGAAGATGGTGAATGATACTTTAAAGCAAGCTGGGCATTCCCGGAACACTAGGCTATGTAGGCCGATAGTGTTTAAGGGTTAAAAAGCTCAAAATTGTATCATAATATAACCATATACTAAAAGTTTACATAGGTGATTTCAGGTCCCATGTTTTAGGAGGACGGGTTTATCGAAGCAAAATATTGCAAAGAATCAAGGGTGATAAGAACGAGTCGTATATTTCCAAATGATGTGAACAACCATAATACATTATTTGGCGGCCGATTAATGAGTGACGTCGATCAAGTAGCATCGATTTCTGCAGCACGTCATAGTCGAAGTGAATGTGTAACCGCTTCAACAGATTCAGTTGACTTTTTACATCCCATTCGTACAACAGATTCAGTTTGTTTTATATCTTATGTGGCATGGACAGGCACTTCTTCAATGGAGGTGTTTGTGAAAATTATTGCTGAAGATTTAAAAAGCAGTGTACGTAAAATTGCAGCGACTGCTCTATTAACATTTGTTGCTCTTGATGAAGATAAACGTCCAACACGTGTTCCAAAAGTTATTCCGGAGACAGAAGAAGAAAAAAAATTACATGAAACGGCATTAGATCGAGCAAGGATGCGGGAACAGAGAAAACAAAAAAGCAAAGATGTGGCTACGTTTTTAAATGTAGATTATCCTTAACTTTTCATATAGGAGATAAAACTTATAACCTGCGAGGTGCAAAGAAGGTAAGAGGCAATCCTTATCACTATAGATCAAGATGAAAAGCCGGACAATAAGCAAAGTCAAGTATTAGATTTACTAAGTTCAACCCAGTCTATTATAAAGAAAGCAATTTAAAAGTCAGGATATAACATCTAAATGTAGGCGTTACTGAAAGAACCTCATCAATCCTTACTGTAAGAATTCCTATTCGAATGGGTGATGGTAAAAGTTTTCACCAGCTATCGTTTTCTACATCATGATGCAGTTAGGACTACAGGGTGGAGTTCGTTTTCATCCAGATGTAACTGCTTTTTCCATGTGAGTTTAAAATAGGGGATTTTTGATCTTCCTTTTGGTGTAGGAAAAGGCGGTATTGTTTGCTATCCCGTCGTAACATGCCCTCTTCTGAATTAGAACGGTTAAGTCGAGGGTATGTGGGTGCGATTATTCAAAGTTGGTTAGTTGGAACAACCAAAGATATTTTAGTTCTGGTGGAACCCGGTTCATCTTTGAATGGGTGTAAAACAATCAGGCAATTATTGAACAGAAGAAATGGCACAAAAATTACGAAATAATAGTCGATTCTTTTCAAAAGGTTTCTTCAATAGCACAAAATTATCACATATATCTGCGTCTAGCTGCATACATGGTAGGGTGTAAGTATGATAAATGAAATCTCTAATTTATTTCTTTAGAAAGAGAGGTTTTTAACGTGAAAAAAGTTATAGAAACTGTCTATAGTCCTTGTTGTGGAAAAATCGAAAACATATTTGTTGGTCAAGGTTCTTATGTATATGAATGGGAAAAACTAATGGTAGTTCATACAACGGACAATAAAAAAGTAGAAATTGAGACCGGTGTAAGTGGTCATGTTGTTTCAATTGAAGTAACAAAAAATCAAAATGTAAGTAATGAAACAGTGTTAATTCAGTTACAGGATGATTTATTAATCACAGGAAGTGATTGATAAGGAGTTCAAAGGGTATTTAGGATCCTGATATGGATTTATCTAAATAAGAGTCTTGTGAAGGTATCTGCTGAATATTTAGAACATTTCGTATATTCAAATGGGGCAAAGCGGAATAAATGAATTTAAGCAAGAATTTCTAATTAGTTAAATAATTGAGTAATCCTATTTTTTTACAATGAAAAAAGCTTATTAATAAATTTGCAGGTTCATTCATTTTTTTTCCCATTCGTAAAAGTGCTAGTTGTTGAACACATGTTAAAAAAGGCTCTACGATATGGTAGAGTTTTTTTATGATAGAAATCCTTAGTTCAGGTGCAAAAACCACTCGCTAGAAACATAGAGCGATATTTGGCAATAAAGCTAATTTTTGTATTCGAAGGTAGTTTTATGGATAAAAAAAATATATATAGGGTAGTACCCGTGCTTTTAATCGAATATACAGGAAAGTTTTCCTGAAATTGGGCAAAAGTCAATGCCGGCCGCAATACACACATAGACTACTATATTGTAGGGTATGTGTGTATTTTTTTATGTGAAGGAAATATAAAAATGAATATTTTTTAGAGGAAATTGTGAAGAATTCGCGGCAATCTTTGATTCCACTCCTAGTGTTGTAATGGTGATCGTTTGGGGACCCGTTTATTAAACGGAACCATAAAAATGCATATATGTTGCAAAATTATGCAGGCCCAGGCGCTACAAAGCAGCAGTGGAACAAGATTCAAGAACGAGGAAGGTGCGAAAGTTATCGCAGGTGGTCTGGCAAGTCAGAAGGTTTGGACGGAGGCTTCTATGTGGAATCTGCTATCTTTGCTGATGTGACGAACGAAATGACCATCGAACAAGAAGAAATCTTTCGACCGGTCTTCGTATGATAGTCTTTGACGATGTCGAAGCAGCAATTGAGATTGCAAACGACACACCGTATTGATCGGCGGGGAAATATAGAAGGTACGTACAGTTTATCGTATTCGGGCTGGACATGTGTATTGATGGAAGCGGAGTGGATATCATCGACTTGACGGTACCTTTAGGCAGTTGCAATATGTCTGGAAATGGGGGCGAATGGGACGGGCCGTGGCTTTGATGAAGACCTTGATTTCAAAGCTTTCTCCGCCCACTACGTGTCTAAGTGAAAAGGCCACACTAGTGAAATTCTTATTAATCAACATAGGGTGTAATGAAACTTATTTTAATAAATACTTTATTATTTGCACAGCTATCATAAAATTGCCGTTCGTACATGCAATCTAAGCGAGGTAAGACGTGATCAACCGAAAAAAATATATCCCAAAAGCAACCTCGATAGAATATTTGATAAACAATCAACCCAAAACATCATTAAGTAAAATACTGACCTTCCATAAAGCCTATGAAAACTTAGTTTGTGGAATATTTTTAAATATTTTCCTTTACAGAGGAGATACTACCAAGAGACAAAGGTTAGAAAGGAAGACAGTATGGATCATATACAAATGGCCCGTGCGATGTTCGGGACGAATATGGCTGTACATATCATATTTGCAACGATCGGCGTCGGGTTGCCGATGATGATGTTGGCCGCGGAATTGATGTTTCAAAGGACAAAGGATTTACAGTATGTTGTCATGGCTAAACGCTGGACCAAAACATTAGGGGTTTTACTAGGAGTCGGAATTCCGACTGGTACGATTGCGGGTGTGCAGCTGTCACTATTATGGCCTGGGTTCATGGAAGTGATTGGACGTGTCATGGCGCTTCCATTCCAGATCGAGATTTATGCATTCATGGTTGAAGCGCTGTTCATGTCAATCTATGTGTATGCTGCTGAAAAAATCAAGCCATGGGCCCGTATCGTGAGTTTATTCTTTGTTGCATTCGGCGCAATGGCTTCGGCGGTTTTGATTTCGAATGTCCATGCTTTTGAGGGGACACCGGCTGGGTTCCGGTTTGAAAATGGGGAAATCGTCGATGTCGATCCATGGGCGGCATTTTTCAACCCAAGTTTCTTGGTGACGGCAGGACATACGGCCCTGACTGCTTATACGACAGGAGCTTTTGTCGTAGCGGCCGTTGCAGCCTATAAGATGCTGAAAAATAAATATGGCACTGCTGAATTTAATTTTCACCAAAAAGCATTGAGGCTCAGTATTGTATTGGGTTTGGTTTTTTCTTTTTTGACGGCATTGAATGGTCATGCGACTACACAGCATTTATATAGGGAACAGCCGGAAAAACTGGCGGCGGCAGAAGGGTTGTTTGAAACAACGGACCATGCCGGACTTACCTTGTTCGGTTATACCGATAGGGAAGCCCAGGAAGTGAAGTATGGGATAGAATTCCCATGGGTATTAAGCTTTCTATCCGGTAATAGCTTCGATACGGTCGTGACCGGTTTGAACGATTTTCCAGAAGAGTATTGGCCGCCGCTTTATGTCCATATCTTATTCAACGCCATGGTCATCATTGGTTCAGGCTTAATCGCGTTGGCACTGTTTGCATTGGTATGGAATAAGTGGCTGAAAAAGGAGACTTACCCGAAATGGATTCTCTGGCTGTTTGTTGCGGCAGGGCCGCTTTCGGTAATTTCGATAGAATGCGGTTGGATTTTTGCCTGTACAGGCAGACAGCCATGGACGATATACAGGATGCTGACCACGGAGGATTCAGTCACTTCGTACGAAAACCTTGGATTTTTATTCACGATGTTCATTATTGTATATATCATTTTATGCGTTTCTGTCGTGTTTACACTTTTGTATTATTTCAAACGTCATTCCGTGATGGATGATATATATAAGGCCGAACAGAAAGATGTAAGTCTTTTCGATTCGAATTCATAAAAGGGGGAAGGCGAATGAGTGATGCTCTTCTTGCAATAACACTGGTCTGGGGCTTTATTTTTCTTTATGCCATCATGGCCTCTATGGATTTTGGCGCTGGCTTCTGGGCAATGACTTACATTAAAAAGGAAGAAACGAATGCTACCAAGATAGCAAATAGCTATTTATCACCAACTTGGGAAGTGACTAATACTTTTGTGGTTGGTCTTGTTATTGCGATTTACAGTTTATTTCCAGGTGCGGTTTTCCCGATTGGGGTAGCCTTGATCGTTCCTGCTAGCCTTATTTTGGTCCTGCTATGTATTAGGAGTGCTTTCTTGGTTTTCTCTCATAGCGTAGACAAATATGAAAAAGCGTTAACGTATATTTCAGGATTGACGGGATTGATCATACCCGGGCTATTAATCAGTGTATTGCCAATCACCCACCTTGGATTTGTCGAAGGCGTAAGAGGAAATGAAGAATTGAATCTCTCTAAACTTTTCACGAGTCCGAATGAGTATGCATTTGTTGGGTTTGGAATTATGAGCACGCTTTTTTTATCATCTTTGCTCCTGTCTGATTACTCAAAACAGGCTGATGAAATGAAAGCATACAAAATATATCGCAGGGATGCGATGATAACGGGACCGCTTATGTTAGTCATGGCTCTGTTGGTCATGCTCACGTTAAAAAACGAAGCGAATTGGATCTACCAAGGAATGATGAAAAACTCTGCATTGTTATTCGTCTCGCTCGTTTTTTTCATCATTAGCGGGATAGCCCTGTACTTACCCTATTTTTCTAAGCAGGAGGTTAAAGGGATGCCTCGCCTCGGGGTAATAGCGATTATCATACAGTATTTAATCGGCAGTTATGTTTATGGTATCGCACATTTACCTTATATCATCTATCCAAATGTCACGATTCTTTCAGGATTTACCGATCCAACCTCATTCCGGGCCGTGTTTGCCACATATATCGTAGGCTTTGCGATATTAGTGCCAGGGTTCTATTATTTCTGGTCCATCTTCATGAAAGATCAGCGTCGAAAGTTCAAACGGCGACAAATGTCAAATTAGTTCATCTTGGAAAAGAGAGGTTATCACTATGAAAAAGTTAGATCTGCTAAAATATGCGGTTTTAGTCATCTCACTATTTTTGAGCTATCAAGCGGTTGAAGCCCATGATAAAAATTTTCAGGTAGATGGCACATATATATCAACAAAAAGAGATGTAACAGGTGACCAGAAAATAGACATCATCCAGGTTCAGGGACTGCCATATGAGGAAGGAAGCAAGTTTCTGAAGAAAATTGAGTTAAGTGTGGAAAGCAATCGCCGTACAATCAGCGTCCCGCTTGAAGCTGGGTATAATCCAGATCTTAAGGTTGCTGACTTGAATAATGATGGAGTCCAGGATGTATTGGTCACGGTTTTGATGGAAGGTAGAGAGCGGTTGATATCCAGTTACGCCTATACGTTCAAGGATGGAAAAGTGAAGGAACTGGAAATACCGCCATCCGTTCCCGTAATGGCACAATTTCTTGACGGATACAAAGGGGAAATCATTATTGAAGGTCAAAAGCCTGTGGTGATAGATGTCAGTTCCAGAAAACAAGCTTATGATGAATTGGGCATTTATCGAAATGGAAAATTGAATGAACCGACAGAGCTTTTGGTTGATCCATACTCCTCACTGGACCTCAAGACCGTTTTTGGTAAAGGAAAAGCGCTTATGGGAGTCCAAAATGTTAAAGGGCCCGATGAACGTGATCCGATACTGGAAATCAAATCAGTATGGAAGTATAACAATGGATGGCAGCTTGTAAAAGCCCAAGTTAAACCGGTCAAAGGTAGAAATAATTAGTGAATGAAGCTATGGATAGTATCGAATGTATCATGGTTCAGGCATAACTTAATGGAAGTAGGTTTACAGCCCTTGGTTTTGAGGGCTGTTTTTTGTTTAAAATTAAAAATTGACAATTTTTAAATATTTGGTAAAATCTAAATAAATCCAGTTTATACATAATCACACTCTTTTTTCTGGATGAAATGTAAGCGGATACAGGGGGGGTGCAGTCTTACGGAGTTAAAAGAAAAAATAATTGAAACATCGTTGACGCTCTTCGATCAGCATGGTTTTCATGGTGTCTCCGTTAACGAAATCGTTAAGGCATGCGGAACTAGCAAGGGTGGTTTTTATCACCATTTCTCTTCCAAAGATGAACTCTTATTTGTCATCCATGATTACTTTATTTCATATGTTTTAACAAAAGCACAGGAAGCCATTTCAGAAAGTACCCATCCAACAGAAAAAATGCAAAAGATCATTCAATCATTCGTTAAAGTTTTTGACCTCTATAAACCACACATCTCAGTTTTCTATCAAGAAAGCATGTACTTAAAACCACCTTATGTTGAAGCAATCAAAAAAAAGCGTCAAATGTATAAAGAAATCATTTTTTCCGTCATCAAAGAAGGCGTTGACAAGGGAGTATTCCGCAGCGAATTGCCGGTGGAAATTACCGGAATGTCAATTCTGGGGATGGTGAACTGGTCCTACAAATGGTACAAAAGGGACGGTGGAAAAACGATAGATGAAATCGGCGATATTTACGTGGACTTAATTCTGAATGCCCTATTGACAGATAAACAAAAAGAAGCGGAAACCACCCAGCCATTTTTACTGAAGAACCAAGTTGTTGTGGATTAAACAATTTACTTGATTTGCACAGACCAACTAGTCGGTCTTTAATAGAAAGGGGAATGAACATATGGATTTTTCACTTACAAAAGAACAGCAAATGATTAAGGAAATGGTTAGGGATTTTGCCGAAAAGGAAATTAAACCCATTGCGATAGAGTTGGATGCAAAGTCCATGTTTGCCGAGGATGTATTCAAAAAAATGGGGAAACTCGGGTTGCTTGGAATTCCATTCCCTGAAGAATATGGCGGTTCGGGCGGAGATACGATTTCGTATGCCATTGCAGTTGAAGAGGTTGGCAAGGCGTGCGGGGGAACCGGCTTAAGTTATGCAGCAGCCGTTTCGCTCGGAGCAAGTCCAATTTACTATTTTGGAACCGAAGAACAGAAGCAAAAATATCTGGTTCCAATCACGACAGGTGAAACTCTGGCAGCTTTCGGGTTGACAGAGCCTAATGCGGGTTCCGATGCTGGCGGTACGAGAACGACTGCCGTGTTGGAAGGTGATGAATATGTGATTAATGGCGAGAAAACATGGATAACAAATGCCAGCTATTCAAGAACGATTACCGTCACTGCTGTATCGGGGAAAGATTCCAAGGGCAAGAATATCATCTCGGCATTCATCGTGCCAACCGATACCCAAGGCCTTACGATCAATAGCAACTATGAAAAAATGGGAGTTCGGGCTTCCAATACTTGTGAAATCATACTGGATAATGTACGTGTACCAAAGAAAAATTTATTGGGAGATCCAGACAAAGGGTTCAAACAATTCTTATTCACACTGGATGGAGGAAGGATTTCCATTGCGGCTTTGGCCGTCGGTATCGCTCAGGCTGCCTTTGATAAAGCTTTAGCTTTTTCAAAAGAGCGCATTCAATTCGGTAAATCCATATCAAATTTCCAGGCCATTCAATTCAAGCTTGCAGACATGGCGATGGAAATTGAATTGGCGAGGAATATGGTATATAAGGCTGCATGGTTAAAAGACAATAAAAAACCTTTTGCAAAGGAAGCGGCATACGCCAAGCTTTTTGCAAGTGAGACCGCGTTCCGGGCCAGCAATCAAGCGATTCAAATACACGGCGGCTCTGGTTACATGCGCGAATATGAAGTGGAACGCTATTTAAGAGATGCTAAGTTATTGGAGATTGGCGAAGGTACATCCGAAATTCAAAGAATCGTTATCGCCAGACAATTAGGCTGTTAATCTTTCGGAACGTAAAATGAACAATGACGCTGGGGTTCATTTTGGTGAAAAGCAGATGTTATCTATACAGCAAAAAGCGTTCATTCTTACTTTTATTTGATAGGAGGAGTTTGATGTCTGATTTGCTAGATATTACTATCGGGAAACTGCTTGAAAGGACAGCTGAACAATATGGTGATAATGAAGCGGTGGTGTACCATGAACTAGGCCTGCGCCATTCCTATCGCGAATTTGAAAAGATTTGCCGAAAGGCGGCCAGGGGGTTCATGTCACTCGATATTAAAAAAGGGGAACATATCGCCATTTGGGCATCCAATAAACCGGAATGGCTTATATCCCAATTTTCGACCGCGAAAATGGGCGGGGTGCTGGTTACGGTCAATACTAATTACCGTACAAGTGAACTGGAATACCTGCTCAAGCAATCGGATTCGACGACGATCATCCTGATGGAACAATATAAGGATCATTCATATATAGATACGCTGTACGAAATCGTACCTGAATTGAAAAATGCAGAACCAGGAAAATTACAATCTGAGAAACTGCCAAAATTGAAAAATATCATCGTTTTAGGAGAAACGCGTTATCCCGGAACGTTTTCGTGGGATGAAGTCATTAGCGGGAGCGAATCCGTTACAGAGGAGTCGCTGGACATGAGAATGGAGGAATTGGCTCCCGGTGATGTGATTAATATGCAATATACATCAGGGACGACAGGATTTCCAAAAGGAGTGATGCTGACGCATTCCAACTTGGTCAATAACGGATTGAATGTCGCGGAATGCATGAAGCTTACCGAAGCTGACAGGCTTTGCATCCCGGTTCCGTTTTTTCATTGTTTCGGCTGTTCCCTTGGTACGATGGCCTCTGTTTCTGTAGGGGCAACAATGGTGCCCATCGTGGAATTTAATCCACGCGTTGTTCTTCAGACCGTTGAAGCCGAGAATTGTACGGGACTTCATGGTGTACCGACGATGTTCATCGCTGAACTTAATCTCGATGACTTTGACCAGTATGATTTACGTTCATTGCGGACTGGTATCATGGCAGGCTCCACATGTCCGATAGAAGTCATGAAAAGCGTGGTGAATAAGATGGGAATCTCGGAAATTACAATTACTTATGGTCAAACGGAATCTTCTCCAGGAATTACGATGACAAGAACGGACGATCCGATCGAACTTCGTGTTTCCTCAGTCGGAAGGGCTTTGCCGAAAGTGGAAGTGAAAATTGTCGATCCAGCTACCGGGGAAGAGGTCCAGCGAGGCAAACAAGGGGAACTCTGTTCAAGGGGGTACCATGTAATGAAGGGATATTATAATAACCCGGAAGCCACTGAGCAGGCGATTGACCGGGAAGGCTGGCTTCATACGGGAGATTTGGCGGTCATGGATGAAAGGGGTTATTGCAAGATTACAGGCCGGCTGAAAGATATGATCATTCGCGGAGGGGAAAATATTTATCCTCGTGAGATTGAAGAGTTCCTCTATCAACATCCTGCAATTGTCGATGTCCAGGTACTCGGCGTTCCTGATCAGAAGTACGGGGAAGAGGTCGCGGCATGGATCATTTTGAAAGCAGGTGAAACCCTTACGGAGAAAGAATTGATGGAGTATTGCAAAGGGAAAATATCTTTTCATAAAATTCCCCGTTACATTCAATTTACCGATGCTTATCCAATGACTGCATCCGGAAAAATCCAAAAGTTTAAGCTTCGGCAACAAACTCTTGACCTATTATCAGAACGCACTAAATAAGGAGGATATCGAATGATTCGAAAAATTCTTATCGCAAACAGGGGAGAAATAGCATCACGCATTATTCGTACATGCAGGAAGTTGGGAATAAAAACGGTCGCCGTCCATTCGGAAGCAGACTCGGATTCGCCATTTGTGGGATTGGCGGATGAGGCATATTTATTGGGTGGTCCGAGAGTACAGGAAAGCTATTTAAACGTCAATAAGATTTTGGAGATAGCTGAGAAAACCGGAGTGGAGGCCATTCATCCTGGATACGGATTTCTTAGTGAAAATGCAGATTTCGCACGTTCATGTGAAGAAGCCGGCTTGATATTCATTGGTCCAAAACCAGAGATCATCCAGCAGATGGGCAATAAAGTCGAGGCGCGGAAAAAGATGGAGCAATCGGGACTGCCTTTGGTGCCTGGATTTTCACGCCCGTTAATTGATAGTGCAGAAGCGGCAGCCGTTGCCGAAAAGATTGGCTATCCAGTCATGTTAAAAGCAGCAGCAGGCGGCGGGGGAATCGGCATGCAGGCTGTTGCTAATGAAGATGAACTAACCAAAGCCTTCGAAGGGAATCAAAAACGTGCCCAATTGTTTTTTGGCAATGGAGATATGTTCATAGAAAAATTGATTGAGAAGCCTCGTCATATCGAAATTCAGGTATTGGCGGATTCCTTTGGGAATGCTGTTTACTTATGGGAAAGGGAATGCTCCGTTCAAAGGCGCCACCAGAAGGTGGTGGAAGAGGCGCCCTCTCCTTTCCTTGACGCAGAAACTAGAAAAAGAATGGGAATGGCTGCAGTGAAAGCGGTAAAATCCATCGGTTATAGCAATGCGGGCACCCTCGAATTTTTAGTTGATGCGGATAAAAACTTTTATTTCCTGGAAATGAATACACGCCTTCAGGTAGAGCATCCTGTCACCGAAGAAATTACGGGACTGGATTTGGTCGAACAGCAAATTAAAATTGCATCGGGCAACAAATTGGAATTCACTCAAAGTGAGATTAAACAGGATGGACACTCCATTGAAGTGCGCATATATGCTGAAGATCCGAAAACCTTTTATCCAGCACCGGGGAGAATCACCAGCATGGAACTTCCGGAAGGTGAGGGGATCCGTCATGAATTGGCGGTTCATGGGACTTCCGTTGTATCCCACTTTTATGATCCGATGATCGCCAAATTGGTAGTGAGCGGCGATTCGAGGGATAAAGCGATCGAGAGATTAAGAGAAGCACTGGCAAGCTATAAAATAGAAGGAATTAAAACAAACCTTCCTTTGCTGATGGAAATAACTTCTCATGAAGCTTTTTCCCAAGGAGATACGACTACGGATTTCATTGCAAAATATATTAAAAAATTGACTGTATGACGCATATTTTAAAACATAATGATCAGGAGGAATATAAGATGGCAGAATTAAGAGCAAGCATGGCAGGAAGCGTTTGGAAAATCGTAGCGAACGAGGGGCAAAGTGTAACCGACGGACAGGATATCATTATCTTGGAATCTATGAAAATGGAAATCCCCATTGCAGCCGAGGAAGCTGGCACCATTAAAGAACTTAAAGTGAATGAGGGGGATTTTGTAAATGAGGGTGACGTCTTGGCCGTCATTGAATAAAGGGACGGAGGGGTAAGATGAATTGGCCTGAAAAAGTGACAATTAAGGAGGTCGGTCCGCGTGACGGGCTCCAAAATGAAAAGGTCATGGTACCTGCACAAAGTAAAATGGATTGGATCGATCAGCTCTCTGATACAGGATTATCTTATATAGAAGTGACTTCTTTCGTACATCCAAAGTGGATTCCCCAATTGAGTGATGCCGTCCTGGTGGCTAAGGGAATAAAGCGCAATCCCGGTATCACTTATGCGGCCCTTGTACCCAATCAAAGGGGACTTGAGTCGGCTCTTGAAGCCAATATCGATGAAATTTCCGTGTTCATGTCATCCAGTGAAACGCATAATCTTAAAAATATCAATAAATCGATTTCCGATACCTTTCCAATAATGAAGGATGTCATCGGGACAGCAGCAAACAGCGGGAAAACGGTTAGGGGCTATATTTCAACCGTTTTCGGCTGTCCTTATGAAGGGGAGGTTACGACCGAACAGGTTTTCCGTGTTTGTGATCAACTTTTTGAATATGGAATCAATGAAGTCTCATTGGGTGATACCATTGGCGTCGCATCTCCAAGACAAGTTGCCTTGTTCCTTGAACAGGCTGTAAAAAGATATGATATAAGCCGAATTGCCCTCCATTTTCATGATACAAGGGGAATGGCACTCGCAAATGTTCTTGAATCACTGAATTATGGTGTGGACACTTTCGACTCTTCGCTCGGAGGTTTAGGAGGATGCCCGTATGCACCAGGGGCGAGCGGAAATGTGGCTACGGATGACCTGATTCATATGCTACATAAAATGGGAATTCACACGGGAATCAATCCAGAAAAACTAATGAAGGCTGCAGCCATGATGCAAAGCTTTTTGGAAAAACCACTGCCTAGCCATCAAATGGCTGTTTATAACGCACAATAAGAGAAATTGAGGTGAATTTATGACTTCATTAGTTGAAATAAGTCATGGGGAAAAGGGAATTGCCCTCGTGACTTTGAATCGGCCGGATGCTGCTAATGCTTTATCCACGGAATTGCTTCATTGCTTAGTCGAAGGGTTGGATGAATTGAAAAGAGATTCCAATTTACGAACAGTCATTTTAACGGGAGCAGGTGAAAAGGCGTTTTGTGCAGGTGCGGATCTTAAGGAACGAGCAGGTATGAATGATGATAAAGTCAAGGAGACAGTCAAGTTGATTGGAGACACGATTACGGCTGTAGAAAACCTTCCAGTTCCAGTCATCGCCGCGATTAACGGATCGGCTTTTGGCGGAGGGCTGGAGTTGGCACTCGCCTGTGACATACGCATAGCATCGGAAACGGCAAAGGTGGGACTGACAGAAACGTCATTAGGCATCATTCCAGGCGCCGGCGGTACGCAGCGCCTGCCGCGGGTAGTTGGAATGCCGACAGCGAAAGAACTGATTTATACAGCAAGGAGATTGGATGCGAAAACAGCACATGCCTTGAAAATCATCAGTCATGTATATTCACCCCAACATTTACTTGAGGAAGCGAAAAAATTGGCTGGGGAGATTGCGGTCAATGCCCCATTAGCACTCAGGGCTGCTAAAGCGGCGATCAATCAAGGGGCTGAGACTGACTTGAAAACGGGATTGCAAATTGAAAAAGACTGCTATCAGACAACTTTAAAAACCCATGACCGACTGGAGGGTCTGTCTGCATTCAAGGAAAAGCGCAAACCGGTGTTTAAGGGCCAATGATTTCATTTGAAGGAGGAACAGGGATGGTAACGACGGATAAACTAACCGAAACGGTTGAAACGATAAAAAAAGGCGGCTTAGAAAAATATCATCAAAAAAACGCTGAAAAAGGAAAGCTTTTCGTACGTGAACGGCTAGAGCTGCTTTTCGATGAAGGGGTTGAAATAGAGGACGCATTCTTTGCCAATTGTGCCAGTGAGGGTCTGCCTGCTGATGGTGTGGTTACAGGTATCGGGAAAATCAATGGTCAGAGGGTCTGTGTCATGGCCAATGATTCGACTGTAAAAGCTGGTTCCTGGGGAGCAAGGACCGTCGAGAAAATCATTCGAATTCAGGAAACAGCGGATAAGTTACAGCTGCCCCTTCTTTATTTAGTCGATTCTGCCGGGGCACGAATTACGGATCAAGTAGAAATGTTTCCGGGACGCCGCGGAGCAGGACGCATCTTTTACAACCAAGTGAAGTTATCAGGAAAAGTCCCGCAAATTTGTCTATTGTTCGGTCCATCTGCCGCCGGCGGGGCATATATCCCAGCTTTTTGTGATATTGTCGTAATGGTTGATGGCAATGCATCCATGTATTTAGGTTCACCGAGAATGGCAGAAATGGTCATTGGCGAAAAGGTGAGCGAAGAGGAAATGGGCGGGGCGAAAATGCATTGTTCCGTTTCAGGATGCGGGGATGTGCTTGTCAAGTCGGAAGAAGAATCCATCGCGTTTGCGCGCAGGTACTTAAGCTATTTTCCAGGAAATTATCAAGAAAGGCCTAAAAGCGTAAAACCTGAGCTGCCTGCGGATTTCGAAAAAACTTTGGAAGAATTGATTCCTAAAAATCAGAATGCAGCCTTCAATATGTATGACCTGATCGATAGGGTTATAGACAGGCAATCGTTTTGCGAAATCAAGAAGCTATTTGCCCCTGAATTAATCACTGGGCTTGCAAGGCTAAATGGACAAACGATAGGGATCATAGCCAACCAGCCGCGTGTCAAGGGCGGCGTGCTGTTCCATGATTCAGCTGATAAGGCAGCCAAGTTCATCAATTTATGTGATGCTTTCCATATACCGCTGTTGTTCCTGGTGGATATTCCAGGATTCATGATTGGGACGAAGGTCGAACAGGCAGGGATCATTCGCCATGGTGCGAAAATGATTTCGGCCATGAGTGAAGCCACGGTTCCCAAGATTTCTGTCATTGTCCGTAAGGCTTATGGTGCTGGACTATACGCGATGGCAGGTCCCGCTTTTGAACCGGACTGCGTTCTTGCCTTACCGACGGCATTGATAGCGGTCATGGGGGCAGAAGCTGCGGTCAATGCCGTCTATGCCAATAAAATCAATGCGATGGAACCAAAAGAGCGCCCTGCATTCATCGAACAGAAGCGCAATGAGTATAATGAAGATATTGATATCTACCGCTTAGCCTCCGAGATGATTATTGATGGCATCATCCAGCCAAATGACCTGCGTGATGAATTGAGCGCCCGCTTTGAAGCATATAGCAGTAAGCAATTGACATTTACCAATCGTAAACATGGAGTCTATCCCGTTTAAAGAATTCAAAAAACAAGCCCGGTCATCATGACCGGGCTATTTATGATGAGATAAAATAAATGATTATTTAAATAATTAGAAAATTTTTCTGATTTAGAGTTGCTAAATCACACAAGGAAGAGTACTATAATTAGTAATTAATGATTTACTAATTACTTAATCCCATACTTAGTGAAAGAAAGTGAGAGTTGCCATGGCTCAGCAGGAAAAAAAGAAATATATTACACCAGATGGATACACAGCAGATATTGCAATCTTTACTATCACTACAAAGAAAACGGCAGAGAAAGCCCCTCCTGAAATGTTTTTGAAGCTATTATTAATCAAACGTGCCACAAAAGATAAGGAAGGAAGCCCCAATGTTGAAGGAGGTAAATGGGCTTTGCCCGGAGGCTTTGTCAATGCTGGCGAGACTGCCTATGAAGCAGCTAAACGAGAATTGAAAGAAGAAACGGGCGTAGCTGGATTCCATGTCAAGCATTTCGGGGTTTATGACCGGCCAGGACGCGATCCCAGGGGATGGATCATATCCAATGCTTTTTATGCAATCGTCCAGGAAGAGTTTCTTCATCAAAGAAAAGCGAATGACGATGCAGCCGAGGTTGAATTGTTCACGATTCAGGAAGCCTTACAATTAGATCTTGCATTTGATCATTATACAATAGTAAAAGATGCGATGAATTTAATGAAAAAAGAAATGGTGCAAACGACGATAGCCCAAAAATTCCTGCCGGATGAATTTACACTTTCCGAATTGCAACGGGTTTTGCTGACAGCCAGAGATGATGCAAAAATCAGCGCAGACTCACTTTTTTATGCAAAGGCCCCGAAACTCCCGTTTTTGGAGAAAGTCTTGGATGAAAAGGGAATGCAGAAGAAAACGAAACGTAATTCGTATCGGCCTTCACAGCTTTACCGGTTTAATGCAGAGGTTGTCATGGACTCTATTTACTATTAAGGGGGAATTGGTGATATGGGAAAAAAGGCATTGATCAATATAGATTATACGTATGACTTCGTGGCAGACGGGGGTTCATTGACCTGCGGGAAGCCAGGCCAGGATATTGAGAAGGAACTTGTCAGTATAACCAAGGATTTTATCAAACAAGGAGAATACACGGTATTCGCGATTGATTTACATGAAGAGGGAGACCGCTTACATCCCGAATCGAATTTGTTTCCACCGCATAATATTAGCGGTACAATGGGTAGAGACCTATACGGGGCGTTAAAAGAGGAATATGAAACAAATAAAAATCAAAAGAATGTTCATTATATAGATAAAACACGCTATTCGGCCTTTGCAGGAACGGACCTTGATATCCGCCTGCGGGAACGTCACATTACCGATGTATATTTAGTCGGGGTTTGTACAGATATCTGTATTTTGCATACGGCAATCGACGCTTATAATCTAGGCTATAAAATCTTTGTATATGAAAATGCAGTGGCCTCGTTCAATGATGCCGGTCACCATTGGGCGCTTGGACATTTTAAAGGATCTCTTGGAGCAACCATTCTATAAAATCCATTCAACGCAACAGAATAGAAGGGAAGCGAATGCTTCTCTTTTGGGAGGAACTATCCATGGAAAAAAAGTACAACGACGACAGTTACGCACTACACACTGACCTTTACCAGATCAATATGGCCCAAACTTATTGGCAGGACAAAACACATAACCGAAAGGCAGTTTTTGAGATATTTTTCAGAAAGCTACCATTTAACAGCGGATATGCGATTTTTGCGGGACTTGAAAAAATTGTCCATTACCTTCAAAACTTTTCCTTCTCGGAAAGTGATATCGACTATTTAAAAAATGATCTGCACTATGATGAAGAATTTTTGAATTATTTAAAGAACATCCGTTTCACGGGAGCGATCCGCTGCATGAAAGAGGGAGAGCTCGTCTTCGGCAATGAACCGATTTTACGCGTGGAGGCACCGCTTGGTGAGGCTCAACTCATAGAAACTGCGTTGCTTAACATTGTGAACTATCACACACTCGTGGCAACAAAAGCTTCGCGCATCAAGCAGGTCATCGGTGAAGAATCTGCCCTTGAATTCGGTTCAAGACGGGCGCAAGAAATGGATGCTGCAATTTGGGGTGCGAGAGCGGCCTATATTGCTGGCTTTGATTCCACTAGTAATGTACGTGCTGGAAAGCTGTTCGGCATTCCGGTTTCAGGGACGCATGCACATTCCATGATCCAAGCTTACAAAGATGAATATACGGCTTTTCATAAATACGCTGATTCCCATAAAGACTGTGTATTCTTGGTTGATACTTATGATACACTGCGTTCTGGCATCCCGAATGCAATCCGTGTTGCCAAGGAACTGGGCGATAAAATCAATTTCATTGGTGTCCGTCTTGACAGCGGTGATTTAGCATACTTATCAAAAGAAGCACGACGTATGCTTGATGCTGCAGGGTTCCATGATGCGAAGATTGTCGCTTCCAATGACTTGGATGAATATACGATCATCAATCTAAAACAACAAGGAGCAAGAATTGACATTTGGGGCATAGGAACCAAATTGATTACGGCTTATGACCAGCCAGCGCTCGGTGCTGTTTATAAAATGGTTTCAATAGAGGGCGAAGATGGGAATATGAGAGATACCATCAAAATTTCTTCTAACCCTGAAAAGGTTACGACACCTGGCTTAAAACGAGTATATCGAATCATCAATAAAGTGAACCATCATGCTGAAGGTGATTATTTGGCGATGGAATATGAGAAGCCGCAGGAACAGGAAAAATTAAAAATGTTTCATCCTGTCCATACCTTCCTAAGTAAATTCGTCACGGATTTCGATGCGGTTGATCTGCATGTGGATATTTTTAAGGATGGAAGTTTGATTTATGAATTGCCTACCATAGATGAAATCAAGGCATTCACGCAAAAAAATCTCCAAGTATTATGGCCGGAGTACCTTCGTGCACTTAATCCTGAAGAATACCCGGTAGATCTAAGCCAGGATTGTTGGGATAATAAAATGAGGAATATAGATGAAATTAAAGCCAATGTAGAGAGAATGCTAACGAAATGACCAATCTATTTTATTAGAAAGCGGGGCTATGCCAATGCGTCCATTACAAAAAGAAATCGTAAAAAAATTGCTTGTCCAACCAACGATCGATCCTAAAGTCGAATTCAGGAAAAGTGTTGATCTATTAAAAGGGTATATGAAGAAAAATACGTTTCTGAAAAGCTTTGTACTTGGAATATCTGGGGGTCAAGATTCAACGCTGGCAGGGTATATTGCCCAAACCGCTGTCAACGAATTGAATGAAGAAACGAATGGCAGCGACTATAAGTTTGTTGCTGTAAGCTTGCCATATGGAGTACAGGCTGATGAAGATGACAGGCAGCTGGCTTTAAAATTCATCAAGCCAAGCCAAACCGTCACGGTCAACATCAAGGAAGCGGTGGATGCATCAGTAAAAGCTGTGGAAGCAGCAGTTTCTGAAAAGCTATCGAATTTCTTAAGGGGAAATGTCAAAGCACGTGAGCGAATGAAGGTACAATATGATTTAGCCGGACTTTACAAAGGCGTCGTGCTTGGTACGGACCATGCAGCTGAAGCGATCACAGGTTTCTTCACGAAACATGGTGATGGTGCAGCGGATATCATTCCATTATACCGCTTAAATAAAAGGCAAGGAAAAGAAATCCTGAAATTCGTCGGTGCTCCTGAGCGTCTTTATACGAAAATACCAACGGCCGATTTAGAAGATGACAAACCGTTACTTCCTGATGAAGCGGCTTTAGGCGTAAGCTATGATGAAATCGATGATTACCTTGAAGGCAAGGAAATCAGAACGGAAGCTGCCGAAATCATCGAAGGATGGTATACTAAAACCGAACATAAACGCAATGAAGCCATTAACGTTTATGATACTTGGTGGAAATAAAAGAACGAGTGAAATCTGAAATAAGTTATCCCGCATCAAATAGATGCGGGTTTTTTTGCAAGACGTAACGTGCACCTTGGCCAACACATCAGTAATGAAAATTTTACCAGCAAAGGGGAAAACTAAATGTCGACTCTGCGTATGGATTTATCCAGGCTTATTGAAGAAACGAGCAAGGAAATTGAATTCTCGGGTGTAATCGGTGTGAAAGCTGGAGATGACCTGATCCATAGCTCAGCACATGGCTATTCCAATCGAGCGGATGAAATCATGAATACGACCGAAACAAGGTTTGGAATTGCTTCTGGGTGTAAACTGTTTACGGCGATAGCCATTTGCCAGTTAATACAAAAAGGGAAACTTAGGTTTAATTCTAAGCTTAAAGACTGTCTTTCGATCGCGTTTCCTGATTTCCATCAAAATGTAACCATACATCACCTCTTAACACACACTTCGGGCATTCCTGATTACTTTGATGAAGAAGTGATGGAGGATTTTGAAGAGCTATGGCAGAAAAATCCAATGTACCATATGAAAAGATTAAAAGATTTCCTGCCATTGTTTCAAGATGAGGTAATGAAGTTTGAACCTGGGGAAAGATTTCATTACAATAATGCAGGCTATATTTTATTAGGATTGATTGTTGAGGAATTAACCGGACTTGAATTTTCTGAATATATAAATAAAAGCATCTTTTTGCCTTGTGAAATGAAGAATTCCGGTTATTTTTCCATGGATCAGCTTCCTAAAAATACTGCATTAGGGTACATAGACGAAGAAAATGGAGCATGGAGAACAAATGTTTATTCCCTTCCGATCAAAGGCGGTGCGGATGGAGGGGCTTATATTACCACATCAGATATGTTCAGGCTTTGGGATGGGTTATTTTCCAATCAGTTACTGAATCAAGAATATACCAATCTTTTATTTGAACCCCATATTGCTGCAGGAGATAAAGGGGAATACTATGGGTATGGTATATGGATTCGTAAAAAAAATGACGCGATTTTCAAATATCATCTTATGGGCTATGACCCGGGTGTAAGTTTCAATTCAGCGGTTTATCCGGTAAAACGAATGAAAACCGTCATTACTTCTAATAAAAGCATGGGTCCATACGATATTACTTGCGCGATTGAGAAAGAATTATAAAAACAAATGGAACCTTTCTTCATGGGAAGGGTTTCATTTGTTTTTAGTTAATTTGAATCAATCATGCAAAACCTATATAGATTTAAGAAAGGGACGAGTTCGCATTCAATTGCTTGATTGTTTCCAGAACTTCTGGATCTTTCGAAGGAAGAAACATCACCTGTACCTTTATTCAAGAACGCGGCTATCACTTTTCCATTTATTTCCCTGTAAAGCTCTTTAAGGAGGTAGTTTTCTTTAGGTTTCAAGGCTTTTCCAAACAAAGAATTTGTATATTTAGATATCTTGAAGTAAAGTATATTTAATATATATTATTTTAACCGGTATTTTCCGATGGAGGTTCTTTTTACTTTATGAAGGCAAGATATGAACTCGCGAACATGAACTTAACAGTAAGCAATGTGACTTTACGTAATGCTGCGGATAGTTATGTCCTCTTGAAAGCTGCAGATGATCAAAATAATGAAATCACGATCAAGCTTTCCCATGGTCAAGCGGAATTTCTGGAAGCGGAATTAAAGGAAGTTAATCGCCGTCGCAGGGATAATAGTCCTGATATATCCGGAAATGACCAGGAACGTATTAATGACGACGATTCATTTAATCTGTTTAGCATTGATTTATTCAATGAAAGTGAACCGAAGTAATTGATAGTATAGGCTTATTTACCCCGAATCAAATTTGCTTCTCTGTAACCTTCCTTCCGATTTAAGATGATGCTACAGAGAGTTTTTATCATTCCCGCCAATACAAAATCCGAAATTCTAGTTATTGAAAGGCCATTAGGAATGTTTTAAGCAAGGTGACCTATCGTTACCTTTATTTTGATTGCTTGAAAAAGTTCTTCACCAAAATGAATATGGATGATAGTACAGCAAAAACCATGAAAAATACGATGAATCCCCAAAGGCCTACCGCCGCATCTTGAAACTCCATATTCCCCCTGCTGGTAAGGGCTTGCTGAATTTCAATGGCAAATACTAAAACAACCATGACTGTAAAGGTATAAAGGAAAGATAGTATCGTTATACCAAAACGCATCCGGGAAATTAAATTGGATAAAAATAATACGAACAAAAATATGATGATACCGATGATTCCCATTATCCAAAAATGCAAATCTTTGTCTGTTGCATTTGAATTTAATGTGTCGCTCACAAAGAATAGGATGAAATCGTGAAGATTATTGACGATTTCAGCTAATATCTGGATGATTTCTTTCATTTCTCACACCTCCAATCCTTAGATTATAGCAGGTTATAAATCTATATAGAAGAGGGGAGGTCCTCGGGGTTGCCAGACTGACCTTCGATGGTAGTAATGTGAAATCATAGTAAAAAGCATAAGTGAATGAATTGAGAAGTCAAGACATGCATCGTCAGTTAAACAAGGTTATAGTTAATAAATGGTGAATAGATCAACAAAATACATAGAAAAATAAAAAATAAGAGATTACATTAAAAGTAGGTGTACCTGATTTCCAATATGATAATGCCTTTAGCGATCTTAATCATGATTGTTTTGATCGTTTCTTTATTTATAAGGTTAGTAAAAAATAATTTGTGTGATCTTATCCTTACTTAATGCTTTCATGGTTGGAGGAAAAAGAATGAATGATGTACATAATCATGTGTTAACGGTAATTGATTTTATGAAAACCGGACATAAAACTTGCTTTGTGAAAGTAATCGGTTTTGATGCTGAATCAGGACAGGATTTTGAAGGCGAAGTTAAGTTTGTCGGTGATTTGCCTTTTGGAGATTTGATACATCCCGAACGGTCACAATTATCTTCCACTTGCAGGGAATTTGTTCGGGATGATTTGTTGCACAGATACAGTTTAGGGCAGTTTGAATGAAGTGGTTGCAATTTTATAGAGAATCCAATGAGATGACATTCTGTTCACTTGTTTAAAATTGGTAAAGTGGAGGGTATAAAGAATAGGGTATGTAGGAACTTTTTTATGCCAATCTTCTCTTTCAACTGACAAAATAGCATATTTATCCCTATTTAACTCTCGGACTTTAATCCTTATAATGTTAAATAAGAAAAATATGACAGTTAGTCTAGTATTATACTGTTTCTGAGGTGAGTTTCATGGTATATGCAGATATTTTGAGTAATTTACACTCTGCTATCTCCAGTAAAAAAGCTGATTTACATGTGAAAATTGAACGTTTAGAAAATGCCAAGAACGATATTATAAAAGAGCAGAGCATGTGCCTGAACGAGATCAGGAAAATAAAAGACCCTGAGCTAGGTGGCAGCTGGACAGGGAAGCGCTCGGATCAATTTCAGGAAGCCCGTCATGATGCCTATAATGTGATGTTTAGTATCATTCATGACGATTATGACGATTACCAATGGAAAATCGAGGCGATGATTACAAAGCTGAACGCCGAAAATACGCTTCTGAGCATAGCAGGGAATATAGCCCAAGAAGCCGACTCCCTTTTGAGTAAAGGAGAAGAGGCATTTGAGCAGCTGGAAAGTAAAATATCAGATTTAAAAAGGCGGTTGTTTTAATGACGACAATCAAACTGAATCATCCTGCCGTAACGAAGCAAGTCGATCAGGTGAAGACGGCACTTGGTACAGTCACGCTAGGAAATTTGCCGGCAGGCGAGCTTGGCAGCAATAAATTGGAATTCACCGCGAAATGGATCGACCGGGAAACGAACCTGGAGAAGGTCTTCGAGCAATATATCAAAATCGTCCAGAAAAATGTGGAAGATACCCGTGCCAACATTAACTTATTAAAAGAACAGGATGAAGCCATCACCCATACGTCTTCACATGGGTATCAGCCGCGATGAAAATATATGAAGCCGAGACATTGATGGCTGCAACCAAGTCGCGCGCCAAGCAATATGAAGAACTAAAGAAGGAAGTCGCAGCCCTGAAAAAGGAATTTCAGGGCATCGTCGGCCTGGATAACGAGTTTCAGGGAGCCGGTGCTGCCGCTATCAAAAGCTTTTATGAAGCGCAAATCGAGGTGGCGGACGCCTGGATGGAGCTATTCACGACCCAGATCAGTTTTTTGGAAGGCATTCCAGCCAGTCTGGAAGAAGCGGACCTATCCGGAAATACGGTGGTCGAGGTTCCCTTTTTAGATGGTGAAGTCTCGACAGGCATTAACCAAGCGAAGTCACTTGTCGAGGAACAAGCGAGCGATCTCCAAAGGATCCTGAACAGCATTGACGATATCCTGCCTCTTGATATGTTCGACCAAAAGGACTTTAATGAAAAAATCACGCTGGCCGGGCAGAGACTGGATGACACCGTGACAAAGGTCGAGAATGTCGACCGGCAATTGGTCGAGGAATATGATGTGTCCGTCGGGCAGGAAAACGTGGCCGTTGGCCTCTTCCGCGCCTTGCTTGATGCCACCAAACAGGACGGCAACATATCGCCGATGACATTCAATCAATTGGCATTCAAGAGCAGTGACGTCTATCAAGTGAAGGATGAAGTCGCCGGTCAGATGAAAGACTATCAAACCTTCAAAAAGCAGCAAGACGAAGCCCGGAAAATCGAACAAGAAATGGAAGATCTCGAAAACCGTCCATGGTACGAAAAAGCCTGGGATACGACAAAAACCTTTACAGGGGAATTCACGGGATATTATGATTCTATCAGGGCCTCGACCGGAGTCGATCCAGTAACGGGCCGCAAGCTGTCCGATGCCGAACGAATCGCCGCCGGCGCCATGGCCGCCGCTGGATTCATCCCCGTCGTCGGCTGGGCCGGCCGGGCCATCAAGGGCGGCAGCGCCATCTACAAAACGGCCAAAGGACTCAACGCAGCGGACCACGCGCTCGATGCCTATAAAACGACAAAAGGCTTTAGCCTCCTCCAGAAAACCGAATACGGGATATACGGACTCCTCGCAGCCAACGGCCTCGGCGAAGCGGCCACAGGCAAAGACATGTTCGGCAACCAACTGACCGAGGAACAGCGCCAGAACGGACTGTTGATGGCACTCGGCATCGGCGGTGTGGCAGGTGCTGCGAAGGTCGCAGATAAAGTAGCAAGTGGTTCAAAGTTCGTCCCTTATAGCAAGGAATTTGCGCAAAAGCAGGTTCAGAAGGTTCAAGCTGCAATAACAGACATAGCGAGATCAGGAAAAACCACGTTAAAAAATATAGGTGAAGAACTAGGTAAAAAGGAAATTCCTAAACGGATAAGTATGGAACAAGTATCCCTCGCAGGAGGACCAACCCTTCGCCAAGTTATGATGGAAAAGCAGACAATTAAGGAAGCCTATCAGAAATTTGCGGTGAAGGATAGCAAAGTAGAGGGTGTTTTAGGGGAGAATATTTCTAAGGGTGTAGATAATGTTAAACCAGGAGATAAGAGTTCTCTTGCACCTGGTGGTGGACTGGCTGTACATGAGTCAAGAGGTGGGCATTTGATTGAAAGACATGTTGGGAAAACTGATGAAGAATTATTAGAAAGGATAAGAAATAATCCAAGAATTACTGGTTCTTCTACTTTTATAGATAGGCCAACAGCTGAGAAAGTTGCTTATACAGTCTTAAACAATCCCAAAAATATTGAGAAAATACAAAAGTGGCTTTCAGACCCTAATAGTAGACCTACATTACCATTAAGATACAAGGGTGATGGAGAGATAATTGGTAGAAGTGTATCAAGAAACTCCAAAGTTGTAGAGAATGTTACAAATGCAAAAATTGTACTTAAAAAGGATTCAAACGGTAATTTTATTCTAACAGGATATCCAGAAAAATAATGAAGCGAGGAATTTAAATGGACGAAAGTTATGATTACTTAGAAGAGTTAGAAGATTTTTTAGGTGGAACATTCCACCAGGATATTAGTTCGCCTGAACAAGCATTAGCTGAGTTTATAAACGAAGCTAATAAAGAATGTTTGCTTTTTACAATAAAGTATTGTGACGAATTTCTAACTAGTAATAGAACAAAACAAGAAAAGGAAAACTATATTCAAACTAATGCTGAAATTTATTTTCCCGCAATTGGATTAACTCCTATACAGTGGCTTAATAATGTCGTAGAACAAATAAAAGAAGCTGTGAAATCAAAATAGTATTTTTTTTGAAAATCTTGGGTGGAAAATAAAAGGACCTTAACGTATGTTGTTAAGGTCCTTTTATTATAGTGATTGAAGGACTATAGCCTCCTCCAGAAAACCGAATACGGGATATACTCCTCGCAGCCAACGGCCTCGGCGAAGCGGCCACAGGCAAAGACATGTTCGGCAACCAACTGACCGAGGAACAGCGCCAGAACGGACTGTTGATGGCACTCGGAATCGGCGGTGTGGCAGGTGCTGCGAAGGTCGCAGATAAAGTAGCAAGTGGTTCAAAGTTCGTCCCTTACAGCAAAGAATTTGCGCAAAAGCAGGTTCAGAAGGTTCAAGCTACAATAACAGATATAGCGAGATCCGGAAAAACCACGTTAAAAAATATAGGTGAAGAACTAGGTAAAAAAGAAATCCCTAAACGGATAAGTATGGAACAAGTATCCCTCGCAGGAGGACCAACCCTTCGCCAAGTTATGATGGAAAAGCAGACAATTAAGGAAGCCTATCAGAAATTTACTGTTAAGGATAGCAAAGTAGAGGCTGCTTCAGGCGAGAGTGTTCCTAAGGGTACGGGTGAAGGTAGTAAGAGTATTGATGGTGTAATTAAAGACGGTAGTCATTTTTTAGATAAGTTTAAATTAAAGCCAAATGTTAAATATGAAACAAATGGATATCGATATCAAACAGACGATTTAGGAAGAATTGAGAAGGCTTCAGGAGAGTTAACGTTGGAAATGGGTATTCGTGATACCAAACATCAGTTAGCTGCTGGAGGAGATGAGAGAATTATAGCTCCTAGTACTAAAGGTGATCATGGAGGACATTTAATCGGTACTCAATTTAATGGTTCTCCTCTTATCGATAATATAGTTGCAATGAATGGCAATGTTAATGTAAGTGCTTATAAAAAACTTGAATATGCTTGGGCAAAAGCTTTAAGAGAAGATCAACAAGTTTCGGTAGATATAAAACCAATATATGAAGGGCAATCTTTACGACCAAGTAGATTCGAAATAAAGTATAAAATTGATGGTAAAAAATTTGTGGAAGTCTTGGAAAACATATATGGAGGTAAATAAATGAATAAAGAAAAAATGGAGCAACTATATCAAAAAATAGGGCGACAATTAAATTTTATTATTCCTGAATCTTGGGATAAAGTATTATTATACTCCGAAATAACAGAGTGGAGCAATCGAACCTATTTCTACTATTATCCTCATAATAAAAAGACACCTATTTATAGTTTAGATATTGAAGACATGGATAATGTTAATGAGGACGAAGTTAATAGGCAATTACACCAATTATATGAATATCTAAGAGAATTATGGGATGAATTTAAAAATCAAAAACAAGAACAGTGGACTAATTTAACATTTGAATTAACATCAAACGGAAAATTTGATTTTGACTATAATTATAGAAATTTGGAAAATGATGATAGTTATGAGCAACAAGTAATTTGGGAATATGAAAAATTAGACATAATGCCAAATGAGAATAGAAAACGGGATTTCAAGATAATTGAAGAGTATAAAAACACTAAGAATACTACTAAATAAACATATCTAAATTAATAAAATTCTAATAAAATTTAAACCTTGATTGGCTATATGCCTTTCAAGGTTTTTAATTTTATGGTTATGAAAAATATATGTTTTAACCAAGATCCAATGATGGAATCTGTATAAGGGTGCTCATAGAAAACTACATAGCCTTTTTTGAAAAGGTGATTCTCTTTGAAATACTTAATCCAAGAAGATACAACCATAATGAGGTGTTAAACAATATAAGTAGGACAAGTACGAACGATAGCATACAAAAGAATGATCAATTAGCCCCCGCAATCATCAAAACATAGAGTATAAAATTGACGATGGTCATTGGGAGTTAAGAACATTGAAAATAGAGCTGAGGGATAAAAAAATGAATGAATCAAAACTGAATGATTATTATCAGAAAATAGCTCAAACTGTAAATGAGATGATTCCAGAAGAATGGAGTAAATTTAAAGGTTCTGATGAAATTGATAACTTAGTACCTATGAATGCTACTTTAAATAGGAGTGAATCTAGAGAATACATGGAAGAAGGCTCTATTAGAGGGGAAAGAAGTAACTATTAAAGTATAACCAATATATGAGGCGCATTCAGCTAGACCGAGTGAGTTTAAATTCACTTTGCAATAGATGGTGAAAAATATCAGATAGATTAACTAATTATTTAGGAGGTTAGTGGGATGGAAACTAAAATAATGGAGCAGACATATCAACAAATTGCGAATACATTAGTAAATATAATTCCAGAGGATTGGAAACAAATCATTTTATACGCTGAGTATAGAGAAGATTATAAAAAAGTTTTTTTCTACTATTACCCTGAAACTGGAGGGGAACCAGTATATAGTCTAGATATAACTGATTTATTTAATGTTGATGAGGAAGAGTTTGAGGGGCTTGATAATGAATTGTATAATTGTTTTTCGAGATTACACGAAGAATTTAAGGAGCAAGAACAGGAACTATGGACTAACCTAACTTTCATTTTAGATAACACAGGAAAAATGAAAATGAATTATGGATATGAGGATATCTCGGAACTTAGCCCTGTAGAAAAACAAGATAAATGGGAAGCTGAATATCTAAACTAAAACATATATATAATGAAACCTTGAAATGCTTTTTTAACCCCTTGATTGGCTAAATACCTTTCAAGGTTTCTTTTTTTGGGGGCTACATAGTGCCGAATAAATAGTTTGGTACTAAGAGAGTATAGATAACACTTGGTTATAAATAATGTTTGACAAAATTTATCGTACAGAAGTTTGCGGTGAATGACGGTGGTAAAGCTAACCGAGGAACAGCGCCAGAACGGCCTGTTGATGGGACTCGGAATCGGCGGTGTGGCAGGTGCGGCCAAAGTCGCCGATAATGTAGCGAGTGGTACAAAGTTCGTCACTTACAGCAAGGAATTTGCGCAAAAGCAGGTTCGGAAGGTTCAAGCCTTAGGCAGGGAAATCGGTAAGGTGGAAGTACCTCTCCGGATTAGGGTCGAAGAATTAGCTACGGCGTATGGAAACAACTATAAACATGTCACATTTAAGTATTTTGAATAAAATTTATAACCAAAAAAGAACAGCTAGATTTAGATTTAATAGAGAGAATGAAAGAATTTGAAGAAAATTAAACAAGAAGGACACTTGATTGCCTGTTAGTCATCAAGTACTTTTTTGTTATTCTAAGAAGAAGTTCAAGTGTTAAACACATTAAAGAAGGAATTCTCATTTAAAGAATTCCTTCTTTGCATACTATTTGTTAAGAAATGATTTTTCGAAAAATTCCAGAAGGTGCTCTAAAGTGATTGGATCACTGTAGGTGGATGCTTTACTATTTATTTCAAATACACGATCGTTCTTAACTGCAGGTATATTTTTCCACGTATCGGTCTCCACAAATGAATTAACAACATCTGGGTTTTTACTAAAGATAATATAATCTCCAGTATACTCAGGAAGCACTTCCGATGAGAGGACATAAATGCCGGATTTAAGTGCCTTTTCTTTTACTTTTTCAGGCATTTTCAAATCCATTGCTTGATACAATATTTCTGTTCCGCGTGCATAATTATTTCCAAATACATAAAATTCTTTGGCATCATTTTCAATTACAGAAACGGTTGCATCTTCACCAATTTTTGCACGTATCGCTTTTCCTGCTGATTCTGCACGCGTTTCGAAATCATTAACCCATTCTTTTGCTTCCTTTTCTTTGTTTAAGAGTTTTCCGATTTCTATTTGCTGTGATAAATAATCTAATTTTCCCCAAGTGAATACTACAGTTGGAGCAATTTCATTTAGCTTTCCAATATTTTTCATCTCGGAACCCGCTATGATTAGATCCGGTTCCAGTTCAATGATTTTCTCGAGGTTATCTTCTGATACGACTTCCACTCCCTTTAGTCTTTCTTTAAAAAGTGGATTCATATTAGTCCATTGGTCTATCCCAACGACATTACCTTCTAAAGCCAATACATTAGGTCCATTAGAGAGAGCAATTATTCTTTTTGGGTTTTTAGGAATCTCAATAGGGCCAGTTTCTGATTGATATGTAACTGTTTCTTTTTTAGCCTTGGATGCATTATTTTCGTTCGCTGTCTCTTTGTTCCCGCAAGCACTAAGAATAAGTACGAACAAGAGTAGGAAGGGGATGAATAGCTTTTTCATTCTGATTTTCTCCTTATTAATTATAGAGTAGGTTAAAAACATATCAAAAAAGTTTCTAATTGGTAATGATATTCATTTTCAATGACTATATCAACATATTAATAGGAATGATAATCATTGTCAATAAATTTAGCCAGATTGCTAAACTCTGTGTACAACTGTCACCCTTACTTGTAGAAACATGTTTGAGCTGGTTGGGACGTTGATTTCTTATGACAAGCGAAGCTATGGCAATACATGCAGAAATAGGGGAACCCAATACCGCAAAATATCTTCCCTTGTATAAAAAATACAAAGTTTAGCGAGGTATTTCATCCCGTTGATATTCCTGTATTTTCACTTTCGCATAAAGCAACCCTTATTTTGAAAAATAAGGGTTGCTCGTACTGATTTGATAAAACATTGTTTCAAAACATATTTGCTGTGGACCCTGGTTTTTCGCTAAATCGATTTTTCGTACTTTTCGTTCTAGTTTTTTTATTGATTTATGTGTAAAATCAATTTTTTTATCTATTTACATAATTATATTATGATTTAACCGTTGGGAAGTCATATATATTTGAACTAAAATTTGGAAGTATATATAATTCTATAAATATAGTATAGAAAGGAAGAGTTATATGAGTTAAAAAAAGGGTTTTTAATAGCAAGTTTTTGTTTTTTATTACTAAACATTGCGACACCGGTTTCAGCACTTGAAACAAAATCAAAAAACGGTAATAACCAGTGAGGATGGATCAGTAGTTCTAACTCAATTAAAAAAGGATGTATGGGTACATACAACATATACAGAAATCCAAGGTAATAAGATTGGTGCGAATGGTCTGGTTCTTAATACTTCAAAAGGAATCGTCTTAGTTGATGCAGCTTGGGACGATATTCTGGCAAAGCAATTATTGAATATAATAAATAAGGAATTCAAAAAACCTGTCAAGCTGGCTATAATAACTCACCACAAATACGATAGAATCGGTGGTATACAGGCTTTATTGGATCAAAAAATAAAAACGGTAAGTACTCTGAAACTGCAAGATTGGCAGAAGAGTTCAACTATCCTATGCCTGATCCTTCACTGAATTCAATGGCATCCACTTTAAAAGTTGGGAATATGAAAATCGAAATATACTTCTGATAACATGACGATATGGCTTCCAAAGTATAACTTATTAATTGGTGATATGATTTTTGCACTGGAACAAAAGAATTCGGGGATCATTTATGAAGCTAACATGGAAGCTTGGCCAAATACAATGAAGAATTTAAAGATACGAAAATCGTTATTCCTGGTCATAAAATGGGGAGATATCAGTTTGCTTCCACATACATTGGAAATTGTCCAGAATCATGGAAAATGAATTAATTCGCATTCACTTCTAAATTTTCAGCAACTTGTCCACACCTTCAATCAGTCTATGCATATACAATAGTAAGGAGGGTGTTAGGATGGAGCTAAATTGTTGTTATGAAGAAAAATGTTTTGAGAACAATGATCCAAGTACAGTATGGTTTCCTGGAAAGCGTTGTAAATGTAAATGTAAATGCAAAAAAAACAAGCGACGTTTTTATTAATCACTAAAAGAATGAAGCAACTGTAAAAAAGTTGTTCGACAGAGGCGGTCCTAGTGGCTGCCTTTTTTATTTGGATGTGAAGTTGTAGATTGTGTGGGATATATTAGTGGAAAGTGCGCTGGAAATATATAAAGATGAAAAAACACTCAACCGTGATGGCTGAGTGTTTTTAAGCTAGTCTTTCTTAAGGATCTGCCTGCTTTGCTGAATGATTTCATTATTTTTATTAATCGCTTCGACATTGTTTAACTTAACATGGTCATTGATCAATTCATTGTCTTCCATATATTCAAGTAGCAATTCGATGGATTTATCAAACAATCTTTCCAGTGGGATATCCCTTTCTTCTGCCAAACGAGTAAGCCGCATGTTTAAATGAGAAGCGAGTGAAGAAACGAATGGATCTCTACCTTCGTTCATTTGTATTCCCCTTCCTTTTTAATAATTTAATTATAAGATGGAAAGCATTGGGAGGCAAATGGAACAAAGCGAATGAAAATAAATAAATAGAGAGCTGGTTATGGATTGGCGAAGTGTGCTGGGAGGTGGATGATTTTTGGATCGGACGCTGTCAATTTATTATTTATATTACGTAATTCTTAGAAATAATTTTGCGTAAAAAATAGAAGCAACCCATAAAAAGATAGCTCATCATTTGTTATAGTTTATTCCAATTACTAAACTGTTTATTGCAGCTTCAACTACATCTGCAGGTAAAAAAGATGAAACCATTAAGGTTCTCTATAGAGATTTAAAATTTATGATGTAAAGTAAGGGATATAGAATAATAAAGGTTTATTGAGCTAAAGTTAATCCCTGGAAATTGAACAGCAACTGTATTAGTTTATATAACGGATTGCACAGCCCCAATGTCTTATTTTAGTTTAACTAAAATAAGACATTGGTCATCTTTACGCTGGTCAGTGTCCTCTTCATTTCTAAGCGAATGTATAATTTCCTCTTTAAGTGCAGATAAAGGGACAGCCGAATAGTTCTTTAACAATGAGCATAAACGGTCTGAACCTAGAGGTTCTTCAACTCCATCTGTATAAAGGCACAGCTTACTGTCCTTATTGTATGTAAGGGTATTTGTTTTAAAAGTTATATCTTCAAACATCCCGAGTGGAGGCCGATTGGAACGCAAGTGATATTGTTTTCCGTTTATATCCTGTAAAAGAACGGAAGGATGGCCTGCATTGATATAATTAATTTCTCTCTTATCAGTATCGATTAAAAGGTAGACGGCTGTGCAGTAATGCGAAGATTCACTTGTGTTTTTGAATAAAGAATGAAGATGATCATCTAATTCCTTCATCACAGTTTTCACTTCAGAACCTTTCAAAATTAATCTCTGAAATATGGAATGAAGTGACATGGTTATTAGAGCTGAAGAAAGCCCGTGCCCCATCACATCAAGTATGATAAGGCCATACCTTTGGGCGTCAATTTGGTAAAATCCATATAAATCACCTGATAATTGATTGGAGCCTTTATAATACGCTTGAATTTCAAGGTGTTCATTAATGATAGGAACAGTTAATAGTGTCTCTTGGATTTTTTTGGCAAGATCCAATTCTCTTTCTATATCTACTTTGTATTTTTCGTTTTTTTCGTTCAATTCAATAAGTTTATCCTTTTGCATTTTCATCGTTTCATGAGCATTCTCTAAATCAGAATAAGCCTTATTCCTAGCATTTAGAGCTGTCACTGCCTCTTTTTTCGCTCTAAGAAGCTCATTTTCCAATTCGTTTCTTTTTCGCATTGGAATCACCACACACTCAATAATAGTTCTTCCATCCCGCTCTCTTCGAACAGCGTTGAGTAACACAGGTATTTCTTCATCATCTACAGACTTTAAGGATATATATATTTCCTCAATGCGATTTTCTAACTTAATCAGAGGAACCAGGTAAAGCTGATGAAAGAGTACAGCAGAAGCCGAAAGGATAAAATTAATATGCTGTCCTTTCAATTGATCGAGATTATATCCCAATATTTTATGTAAGGTTTGGTTAACGGATAAAATAGTATCTTCTTCTGATAAAGTCAAATATCCGCAGGGTGCCTCATTTAATTGTTCATTCACAAAAATTCACACCCATCCCTTTCTTTAAATCGTTTGTTGGAAATTCATCCAAATACTGACGGATTAGGTATATCGTCTCTTCAGGATGACTAATATGTGGACAGTGTCCTGTTGCTTTCATCAATTTCAATGTACTATGAGGAAGATGCTTATGAATATAATCACCTACTGCTGACGGAGCAATAACATCTTCTGAACATTGTAAAATGAGTGATGGTACTTCTACTTTTGGTAAGTCTTTACGGTTGTCTGCAAAGAAGGTAACCTCCGCAAATTGTCGAGCGATAATAGGATCAGTAGAACAAAAACGATTCTCTAGGTCCCGTTTAAGCTCTGGTCGATCTGGATTATTCATTACCGTTCCAGCAAAGGCGGTTGCCCAGCCTATATAATTTTTGTCCATCATATCAATCAATCCTAAAAGTTGTTCTTTCTCGAATCCTCCGTAATAATCATTAGGGAGATTCAGGTAGCAAGGGGAAGGACCAACCAGAACAAGTTTAGAAAAATATTCAGGATGTTTAATTGATGCCAGCATGCCAATCACACATCCAACAGAGTGTCCAACAAATATAGCATCTTTTAGGTCTAATGCGGAACAAACATCAAGTACGTCTTGTGCATACCCTTCAAGAGTACTGTATCTTTCCACGTTATATGCCTGTATATCTGAATTACCTGACCCAACATAGTCAAATAGGATAATTTGGTATTCATCTTCGAAGTCTTTTGCAACTGATTGCCAGACATTTTGATCACAACCAAAACCTGGGGCAAATATCATTGGGCGTGTACCACTTCCTTTAAACTTTACATTATTACGTAATAAAATATTGGGATTCATAATTAGCTCCCTTCATTAGAAGATATACTCACTATATGTTAACACTAACCTTATTCGAATTAAAGAATTACACTTTAGTAGTAAATCGGTGGAACTTATCTTTAACTTCACCATGATTTACTTGAACTGAAAATTGTCTTAGCATCTATTTACCTTTAAATTTCTGTCACCCTAATATACGAAATAAAACTGGATTGGTTGTATTCTTAATCGGGAATAAAGTAGCCTTCATTATAATCCAGGATCTTCTCAGATTTGCTGGTCGGTGAGTATGAGGAACCACATTATCTCCTCAAACCATCATATAAGATCTATTAATAAGCATGAATAAACATCAATCTACTGATTTACAAAGGCAGTAAGATAAATTTACTCGCTTTAAAATGACTTGGAATGGGGGGGAGATTGATATATCGTGGAGTTTCAAGACTTTTGGAAACTCTTGTCTTACGTATACACGAACCTCTTATACCCGGAAAAGGTTGACAACGTTCCTATATCATTAGCCTTTGCAAAGCCTAATGATAAAAGGGTTATGTAAAGGGGATCCATAAGGGATTTTTTAATTAGATCGAAATATATGGCCATGATGTGATTCATTCCACTGTTCTAGAGTGTAAATTCTTTTTAGAAAACATTTTGTAGAGAACAGAGATAAGTGGGGTTTAGAGAAGTATTGACTGATTATGTGAAGTTCTTTAATTCAATTTATCTATTTTATTATCATGTTAGAAACGTAACAAAAAATATATAAACCCTAATTTATGTCTATATTTGAATAGATAAAATAAGGGTTTTTATAATGGGTAATTTAAACTTCTCCCTTTTTCTGATTCAAATCCTTCAATATTGTTTTACCCTATCCTTAAGAAATTTTCTGATGACTAATTGGTGCTATTAAAATGTTGCTAGCTTCAGGTTTTTTGCGCAATTTAAATAATAAATGGATATCGGACGCCTTCTTTGTTTTTCCTGTATAATAATACTATATTTTACATTTGGGAGGAGGAATTATTAATGGATCAAGCCAGCAGTTTAATAGGGCTTTTTGCAATCATACCGATTTTGTTTTATCTAGGACTTATTGTTTTAAGTGTTTATTTCATAATTAAGATCATTAAATTCATCAATGCAAAGACAAGATTAGATCAAGAAAGAAATGAAAAGCTGGATGAATTGATAAGAGTAATTGGTAAAGATAAAAAAGATCAAAATATGCCTTTATAATAGACCAAAAGCACAGCCCCATTTAGGGTTGTGCTCAGACTGTAGACAAACTCGATGAAAATCGAGTTTGTCTATTTTTATGGCTTGTACAATTTGGACGTTGATTTCCACTCCAGGCACTCGCTTTCCGCGGGCGGTCGGGGAGCCTCCTCGGCTTTC
>NZ_JAUUTW010000038.1 GCF_030676415.1 Peribacillus frigoritolerans | reverse complement strand
CCCCGCAGGCGAAAGCCGAGGAGGCTCCCCGACCGCCCGCGGAAAGCGAGTGCCTGGAGTGGAAATCAACGTCCAAATTGTACAAGCCATAAAAATAGACAAACTCGATTTTCATCGAGTTTGTCTAAAGTCTGAGCTGACATCAAAAATGATGTCAGCTTTTTTTTTGGAAAATATCAAGTAGTTGAAGAAGGGCTGTAAATGTAGTGAAGAAAAGCAAAGGCAATAAAAAGTTAAGCCAGAGAGAAGACAGTAGCGGGTGCAGCAGTATGCCAAAGAAAATGGAGAACAGAAAAAGGTCGAGAATGATAAACACTCTTAAACTGTAAATATCAAGGACTTCTTCAGCAAGTTCACGGTGCTCATTCAAGATGGCTTTTTTATTATGGGTTTCCATGCAATCACCTTAAACCTTTTACGATTATATACTTTTGATATATGAAAAGAGCGGATCAATGGTTCTTCTCCTAATGAATGTGCAACCGAAATTACCAAAAAAACATAGAGTTTTTACACTGTAACAATATGTTATACTAATATAATAGTATGAAAGGTTTAGAGATTTTAAATTACATATATTTTCTTAGCAATAATGGGGAATAAAGAAAGGGGAGAAGATTGTGAAAAGGAAGAAATGGTTATCCACACTTGCATTATTTGTCTTTTTACTCTCAATGCTCTCCTATTCATTAGCGAAGGATGAAGGGGTAAAATGGCGGAATTTAGCCGAAGATAATCTTTTAAAACAAGCTGAACTTTTTAAGGGAAATAAAGAATTGCAAAGAATATTTTTATTTCCAGAAGAGGAGTACGATGAAAGGGAAGCACTTGAAATTGCTGGAACCATTAATAAACTGCCTCATTCCCTTTTGGTGAAAACTGCTGAAAGTGGTGTGAGGATCAAGCTATTCAATGGTGATTTAACAGAAAATCAATCCGCGGCCAAATTAAAGGGGAAAACTCCGCGTGGTTATTTGAATAAAGAAACAACTTGGGATGATGTGCCTGGTATGGGCGGATCACATACGGTATTGGTTAAAATCGGAGCAAGTGACAAGGGCAACGGGCATGGCTCCGTTAATTTGGAACTGCATGAACTGGGGCATTCAATTGATAATATAGTGTTTGATGGAATCCGTGAAGACATGGATTATTTGAAGATTTGGGGTAAAGAAGTGGATGGGCTGTTTCCTGGTCAGACGTATTTTTCCAATTACCCTGAGGAATACTTTGCAGAAACGTTTGCCATGTTTTATGTGAACAATGAACAAAATCAATTGCTTAGACAAAAAGCACCCGATACTTATAATTTTATTAAACAATTAGATTAAACATTGGGCAATAATACGTTAAAATAAGGAGAATGAAAGTAGAAAAGGTGGTTTATCATGAAGCAATATTTAGATTTATGTAAGCATGTACTCGAAAATGGAACGCAAAAAGGTGATCGTACGGGAACAGGAACGATCAGTACCTTCGGATATCAAATGAGATTCAATTTAAAAGATGGATTCCCTGTACTTACAACGAAAAAGGTTAGTTTAAAAGCGATTATCCATGAACTATTATGGTTTTTGAAAGGTGATACAAACGTTGGCTACCTTCAGGAAAACAGCGTGCGCATCTGGAATGAATGGGCTGATGAAAATGGGGAATTAGGTCCGGTTTATGGTCATCAATGGCGTTCTTGGGGAACGGCCGATGGAAGGCAAATCGACCAAATCAGTGAATTGATCGAACAAATCAAAACGAATCCAAATTCAAGAAGATTGATAGTCAGTGCTTGGAATGTTGGGGAACTGGACGATATGGCCTTGCCGCCTTGCCATGCTTTCTTTCAATTCTATGTCGCTGATGGCAAGCTTTCATGCCAGCTATACCAACGTTCAGCGGACGTCTTTTTAGGTGTTCCTTTTAATATAGCTTCGTATGCGCTCTTAACGATGATGATCGCACAGGTGTGTGATTTGGAAGTTGGCGAATTTGTACATACTTTCGGGGATGTCCACATCTACTCTAACCACCTTGAACAAGTGGAACTGCAGTTGACTCGTGATCCCAAACCATTGCCAATCATGAAAATCAATCCAGATGTGAAAAATATCTTTGATTTTAGCTTCGAGGACTTCGTTCTGGAAAATTACGAAGCCCATCCCCATATAAAAGGAGAGGTGAGCATATGATATCGTTGATAGTGGCTATGGATCGAAATCGTGTGATAGGTAAAAACAATAATCTGCCATGGCATTTACCGGCAGATTTACAGTATTTTAAACAAGTGACGATGGGCCATCCGATCATCATGGGCCGAAAAACATTTGAATCGATCGGCAGGGTCCTGCCTGGCCGCGAAAATGTCATCGTTACCCGCAATCAGGATTTTAACGCGGAGGGCTGCGTAGTTTTACATGATATTGCAGAAATCAAAACGTTTGCAGATAACCATGATGAGGAAGTCTTCGTGATTGGCGGAGCCGAAATCTTCAAGGAAATCCTTCCTTTTACAGACCGCCTGTATATAACGGAAATTCATGAAACCTTTGAAGGTGATACATTCTTTCCCGTGATTGATGAAAATGAATGGGATAAAATCTCCTCAAACCCAGGCAGCATCGATGAAAAAAATCGATATGCACATGATTTTATTATTCTACAAAAAAAATAAAGTGCTAATCCGATTATGGGGAAATGACCATAATCGGATTTTTTTGGTATGGAACGAACAAAAGAAAGAATTTTTAGAAAAATCAATTACATTAATAACAGTAAAGTGCTATAATGATTGAATTCATTAGGAAAGAAAGAGGGATTGTTATGAATCAGACTGCATCTAAGAATAGGGGGATTCAATTGGAAGATATTCTAATTGCCTATAGAGAACTGAAAGAAATCGTTTTGCATACACCTTTACAAAAAAATCAGAGGCTCTCTGAAAAATATGATTGTAATGTTTATTTAAAACGCGAGGACCTACAACACGTACGTTCCTTTAAATTAAGAGGGGCTTACTATAAAATGAAAAGCCTGACCGAGGAAGAGACGAAGAATGGGGTCGTTTGTGCCAGTGCAGGAAACCATGCACAGGGAGTAGCTTTTTCCTGCAGCCAATTGGGTATCCACGGGAAAATTTATATGCCTGCTACAACTCCAAGGCAAAAAGTCGATCAAGTTCAGCTTTTCGGCAGGGATAATGTGGAAATCATCCTTATCGGGGATACATTCGATGATGCATTTGCCATGGCGATGGAATGCTGTGAAAAAGAAGAGCGTTCCTTTATCCATCCATTTGACGATGAAAAGGTAATTGCCGGGCAGGGTACAACGGCTGTAGAAATCCTGAATGATTGTGAAGATGGAATCGACTATGTATTTGCCGCTATGGGCGGCGGCGGTTTAATGGCCGGAGTATCGAGTTATTTCAAATCGGTTTCCCCAAAAACGAAATGCATTGGAGTGGAGCCGCAAGGTGCTGCTTCGATGGAATACTCCTTCAAGGAAGGAAAAGTTTCAGAACTTGAAAACATAGATACATTCGTTGACGGAGCAGCTGTCAAGTGTGTGGGACAGTTGACATATCAGCTTTGTAAGGAAAATCTGGAAGATATCGTTGTCGTACCTCCAGGCCAAATCTGTACGACGATTCTCGACTTATATAATCAGCATGCGATTGTCGCTGAACCGGCAGGGGCTATATCTGTAGCCGCGTTGGATTTATACAAAGAACAAATCAAAGGCAAAACGGTTGTTTGCATGGTCAGCGGAGGTAATAACGACATTGGGCGTATGCAGGAAATTAAGGAGAAATCCTTATTATATGAAGGGCTGCTTTATTATTTTATCGTGAATTTTCCACAACGTGCTGGAGCTTTAAGGGAATTCCTTGATGAGGTATTAGGACCGAATGACGATATAAGCCGTTTTGAATATACAAAGAAAAATAATAAAGAAAGCGGGCCGGCCCTGGTTGGAATAGAGCTAAAAGATAAAAATGATTATGAAGGGCTCATTCAAAGGATGAACAAGAAAGGATTCTCTTTCGTAGAGGTCAATAAAGACAGTAATTTATTTCACTTATTGATTTAATCATGGACAAAATGTTAAATTAGGATAGAATAATACCTATGTTTTTACATTTTATTTTGCCGGCCCAGTCGTATATGGGCATACTGTCGATAATTGTTACCATTCTATGACGAATTGCCAGTTCCCTTTCAATTGGTTGGAAATGGTATTATAATCGGAGTAGGTCTAATTACAACACCAAAGGGGATGTATCCATGTCGAACATTGGAGTACCTGGTCTAATTCTCATCTTAATATTGGCATTAATTATCTTTGGTCCGAAGAAACTTCCTGAAATTGGACGTGCTTTTGGACAAACGCTTCGTGAGTTTAAAAAGTCCACGAGTGATTTAACAAAAGGTGATTATGAAGAAGATAAGAAGCTACAACAAAAAAATCATGAATGATTGAATGCTGGGCGTAAGATGGAATCGTCTTGCGCCTTTTTGCTGGAACAAAGATACGGATTTTCAGATGAAGGCGTGATCAACTTTGGAAGATAAAGAATTAAATATCATCGATCATCTCGATGAATTGAGAAAACGGCTCATCATAACGGCTGTTGCTTTTGTCATCTTTTTTATCGCCAGTTTTATTTATGTTGAGGAGATTTATAATTGGTTCGTGAAAGATCTCGATTTTGACCTGATGGTATTGGGACCGAGTGATATTATCTGGATTTACTTTATGCTCTCAGGTGTCGTAGCCATTGCGGCAACGATACCGGTAATTGCTCTGCAAATCTGGTTATTCGTTAAACCCGCTTTGATGCCAAATGAAGTAAGGGCGACCCTTGCCTATATTCCAGCACTTTTCCTGCTTTTTATCGGAGGGCTTGCTTTCGGTTATTTTGTCATCTTCCCGACAATACTTCACTTTTTGATTGAATTGGGCGATGGGATGTTCATAACCAGTTTTACAGCGGATAAGTACTTTTCATTCGTATTTAATATGACGATACCTTTTGCTGTTTTATTCGAGCTTCCTGTCGTTACCATGTTTTTGACCTCCCTTGGCATTATAAATCCTTATGTGCTTCAAAAGTTAAGGAAGTATGCATACTTTGTACTGGTTGTCATAGCGATATCGATTACGCCGCCTGACTTTATGTCAGACTTTATGGTGATGGTTCCACTGCTGTTATTATATGAAATCAGTATTTCTTTATCTAAAGTCGTCTATAAACGAAGGGTGAAACGTGAAAGCTTGCGGGAAGGCACCTACGAGGAAGGTTTATAAAAAGAAGCCCATAATGGCATTTTGCCCTTATGGGTCTTTTTTTCATGAAAATCAATCTGATTTATCTGTTTTTTTACACATTTGAATATTTATACTTTTGGATTTATTGTGTATAATATAAGCAATCGGTTAAAAATGAGGATTGATATTTTGATGTTCAAATGCTTGGAATTCAAAGATTGTTTTGGACATAAGGTCACAATTTCAGAAATACCTGTCTTACTGCCTAGTGATCCGAATTTTTTTATGTTGACCGTGCGTTTGGAAATGTTTGTTAAGAAGGTTTTTGCCAATAAAGATCATAAAGAAAATTACTCATTTAAGCATTATTTAGCATCCGTACTTAAATGGCCCGTTTATAACAAGCTTTTTTTTGGAAGTTTACTCAATAATGCTTAATGCGGACTGTTCCATAGCTAACTTCTCCGTTAAAAGAGATGACACAAATGCCATGAAGTTACGAATAAACCGGCATGTGTTCAGGTTAGCTCATGGAACGGTCTTTTTTTGTGTAATCATTTCAAAAGATAAGTATCACTTCACTTGAAAAAAAGAAGACCTTTGGTTTGAATGCGTACCTTGAATAGGTATAATACAATAGATATGTTAATTTAGGGATGTGTAATGATGAATAAAGTAAAGATAGTAACAGACTCGACAGTAGATATGACACCAGAGGAACTGGAATTTTATGATATAACAATGGTCCCTTTATCGATCTTTATAGATGGGGAGACTTTTTTGGATAAGATTGAAATCGAACAAGAAGAATTCCTGAAAAGGATGAACCAGTCAAAAGAACTGCCAAAAAGCTCACAACCAGCCTTAGGTACCTTTGTGGAGGTATATGATGAACTCGGAAAAGACGGCAGCGAGATTATTTCCATACATATGACAGGTGGCATGAGCGGTACAGTTCGCTCAGCGGAAAGCGCAGCTAGCATGTCTCAGGCGAAGGTTACCGTTCTTGACTCGAAATTCATTTCAAAAGCGATGTCATTTCAGGTGATCGAGGCAGCGAAGATGGCGAAGGAAGGGAAATCCGTAGCTGAGATAATTGAACGTTTGGAATATATTAAAAAGCAGTCAAGCTTAATCATTGTCATAGAAACACTTGATAACCTCGTTAAGGGTGGAAGGATTGGCAAAGTTTCTGCTTTTATCGGTTCATTGCTGCACATAAAGCCGATTGCACTTCTGGATGATGGTGTACTGAATCCTGTATCCAAAGCTAGGAGCCAGTCACAGGTCGTGAAGTTCATCATCAAGAAATTCAAAGAAGATACTCAAGGCAAAAAAATTAGAGGCATTGGTTTTGTACATGCGAATGGTCTTGAAATAGCGGATAAGGTCCGCCAGGCCATTGCAGACTTAACAGGATATCAAGACATAAAAATAGAAGCAACAACGGCGGTTGTCAGTACCCATACAGGTGAAGGCGCCATGGCAATCATGTATTATTGGGACTGATATTGATAAACCATATGAAACCGCGTATGGCGGAGGTTTTGTCACTTTTACAATTGTCTTTAATTCGTAGAAATAGTTGCTGTCCTCATTCCGATTGGTCTGTTAGAATAAATGAAGTAACAGAATATTTTATACATAAAGGACGGGGTAGGGATGAGAAAGCTGCATTTGCTTATGGCAGCTATGGGAGCATCAATTTTTTTGCTGTTGACAGCATGCGGTTCCAATGGTGTACCTGATGCTAAAAATTGGGACCTTGAAGATTTCAGTTACATTGATCAAGAGGGTAAACCTTTCTCAAAAAGCGATCTTAAAGGAAAGGTTTGGGTAGCGGACTTTATATTCACAAGCTGCGAGACAGTCTGTCTCCCCATGACTTCGAATATGACGAAGCTGCAGCAGCAATTGAAGGATGAAGGTATTACGGATGTTGAGTTCGTTTCATTTTCCGTGGACCCGGAAATTGACAAACCTGATGTTTTAAAAAGGTTTGGTGACCAATTTAATGTGGATTACGGCAATTGGCACTTTCTGACCGGTTATGGTCAGGAAGAAATCGAGCAGTTTGCATTGGATAACTTTAAAACGATCGTCAAAAAACCAGATGCAGAAGATCAGGTGATTCATGGGACCAGCTTCTTTCTAATCGATCAAGAAGGAAAGATCATCATGGATTATACAGGTCTTCAGGATATTCCCTTTGATGAAATCATTAAGCATATTAAAATTTTACAGAATTATTGAACAGGTTAAATGACCTGTTCTTTCTGTTTTCATTCATCCTTTATTATGATTTCAATAGAGCTTAGCGAAGGTGAAAATGAACAATTTGTTTTTGAAGAAACAGCGGTAGTGAAGAATGATTTTGCATGCTCAGTACATGCTAATTTTTATAGGACTAGCTTTAATTCACTGCATTTTTCATATTGTATAGTAAGGAATGCTCAAGCTAAAAGTACAATGAAGGTATATTATTTGCAATCTTTCGTTTTCTGCATGATATAATATATGGGTAGGAAGGTGAGGGTCATGAGGTACAGAATCACCTGTCTTTTCATATGCCTAGTTTGGATCTCAGGCTGCGGTCAAAGTGAAACAGCCTCAAATCAGCCGTCTGTTCAGCAGAAAAGCATAGTTGAGCTGAGTAAAAAGGAAACCATTCCTGCCAGCTTTTTTCCGGACCCTGTGAAAATCGTATCGATTGGCGATTCCTTGACTCAAGGTGTCGGTGATAGTAAAGATAATGGCGGGTATCTGCCCTATCTACAAAATAAGCTGGAAAAAGAACCATCGATTACTTCCGTTGAGATGATTAATCATGGCATACGTGGAAATAGGACCGACCAACTATTGAAAAGACTGGATAAAGCAAGGATTAAAGAAGACATAAAGCAAGCTGACTCGATTGTCGTCACAATCGGTGGAAATGATATCATGAAGGTCTTTAAGCAGAATTTCTCGAACTTGGAACTGAATCAGTTTGATTCGGCAAAAATAGGGTATGAAAAAAGATTAAGGCAGATTCTTGATAAGGTTCGTTCCGAAAATGATCATGCGCAAATTTATCTTGTAGGCGTCTATAATCCATTTTCCAAATGGTTCGCAGATTTTTATGAACTTGATATGATCATGAATGATTGGAATGAAAGCGGGAAAGAGATTATCGAAGAATATGATTCAGCCTATTTTATTGAAATAGCAGACATTTTCGAGAATTCCGAAGAAGATTTGCTGTATGTCGAGGATTATTTTCACCCAAATGACCGCGGATATGAATTAATCGCGACAAGAATCTATAATGATATGGATATTACCACTATCGGAAAGGACACATTGGAAGCGAGTGCCAAAGGAGATGATGACCAAGAATGACAAATGTCAAATGGAAGACTTTGTTTATTTCCCTATTAGCCCTAAACATCCTGGTCATCCTGTTTGTAACGATTTTAGTTAATCTGCCGACTAAAGATAAAGAGCTGATACCCAAAGTAAGCCACGAAGAAGATATCCAATTTCAAATTCACACGAATCGGGAAGATTTGACAAGATTAATCAACCAGTATCTGGATAAAGAGGGATTGACGGGATCCATTCACTACGAAGTGTATTTAACGGATGAGGTAGAGTTATATGGAACAATGCCATTTTTCAACCGTGAAGTGGAAATGAAATTGACTTTTGAACCAATTGCCCAAAAGAATGGGGATTTGATCCTTAAGCAAAAATCAATTGCAGTCGGTAAAATGAACCTTCCTGTTTCATATGTAATGAATTTAATAAATGAGCGTTATAATATGCCGGATTGGGTTAGCATAAGTCCCAATGACGAAAGTATTTATGTGTCATTACAGGATATGGAACTGAAAAGCGATATTAGGGTGAAGGCGAAAGAATTCGATCTGGAAAATGATGATATTTCATTTTTATTGACCATCCCATCATCATTACAGTGATAGTGAATAAATGGATAAAAAACCAGGATCGACGCATCCTGGTTTTTTATCCATTTATGGAGAGAGCGTTAGGGTTTCTAGTGAGGATGATTCCCGATTCGATCCGATTAAATAAATGGTTGAGGGAGTATTTACTTGGAAAGCTTTGTTTGGCAAAGGGAGTGCGATCTCTTTTGTCCCAGCGATCCGCACTTCGAAATCTATCATCATGGGATGGATATTAAGATATTCGCTTGCTTTCTTGAAATGGAGTTGATCAAAAACGACATCTCCATCTTTGACGGCAATATCCACCGAGAGTAAATCATGTGAAAGCTGGATGAATCGGACCTTTGCTTCATTTGGAGGAACAGATGGGTTATCTTCGAAAGGTAACATTTTTAACGATTCATTTTCCAGAGTAGGTGCTAGAGCAATGGTATAGGAAGTCCCGCTTTCGAGAGCCGCTTTACAGCTTAAAAGAGGTGAGGTGCTTTCCCCGCTGCGGTATATATCCAATTGGTACTTGCCAGGGGGCAGTGGTAAATATCCATTGTTCTCTTTATATGAGAAATTTTTGAGGATACGCATTTCATTTACATAAACATCAAATGAGGGAGCTGTTGGGGCAGCATGTAAAAAGCGAACTTGTACAGGCAGTAGGATATTCATTTGTTCATATCTCAATTGTTGTGTTGATTTTTCGAGACTTTTCAAATGCTTATGGTAATAATAATCATGCAAGTGCGGATCGCTGTTTTTATTATAAGACGATAGTAAATCGTAGGTTACCGATTTTTGTGAATATGATTGTTTATCGCTCATTTCCAACACCTCTCATTTTTCCAGTATGTTCTTATCATATGTTTTTATGCTTGGGCGTGTGTATCCCATTTAAATGGGAAGGGATCATTTTCGTAAAAAGGGTCGATCAGCGTATTATTTTACAGGGTAATATAAAAGCGTTAAAATGCATTCAATGGATTGTTTGTAAAAAAGGAGGATTTTCATTTGACAAAGCAATTAGAGAAAGCAACATTCGCAGGTGGATGTTTCTGGTGCATGGTGAAACCGTTCGATGAACAACCTGGCATCGAATCCGTTATCTCTGGCTATACAGGCGGGACTACGGAAAACCCTACGTACAAAGAGGTTTGTTCTGAAACCACGGGACATTATGAAGCTGTTCAGATCACCTTTGATCCAAACATATATCCATATGAGAAGATAATCGAGTTATTTTGGCAGCAAATTGACCCGACAGATGCTGGCGGGCAATTTTATGACCGGGGAAGTTCTTATCAAACGGCCATTTTTTATCATGACGAAAACCAACGTGAAATTGCGGAAGCATCCAAAGCTAAGCTGCAGGCGAGCGGGAAATTTTCCGGACCGATCGTAACTCCGATTATACCTGCCAAAACGTTTTATCCTGCCGAGACATACCACCAGCATTATTATAAAAAGCAACCTGAGCATTATGAAAGATATTCGATTGGCTCAGGACGCAAAGCATTTATACAACATCACTGGGGGGAAAAAAATGAAAAGTAAAGAAGAATTAAAAAAGAAACTCACTCCGATTCAATTTGAAGTCACGCAAAATAATGGAACGGAACCAGCCTTTAACAATGAATATTGGAACTTGAAGGAGGAAGGATTATATGTAGATATCGTTTCAGGTAACCCTCTTTTCACTTCAAAGGAAAAGTTCGATTCAGGCTGCGGTTGGCCAAGCTTCACCAAACCGCTTAAAGAAGCGGAAGTGGTGGAAAACCTCGATACGAGTTATGGTATGAGAAGGATCGAGGTTCGCTCAAAAACTGCCGATTCTCATCTGGGTCATGTTTTCAATGATGGGCCGGGACCGTCGGGATTACGGTATTGCATCAATTCTGCCTCATTAAGGTTCATCCCGCTCCAAGATCTTGAAAAAGAAGGATACGGAGAATACAAAAAGCTTTTTGATTGATTGGAAAACCCCCCATCAGATAATGATAGGGGGGTATTTATTGGGTAATAGTTCAATCTGTGATGATTGACGCGATCCGGACATATGGAATGGTGGTAAGTTCCATTGCTTTAGTCCTGCCAGTCACCTCAAAACGGACAGTATGTGAACCGGGACGGAGCCCATTTGTGACAAATAAATATCTTTCACGGGCAAATGGCCACCAAGTATTCAAAGTCGTGATTTCATTTCCGTCGATCCATACATTCACTTCCCCGCCATCAGGACTTCTAAGCAGTTTCACACCAAGCATACTTCCTTTGAAGTTATATTCAATCACACTGCCCTTTTCACTGCTAGTGAAATAGCCACCCCTTGGACGGAAACCGCTCATTTTTTCATAGTGGTCAATTTCCGATAATTCAAATCCAGAACGGGCATGCATCTTAGATGGAAGGCCTGCTACAGCCTTTTCCCGTTTGATGTTATCCAAGAACCGTTCATAAATTGCATCAGCATATAATTTATAACCCAGCCCATTTGGGTGAATCAAATCTCTGGTCAGCTGTTTTTCCGAATATCCTGATTCTTTGAATATTGGTCGCATATCTACATTAGTTGCACCGTAATGTTTGGATAAAAGTCCGATGGCTGACGCAAATTCCTCATATTTTAAGGAACTCTCTGTTATTGTGAATAATTCAGCATTAGGGTGGAGACGTTTTGCCTTTCTCATTAACGCTTCATATGTCATGGTAAAATCATCGACATTCATATATTTGCGGTCATTTTCACCAAAAACGAAGAAAATCAGATCTTTATGATCATGCTCCCTTCTTTTTGAGAGCTTGAATAGGCCTTCAAAAGCAGTGGATCCGCTTTGGACCACGTAGTCACCGTGTAAAGGAATATCATTGGCATCATTCATCTTATTTTCTAACTGTTTGAACCATGTTAGATTAGGCTTTTCAGCTCCCGACCCTCTTCCGATACTGTCACCAATGACAAGATACTGAATGGGCTGGCCTGATTGGAATTTTTGATAAACATTTATCGAATCATCTGATCCATATGTTTTAGGACCTTTTTGAAGGATATAGCTGATTAGAAGGATCGTGGCGATTGCAGCGAAAGGGATGAAGGATTTTGCGTTCGTTTTCAATTATGTTCCCCCGTATTGCCTTTTATGTATCCATGTAGGTATGAGATAGCTTAAAGAGGCTAAGAATTGTTTTTTTCTTATTATATCCCAATTTTAAAGTAACACAATAAATATGAAACGTTTTTTTGACATTTTTCATGATTACTCGTGGTATTTCAGCCATTGAAAGATTAATGGTGAAGATGGTGTTATTTGAAGTTTTTTCTTAAATCCAGAAAAATAGGCAAATGCACAGACCAAGGCGGGCGTATTGACATATGGTAAGGTGTAAAGAGAAATCAGAATTCTAAAAGGAGTGAAACTTAATGTACGGATATGGTGGAAATGTTGCAGGACCAGGATACGGTTATGGTGGCGTCGGTGGATACGGCGGCGGTTGCTGTGGATTTGGATCAGGCTTCGCATTAATCGTTGTCTTGTTCATTCTATTGATTATCATCGGCGCTTCATTCTGCTGCTAATTCAATAACCCAAAGACCAGTTGATAAAGCTGGTCTTTTCTTTATGTAAGGAATTGGGTGGTTTGATGGTAGACCTTTCAGATTCCATGGTCGTTGACTGAAAAGACATGGATAAATCCAGGTGGGACAAGCGGTACATAAACATTCCTTTTTCCAATCCTGATACCGGTACAACGGGAATGACGATAGAATGCCATTGATGAGGGGAACCAGGCCAATCTGAAGGAAAACAAGTTGAGTGAATGACATACCATAAGGGTCTTGGTTTTTCTTTGTTCACCAATTCTGCTAAAATAACGAAAGAATGTAATTAATTTAGGGGGATAAAGATATGAAACCTTCCCGTTTACAAGCAGGGGATGAAATTCGCGTAATTGCTCCTTCAAGAAGCTTGGCGATTGTCAAAGGGGAACAACGCAGATTGGCAGAAGAAAGATTGACTGAGCTTGGTTTTAAAGTGACATATGGTGAAACGGCTTTGTTTCATGATGACTTTTTTTCTAATTCAATCGAAGACCGGATCGCGGATTTGCATGAGGCGTTCAGGGATCCGAATGTGAAGGGGATTTTTACAGCCATCGGGGGGTATAACGCTAACCAATTGTTACGGTATATCGACTATGATTTGATTAAGGAAAATCCAAAAGTGTTGATGGGGTATAGTGATATAACCGCAATTTTATTGGCCATTTATAATAAAACAGGCTTAACTACATATTCAGGTCCTCATTTCTCGACGTTCGGGATGAAGGCTGGTTTGGAATATACGATGGAATATTTTAAAAAGGCTGTAATTGAAAGTGAAGGCTTTTATCTTGATCCAAGTGAAACCTGGAGTGATGATTCTTGGCATTTGGAACAGGATGACCGAACTTTCCACCCGAATTCTGGATACATGGTCATTCAGGAAGGTGAAGCGGCTGGGACAATCATTGGGGGAAATCTTTGTACACTCAATCTATTACAAGGTACAGAGTACATGCCATCTTTAAAGGACAGTATCCTTTTCATAGAAGATGACGAAGAAAGCCATCCATTCAGTTTTGACCGGGATTTACAGTCCTTGCTCCATCAGTCAGGTGCAAGTGGGATTAAAGGAATCGTCATCGGCCGTTTCCAAAAGGATTCAGGAATGACTGAATATGCTTTGCAGGAAATCATCGCTGCCAAAAGGGAGATAAATGGCATACCCGTAATCGCTAATGCCAACTTTGGTCATGTTCATCCATTTGTAACGGTGCCGGTTGGTTCAAAAGCAGTAATGAAGGTGAAGAACGGAAAAGCGACGATCCAGATTCATCCATGACACAGATTGAAGACGCCGTTCAAAAACTGGACGGTGTTTTTGTCTGTTTGGGATATGTATGAATATATTTTACGTTTTGGTGTATTTTAGGATTCTTTCCTCTTGTCAGCCCTGGAAATTGTCCTATTTTACAAGCATTATTAGGGAATATGAGTCTAATAGTTCAAATTCTAAATTTTTCTGATATAATACTAAGAGATTTAAAATAGAAAAGGTGATTATGTGTTATTAACAATTCCAGCATCCATTCGTTTAGAAGGGGCTTTGGCCGAGTATAATAAAAAAGGCCGTGTGAGCCATACATGTTTCGTTTGTAACGAAGACACTTCTAATGGGGATGCAAGTAACTTGAACTACTATAAGTTAGGAACTAAAAAAGTTTGTCATTCCTGCATGAAAAATGTTTTGCGTCATCCGTCTTTAAAAGAGTATGAATATGTACATACTTCAGTTATCGATAAAACTGCTTTTTATAAAAATGTGCTGGCTGTTTTAAAGGATGAAAGTTTTTTGGAGTCAATTCGTGAAGAAAAATTAAATAGCGCATTGTAAGAAAAAAGTGTATCTCTCGCGGATACACTTTTTTTGTCGCCATTTTTGGACGATCCCCCATGAAACCTAGAAATTTATCCGTTTCCGTGCTTAGGCCAATTTCCTTAGCAAGATTGCCTTCATCTGGACATACACTTTACTATACTGCATTTGTTTTTAAAGAGAAGGAGTGTGTGGGCTTATGGAGCAGTCTTCATTGATCAAACCCGTCCTGGGGGGAGCCTACCCGACTATCAGTCATGGTCAGGGAGTCTTTTTATACGACAAAGATGGAAAGGATTACCTTGATGCTTCTTCCGGTGCTGTTACAGCCAATATTGGCCATGGAGTCCAGGAAATCGTTGAGGCAATGGTAAAACAGGCTAAACAGGTTTCATTTGTGTATCGCTCCCAATTTACCAGCGATGCTGCAGAGAAACTTGCCGGAAAAATTGCAGAATTGACCAAAGGGGAACTGACATACAGCTTTTTTGTAAACAGCGGCTCCGAAGCTACTGAAACGGCATTGAAAATTGCCATTCAGCATTGGCAGGAAAAAGGGAAGCCAAAGAAACAGAAAATCATATCGAGATGGATGAGCTACCATGGCATCACGATGGGAGCTCTTTCAATGTCTGGACATCCGATTCGCCGGGAACGATTTACTCCTTTGCTTGAATCATATCCTTCTGTATCTCCTCCATATTGTTACCGATGTCCACTTCAACTTGATCAACATACGTGCGGAATGGCATGCGCTTCGGAATTGGAAGCATCAATCCGGCGTATTGGCAGTGAAAATATAGCGGCTTTCATTGCAGAACCTGTTATCGGCGCAGCTGGAGGGGCCATTGTTCCTCCTGATGGTTATTTTCAAAATCTCAAGAAAATCTGCGAAGAGAATGATATTTTATTCATTGCGGATGAAGTAATGACCGGATTTGGACGTACCGGTAAGATGCTTGCTTCCGAATACTGGGATGTGGAACCTGATATCGTAACATTTGGTAAAGGTATGAGTGGGGGTTATACACCGATAGCGGCCGCAGTAATGACCAAAAACGTGATGGAGCCCATATTAAAAGGCTCGAAGTCAATTATAGGAGGCCATACTCTTAGTGCAAATCCGTTATCGTGTGCGGTATCTTTGGCCGTTTTAGAATATGTCGAAAGGAATGAACTTGTCGAAAAATCAGCCGACAGAGGGAATTACCTGATTAGGGGATTGAAAAAGTTGGCAGAGAAGTATTCCTTTATCGGTGATATACGCGGGAGAGGTTTATTGATTGGCATCGAATTTGTCCAGGATAAAGCAACGAAGGCCCCATTTCCGAAGGAGGCAGACGTGACAAATGAAGTCATTGAATTGGGAATGAGGAATGGAATACTTCTTTATCCCGCAGCTGCAGGCCTCGACGGTGTAACCGGAGCAGCGATCATCATCTCCCCGCCGTTAACGATATCGGAAGAGGAGTGTGCTGAATTGTTAATGAGGGTCGATATAACTTTTTGGCAATTTAATGAATCGATAGGTAAACGGCCATCACAACAAGGAAGTGAGTCATAGTGGTGGAAAATACATTCCAGAAGATTTGTTGTTTGAAGGATGTCCGCCATCACTTTAAAGATGAACAGTCCATCCTGTTTGGGGGATTCGGTGGCATAGGGACGCCTCCGGGATTGATCAATCTGATTTTGGAATCAGGGATTAAGGATTTAACCTTGATTGGGAACGATACAGGTTTCCCCGATATCGGAATTGGAAAACTGGTCACCCAACGCCGTGCGAAAAAAGTCATCGTTTCCCATATCGGTTCCAATCCAAATGCAGGACTATTAATGAACAATGGAGAACTCGAAGTGGAGTTCTCTCCGCAAGGGACACTTGTCGAACGTATCCGGGCCGGAGGGATGGGACTCGGCGGGATATTGACTGATATTGGAATTGAGGCCGATATCGTCCGGGACGGCAAGCAAACCGTAAAGCTAGGTGAGAAAAATTATCTGGTGGAACCGGCATTAACTGCAGATGTCGCCATTGTTTACGCAGAAATGGCAGATCCTTATGGAAATCTTATTTTTGATAAAAGTGCCAGGAACACGAATCCAATCGTTGCTGCGGCAGGACAAATCACTATAGTCGAAGCCATGCAAATCGTTCCGCTTGGCTCTTTGGATCCAGAGGACATCATTGTACCGGGTGCCTTTGTGGATTATATCATTCCATCAAAAGGAGTCGATTGGAAATGGGTTTGGGAACCGGAGATAGAAACAGAATAGCGAAACGGGCAGCAGCAGAAATAAGCGATGGGATGCTGGTCAATTTGGGAATTGGCATTCCATCACTTGTACCGAATCATCTTTTGAATGATCATAAAGTTATGTTTCATGCAGAAAATGGCCTTGTGGGCATTGGCAGTACTCCTGAAACGGGGAAGGAAGATGCGCATCTTTGCAATGCTGGGGGACTGCCGATCACCATTAGAGCCGGGGCTTCTTACTGCGACAGTACTGTTGCATTTGGGATGATACGGCGCGGCAGGGTGGATATCACGATTCTGGGAGCCCTTCAAGTAAGTCAAGCGGGGGATCTTGCTAATTGGATTGTCCCGGGAAAGCGGGTGCCAGGTATGGGCGGTGCCATGGAACTGGCTGCAAAGGCAAAAAAGGTCATTGTCTTGATGGAACATAACGATAAAGCGGGCATGTCTAAATTAGTCAAAAAATGTACGTTACCGTTAACTGCCAGGAAATGCGTACATATGATCATCACCGAATTAGGCGTGTTTTCCGTAACTTCGGAGGGCCTCCTATTAACTGATGTATTTGATACGTCCAGCATTCAGGAAATCAGGAATCGGACCGAAGCCTCGTTTACCGTCTCTGAAAACATCCATATTTTAAAAGAATGAGAGAGGAGAATGGATATGTATGAGGAAAAAATAAGAACATGGTTGAATGAACATCGGATGAATGGGGTTCAGCTTTTGCAAAAACTGGTTCAGGAACCGAGTAAAAGGGGGCAAGAAGGTAGTGCACAAGCCATAGTGGTCGAGAAGTGCAGACAACTTGGACTAGAAATAGATCTTTGGGAAATCGGGGATGAACAATTAAGAAAACATCCCCATTTTTATTGCGATCGCAGGGATTTTAAAGGAAATCCAAACCTTGTGGCTATTAAAAGAGGAACAGGCAAGGGGAAATCCCTTATTTTAAACGGACATATTGATGTAGTTCCTGAAGGAGATCATGCAGCATGGCACGATGAACCCTATAGCGGCAAGTTGATAGACGGGAAAGTTTTCGGGAGGGGAACGACGGATATGAAAGGCGGCAATGTATCTTTATTGCTGGCCATTGAAGCGATCGTCGAATCTGGAATCCAATTGAAAGGAGATGTGATATTCCAGAGTGTGATTGAAGAGGAAAGCGGTGGTGCCGGCACACTTGCGGCAGTCATACGGGGGTACAAAGCTGATGGAGCAATCATTCCCGAGCCCACAAATATGAAACTATTCCCTTTACAGCAAGGTTCGATGTGGTTTCGACTGAGAATAAAAGGCAAGTCTGCACATGGAGGCACGAGGTATGAAGGAGTCAGTGCAATAGATAAAGCGGTTGGTGTAATGAAAGAAATCAAGATGCTTGAACAAGAACGGAATGAGTCACTCCGTCATTCACTCTATAAAAATGTCCCTATCCCCATTCCAATCAACATAGGAAGCATTCAAAGCGGGAATTGGCCTTCCTCCGTGCCTGATACAGCCGTTCTGGAAGGTAGATTCGGCATCGCCCCGACAGAAACCATGGAAGAGGCACAAAAATCGCTGAAGGAGCGAATAGATGCTTTAAATCAGAGCGATGAATGGTTCAAAGAAAAACCTATTGAATTAGAATGGTTTGGGGCCAGATGGCTGCCTGGCAGTCTCGAAATAAATCACCCGCTTATGAAGGCAATTGGCACATACTATGAAAAAGTGGTAGGGGAAGAACCGCTTGTCGAAGCCTCTCCTTGGGCGACGGATGGAGGGTATCTTTCATCGATTGGCTCTACCCCAGTAGTTGTGTTTGGACCAGGGGAAACGAAGATGGCCCATGATTCGAACGAATATATAGAGGTGGATAAAATGATGGAGGTTGCGGAAATCATCGCATTGACCATTATTGAATGGTGCGGGGTGGACCGGGAATAATCATTTTTCCCAAGGTCTGATTCCAGGAAGGGTCAGGCCTTTCGCAACAACTTAGAAGATGTGAAAGGAGCGGGGCAAATGGAGGCTGGAATCATTGAAAAAAGAATTCAAAAGCCAAGGTGCACCATACATATTACGATCGACCCTTTTAATAAGCGAATAAGGGTTGATGATTATCTAGGGCATTTTCAAGAATGCGTGGAGGAATCCTTGAAGGTGGCTAAAGGCATATCAGCAGAAAAAATCATCTTCAAGTCACGCAAGGAAAACGTTCTGGCATTGCTTGCTCAGGGCTTTCTATATGAAGGAAGCATCGATAAATTCTTCTTGGGAAGCGACTGTTTCTTCCTTGTTAAATATAACCGGAATGAAAGGCGCAACAGTGCAGAATGGGAAAAGGAAGATCAAATCCTTACCGATGTTCAGAGACTGCCGATAAAATCCGGACTGGATGATCCGCCGTCAGCCTATCAAGGCCGTAAAGCAGAAGTTACCGATGCACTTCAGCTGGCCCAATTGTATGGGAAGGTTTTCGAAGTGTATCCCACACCGATGAATGATCCGGTATATGTGAAAAAGTGCATGGAAATGGGAACGGTTTTTTATATTTATGTCCATGAAGAGAGGATCGTCAGTGCTGCTTCCGCAGAAATTAATTCCTTTTACCATAATGCAGAAATCACTGATTGTGCGACATTGCCGGAACATCGGCAGTATGGCTTGATGAAACACTTGATTACCGCGCTTGAAGACTATCTTATTTCACATGGCATTTATTGCATCTATTCGATTGCCCGGTCGCTCTCATTCGGCATGAATGCTGCATTGCATCAGCATGGATACTCGTACCGCGGACGTTTAGCTAATAATTGTTATATCTTTGATAAACTGGAAGACATGAACCTTTGGGTGAAGAATTTTACTTGAATGCTCATTTTTAGGCGGTTCATGACAAGTTTTTGGCATTTCCTCATATACATTTAGCAAGAAGGTCTTGAGGAGGGATATATTGCCAAGTGAATTTTTTAATACAAGTGAAGTGTTGGAAGCGATATTAGAAACCATTGATGAAGGCATACATGTGATCGATCCAAAAGGACAGACCATCTTTTATAACGGAGTGGCGGCCAATCATGATGGGATGAAAAGAAGTGAGGTGCTTGGGAAACCGTTGCTTGAAGCCTTCCCTTCTTTGAATCACAAATCATCTACCTTACTCCGGGTCATTAAATCTGAAAAACCAATCTATAACTATAGTCAATCGTATGTAAATGCACATGGGCGTATCATTGAGACGCTAAATACGACGCTCCCCATTTATGTTGATGGGTTTATGATAGGTGCAATAGAAATTGCCAAGGATTATTCAAGCTTGAAGCAATTATCTGAAAGGTTAGCTGATCTGGAAAGCTCGCTCAAGACGATCAAAAGTCCTGAAAGGAAAATGCCTGGGAACGGCGGATTGTATTCTTTCACTGAAATCCTGACAAGTGATACTGGGTTTAAAGGTTTGATATCACAAGGGAAAAAGGCTGCCCGCTCCTCCTCATCGGTATTGGTTTATGGGGAAAGCGGTGTAGGAAAAGAGCTTTTTGTTCAAAGCATCCACCAGGATTCGAGCCGCAGTAAAGAACCTTTCATCGCACAAAATTGTGCGGCCCTACCAGAAAGTTTATTGGAATCGCTTCTATTCGGTACGGCAAAAGGAAGCTACACTGGTGCTGTGGAACGCCAGGGATTGTTTGAATTAGCCAACGGCGGAACCTTGTTTTTGGATGAATTGCAATCGATGCCGATTGACTTGCAGGCAAAGCTTCTGCGTGTGCTTGAAGATGGGTTCATCAGGAGGATAGGCGGCACAAAGAGTGTACAGGTGAATGTCAGGATCATGGCAGCGATGAATATAGATCCGAAAAAGGCCGTATCGGAAAACAGGCTAAGGCCAGATTTATTTTACCGATTGAACGTATTGAGCTACGAGCTGCCTCCGTTAAGGGAGCGGATTGATGATATAGAGCTTCTTTCTGAACATTTCATATCAATTTTCAACAGTAAATTAGGACTGTCCATAAAAGGCATGGATGAGAAGACAAAGGTTTTTTTTCGGAAATATCATTGGCCTGGAAACGTAAGGGAGCTTAAACATACGATAGAATTCATGATGAACCATACGGAGAATGATGTTTTGAATCTTGAAGATTTGCCCCAGTCTTTAAAGAAGCGCACCCCATCAGAAAAAATACTTCCGCTTCGTGAGGCCATGATTGAGATGGAAACAAAATTGATTACCGAGGCCCTTCTTCAAACGAACGGTAACGTTTTCCAGGCATCGAAGCTATTGCAAATTCCAAGACAGACCTTGCAATATAAAATAAAAAAACATATTTGAATGGAAAAAATCCGGATGCAGCCAGCAGTCCGGTTTTTTTTTATGGGCCTTCGAATTTTTGGGTCATTTTGGCATCCTTCTTGCATTTAATACTACTATCATAACTCAGGAGGTATAACCATGTTATTTGACTTATATAAGCCAGATCGCAATTGGAAAGATATAGAGCTATGGAAAGATGTAACCGAAGATCAATGGAACAACTGGCTGTGGCAGCTTACGAATACGATCCGAACTGTTGATGATTTGAAAAAAGCGATAAACCTTACTCCGGATGAAGAGGAAGGTGTGAGGATTTCCACAAAAACCATTCCCTTGAATATCACCCCATACTATGCTTCGTTAATGAATAAAGATGACCCAAGGTGTCCAATCAGAATGCAATCTGTCCCAATCCCGGAAGAAATGCATAAAACCAAATATGACATGGAAGACCCCCTTCATGAGGATGAGGACTCCCCTGTACCGGGACTGACCCATAGATATCCGGATCGCGTTCTTTTTTTGGTGACGAATCAATGCTCCATGTACTGCCGTTATTGTACGCGAAGACGCTTTTCAGGCCAAATTGGCATGGGCGTGCCAAAAAAACAATTGGATGCTGCAATCGGTTATATACGTGACACACCGGCAGTTCGGGATGTCCTTATTTCCGGCGGGGACGGTTTATTAATCAATGACACGATCCTTGAATATATCCTCAAAAACTTAAGGGAAATTCCTCATGTTGAAATAATCAGGATAGGTACGCGGGCTCCGGTTGTTTTTCCTCAAAGAATCACTGAAAATTTATGTGCCATTTTAAAAAAATACCATCCGGTTTGGCTGAATACTCATTTCAATACCTCGATAGAAATTACCGAGGAGTCAAAGAAAGCATGTGAGATGCTTGCCGATGCAGGTGTACCTGTGGGCAACCAGGCAGTTATTTTAGCGGGGATAAATGACAGTGTCGGAATCATGAAAAAGCTGATGCATGATCTTGTTAAGATCCGTGTCCGCCCTTACTATATTTATCAGTGCGATCTCTCGGAAGGCATCGGTCATTTCAGGGCTCCCATTTCAAAAGGGATTGAAATCATCGAGGGGCTCCGAGGCCATACATCCGGGTATGCTGTACCTACCTTCGTCGTCGATGCTCCAGGAGGGGGAGGGAAAATCACGCTGCAGCCGAATTATATCCTTTCACAATCTCCAACAAAAACGGTGCTGCGCAATTTTGAAGGTGTGATCACCACATATCCTGAACCTGAGCAATATACACCAGGACTTGCAGATGATTACTTCAAAGGGGTATATCCTGATATGGAAGAAAAACAGTCAGATATAGGTGTATCGGGTTTAATGAACGACAAGCAATTCAACTTAGTGCCTGAAGGGCTGAAGCGAATGAATCGACGGGAAAAATACGTGACCAACCCAGAGCACGCTTCATTGAAAAACCAACGTGAAAAGCGAGATCTTTTAAAAGAAAAGAAATTCCAGGCACAGCAAAAAAAGAGCACTCCAAAGGGGGAGGAATAGCATGGAGACGTGTCCATGGTGTGAGAAAGGGAAGCTTGCATCAGTAAAGGGGACTGTGTATTGGGAACTGCCGGATGGTACGAGGGCGGTTGAAATTACGGAAACCCCTTCATCTCATTGTGAGAGTTGCGATGCTTTTTTTCAAAGTGATGAAATAGTGAAGGAAATTGAAAATCAACTATTTTTAATTGATTCGAAACAGCTTGAAAAACAAACGAAGTACAGTGAGCTAATGAACATGAAAAGGCTGTTGAAACGTAATTACTTTGACTTTTAGTGGCAGGGTGTATTACTTTTCCATAAAAAAATAAATCCCCTCATTTTAGACAGAACAGTGTAAACCACTATTTCTATCTTAGATGAAGGGGATTTCCCTTTTACAAAATGAAGCCTGCGGGTAAATTGGATAAATAAGGTTTTGAAGTATTCCGCCATTCTTCAAGCTGCATGACAGAACATGCTCCGCGTGTTTTTATGGGACTTGGGCATTTGATTGAAGAAGTAGGTTAAACAAGATTGAAGCACTTCGTTTCCTTTATCGAATCATGAAGAACTAAGTCGTTAAAAGTAAAAAAAATCCTTGAAAGGGTAATCAATATGAATGAGTACGATATTTAAGTGTAATTCCGTAATATAACGAATACATTTTGTGTTGAAAAATAGTGGATTTCATAAAATGAGGAAGAAAAAACCAAATAGATTTTAAAAAAAGTGGACGGAAGCGAAAGTTTCCGATATATTAAAGCAGAAATCATAGTTATTTTAAGGGGGGCTCGACATCATGAGACCATTTTATTTATATTTAATGAAATTTCGACAACCAAAGGAAATTGATGCAATCACTAAATTTGCCAATCATGCCTATGAGGATCATGGCTTCCCAAAACAATCGACTGATTATAATGAACTGAGCAGTTATTTAGAATTGAATGCAGACTATCTCGAAAGTATGTCAGTATTCGATCAAGCGTGGGAACAGTATGTCCAAATAGAAGAGGGGCTCCTATTGGGAGATCAGGAATAGGGAGGATCGGAAGGATGCTTAAAAGCCTTCAAACCCGAATTTTGCTTTATTCTTTACTTATTGCAAGTGTACCTCTTCTGATATTGGGAATCATATCCTATGGATCACAACGGTCCCTTCTGGAGAAGGAAGCAAAAAATGCCCTGAATGCAGGTTCACTGAATATTGTAAATGAAACATATAGCTATTTGAACGAACGGATCAGTGATGTGAAGTTAATGAGTGCAAATTCGGTAATCATCAATCCTGGCTATTCAAAAGAAGAGAAGTCAGATGAACTAAAAAAGTTTATCGATGCAAAAGGAAATTATTACGGTGTCTTGCATTTGGATATGGAAGGCAATGTCATTGCAGATACATCCAATAAAATGATTGGGAACAACCTCGCGAAGAGAATATGGTTCAAAGAGGCCATAGAAGGTCATGAATTCCTTTCAGACGTTTATAAAACCCGGGCTTTCTCAGAACCCATAATATCTCTAAGTGCGCCGGTATATGATAAGGCAGGGAAAATGATCGGAGTCGTATCTCCAGCTTTCCGATTGGAAGGGCTTTGGGAGATGATGGAGAAAAAGGCTAATGAAATTAGTGATAAATACCCAGTGAACTTTTTCATGATCAATCAAGAAGGCATCATGATTTCGAAAAAAGACCCACAGGGTGTCATGCCGGATTCTGCCTTGAAAGAAATAGGATTAACGAAAGGTAAGCTGATGGAAGCTTCGTTATCGGATGAATTGTACAGCGCAGAGAACGGGGAAAAAATATATTCCATCCAGCCTGTCCATACGATAGCAAAAACCGAGAATAAATGGTTTATTGTTGTGGGTGCTGATAAGAAACAGGTGTTTCAGCCTTTGAATGACCTATTAACACGGTACCTGACAATCTATAGCATCGTTTTTGTCTCTATCATTCTGGCTGTCTATTTACTAACAAAGACCCTCGTACGGCCAGTTCAAGAACTTGTCGAAGCGACAGAGGATTTCATAGGAGGAAAGGAATTCATCATTTCCGACAAAAGAAGCTTCGAGGAAATGGAAAGATTGAACCTTGCCTTTCTAAGAATGATGGAAACGATAGAAGATCGTGAGAAGGAAATCGTCCGTACGGAAAAATTGAAATATGTTGGCCAGCTTGCTGCCGGTGTCGCCCATGAAATCAGGAACCCGTTGACGACAATAAAGGGCTTTTTCCAATTATTGAAGAGCCAGGATCATGATAAATCATTAATAGAAAAATATAGTGATGTCATGCTTCATGAAGTGGATCGGGTCAATGTATTTGTGACACAACTTCTTGATTTGGCAAAACCGCATCAACTGGAATGGGAGAAAATCGATTTAAAGGATTTCCTTGAAGAAATTATAGATACCTATACTTCCTCAATTCCGAGTTCTCATGTAAGACTAATTAATAGGGTGACGCAATCCGTCGTTGTTTATTCAGACAGAAACCGGTTAAGGCAGGTTCTCTTGAATGTCTTAAATAATTCTTGTGAGGCCATCGAAGCAAGGGGGCAGATTGAACTGCATCAGAATTCCGTGTCCCAATATATAAGATTAGTGATCAGCGATGATGGAAAAGGCATCAGTCCCGAGAATTTTAAAAATATCGGTATGCCCTTTTATACCACCAAACCGGATGGAAACGGATTAGGTGTGGCGACTTGCATTCAGATAATGGAGGAATTAAAAGGGAAATTCCAAATTGAGAGCGTCCGCGACGAAGGAACGAAAGTGACGCTCACCATCCCCACTACGAACCGTCTCATTAAATGAGGCGGTTTCAGACTGTAGACAAACTCGATGAAAATCGAGTTTGTCTATTTTTATGGCTTGTACAATTTGGACGTTGATTTCCACTCCAGGCACTCGCTTTCCGCGGGCGGTCGGGGAGCCTCCTCGGCTTTCGCCTGCGGGGTCTCCCCTAGACGCGCTTTTCCCGCAGGAGTCTCGTACCTTCCGTTCCAATCAACTTTGTCTTACCTTTTAGATAGAACACTTTTGCCTGGAGTCATTTTTGTTTTAAAATAGAACGATTAAAACTTGAGGTGATGAGGATGCTTTCGAAACATAATTCTATTCAGCGAGATCAACTTGAAATGATTACTTTAGATCAACTGGTGCCACCGAACCATTTGGTTCGTAAAATGGAGGCTGCCATTGACTTCACTTTCATTTATGACTTGGTGAAAGATATGTATTCAGAGGTAGGACGCCCAAGTATTGATCCAGTTATTTTAGTTAAACTGACTTTCATTCAATATACCTTCGGTATTCGTTCCATGCGTAAAACGATTGAAGAAGCTGAAACAAATATGGCTTACCGTTGGTTCTTAGGCTATGGTTTCCATGATAAAGTACCTCATTTCTCAACGTTCGGGAAAAATTATGAGCGACGCTTTAAAGATACAGACCTGTTTGAACAGATTTTCTATCGCATCTTAATAACAGCTGCTGATAGAAAGTTAATAAGTGCTGAACACGTATTCGTCGATTCCACACATGTGAAAGCCAATGCGAATACGCGCAAATTTGAAAAGAAAATCGTACGCAAAGAAACACGAGCATATCAAGGACGTCTTCAAGAAGAAATCAATCAAGATCGTGAAAACCATGGAAAAAAGCCTTTTCCACCAGATAAATTTGATAAAGAAGAGACCAAAGAGATTAAAGAAAGTACAACGGATTCTGAGAGTGGCTACTATGTGAAAGATGAACGAACAAAACAGTTTGCCTATTCATTCCACGCGGCCGCAGACCGCAACGGTTTTGTATTGGGAACGATTGTAACACCTGGAAATACACATGACAGTCAGATCTTAGAGCCACTAGTTGAACAAGTGATTGAGAAAGTTGGAAAACCGGAAGCCGTTGCCGCAGATGCAGCTTATAAAACACCAGCGATTACAAGCTACCTATTTAACAAAGAAATCATACCGGCTTTACCTTATACACGTCCTCGCACCAAAGAAGGATTTTTCCGCAAACAGGACTATGTATACGATGAACATTTTGATTGTTACCTTTGCCCTTCGGGCGAAACTTTAAAGTACTCAACAACAAATAAAGAGGGCTATCGCGAGTACAAATCGCCAAAACAAATTTGTACAACATGCTCATTTTTATCTCGGTGTACAGAAAGCAAAGACTGTCAAAAAGTGGTGACACGGCATATCTGGCAAACACATGTGGAAGAAGCAGATCATCTGCGTCATCATCAAGATGTAAAACCTATATATGCAAAACGTAAAGAAACGATTGAGCGTGTATTCGCAGATGCAAAAGAAAAGCATGGTATGCGTTGGACTACTTTAAGGGGACTTAAAAAATTGTCGATGCAGGCGATGCTTACTTTCGCTGCCATTAATTTAAAGAAGATGGCCAATTGGACATGGCGAGGTCCAAAAATGGCCTAACATAGTGGGCTCGTAGAGCCCCAATCTCTTAACTTTAGGCGAAAATTCAAAGGGAATTTCAAAAGGGGTTCAGAATTTTTTAATTCCGAACCCCTTTTGTCTACAAACTGGAACCGTCTCATTAAATGAGGCGGTTTTTGGTTGTAGTGCCCTTTAATAAAAGGGCCGGTTACTTAGCTAAATGAGCAAAATGCCCTCTCATTTCCATTAACCTCCATGTTTGTTTGTGCATATAATTTACTAATCAAACGATAAGGACCATATTGGGGGATGTCTCTTATGGGCAAAAAAAAACAGCCGAAATTTAAATTAGGCGATACAGTCGTAATAACAATGTATGGGACAGTCGGGAATATAACCGATGTGAAATTTCTCGATGGTGCTTATGTGTATGAAGTGAACTATAGTGAAGGTCTTTATATCGAAAAAACATTGCAATCAATAAATGAATATGAAGGAGAAATCCTTTATCCAAAAGAACAAATCGATATTGAATATAAATATTTATTAGGTGACTTGGTCCAAGTGGATGGATATGAACAGGATTATTTCAAGATTATCGGCTATCGAACGGAAATTTGGCGCTATAAGGAAAATGCCTGGGAGGATGTAATCTATGAGTTATCAAGAATCTCGGATGGTGAATGGCTTGAAGCGCATGAAGAAGAACTGACTTTGATAGCCGATGCTAAACGTGCAGATGGAATTATAAAAAAGTTGGGTCTGCTCCTTCCTAAAAAGAAAAATGAGCTTGCTATCATTGCTAAACAAAACAACCCTGGTAAAGGTGAGCGAGATATGACAATGACAAAAAATGAAAAAAAGGAAATGATTGATGGACTGTTGGATTTATATAATGATTATTGTAAGCTCTACGAACATTTTGGCGATGATGAATATCGTCATATCATGAAGATTGCCCTTGCTAAAATTGAAAAAGCGGCAGAGGAAATTTATCCAGATCATAAAAAGAAGCAAACGAAGTGAAAGGTATCCCAAACTTTTTAAAGGGCAATTTCCAAAATCCCTTTTGAAGCTTCCATTCTGATTGAACACGAATGGACCATGATAACTATAGGCCCTTGATATGATTTTCCATTATGGGATGCCTTACTGGTATATTTGTCTCTACACATTCATAGACCTTTAAATAAGGGGGCGATGATTTGCGAGAAATTGAGGTTTTTATTGATACAGAAGAGATAGCGGAATTCTTTTTTCAAGAATTGATAAGACGGGGCTATCTTCCAACAGAAGCTGAAGTTGAAGATCTTGCTGACATCACATTCGAATATCTTCTTGAAAAATGCATAATTGATGAAGAAGTCGATGAGTAACCTGTCATAGGACGGTTAGCAGCTTCCTTTCCCTTAATTTTATTAACCATTAAAAGAAAGACGGCGGACCTCCGCCGTTTTGTTTGCGGTTTAGAGGAAGGGTGCCAAAAGTCTTTTCGTGATTTCCAGTTTTTCAAGTTCTAGGATAAGGTTCAATTTTCCTAACTTGTGGTTGATATGGTATAGTAGTTTTTGAATATCATTTCAACCACAAGTTAAGGAGGACATAGTCGTATGAGCGTACATATTGGTGCAAAAGAAAATGAAATTGCGGAAACGGTCTTACTTCCTGGGGACCCGTTGCGTGCAAAATATATTGCTGAAACATTTTTAGAGGATGCTAAACTTTATAATGAAGTTCGTAACATGTTTGGATATACAGGGACATATAAAGGAAAACGGATTTCTGTACAAGGTACAGGCATGGGTGTCCCATCCATTTCGATTTACGTGAATGAATTGATGAATAGCTATAATGTCCAGAAGCTGATTCGTGTGGGAACTGCAGGAGCGATTCAAAAAGATGTAAAAGTCAGGGATGTGATCCTTGCCATGAGTGCTTCCACCGATTCCCAAATGAACCGCATGACTTTCGGCGGGGTGGACTTTGCCCCGACCGCAGATTTCGAATTACTAAGAAAAGCTTATGACGCCGGCACGGCAAAGGGCTTGCAATTGAAGGTCGGTAATGTATTTACGGCCGATCAGTTCTATAACGATAATAGTGAATTGGAAAAATGGGCAAAATACCAAATACTTGCGATAGAAATGGAATCAGCAGCCCTATACACGCTTGCTGCTAAATTTGGCCGCCAAGCTTTATCTGTATTAACCATTTCCGATCACATTTTAACCGGTGAGGAAACGTCGTCGGATGAGCGCCAGTCAACTTTTAACGAAATGGTTGAAGTGGCATTGGAAGCAGCTATCCAAGACTGATAATTGGATGTAAATGACAGGCGGGTGACCAGGAATAAGTGAAGCTGTATAATGAAAGTTGGGATACAGGCTCATTTGTTCCTTGGTATCCGTATTTTTGTAATGTCAGGAGAGCTGTTGTCTTTGGAGCTTTCTCTATGATTTAACGTTTGCGAAGGGTAAAAAAATACATATGGTCATAAGTTGTTATTTTTGATAACTATTATTTTTCGATTGGCATGAAAGCTGATAAAATAGGAATGAAATCGTTTATATCGTCATGAAGAATGAAAGTGGTGAGGCTTCAGTGGAAGAAGAAAATCAAAAACAGCCAAAAGAGGCAGGGAAATTCATTAAAATAAAGAAGTTTACGTTCATTATGGGGATTTTCTTAGTCATATTTCTAACTGCAGGGATTACTACAATAGCCTTGACCTTTGGAGATGAAAAAGTAGCACCGTATGCGGAATTTGAAAAGCTGTATTCTACATACGATAAGATAAAAGATGACTATTATGAAGAGGTTGATGAAGAAAAGCTGGTTGACGGCGCAATTAATGGAATGATCAAATCATTGGATGATCCCTATTCTGCTTATATGGATAAAAAGGAAGCATCGAGTTTCCATGAGAGCATCTCTTCATCTTTTGAAGGAATCGGTGCTGAGATTCAGGAGCAGGATGGACAAATCATGGTCGTCTCACCGATAAAAGGGTCCCCAGCAGAAAAAGCAGGGGTAAAGCCGAATGATATCATATTAAGTGTGGACGGTAAAAGCGTTGAAGGGCTAAGCTCATCTGAAGCTGTCCTGAAAATCAGGGGCGAAAAGGGAACGAAAGTGGAATTATCCATCTCAAGAGCTGGTGAGTCGGAACCGATTGAGCTCACCATTAAACGGGACACAATTCCGATTGAAACGGTATATGCGGAAATGCTTGATGATGGAGTTGCAAAAATTCAAGTGACCAGTTTTTCCGAACATACAGTCCAAGAGCTGAAAACGGCGCTTGAAGAAATGTCGAAGAAGGATATGAAGGGTCTCGTATTGGATTTGCGCGGAAACCCAGGGGGACTTCTTGACCAAGCAATAGAAATGGCAAGCCTGTTCATACCTAATGGGAAAGTGGTCCTTCAAGTTGAGGATCGCAGCGGGAAAAAAGATGTCTATAAATCGGAGAATGATGGAGAACTGAAAATCCCGGTAGTCGTGTTGATTGATGATGGAAGTGCCAGTGCTTCTGAAATCGTTGCAGCGGCTGTCAGTGAGTCCGCGGACATTCCATTGATAGGTGTCAAATCATTTGGGAAAGGGACAGTTCAGACTGCCGAAGACTTTGAAGATGGATCTAACTTCAAATATACGGCAGCTAAATGGTTGACTCCAGAAGGCAATTGGATACATAAAAAAGGGATCAAGCCGGATATTAATGTGAAGCTTCCTGATTATGCCAGCCTTCCGTACATTTCGCCTGATAAGGAATTGAAAGCATCCGATTCTTCGAGTGAAGTGAAAGCAGCTGAAGAGATGCTGAAGGAAGCAGGCCATGATCCAGGTAAGATAGATGGATTCTTTGATGAAGCAACCACGAATGCGGTCATAGCATTCCAGAAGGAACAAAAAATTAAAGAAACTGGCACCATTAAAGATGATACTACCGTGAAATTGATGCAGGTCATCCGAGAGAAAATCCTTAAAAACGACACACAAGTGAAAAAGGCAGTAGAAGTATTAAAGAAAGAAATCAAATAAATGATTTTGCCCGAAAAGCCTGTCAGCGATTATCGCTGGCAGGCTTTTTTGTCGTTTAACGCATAGTATTCCAATATTAGGCAGATAATAGGGGTAATTTTCCGATGAGGTGAGGTAATGAAAGAAAAGGTATTGTTCATATATCTATTGATCTTGATTCTGGCAGGCTGTACCTATGCCCCTTTACCCAAACAAAATGGAAATGCAGGAACCGAAAAAAAACTAACCAAAGAAGAGAACCAGGAAAGTGTGAAAACATTTCTGTTAATTGGTGTTGATGCAAGGGGAGAGCAAAAATCTCGATCAGATGCGATTATCCTGGCAAAATACTTTCCTGAGCAGGAGAAACTGAAGCTGGCTTCCATAATGCGTGATAGTTATGTGAAAATCCCCGGGAATAAATCAGCATATAACAAAATAAATGCAGCTTATTATTATGGTGGAAGGGAATTGCTCAAGAAAACCATACAGGAAAACTTCGATATCAAGGTCGATCATGTAGCGGTAATCGACTTCCAGGGATTTGTGAAGATGGTCGATTTACTTGCCCCTGAGGGGGTAGCGGTGAATGTGGATCAGGAAATCATTGATGATATGAGCATTCAGGCAAGCGTCGGTAAAAATGTTTTACATGGTGAGGAGCTATTGAAGTATGTCCGTTTTAGACATGACGATGAAAGTGATTTTGGAAGGGTAGAGCGTCAACAAGAAGTGATGGTTCAATTAAAAACAGCGTTTATAAATCAAATCTCATCCTTCGAAGGGATGGCAGCCCTTCCTAGTATCATCGAACAAGGACTCTCGTACTTGGATACAGATATTGGACTGAAAACAATCATGGAAATGGGTCCAAAAGCCGTCTTCCATACACCGGACACCGTCGAAACCTTAAGGGTTCCAGTGGAAGGAAGCTTTAATGATGAAATATCTCCCCAGTCCGGGGCCGTTTTGGAAATGGACTACACTAAAAATAAAAAGGCACTTCAGGAGTTCTTTTCAAAATAATAATAGGATTTCCAATTCTCTTTTATTATCGAAAAACATCCTTATATTAAGTGAATATGTTCGAATTCAAATGAATTATTGTATTATAGACCTCGCAAGAATAATCATATTCGATCATCTTTAAAAAACGAGAGGGATACGAAATCCTTCTCGTTTTTTATCACCAATAAAGGAACCTGAATCATTTAACAAAATGCGGAATGTTTTTGATGTAATCTGGTGTTATGATGCCGTTTTCGGTAATGATGCATGTAATTAAATGATTCGGTGTAACGTCAAAGGCTGGATTGAAAGTCTTCACGTTTTCCGGAGCGATCCTTATACCTTGAATGAAGGTGATTTCCGCTTCATTCCGTTCTTCGATCGGGATAGACGTGCCGGATTCGATAGAAAGGTCGAATGTGCTTGATGGTGCGGCCACATAAAATGGGATACCAAAGTGCTTGGCTAATACGGCCAATCCCAATGTCCCGATTTTATTGGCTGTATCTCCATTAGCCGCAATCCTGTCGGCCCCGACGATAATTCCATTTATTCGTTTCTGGTGAATCGTATGGGCAGCCATATTATCAGAAATTAAGGTGACATCAACCCCCGCTTGCATTAATTCCCAAGCAGTCAAACGCGCGCCTTGCAGGACAGGCCTGGTTTCACATGCGTACACTTTTAGCGGAAAGTCCCTTTCTTTAGCCAGGTGGAAGGGAGCCAAGGCTGTGCCATACCGAGCTGTGGCAATCCCCCCAGCATTGCAATGCGTTAGAATGGAATCTCCTCTAGTGAATAAGGATAAACCATGTTCCCCGATTTTCCTGCACATTTCTTCATCTTCAGCAAAGATGGCTTTAGCCTCCGATACAAGTGCTTCCTTGGCAGTTGAAATGCTTTGCGCAGCCTGCAAGGTGTTCTCCATCCTCCTTAACGCCCAAAAAAGGTTGACTGCAGTTGGCCGTGAAGAGGCGAGTTTTTCAATATGCCTCGTTACATTTTTCCTGAATTCCCCTAATTCAGCGGTTGTTTCCTGTTTGGCACCAAGTGCAACACCAAATGCTGCCGTCAGTCCAATTGCTGGGGCACCGCGAACTTTTAATGTCAAAATGCTGTCATATACATCATCAACAGAATGAAGTTCAATAAATTCAGTTATGGAAGGAAGGGCTTGTTGATTTAATAATGTAATATGGGTATCATCCCATTGTACCGAATATGGTAAGGGTGCTAGTGAGGTCATGTGCAGGTCTCCTTTTAAATGGTTGAATAAGATGGCAGTGTACGTTGCTTCAACGCTTCAATGACAGCTGGAACATCCAATTCTTCCCGTTTTTTAATTAAAAAAGCACCAATTTCCAATGTTGCCGTTTTGGCAGCGATCCTTGTTTCTTTATCTTCAATGACGTTTAAATCGGCAACATGGGAAAGGCCAATGGTTCGCCGAATCAGTTCACAGCCGGCAAAACCGAATGCATCTTTTTTGAATTTTGTCAGTAAATAAGGCAGATAACCTTTCACATGGCGGAATGGGCTTTTATTTTGGCCTTCCCATAATTCGGTATAAGTTTCTTCAAAGGCATTCCAAAATTCATGTAGGAGTGTGAAAATCTCTTCCTTTCCAGCGCCATTACGTGTGACAGCCTGAAAGAGAAGGTTGGCGGTGTATTGACCAAGGTCAAAACCAACGGGCCCATAAAAAGCGAATTCCGGATCAATAACCTTTGTTTCAGTTTCACTAGCAAATATACTTCCAGTATGTAAATCTCCATGAAGCAAGGCTTCCTGCTCGGTTTCAAAGCTTTGTTTCAGCTTAGCGACCTCAAGTATCACTTCTTGATCATTCCATATATTTTTGGCGGCATCAGTCAATTCCACCTCGAAATCTCCCGGGAGTTCCTCAAAAAATGGATCCGTGAAAATAAAGACCTCAGTGATTTTGCAGAGTTCGGGATTCGTGAAATGTCGGGCGACTTCTTTTTTCGCAGAGGGTTCTAAATGATAATCGGATGTAAAAAATGCCGTCTTTGCAACATACTCACCAATATGCTGTGAAAGCAATGGATATGAATCTCCATCGATCAATCCTGTTCTAACGATTTTCAAGTGCGATAAATCCTCCATGACTGTGATGGCAAGCTGTTCATCCGAATAATAGACTTGCGGTACGAATTCGGGGCAATAACTTCTGAAATGAATCAGCGCATTCGCTTCAATGGCCGCCCTTTTCAATGTCAGCGGCCAGCTTTCACCAAGTACCTTGGCATAAGGGACCGCTTGTTTGATTATTATTCCTTTGTTTGTGACTGTGTCTGTAATATGAAAAACATAATTTAAGTTTCCATCGCCGATTTCTTTACATGTTAAACTTGCATCCGCATTGACCAACCCAAGTTTTTTTGCAAGGGTTATAGCTGTTTCGTTTGTCAATCTCTTAAAATTTGAATGGTTTTGAGTCATTCTTTTCCCCTCCAGATTCAAAATAAGAATAAAAAAGCCTCTTTCATATAGAAAGAGGCAGAAGTTTTGGCTTCGGACCTCTTATCTTCCAGAAAATGAATTCTGGTGGAATTAGCACCGTGCTCTGTGGATTTTATAATCCGGCGGTGAATCCGCCCCATTTCACAATGGTATTACAGTCGGTTGCTGGGCTTCATAGGGCCTTTATCCCTCAGCCTGCTCTTGATAAGAGTAAATGTTTTCTGAAATTTTAATCTTCGGGAAAATAATAACAACTTTTTAAATAGTTTGTCAATGGGTAAATTAATAAAAATCAGGACGGCGATCTTCGAATACAGGTATTTTGTTACGTGCTTCCGTAACTTTATTGAAGTCCAAGGTGCCTGTCAGGAGTTCGTTTCCTTCTCCGGCTTCACTTATGATATTCCCCCATGGATCAATTATCAAAGAATGACCGGCAAATATATTATTGACATCCGAACCTGAGAGATTAACTGCTACAACATAGGCTTGGTTCTCGATGGCACGGCTAATCAATAAGGCTCTCCAGTGATCGAGTCTCGGCTTTGGCCATTCAGCCGTTACGAATAGAACTTCGGCGCCTCGAACGGTATGGGCTCGCTGCCATTCAGGGAAACGGATGTCATAACAAATGAAACCAGCACATATTTTTTCATCAAGGGTAAATAAACCATCCTTTTCTCCTGGCTTCAGGAAATGATGTTCATCCATTAACTGAAATAAGTGAAGCTTATCATATTCTTTTATGAGATTTCCAAGTTTATCGATGATGATCATGGTGTTATAGATTCCCTTGCTCGTTTTTTTCGCAATGGAACCGCCTACGATGTGAATCTCGTGTTTCCTTGCCTGTGTTTTAAGAAATTCAATCGTTTTTTCCGCCTCTTGATCAGCAATCTCATTTAACCTGCTTAAGTCGTATCCGGTTGTCCAAAGCTCTGGTAAAATGACGATATCGGGTTTTGACCGTGCTGCTTTTTCCATCCATCGTTCTGCAACCTGAAAATTGATATCTGGTTGCCCGAAGGCTATATCCATTTGAATACAAGCTATTTTCCACTTCATCGTTTAAAACCCCCACATGTAAAAAATGCTTTACAAGACTATGATTAACATATATCATTTGTGACTAGAATTTCAAGAAATTTCAGAGAAGGTGTATAAATGGTGCAATTCGAAAAATCCGGACAGCTACAGGACCTGCCCAAGCAGTTTTTTGCTTCACTGGTCGCAAAAGTCAATGCGATCACGGCGCAAGGACATGATGTGATTAATTTAGGCCAGGGAAACCCTGATCAGCCGACGCCAGAACATATCGTGAAAAGTTTGCAGTCTGCCGCTGAAAAAACGATTAATCATAAATATTCGCCATTCCGGGGGCATCAATATTTAAAAGATGCTGCTGCCGTCTTTTATGAACGTGAATACGGTGTCAAGCTGGATCCGAATAGTGAAGTGGCAATTCTCTTCGGGGGGAAGGCAGGTCTTGTCGAACTGCCGCAGTGTTTATTGAATCCGGGTGATACGATCCTTGTTCCGGATCCCGGCTATCCGGATTATCTTTCCGGTGTTGTTTTAGCCCAGGCAAAAACCGAATTCATGCCCTTGACAGAAGAAAATGATTTCCTTCCAAAATACAGTGACATACATAAAGAAGTACTTGATAAAGCCAAAATGATGTTCTTGAACTATCCGAACAATCCCACAGGTGCTTCTGCAACTGAAAGTTTCTTTGATGAGACCGTCTCTTTTGCAAAAGAGCATTCAATTTGTGTGGTCCACGACTTCGCTTATGGGGCGATAGGATTCGACGGAAAAAAACCGATAAGCTTTCTCCAGTCAGAGGGAGCGAAGGACATAGGAATAGAAATATACACACTATCGAAAACATACAATATGGCAGGGTGGAGAGTCGGCTTCGCAGTGGGGAATAAGAGTGTCATAGAAGCTCTTGAACTATTACAAGACCATCTTTATGTGAGTCTCTTCCCGGCGATACAAGAAGCTGCGGCAAGCGCTTTGCTTGACTCGCAGAGCTGTGTAGAGCAGTTAGTGCAGATGTACGAGGGGCGAAGGAAGGTTTTCATTGAGGGATTGAGGGCAATCGGCTGGGATGTCAAAGCTCCTGCGGCATCATTTTTTGCCTGGCTCAAGGTTCCTAAAGGTTTTACGTCCGAGCGTTTTGCAGACTATTTATTAACGCATGCCCACGTTGCTGTTGCCGCAGGGAATGGATTTGGTGAATTTGGCGAAGGATACGTCAGGGTAGGGCTTCTGACTTCGGAAGAACGGCTGAAAGAGGCTGTGGAACGGATAAGTAGATTAAAATTATTTTAACCAAAATGATATATCCGATTAATTCACTCTTAAATAGTTAAAACTTATTGACAAAGTAGGGATTACCTGTCAGAATACAAAATAAATTCTTAATCTTTCGATACTTGGAGCAAATTTATATATCAGCGTTTTCTTATTTTGAGCAGGTGGAGGGACTAGCCCTATGAAGCCCAGCAACCGACCGTAATTCCATTGTAAAATGGGGCGGAATTCTTCGCCGGATTTTCTTGAAATCCACAAGGCACGGTGCTAATTCTTGCAGCCAATGGCTGGGAGATAAGAAGATGGCTTTTTAAAGCCTCTTCTTTATGAAGGGGCTTTTGCCATTTTGAGACCATTTCAGGTTAATGACATCGAGAGTTTACTAACGTGTTATAGGAGTGATCAGATGAGCGAGATAGTCGCTACTTATTTAATTCATGACTTTAATGGAAATCATGAGAAAAAAGCAGAGAGCATTGCCTTAGGTTTGACTGTCGGGACATGGACGGACCTGCCACATTTGGTTCAGAAACAACTGGAAAAACATAAGGGACGCGTCGTATCGGTGACACCACTATCTGAAGAAGAGAGGGCAAACAGCTACTTTAATCGTAAAGTATACCGTTCGCTTATTAAAATTGCCTATCCGGCAGGGAATTTCTCCAATGATTTACCTGCAATCCTTACGACGGTCTTCGGCAAACTTTCATTGGACGGAGAAATAAAACTTATCGACTTGGATTTTGTCGGTGATATTCAAAAAGCTTTTCCCGGGCCGCAATTTGGCATTGGAGGCATAAGGGAAAAGGTTGGCGTATTTAACCGGCCCCTGGTGATGAGCATCTTTAAAGGTGTATTAGGAAGAGACCTGACATTCCATAATGAGCAACTGAGGCAACAAGCTTTAGGAGGTGTCGACCTGGTTAAAGATGATGAGATCCTCTTCGACCAGGAACTGACTCCATTCTTCGATAGAATAAAAACGGGTAAAAGAATATTGAATGAAGTCTATGAAACCACTGGCCACCGAACTTTATATGCTGTCAATCTATCAGGGAAAACATTTGAATTATTGGATAAGGCAGAGCAGGCGGCTGAAGCAGGGGCAGATGCTTTATTGTTCAACGTTCATACATATGGTTTGGATGTATTGCAGGCCTTGAGTGAACATGATCGCATCAAGCTGCCGATCATGGCGCACCCCGCTTATAGCGGGGCATTGGCGTCTTCATCATTTTATGGGATCGGCTATCCATTATTGCTTGGTAAATTAGTAAGGTTATCAGGTGCGGATTTATCATTGTTCCCATCCCCTTATGGAAATGTCGCACTTGAAAAAAAGGAGACCTTGGCGATTGCTGAAGCTCTGACAAAAGATGAACTTTCATGGGAAAAAGCCTTCCCTGTTCCTTCTGCAGGTATTCATCCGGGCATGGTTCCGGACCTAATCAAGGATTTTGGGCTCGATAGTGTGATTAATGCCGGAGGTGGAATTCACGGGCACCCTGACGGAGCAGAGGGAGGGGCCAAGGCTTTCCGTTCTGCTGTGGAAGCCGTTCTAGCAGGAAGGGACCTTTCTGAAGCGGCGGCTGAGGAAGAAACACTAAAAAAAGCTCTTGTGTTATGGGGAGGCCTATAAGAAATAATGAAACCGATCATCTTTTGTGATTTTGACGGAACGATCACCAACACAGATAATATCATTTCCATCATGAAAAAATTTGCGCCTCCGGAATGGGAAGCGTTGAAAGACGGTGTCCTTCAGCAAAAAATCAGTATATCTTCAGGAGTTGGGGATATGTTTTCCCTGCTTGATAGTGGGTTGAAGGATGACATCATCCAATATGTAAGAAAGACGGCCGGCATTCGTCCAGGGTTTTATGAATTCGTTGAGTATACGAAACAAGCCAACATCCCTCTATATATTGTAAGCGGGGGCATGGATTTCTTCATTGCACCGCTTTTAAATGAAATCTTGCCAACAGAGTCTGTTTATTGCAACCATGCATTTTTTGATAAGGAAAAGATATATATTGAGTGGCCACATGCTTGTGATGATCAATGTAATAATGATTGCGGTTGCTGCAAGCCATCCATTATGAGGGAAATAGCGGGTGCGGAAGATTTTAAACTCGTTATTGGAGATTCAGTAACGGATTTTGAAGCGGCAAAACAGGCCGATTTTGTCATAGCCCGTGACATACTGCTTGAAAAATGCGATAGGGAAGGAATTCCACATCAAGGATTTGAAACATTTTTTGATGTAATTGACATTTTAAAGCAGCAGGAGGTGGTTAAAGCGTGAACACTCATTCTAAAGAATGGCGGGAGTTGGCAGATATTAAAGCTGAACTGGCCGAAAGGGATTGGTTTATGGGAACTAGCGGGAACTTGTCCATCCGCGAGCCTAAAAGCCCTTTCTTTTATATTACGGCAAGCGGTAAGGATAAAAGGAAGCAATCGGATTCGGACTTTTTACTGGTGGATTTAAAAGGAAAACCAGTAGAAGAAACGAGCCTAAGACCATCGGCCGAAACTTTACTTCATACAGTCATTTACCGGAAAACCAATGCGAACTGTGTACTCCATGTCCATACAGTTGAAAATAATGTGATATCAGAATTGTACGGAGATGAAGGCCAAGTTTCTTTTCGTAATCATGAAATCATTAAGGCGACCGGTCGGTGGGATGAAGATTCGGAGCTTCGTATTCCAATCATATATAATCACGCTGACATTCCACTGTTATCCGATAAGTTCAAACCACATGTCGAAGAAGACTCTGGCGCCGTGCTGATCCGGAATCATGGTATTACGGTTTGGGGCAAAAGCGGACTCGAAGCAAAAAGAATACTTGAAGCTTGCGAATTTTTATTTCAATATCAACTGTTGCTTAATCAACAAAGAGCGTTTGCAGGTTCTTTAAGATAAACACTCATAGAGGAGGAATGAATGATGGCGACGATCAGATTCCATGAAACAAACGAAGTTATTGAAAACGGTGAACAGGTAAAAGGATTTTTAGAAACACAAGGGGTTATCTATGAGCAATGGGACATTTCTAAATTACCTGCCCATCTTGTGGAAAAATACGATCTAACAGATTCTGAAAAGGAGGAAATCCTTGTAACATTCCAATCGGAGATAGCGGAAATCTCCGAAAGAAGAGGCTATAAAGCGCATGATATCATCACATTATCCGATGCGAATCCGAACTTGGATCAAATGCTTGAAAACTTTAAGCAGGAACACCACCATGAAGATGATGAAGTGCGTTTCATAGCAGGCGGAACGAGTATTTTTGCCATTGAAGGCAATGATGGACAGTGGTTTGATGTACGTCTTAATCCAGGAGATCTTATTAGTGTACCAGAATCAACAAGACATTATTTCACGCTCGCGGAAGATAGGAAAACTGTTGCTGTCCGTATTTTCGTTACAGCTGCAGGATGGGTGCCGATTTATGAAAAAGACGAAGTTCAAGCATGAATCAATGTTGAAAAACCAGCTTACGGGCTGGTTTTTTTATGTGGATCCGGCAAGTGCTTTAGTTAGATAAGTATGATAAAATTTAACGGAATCGAATTTAACCGGATCATAGGAGCAGATAAGAATGAAAACGACCGAAGTGTACATATTGGGCGGTTTTCTCGGCAGCGGGAAAACGACGCTTCTTCGAAATATTTTAAAACAGGAAAGTGAAGCGGGTAGAAAAGTGGCCGTGCTTTTAAATGAGCTCGGCAGTGTATCGGTTGACAGCGGGCTCATTGGTGATGGAGTGCCTCTGAAGGAGTTGTTTGACGGGTGCATCTGCTGCACAATTCAAGATAAACTGGAAGTTCAGCTTCATGAATTGCTAACGGAAAATGAACTGGATGCGGTTTATATTGAAACGACGGGCGCAGCTCATCCAGTTGAAGTATTGGATGGCATCATGTCGCCGATTTTCGCCAAAAAGCTGGAGTATAAAGGGATTATCACGGTCGTTGATTTATTAAGGTGGCGCGATCGGGAGGAATTGACTCCGCAGCTTCGACAGTTGCTTGCCGAGCAAATCCACCATGCCGATTTCATATTATTGAATAAAGCGGATTTAGTAAGTGAGATGGAGGCTGCACAGCTGATATATACGATACAGGCGCTGAATACGGATGCTGTATGTTTATTGACGGAATATGCAGCCGTTTCCTTGATATCATTGCAGCAGATGCAAAGAAAACGGCATAACGGCCATCAAAAGCTTGATGTACATGACCATTTGCATTTAACTGCAGTCGTTCATACATTTGAAGGTGCCGTGGCACAAACCGACTTTGAAGAGTGGCTTAGGGCTCTACCGGAAACGGTCTACCGAATGAAAGGATACATTTCCTTTACACATTCACAATACCCCCATTTATTCCAATACTCCTACGGAATGCCGATGTATATGAATGAAATGATGAAAATGCCATTGAATATCGTCATGATCGGGGAAAAGTTGGATAAGGAAATGTTGATCGGTCAATTGAAGGCTTTGGAAGCGAAAGCGGCCCGATAAACGTTTACCGCCCATTAAAGAAGGGAAACATAAAAAGAGACTTTCTTATCTAGGAGGCGGTATTAGTGCCATGGAATAAGAACGATTACCCAAATTCGATGAAGAATTTAGATGAAGATGTAAGGGAAAAGGCTATAGAAATCGCGAATGCATTATTGGATGAAGGATATGAGGATGGAAAAGCCATTCCAATTGCCATAGACCGGGCTAAGATGTGGGAAAAGATTGAAAAAATGGGGGCTGTCCTAAAAGTCAGTAAAATGACTTTTAGAAGCAATCCCCCTTTTATAAAATTTATGCACAAAAAATCACCAGGTGCATTTTAATCTAATTACGAAGAACTAAAAGCGAAAGCAAAAGTGAACCTTTGGTCTGAATCAAATGCACAAATTTACGCTCGACGAAAAATCGAGGTAGAGAGTGTTTTTGGCCATACCAAGGGCAATCGATCGTTCCGTCGCTTTTCGCTTCGGGGTTTAACGAAAGTTCAAACGGAATTTGGCATCGTAGCCATGGCCCATATTCTAGCCGGCTTTTGCTAACTACCTTCAGGAGAAAATTATAAAAATAGAAAAACAGGTGAAGAAAAACGAATTGTTTTTCTTCACCTGTTTTATTTATTTTAGGAACTTATAAGACAGCCCCATTTTTATTTTAGTTGGACATAAAGTTATTTTATATATCCCAGGGAGGGGAGAGATTAAGGCTTACAATTGTTACATTCTTCAATACCATATGTTCTTTCGATAGATGTTTTAATTTTTTTCGGTTCTTTAGAATATTCAAGGCATATATTTTGATAAAGTTCTTTTTGAGATTCATCGCAACATTCAAGGCATTGGGACATTTTCAAAAGATCCATTTTGAATTGATTGTATTTTTTAAATTCATTCTCTATAACTTCTTCCATTTGCTTCACCCCAATTTAAAAGTAAGGAAGGTGGCACCCGGATTTGAACCGGGGATTAGGGTTTTGTAGACCTTGACCTTAACCACTTGACTATGCCACCGTTACACCCATTTAAGTGAACTTATAATGGCAAAATGTAACCATCTAAAAGTTTTTTTTGAGTAATTCCCAAAAGCTTGGTGCTTCTTCTTTAAAATTCAGGTTCTTCGTTTTTTCAAATACCTTTATATAAAGCTCTTGCTCCAGATCTCCTCTTTCTTGCAAAGCAGTTTGAGAAAGAGCTCTTTTGATTGTTCCTTCAAGTTTTCTAAAACAATCCTCATTGATACAGTCGCTACAGCTACTACACGCTTCTTCTATTTTTAATATTTTCACCTGCTATGCTTTTTTTTAGTTTCTTGATAGCTTTCTTGTGAATTTGAGAAATGTTTTGTGGCGATGAATTAATCAAATTTGCAATTTCAGTCTTTGATAAATTTTTTATATAGATCAAATCTAAAATTTTATATTGCGATTCAGTTAAAACATCTAAAGCTTGAACAAGTAATTCATTATCAACTTCATCACGTAATGTTTTATTTTCAGGCTCAGAATCGAAGTCCTCTGCATTTTCATCTACTATCAAATCTTTAAAACTTTCAAAAAAACCAATTGGATTATCAAGCGATAGAGTAAATCGACCCCTAATCTTTCTTACTTTTTTATCAAAGTCAATTGAATAGTATCTAATCAGGCTTTTCAAATAGGATTCCAATCTAATTTTTTCATAATGACTTTTAAATACCTCCTCTACCCTGTCTTTGTTTTCTTCAGTAGGATCTAAAATAGCTTTTTCAAATAAGGAAAAGTACTCTTCATCTTCTAGAAACCCCCTCAATAACGGATTAACCATAATTTTACTCTTGTTTAATAAATCTTTGACCTGATGGCTATTAGCTACAATTGACATAGGTATACAATCCCTCCCTCTTTTTTTCTATTCATTAATGGAAGTGGGAAGAATGGCTCAATTATAAACCAACTTTTAGAACGCTCTTTCCATTTGCGAGAATTGTCTGGTTCTTTGGTAATGAATTTTTTCTTGGACAGTTTAATTACCCTGCGGTTTACCCACTTCTATTTGTTAAAACAAGTAGGGAGTGGACAAAATGAATAATAAAAAAACAACGGTATATTTTAGTGACTATTGCGGACATTGTACAAACTTAAAAGATTGGGGTTAATAGAAAATGACATTCGCAGTAAACACAGAAGACCCAGAAGTTTCTCAAGAACTTACTGAACTTGGAGTACGAGCACTTCCTTTTACAATCATCGAAGATGAGAAAACAAGAACAAAAGAAGAAATTGTAGGATTTGAGCAAAAAAAATTCGAAAATATTTATTTCTACAAAGCCGATTTTATCGGCTTTATTTTTGTTTCAAATTACTTTGATCAATTCACCTAATTGATTAAAGGCGGAGATGTAGGGGAAAAAAGAGATAACCTTTACCCGGTTAAAATTGTTAAGTTATTTAAAGTGTTATGCATCGAGCTGACGACTTAGATAAAATCAAGGTCCAAGAATTATGGAATGAAACAAACCAAGGTTCTGATATTGTTGTAGCCGTTCTAGAAGTGGAGTTCAAACCAATCACCCAGACTTAAAGCAAAATATCATCGGTGGTTATAATTTCACAGAAGATGACGAAGGCAATCCTAGTATTTATAATGATTACCAGGGACACGGCACACACGTTTCCGGAATCATTGCAGCAACAAACAACGGAAAATGCCTTGTAGGAGTAGCACCTGAGAGTCAATTGCCTATCTTAAAGGTAATTGTCCAAAAGGGCAAAGGAAGCTTTGAGAGTTTAATAAAAGCCATTAGATACGCAGCCGATTGGATTGGCCCAACAGGAAAAAAAGTCAATGTCATTAATATGTCGTTAGGTGGTTCTGAAACAAATGCGGAGTTACATCGAGCTATAAAATATGCGAGATCGAAAGGAATTGTATTAGTAGCCGCAGCTGGTAATGAAGGAGACGGAAATAGCGAAACAATAGAAATTTCTTATCTCGGGTATTACAAGGAAGTAATTCAAGTCGATTCTATTTCTGAAGCACGAACGCCTTCCAAATTTTCAAATACAAATGTAAATTTAGATTTTGTTGGACCAGGAGAAAATATTTTATCTACACACATAAATAGCGATTATGTCGGATTAACCGGCACCTCTATGGCCTCACCTTTTGTTGCCGATGCAGCTGCACTCATTATAAAAACTTTAAAAACACAAGAACCTCATTTAGTTCCAATGTTTGTGTGTGATTATTTATTATTTCACTCAAAACCATTGGGGGAATTTTCGATCAACCAAGTTGGCAATGGATTCATACAATTAAAATAACAAGTAAGAAGCCAAGGTTAAATTAAAAACCTTCGCTTCTTTTTTTGATGCGATAATTTAGTCATTGTCGTTAATCCATTTTGTGTGTATGATGTATATTAAATCCAGACTCGTTCTAACAAGGAGGAACTTTCGTGACTAAAAAGAAGTTCAGCATATTTTCTATTTCTTGTTTTGTTGTTACAATTCTTTTATTTATAATGACCATGATGTTAGGTCACTATGCAGCTACATCAATGTCTAGTAGCGATTACAGTAGTACTGGTTTTTTTGGATATCTCATATTTGGAATTATGATAATTGCTCCGATAATCGGATTTATATTAGCTTTTAAAGGTGAAAAAGGATCTTTGAAACTTACTGGTATCATTGGAAACTTGTTTGTTTTTTTCACAATATCATTATTTATCGCAGGCGTTTCCTTTTACGACAAAATAGATAATTTACAATCTTTTTCACTTTAGACAAAAAACACCTCAAATTGAGGGTGTCAGTTTGTAGACAAAAGGGGTTCGGAATTAAAAAATTCTGAACCCCTTTTGAAATTCCCTTTGAATTTTCGCCTAAAGTTAAGAGATTGGGGCTCTACGAGGGTATATTGAATGAAAGTCAGTTTAACTAAAATAACTGGATCAATACTTGGGCGTCCTACCTCTGAATACATATCTTTCACCAAGTCATAAATGAAAGTGAAGTTAATGGCAGCCTCCATTTTACGAACCAAATGGTTCGGTGGCACCAGTTGATCTAAAGTAATCATTTCAAGTTGATCTCGCTGAATAGAATCATGTTTAGAAAGCATCCTCATCACCTCAAGTTTTAAT
>NZ_JAUUTW010000037.1 GCF_030676415.1 Peribacillus frigoritolerans | reverse complement strand
GGTACACCGTGGACGTCGGAGTCAGACTAACGGATGGGCTCAAAGGCACCATAGTTCAACGACCTTCTTCGCCAGCCATTAAAACATTATCGACATAGAGACCAATTTTCATTCTCTGTGGTGAAGCTCTGATTTTTGCGCTTCATGGATGGCTAACGGGTGCGTTCGTATTATAAGGTCGACCGGTAAAAATTACTGGTTGACCTTTTTTTAATAGAATCTATTATATCAGTAGCCAGGGTAGGACGTACGGGTTCGTGGGACTTGATCCAGTGAACTAAACTGTCCGCACCCTCTTGTAGAAACATGTTTGAGGCTGGTTGGGACGCAGATCTCGTATAACAAGCGAAGCTATGACCCTACATGGAGGACTAGGGATACTGGTTAGTAAGTAGAGGCGGAAAAAACAATGAATCCAGTTGTTATTCTGGATGTGGCAAAAGGAGAGAGCCAAGTTCATGCATTTTTAGACCAATCTAAACCGTATGGGAAGAGCTTTTCAATGAAGCATACCAAGGAGTAATGGGATCACTTTCTAAAAGAAGTTGAAGAGGTGGCAGGGCAGATGCCTATGGTCATTTTAGAATCTACAGGGCATTACCATTCTCCCGTTATGCAATACTTGGAGGAACAAGGGATTCTATATATCCTACTAAATCCGATTATTTCTTATCAGGCAAAGAAGTCCAGTTTACGGAAGGTAAAAACGGACGCAATCGATGCGTACCAGTTGTGTAGGGTTTTGAACCTCATAAAATTAGAGGAATTCAGCTATTAGACCTTCGGAATTTGTCCAGACAACAGGAAATCGTAACGAATATGTATGTGGAAGCTAAACTTCAGTTTCTCACCATTTTAGATCAAGTATTTCCTGAATACCGGAAGGTTTTTGGGGATCTATACTTGATTTTGGTTTTCCTTAATGAACTATAGGGGCAGGTTACTTCAACAAGAAATTGTGGGTTTTATGGTAAAATAAAGGTAATAATTGATTATTTGTTTGGGCGATTTTTGGTGGAGGCTAACATACCAATTGTTTCTTATATTGTTGGGTTATTTATTCTATGTATAGGTAAACGTCAAGTAGTCCCCAATACAAGATAAAAATTCGGGACTACTTGACGTTTACGAATAGAGTGTTTAGGTTCCATTAAAAGAAGATGTTTAGACATTTTGCAGTATGAAAATCGTCTTTTAATCATTTCATTTTTCACATTTAATGGAGACTAGAAGGTCAATGTGGGTATCCTGAGGGTTCACTTCTTTGCAGATCCTGATATTCCATAATTTTCAATAGTTAATTTTACATTGTAGTTGACCGGGGTTTCACTAAATGTTTGGTCCCAATCCTTTTTGACCTTCTTCCATACTTTGGGGTTCTCAATCCTCAATTGATTTCCGAAGCCAGCAACGTCCACTTGGTATTCTTTTTGCAACTTTTCTACTACATTCTTCACCAAGCGTTTCACTTCTTTTTCAGATGATTTTTCTGCTTTTTTTAGAAATTCATTTTTAAAAGGATCTCCCGGAACCACCCAAGTTTCAGATAGCCTTCCCTTTGATTCAATATTTACATCAAAAGAGAGGTTGTTTCCTTTAACTCGAGGTTTAATTCTGCTTTTCATGGACATTATCTCATACACAATCTGCTGACCAGTTTCTTTATCATAGCTTTTTACTACACCACTTTTCCCCTTGCCTGTTATCCATGTTATGCCTTCTAGTTCTTCCTCATTCAAAAAACCAGTCATTTTGTGGGTCTTTCCATTGATCACGGCAGCTCCCGATAATTTAACTTGCCCATTCACTGATAATACTTTTTGCAACAGAAAACTAGATCCTGAATGGATCTTGCTCTCAACTTTAATTTGCGACATAGGAGGCAAAATCCTGGCTGTTCGATAGGCATTTTCTACAATACCAACCAGACGAAACGCTGGAATCTCTCCTGCTGTCTTTGTTTCCAGTGTCTTGCTTGCTCTTCCTTTACTAATGAGCACAAGACAGCTTGGTCTAATTTCATTATCACGAAGAACTTGATCAAGAAATTGTCCCAAATTATACGATTTTGCAAGATCTTCACTTATGACAATCACTTTCATATGATTACTTATTATGGGATTTTCAATTTTTAATGAAAGTTCACGAATCATCTGATGGACGGAATCCCCAGTTTCAGAAACATTAATATAAGATTTTTGTTGTGGTCCGGCTTTTTTAGTTATTGAACTTGCTACTTCTGGAGTGATAAATTGATAGGTTGAAGTAATCAGGTCTTTTTTTGAATAATATCCCTCCTTTTGTTCATTTAACTCTTTCTCAATGAAGGACTTCTTGTCTTTATCGAATGCCAAACCTATACTTAAACTTTGCTCTTCAATTTCACGAGTGCTCCAACATCCTGTAAGAGATAAGAACAAGAGAACGGAGAGTGAAACGAAGAGGGTCCGTATATTGTTATGTGATTGTTTCATACTTTCCTCTTTTACTCTTGAGATAATAAGCAGGGGTAGCGGGAGTAAACCGAATAACAACAATTCGACATTGCCGACGAAATCTCCAAGTTTTAAAAGTCATTGATATTTTTCGGAGTCTTGGCAATATATATAGAATCCGAAGCAAGCCATAGATAAATGTGTGAATGCTCTTTTTCGAAAGTTGAGCTAGACCTAAAGCAGCTGCATAGTATGTGATGATAAATATGGCAAATATTCGCATAATCCAAACCACGAGCAATATAGATAGAAACCGTTCAAAGATCAAACTGAAGACTTCAAAACTTCGTTAAGATCAAGTGTCGACCATGTTCTCGTGACCACTCCATCAGCAGATAATGCTCCGATGACCATTACTTCTTTCCTCCATCAAATGCCCTGCTAATTCTAATAAATCGACATTATTTATAATGTGTTGTTTCAAAGAATAGTATGCATGAAGTAATAGTTTACAAAAAATCCTTTTTTAGCTCACGTTATTACATACTATTCGAGAGGAAAAAAACCTTAATTTAATCTTGTTTTCACTCTTTTTAAAACTTGCGGCATACGATTCACAATGCTGCTGCCACTGATCCCAATTACTTTATATCCTTGTTTCCTCAAATAATGCGTTAGGTGATTAAGGAACACAAAACGATTAATCTTTTTTCAAACATGTCCTTTCTAGTTATTCATTTATCAAGGTTTTTTGTATTCATTTTTGATCAAACTTTATTTAAAAGCTACAAAAAATAACTTCTATCATTATATTAGGGACTATAAAAATTAAGCACATTGTCTGGTTAACATTTGTGAATATATTCACTTAAACTAACGGGTGCGTTAGCTGAAGATCGGAGCTGACTTTAAGACGCTTTTTCTTATGGCACTTACGGGGCAGGTTAGTGCCATAAGGATAATCCTGGTTATGATATAGCCATTTTTTTTTTTGGAATTTGTCTAGTTATTAAGTAATAGTCTTAATGTCTTTTCGGATAACTATAATAATGGTAAAATTTTCATATGTATTGGGTGATTCAAATTATACAATCAAGGCGATTTCCTACCAGATAGGGGGACTTAAAAATGGCATCTATTGTTTACACAGTGATATTAATTGTTAGTTTTTTATTTTTAGTGTGGAAAAATGACGATAAAGAATCTTATTTTCCGTTAAAAATAATTGGATATTTTATATTAGGTTCATTTGCCTTTAATTTCAATCAAATTTCACTTCCAGTTGGGTTTGTAGTGTATCTGATATTTTTTCGACCTAAGTTAAATGTACGGGTAAAACGAATAGCTACAGTCTTTGGTTTTCTTGCATTTATATTCGTCCATTGGACCATACCATATGCCATGGATGAATGGGAAAGTCGCCCAATATTCATTGAGCATGAACTTGGTTCAATATATACGATGAACTTTCAAGAAGAATATGAACTGGTTAAGCAAGAATTAAAGAACAACAGTTTGAGGCTTGAGGATTTTGAAGTAGACTACTGAAGATGGTAGAATTACAGACTTAAGCTGGCAACTACTTGGGCAAAATGGCAATAGCTATAATCTCTATCAAATTCGATATGATATTGATAAGAATAGGTATCAGGTTATGAATAGTCAGCTTGAAACATGGCCCCAATACAATCGATTAGTTGATGCTAAGCATTTTTTTGAAAATCTTAATGTGCTTGATATTAAAGATATTACTCATGCTAAGGGTGACTTTTCTTCCTATGTTATACAAAGTACAGGGGAACGAATCAATTATGCAGTAGAAAATCGAACTCATGTTATATCAAATGGAGAAATACAATTATTAGATGATGAGCAGTTACCAGTTGAAGGTTATTATATTTCAACATTTGCAATGAAGAAAACGGGAGAAGAAAGAGATGATCGAGGAAATATCACACAAGAAAGCTTCGAAAGTACTGAATTATCTGATTATCTATTTGATGTAAATTTTGGTGAGGAATAATAGAAATTATTGTTGAATATCTAGCAAGCTAAATTTCATCTAACGGAAGGTGTTTATCTAAGAGTTTTTACCGTAATCAAGGCGAATCCTACTAAAGATTCGTCTTTTATGAATCTTTAAACTAGAATGGAAAAATGCGTTTAAAATATAACTGACTTTGTGAAAAAAACTACTTAAACTAACGGGTGCTTTACTTCCATAAGAGAGTTGCCACAGCAGATCTTTTTCTTATGGAGCTAAAGGGGCAGGGTTGCGGTAGAAAATATGTAAAAATCATCCAAATTATGTGTTGAGATTAAGCTGTAAGATACAAAAATTCAGGGAGGTGATCATATGGAAAAATCTATACATTATACAATAGAACCACCTGGAAATTTTAAGCCGTTACTAACCTTATATGAATCTATAGGATGGAATTCACTTGAATTAACAGTTAATGATTTGAAACAAATGTGCACTCAAAGTTGGTATGTAATTTATGCTTTTGATGAACAACAGTTAGTAGGTATGGGACGTGTTATTTCAGATGGTGTGATTACTGGAGTTGTATGTGGAGTATGTGTACTACCGAGCTACCAGTCCAAAGGAATCGGCAAAGAAATGTTGAATCGAATAATTGAACATTGTGAGCAAAATCGAGTAATTCCTCAACTTATGTGTGTAGAAAGTTTGGAATCATATTATGAAACTTTTGGATTTGAGAAGTTTACCATTGGTATGACAAAGAATATAAATCGATAAGTTTAATTTTGTCCAATTAAAGGGTGCTTTACTTAAAAAAGGGAGGTTGCTGCGGCAACCTTTTTCTTTCGGAACTACCATGAAAATAAGTTTCTTTAAAAATGAAAAATGACAATACTTAAGAAGAACCTGCTCAATCGTTTTAAAAAAAGAGGAGGGCGTTAATTAATTAGTCTATGGATTAGGGTTGACTGGATTAAGGTCAGTATCAGTATTGACACTTCCTGACCATTTTCATTCTTTGTGGTGAATCGCCGATTTTTGCGATTCATGGATGGCTAACAGGTGCGTTAGCTGAAGATTGGAGCTGTCTTTAAGGCAGCTTTTTCTTATGCAATATCGGGGCAGTTTAGTTGAACAAGGAATCGACACTTGAATGTTGAACTATATTATTAGTTTTATGCTGCAAAACTTGCTGTAGTCTTTAAAATTTTCGATTCTGTCTGCTACTAACATGGTATTTCCTCCTTAGAGGACAATAAAAAAGACACTGCTCCCGATAAAGATTAAGGGAAACAGTGTCTTTTTTATTGTGTCAAAATAGAAAGAAACAATATTTTTTCCTTAAAACTGAAAGTAATATACTTAGCATTATCATACATTCAAATTAGAGAAAAAAATACACTTGTTCAATTAAATGGACAGTTTAGCTGATCAAAAATTGTATTAATTTTCATCAATTAGGAAAATATATAACTAAGAACAGAAGGAGGGAACAGATGGAAGTAAATATGAGTGTTGAAGAAGTCGTGAATCAAATTTCTGAATTAGTAGAAAAAGAAGGGAAGCCACCTCGGAAGAAAGAGGTAAAGAAGTCAGATCCGGAGTTAATGAAAAATGCATTGTATTATTTTCCTAGTTGGGATAATGCAGTAGAACATAGCATTGGACCTTAACCATAAACGATACCTAAACATTTATTTTCAAATCGGTGTATAATCCTTTCGCTTTTGTAAAAATTACAAATGTGTTGGATCTAACCACAGAAGCCGCCTGAGTGTAAAGGGCATCTTTTGTGGTTTTTTATATTTGTTTATAAGATAATCGCAGGCTCTTTTTTTACCCTTACAAATATTGGTGGGCGTATTAACGTTCACCAATATTTGCCCCATGTCCCAATTCCCGGCTCATTTGAATAGCAGATTGGTATCAAAACAAGCTAAATCTTTTTGGATACGCAATCCATGTTTGGGGTATAATTCGATACACCTAAACGGTTTACTCCAATTGCCTCTGTTACCAGACTTAAAAAGTTGGGCAGGGGTTATTTTTCGTTAGTACTGCCCCTAGTACCCCAAGTGAATAGTAATTTGAATGGGAGTTCGATTGCTTTTTACAGTTGGTAAACACCGTTCATAATAGTACACTTTTACAGCTCTAAAACCACCTTTTCAAAGGGTGGTTTTTCTTTTTGTTAAACACACCTTTGATAATGAGTGTCTAAAGTTTTAAGTTATGACACCTTTTTTCCTCCTTTAATGGTACTGGTTAAGTAGTTCCGGATTATTCTTCCGAACCTATAGAGGTATGTGGCGGTACCTCTATAAGAAGTGTTATGGTAACTGAACTGTAAAAATAAAAAGATTTATTTGTTGATTGAACATTATTACAAAGCTACAACTGAACAAAAAAATACCACCCTTAAAAGAGTGGCATTCGAAAATGGACTTTTTTTAACCATATTTATTCTATCAAAATAAATATGGTTAAAAATTTAAGTTATTGTTTAACTTAATCTTACTATATAATGCAATAACTGGTTTATTTTTAATTTCCCAATCTTCAGTACGTATCATAGGGATATGGTATTCCCTTTCCATTTCGGTCATTAACTCAATCAATAAATGGCTTCTCATAGGCTCTTTTACTAAAAGAATGATTTCCTGATATTCTTCTTCTATTTTGGCTAATGTTTTCATACTATTGTCCCCTCCATAGTACTATGGAAATTATACCTCTCCCTATAGTATGTTTAATCTTCTCCAATCAAGCACCGCTCTTGTCTTACTAGGTCACTTGCAATGGATGTTCGTAATTAATAAAGAACCTCACAAAAAAAACATTCCTCACTTATGTATATATAAGGGGATAAAGTGATGGTGCAAAATCCAATGAGATGTTGCTTGTTCAAATTAATACAAAGAGAGAAGAAATGATCCTCCTTGGAAATCTGCATGGACTAACGTCCCCGGAAACAATTAATGCAAGTCATCAGCTAGATCGTCTTCTTATATATCTGTTATTTGAAAAGGCACCTTTAGTAATTTTAATGAAAAAAACAGGATAAACAAGTTAGTCGCCTACTCTATTTGATTGATAATACTAAGCCCTTCTAGTAGCGCTAAGGAATCATCGGCTTTTATTTTTATTGGTTAAGAGGGCGCAGTGAATGTAAACTTGACACTTTCTTCATATCAAAGTTGTATTCATTAAAGCATGTAATCACAATAAAGTTGCTAAATTGTGGATACTAGAAAAAGTCATTTTTTTTCATTCGGTAGTCTAATGTGAAAGGACCTTTTGTTTAAGGCTTAAACATGCATGGCAACTACCCTTAATTTCTTTGAATGAAAAAGCCGGCTTTCCTCTGATAAAGGATTACCGGCTTTTTACTAAAGGAAATTCCTTGGAGTATCTACCATATCATAGCTTGTTTACAGTTTAGTTAATGAAAAATAACAGTTTGATAACAGAGACTTAAACCAAAAAAATGTCCATGATTTAGGGATTAATTGCAATTATCTTGGAGTTTTTGCACCAGAACATTTTTTTAAAATACGCTCTCTGTCCAAAAGTATTCATCTATAATCTGTTCGGGTTAGCTTCATAAGCTAGTAATTTAAAGGAAATGGATACTCTATGTTTCTAGCGAGTGGTTTTGCACCAGAACTGAATTAACAAATGATTAAATAATTATTACGGAGTTTTATTGTTAATCTCAATGTGTTTTTTCAGTTCATTAGAAACTGTACGAAGGTTTTCCTTATCAGGTATATAATAGTAAGTACCCTTTATTTCCTTACTTTTTCCTTCAATTTTGTGCTGCTCTATATTTTTCCGAGCATCTTTATAATTTGATTGAATCTCCCACATATCATCGAAAGTCAAGTTCGTTTTTACGTTATTTTCAACGACTTTAACCATCTCGCCAAATTTCGTGATAGAGGATATGTTTGCGCCTTTTTGTATTATAGCTTCAATTACTTGACGTTGTCGTATTTGCCGGCCGAAGTCTCCCCGCGGATCTTTACTTCTCATCCGAGAATACCTCAGTGCTCTTTCACCATCCAAATGGAGACGACCTTTTGGGTAGTGCACACTGTAATAAGTGAAATCTAAATCATTATTTACTTCCACTCCTCCTACTGTATCAACAATTTCTTTAAAACTTTTCATATTTACCTTCACAAAATAATCAACAGGAACATCTAAGAGATTTTCCACAGAACGAATGGTCATCTCAGTGCCGCCGATCGCATAAGCGTGGTTAATTTTGTCTGTCTTCCAGCTCCCTTTTATCTTTGTGTACGTATCGCGAGGAATGCTTACCATGTGCATCGATTCGGAGTGAGGGTTAATCGTTAATAAGATTAATGAATCGGACCGCCCACGTTTTTGACCTGCTGGATTATCAATCCCCATTAGCAAAACAGTTATCGGATCACCTTCTTTGAAGTTAATTTTTTCTAATCGTTTTTCAGATTTATCACGATCGATATTTTCTTCAATATTTGCTACTGTTGACGTTACCATGTGCCATAAATAATATGTATAACTGCCTGACCCTATAATTAATACACAAATTATTGTTAAAATCATTAGTAGAACTTTTTTTCTCTTTCTAGTACCCATTTTGAACCTCACTTTAAAAACTATTTAAATTGAGCATTTTCACAGTTTTTTGTTACTTGTTAGTTATAAAAAACATTTTCAAAATAATAATGACTATGCTGCAGGTTTAGAATCAGGTTTAGAATCAGTTTGATAATTTCGTCCTGTTCGAGCAACTTTATTCCATTTTTTGTTAAAGAAATAAGAAATACTTCCATACAATACGATGTACATCGTTACAAATCGATAAACATAAATATCAAAGATGATGGCAAATAGTAAGCGGGATGCATCCTTCTTTTGAAACGAAAACCCGTAATACTTTCCCATTCCAATTGCCACCAAGTCATACGCTATTCCAAATAAAAAAATGTAAAGCAAATAAAATAATATGTAATGAACATAGGAAGATGGAGGGTTTAAGATCCCATTTAGCACAACTATACCTGTCATTACATAAGGAGCGATGGTGCCTACTAGAAATGACTCAAATATATAAAAAAATGAGACGGCTTTAGTAAATAAAGTTTTTCCAAAAAAGGACCGGAAATGGATAAAGCAATCAATAAATGCTTTTTGCCAGCGTACGCGCTGCTTGATTAAATCCTTCCAGGTTTCAGGCAATTCGGTATAACAAATAGCTTCCGGTATAAAAATAATTTTCTTGTTTTTATGTTTCGATATGTGCCTATGGATGCGCAGCGTGATGTCAATGTCTTCTCCTATTGTTGATCGGTAACCACCCACATCTAGAAGCACTTGTTTCTTGAAAATACCAAATGCTCCCGATATGATTGCTAGAGCATGAAAGCGTGAAAGAGACATCTTTGTAATATAGAATGCTTTTAGGAAATCCAAAGTTTGAACTCGTATTAGCATGTTTGCATGGAGAAAAGACAAGCAATTTAAAGGTTTAGCTGTTTTTGTTTGCAAAACATGCACCATTCCGCCGGCTGCAACGACATCCTTATCCTCAAAAGTATCGTTAACAACTGATAAGGCCTGATTTGTCAAAATGGTGTCGGCATCTAATGTGATCACTAAACTTTGACTGGAATATTCAATCCCTGCATTTAATGAATCTGCTTTTCCGCCATTCAATTTATCTAAGACGTAAATATTAGGGTACAGCTCGGACTGATAAAATTCCTCAACTTTTTTATGAGACAGTCTTTTGAGCGGAGATTTAGAACATGGTCTTAACTTTAGAAATTTATTCAAAAGAATCATTGTGGCGTCCGTTGAACCGTCATTGATATAAATGACCTCAAATTGAGAATAAGATAACGATTTCATGCTCTTAATCGAAGTTTCTATAATTCCCTGTTCGTTGTAACATGGGACTAAGATGCTAATTCCCTTATCTATTTTAAGGTTTTGTTTGAGCCCTTCGTTTTGTTCACGAAACCACGGTAAACAATGAAATAAATGAAGCACAGGAAACACAATACATAAAAATAACAAAAATTCGACAAAAATATCCAAAAAAACACTCCTTCATTGACATTAGTAATGAAAAAATAATCTCACTATACTAATATACTTGCATAAAGAATATTTATTTACGAGGGTGCAATGGTAAAAGAATACCAAATACCTACGAATTTTGACGTATTTTGAGGATATGTGTCGAAAAAAATGGGAAAATTTCCTTCGGATAATTAGGTTGCCCTACACACAATGAGGCTTTTTTTAGATAATATGACTGTATTGTTTTGTCACTATAGTGTGCTATGATTTTATCGACGATGATTTTCCGTCCTCCTTATATGGAGGGCGTTTTATTTTTTCCTTGTAAAAGGGTTGCCTATCATCCGCAATGAGATGGGTTAAAGATTCCAAGTAGTTAATAGTTTAGAAGTTCGCTTTCTATTTTTCATGAAAGTGCAGTGTTTCAAAAGTATTGTGATCAGGACGTGGTGAAATCATGCTTAAAAAAGTGATCGGTTTAATAGTATTTCTCTTAGTTTTTCTTCCTATTTTCGGAAAACCTGCAATGGCTGTAACTTACACAGTTCAACCGGGAGATACCCTTTCGAAAATTTCCGACAAGTATGGAACATCAGTAGATAAGGTGGTAAACCTGAACAAATTACTATCTACTATACTTGAGCCAGGACAACAATTAGAAGTTCCTAAAACGTACATTAGTAAAGGGGAAACACTTTATAATATTTCAATTAAACTCGGTGTTTCTATACCTGAGTTAATACGAGCAGCTAACCCCCAAATTAAAAATCCTCATTGGATTTATCCTGGACAAATAATAAATGTTCCAATAAAAAATGAAATGATTTATATGGGTAATCCCAGTAAGAAAAGAATCGCCCTTACTTTTGACGACGGTCCAGAAGATATCTATACTCCGCAAATTTTAGATATCTTAAGACAAAAAGGTGTGAAGGCAACTTTCTTTGTTGTAGGGAAGCAGGCAAGGGAGTATCCTGAACTTCTAAAACAAATTTACAGAGAGGGACATGCAATAGGCAACCACACTTGGGATCACCCGCATTTACCAAATCTCACGAACCAACAATTTATCGAAAACATACAGTTCACTACCGCAGAAATTGAGAAAATTACAGGGTTAAAAACAGATTTATTCCGCCCCCCATATGGTGAAATTCAAGATCAACAGGTAGCATTGCTTAATAATCGTGGATACCGTTCGATCATGTGGACGGCAGATACAATGGATTGGAGCGGAGTGTCTGCCGAAGATATTCTATCAAGAGTGAAGCAAAATGCAAGCCCTGGGGTCATAGTCCTTCAACATAACTACCATGCATCCGGGCAATTTGAAACTGTTAAGGCATTGCCTCAAATCATTGACCAATTACGTGCACAGGGCTATGAATTTGTTACCGTTCCAACACTCTTAGGTAAATAAGAATCATCATATATAGAACAAAAGCATCCCAATAGGTTTACCCTATTGGGATGCTTTTGTTCTTAAGATTACTATAATTAGAGTTGTCACTTTAGGAGATTTTTTGCGTATATTTTAAGTGGTATTTTGCACATCCAACTTTAAAACCCAGCTACCTTCACATGAGAAGATTAGCTGGGTTTTTTAATTATTTACATCCAATCATTTATAGAACTATTCGGTTCCACCTAGTAAAAAGCGACTGCTCATCGTTTAGCAATCGCGCCCGATTCTTGAATCACTCAAGATTAGCTATAAATTCATTCATTTAAAAATCTATAGGACTTTGATATTTAATAATCTTGTTTTAGAGACCATACCAGCACTTTCTAACGTTTGTTTCGAGGGAGTGTTAAAATACCAACAACCGCAAATTGGATTTAGATTATTGTCATAACACCATTCCTTTAAATGATGAATTATCGTTCTGCCTATTCCTTTTTTTCTGTATTGTTCATTTGTAAACATGCCGATATTTCCATATCTATCAAGTAACTTACTTGTTTCTATAATCCCTATTCCAAGCAGAATACTTCCTTTGGTGTAGGTGAATATTTCCCTATTTTCAATACGTTCCTCCACTTTATCAATGAAGTACTGACATACCTCAGTTATTTTTGTAGCATCGCTAGGCACCGCAGCTCTGAATTCCCCATCTTTAAATAATTTTCCCTTTGGAATTTCCACTTTGTTATCTTGGAAAAAGTAATCTTGTTTTTCGATCTTATAATCATGATCTAATACCAAACTTAAAAAAAGTTCGTCGCATGTTGGAACCAGTATTGACAGAATTGAATGATCCTTAAGAACATTGTCAAAAATCTCTTGGGATTTTTTGTAGTATGATAAATCTAAATAAAATTGAGTTAGGTTCTGGTTACTATGTATGGCATAATAACCTGCAACTTCAGAGTTGTAACTGATTGTATAAAATACGGAATTGAGAATGTGCTCCTCTAAAAAGGAATCAATAGGAGAACTTAATGTACTAACATATCTTTGGATTAAATCCCCAATATCACTTTGTTTACATTCTTTAAAATATAAAGAACTTTAAAAGGAGGTACTACAATTTAAGTAGTGCCTTTTTTACATTTTTAATAGTAAATTTCAATGACTTTATATTTCTTTATATCAATATTTAATTGACAAAATGTATATTGGTACAGTAACATGAATGATTATGATAATCATTATCATTTAATTGCACAAGGAGGTTTACAATGAGATTTACAATAAGTACATATTCAAAAACTATTTTTCTATTGTTATCAGTCTTTTGCTTAGTTTGTTTAGCAGCTTGTGGTAACAATGAAGCTGGAACAAAAAACACAAAGTCTTCTGAAAAAGAAGAACAATCGTATACTGTTAGACATGCTATGGGTGAAACAACGATTTCTGAAAATCCAAAGCGTGTTGTCGTTTTAACAAATGAAGGAACAGAAGCACTTTTAGCAATGGACGTAAAACCTGTAGGTGCTGTGAAATCTTGGCTTGGTGATCCATGGTACGATCATATTAAAGATGACATGGATGGTGTGGAAATTGTAGGGACTGAGCTTGAAGTTAATTTGGAAAAAATAGCAGCTTTAAAACCAGACCTAATTATAGGGAATAAGGTACGTCAAGAAGCCATTTACGATAAATTAAGTGCAATTGCTCCAACTGTTTTTTCTGAAACTTTAACAGGGAATTGGAAAGAAAATTTCAGTCTATATGCAAAAGCAATTAATCAAGAGGATAAAGGGAATGAAGTATTACAGCAATTCAATGAACACATTGCAGATGTAAAAGAAAAGCTAGGTGATAAGGTAAACCAAGAAGTATCTGTTGTGCGTTTCCTAGCAGGCACTTCATATATTTATTACACAGATTCATTTTCAGGCGTGATTTTTGACCAATTAGGATTTAAACGTGCTGAGCAACAAAAAGAATTATTTAACGCTGACAATAAGCTTGGTAATTTTTCTTTGCAAGTCGAAAAAGAAGTTATTCCTAAAATGGATGGAGATATTCTATTCTACTTCACATATGCTCCAGATGGAGATAAAGAAGCAACAGATACTGCAAAAGAATGGACAAGTGAAGCTCTTTGGAATAATCTAAATGCAGTAAAAAAAGGAAATGCATATGAGGTGAGTGACGCCGTTTGGAATACTGCTGGCGGTGTAATTGCAGCTAACAAAATGTTAGATGAACTTGAAGAGATCATGACTAGTAAGTAAAATTTCAAAGGTTCTATCACTTTAGGGAAAAACCGGAAAGTATATTCATACTTTCTGGTTTTTGCTCTTTTTTCGCAAATTATTAGTTAACAGAAGTGTTGTTTCAATGTGGGTGACAAAGAAATCCTTAGATTGATGCTAGACCTTATTTAAGCATTCAATTACAGTACTTCAAATGAATTGTGAAGTCACAGTGGATTCACCATATGGAACACCACTATGTATTCCCCATGGAAGAGGAAGATGAATGTTAATTCAAATGACAGGAAAAGTTTATAAGTCTACTATTTCGTTTGACAACTAAATTTAAGATTCTGTATGGTAAATGAGATAGTAAGGATAAGGGAGGAAATTCATGTGAAATATACACCGTTATCATTTCAGATGATTCAAGTGTATATACTTTCTATGCTTTTTTTTACAGCTAGTTCTGTTTTAACAGTCATCTTCCCTTTACAGGCCTCCACTAGTGGTATGTTAGAAGGCGAAATCGGCATCATAATGGGTTTATATATGCTTGTATGTATGTTTTTAAGACCATGGGCAGGGCAAATGGTCGCTAAGTATAGTGTATGTACAATTATGAAATGGCTTTTAATAGGGCACGTAGCTACATTGTTAATTTATATTACTTATGGTATTGATAGCTTATATGTTGTACGCGTCCTACAAGGCGTAGTAACGGCCTTTTTCTCAATGGCTATTCAAATGGGAATTTCAGAAACACTTCGAGAGGAAGAACGTGGACAAGGTATGTCGTTGTATTCTTTATCATCCGTTATGCCGAGTTTATATGGACCAGCTCTTGCATTACTGTTATGGTCGCAGGCAGATAAGATATATTTACAACTATTTATCGTAGCTTTAGCAATTTTTCCACTGTTCATTTTTGTTCGTTCACCTTTGCCAAAAACAAAACAACCGAATGCGTCATTTACGTCACTTGAAATGATGTATGCTCTCAAGGAAGCAAGACATCACAAGGGATTGATTATTTCTTCAATTACCATGCTGGTAGGTGCTTGTATATTTGGAGCGATTTCAACATTTTTACCTTTGTATATGGTTAATGAAAATGTAGGGAATGCAGTACTTTATTTATTCTTACAATCAATTGTTGTGGTTGGAAGTCGTTTTATCCTACGAAAACGTATTCCATCAGATGGTAAGTGGCATCCGAAATTTATCGTGCTTGTCTTACTTTCTTCTTTTGTGGGAACAACAATTCTTGCTGGTGGTTTCATGATTGGACCTTTCATATATGTTGCAGCTTTATTTAATGGATTGTCATCTGCAATGCTATATCCCTCTTTAACCACTTATATTTCATTTGTAGTACCAACAAAGTCCAAACATATTCTACTCGGTGTCTTTCTCGCTTCATATGACTTAGGCTTTTCTTTAGGGAGTCTTATGATGGGATTCATCGTTCAATTTGGATCATTCTCAATCATGTATGCGACATGTTCTGTACTCGCTTTGTTTGTAATGGGGCTAATATCTTTTCAACGAACACAAAAGAATTCATCCATATACCTAACATAATATATGTGATGGGATAGATACTGCCGACTAAACTCCGTTATTATAAGCTAAAACCCTAAAAGATTGGAGCAACAGTATTTTATAAACAAAAGGAAATTTCCAATTTTGAAAAATATTCTTTTGATTTTAATAACTTTTTGTTTACCGACTAATTTTGTATTTATGTGAAGAGGAGATCCTCATATGAATCTAGTCTTAGGTCTGTATGTTTCAAAAGAGAAAAGTCAGGATCAAGCATTTCTAAATAAGGGAGAACCTTATTGTAAGAGTTTTAGTGTTCAGTATACTCTAGATGTTTTTCAAAAAGTAGGAAGGGACAACAATTAAAGACAAATCAATTAAAAGGCGCGATTCTTTAATAAGAATCGATTTTCTTAATGAACTACCATGAAAAAATAAGTTTCTTTAAAAATGAAAAATGACAATACTTAAGACGACCCTACTCAATCGTTTAAAAAAAGAGGAGAGCGTTAATTAATTAGACTATGGATTAGGGTTGACTGGATTAAGGTCAGTATCAGTATTGACACTTCCTAACCATTTTCATTCTTTGTGGTGAATCGCCGATTTTTGCGATTCATGGATGGCTAACGGGTGCTTTTCTTCAATAAGGAAGGTTGCTGAGGCAGCCTTTTTCTTATGTCACTAACGGGGCAGGTTAGTTGAATAAGGAAACAAGTGATTTAATGTTGTTTTATACATAAATGACTCTTTAACACAGAAAAAGTTTTATTCTCGTTTATGATATAATTTCGATTGAAGAATATCGAATTATACTATCACTATTAGATTGGTTGTTGAAGATGAAAAGGGAGAAAAAGAAGAAAAACGAATCAAATATAATTAAAATGACATTTGGAAAGAATTCTTATGTTAAGGACGATGAAACAGATTTTATATTTGCGTGGCTACATCCTATTATTTCGTGTAGGTTATGTATCAAGTATTTTATAAAATGGATAACGTCTGTGGATTCTTCTTTAGCACCTAATGTTCATCGTTACTACATTTTATTTTTTACATTGATATTGAGGTCATTTTTGTGGATTTATATTGGAATGGGGATTGGGGTAATCTCAAATGATGAGTCAGATGGTATGAGGTTAGTTACAGAGATTCCAATGACTATCGGGGTGTCATTTTTATGTATATTTGGACTGTTGTTGGTTATACGGATTGTCATTTCTTTCTTTGAACTGATCAGACTATTTAAAAAAGATAACTTATTTTTGTATGGTTTGGGAGTTACAGTTGTATATATGGATTTATTGGCATGATTATGTTGGGAAGTGCAATGTGGTAGTTTTATACAATGTTCTTCTTAAACAGGTGCGTTAGCTAAAGAGCGGAGCTGTCTTTAAGGCAGCTTTTTTTATGCAACTAAAGGGCAGGTTAGCTTAATAAGAACAGGACAATCAATATACTATGTAGAATATAATAAGATGACATTGTTTAAAGATTTAGAAAAAACAGTATATAAAAATTAGGAGTGTTTGTTATGGTTCATGCAAAAGATGTTTTATCGGATCAGTTGTTGGCAAATGCTAATGACCCAAGTTGGTACCTACCATTTTCAGATTCAGTAGAAAGATTGTCTGAGGAACATGCATTTTGGAAGCCAAACGAAGAAAGTAATAGTATTGCTGAAATTGTGCAGCATCTACTATATTGGAATCAAACATGGCAAACAAGGTACCAAAAATCTCACGTTGATGCTGTGCCTTCAATTGGAAATAATAATAACAGCTTTATTATTCCTGAAAATCATACTTTTGCTGACTTAAAAAAACAACTATTAGAGGTGCTTTTACGTTGGCAAGAGTTATTATCTGAAGAAAAAGTTGAGAGAGAAGTTAATGGTTATCCTGGACACGTGAAATGGTGGGCAATACTCGGAAATGCGTCAACTCATAACGCATATCACATTGGTCAGATCATTTATATCCGGAAGTTGCAAAATAGCTGGAAAATAGATGCAGGAGTAGATAAATAAAAGTTTCACTAGTGCCTACTTGAACTAAACCAGCCAATAGTTTATCAATATTTTCCAATAAAACCTTAAAATATTTCATGCTATACTAAATTTGTGCATACCAAATAACTTTCCAAGTTTGTATGTTTGGAAAGTTCTGGACGTATTAGTTATACTTTTAAACTAGGCAAGATCTTGGAAAGGTGATTTGCTTTTTATAAGTGCATAAATCCAATGTAAGAGTTTATTGGCACATGCTATCACAGCTACTTTAAAGGGCTTTCCTTCTTCACGTTTCTTATCATAAAACTCTCGCAATCGCTTGTTACGAGGGATGATTTCATCTGTCGTTTTCTTCTTGCGACAATCACGAATAGCACATTTAACAGCCATATGCTCGCAGAGGTGATAAACGTCCATGATATCAGTCTTTACCTTGCGTAAACTGGAACTCTTTAGCTCGATGTGATATGAGTGGGTTCACGATAATCAATAAATTCCCTCTATCCTCGAAATACTGTAAAACTGGTGTATGATAATGTCCAGTGGATTCTAATACAATGGGAGGCCGTTTTCCTGATACCACTTCTACTTCTCTAATAAAGTTAAGAAGATTAGCTAATCCTTCAAGAGTATGTGTTACTTTAAAGCTTCTTTTGTACGGCTTCTTTTTATCCATGAATGCTTGAACCTTACTTTCACCTTTTGCTACATCCAGACTAACTACTGGATTCATTTATTATCTCCTCCTAAGAATATTACTGGTACCCCTGAATCCTTCTTGTAGTATCATAGCTTCGCTTGTTATACGAGATCCTAGTCCCAACCAGCCTCAATCATGTTTCTACAAGTAGGGGGGCGAACTGTTTAGCTGACGGGATCAAGCCCCACGGGTGCTTACGTTCTACCCCGGCTACCGTTTAGCATATATCGATATAAAAAATGGTCAACCAGAAATATTTTCTGGCTGACCTTATAATACGAACGGGTGCTTTAGCTTAGGATCGGAGTTGTCTTTAAGGCAGCTTTTTCTTTATGCAACTATCGGGGCAGGATAGTTCTATAAGGAAAATATTAAAAATTTCCCTCGAATTACATAAAAAGGTACAATTATTTAAAATAGTGAAAGATAGATGAGGGATTTGTTATGAAAATTAGTCAAACCAGGAATTTTAAATCGGTCGCTAAATTAAATAAATATGTACACGATTTACATTCAAATTTATACCCTAAATACTTTAAGGAATATAACTATGAGAATGTGAAGGAAGTCTTCAAAAGTCTGATTAATAACGAAAGTTTCATTTTCCTTTTGTTAGAAGATAATGAAGAAGCACTTGGCTATGCTTGGATAGAGATAAGAGAACATCCGGAAAATGTATTTAAAATAGGATATAAGTCCGTTTATGTACATCAGCATAGTGGATACAAAGAGGAATAAGGGTTATGGTTCAAGTCTTATGGAATGTATATATGAAATTGCGAAGGATCGAGGAATAGATTTAATAGAATTAGATTATTGGTTTGAGAACAGTGTTGCAAAGGACTTTTATAAAAAGCAAAATTTTATAAAGTACAGAGAGTTTGTTTATAAACAGTTGTAGTTTCTTATTTAAACTACGGGGCAGTTCAATTGAACAAAAAATATAAGATTAAATAGTAATTATCATAAAAATTTAAATAAAGGGTGTGCATCACAGATGGAAATTACCACCAAAAGAACAAGTATAACTGAAGTAGATATGTTGTTGTCTATTCAGAAAAAGGCTTTTGCAGAAGACTATAAGTTATACCAAGACCACGATACAACTCCTGTAAATGAGACACCTGAGAAATTAATCGAAAATATAGAACACTCTATTCATTACACAATATGGTCAAATAACAACATTATCGGTGGAATAGATCTCCGTAAAAAAGAAAATATACTGTTATTAGACAAACTATTCATAGCAAACGAATATCAAAATAAAGGTCTAGGAACAAAGATAATGAAATTAATGGAGGCTGAATTTCCATTGATAAAAATTTGGCGTTTATATACTCCATATTTAAACAAAAGAAATCAATATTTTTATGAGAAATTTGGCTATGAAAAAATAGGAGAAGTTCAGCTAACTGAAAAGCTTTTGTTATTTAAGTATGAAAAATGTATTTAAAAAACGACAAAACAAATGAAAAGTAACAGATCATTTTTATAAAAATCTATTTTTGTACCACATCCGTCCGTTTTTGGTACACTAATTGTTTAGGGTGTAACTTTGACTGATAATTTGCGTTGGTTTTAAGCAAGTGATTTTGTGGAATCATTGGGGGCCTAGCATGTTTTCTTTGTACCTGTTTCTTTAAGGTTACCGCGTTCAGACAAACTTGCTGCCTTTTTATATGCCTATTATTATTTGTACTTTACAAAGATACTACCTAATTGTACAATAAAAAAAGACCGAATGGTCTTATAAAATTCGTAAACTTTTTTCAAACGGAGGCAAATAGATTCATGGTTACTCGCAAGGGAGAACAGACTAAAGCCCTGATCTTAGAAAAAGCATCGAAACTTTTTAATAGCCAAGGATATAGGGCATCTTCTATATCCGACATCATGCACGAGACTGGTCTTCGAAAAGGAGGGATTTATAACCATTTCGAAAATAAAGAGGAAATAATGTTGAGCGCTTTTTCCTTTTCTATTGACACGATGAGTCATTTTTTCTCTGAAGCAATGGCAGGCAAACAAGGATGCATGGAACGTCTTCTTTCCATTATTTCCGTATTCGAGGGGATAGCTGAAAGAGAATTGTTTCCGGGAGGTTGCCCGATTATGAATGCTGCCATTGAGGCAGATGACGCAGACCTATTGCTTCAAGAAAAAGTCCGTGAAGCAATGGATGGTTTGCTCGGAATGGTTCGTAATCTTGTTCAGGAAGGCATAAAGAAGGGTGAGGTTAAACAAGGAGTGGATCCCGAGTTTGTGGCGACCGTGTTTATCTCCACGCTGGAGGGGGCGCTAGCACTTAGCAAACTTTACAAGAACCAAGAGTACATGAAAAGAGCTGTGCATCATCTTAGATCGTTTCTTGCTCAGAACTGTGCCTAGCAGTCTAAAAAAGAAGCCGGAGATGGCTTTTTTTTTCACTCTAAAAAAGACCGAACGGTCTCATTAACTATCTATAATACTTAGAAGGCGATACTACGAAATCTGACAAGGATGCTGTCATAGTGGATGTCGTCTGATCATCGATGGGCAAGAAGAAAGAAACTTTAAGTCTTGACCGTTCGATAGGCTTTCCGTACAAGTTCTGTGAGCCTTGGTAGAAAGCTTCACGACGGCGTACTTTGAGATGCTACTGATACAGCGATGAGAATAGCCTACACATCTACCCTCAGCGAAGGGGAGACATTCACAACGCTAGAACTAAAAATCAATTTTACGAAGTCTGTATGGAATGCACGACTTCGAATGATTGGACAGGCCATCAAACAGGGTAGTACTGACGGATGGGCGTTAAATTGAACGACTAAGGAGTTGAGTGCTTTGAAAAAGGTGACAATAAATGATCATCCTACCGTAAAACAATATTACAAGAAAAAGGAAATTATGCAGGGAACCGAAGGCAGGCCCATAGATACACAATGGTTGCGGAATTTATGTCTACATGCAGGAGCAGACGATGTTGGATTCGTCTCTATTGACCGAAACGAACTTGAGGACCAACGAAAAGAAATTTTTAATCTGTTTCCTGAAGCCAGGACGCTTATTAGTTTCGTCTGTAAAATGAACCGCGAGCCCTTGCGTTCGACAGCTCGATCCATTGCGAATACGGAATTTCATCATGTTGTAGATAACGTAACGTATATCGGACATGAAATCGTGAAAGAGCTTGAAGAGCAAGGGATCAAAGCATTGAATCCGCCAGCAGGATTCCCGATGGAGCAGGAAAGTACCGGAAAAGCATGGGTCATCTCACATAAACCAATTGCGGTTGCGGCTGGACTCGGACAAATTGGCATCCATAGAAATGTCATTCATCCCAAGTTCGGCAACTTTATTTTGTTAGGTACGATCCTTACAAATGCAGATATGACTTCGGAAAGTCAGCCCATTGACTATAATCCGTGTTTGGAGTGCAAATTGTGCGTAGCTGCCTGCCCGGTAGGAGCCATTGGCGCTGATGGTCATTTTAATTTCTCCGCCTGTTATACGCACAACTATAGAGAATTTTCCGGCGGCTTCACCGATTGGGTGAAGAATATTGCCGACAGCAAAAACTCTAAAGCATACAGGGACAAAGTAAATGATGCAGAAACAGCATCTATGTGGCAGAGTCTTTCTTTTGGAGCTAACTATAAAGCGGCTTACTGTTTGTCCGTTTGTCCTGCTGGAGAAGATGTAATTGGTGAGTTTCTTGACGATCGTAAGAAATTTTTGAAGGAAGTTGTCAAACCATTGCAGGATAAAAGCGAAATGGTGTATGTAGTGCCGAATTCCGACGCTGAGGATCATGTCAAAAAACGTTTTCCCCATAAACAAGTTCGGCCGGTGAGCAACGGCTTACGATCGAAATCAATCCGGGCGTTTTTGCAAGTGCTTCCTCATATGTTTCAAAGAAATCAAGCAAAAGATTTAGCTGCTACCTATCATTTTACATTTACTGGAGAAGAAGATGCTCAAGCAACGGTTATCATTAAGAACAAGACCCTTACTGTGGAAAAGGGACATATCGGGGATGCAGATTTCCAACTTATTGCAGACAGTCAAACATGGATTCGGCTGATGGCCAAAGAAACAGGGATATTATCAGCCGTCATGTCAGGTAAAGTTCGCACAAAAGGCCAGTTAAAGCTGTTCAAGGCTTTCAGCAAGTGCTTTCCGTCATAAAAAATGAGAAGATTTTAAAGAAATATGCTTTTAAATTTTCTTCATCATTAGTAAATTACTTAAATGTATAGGAGGTAAAATCGATGAGTACAGCTATTGAGAATGAAGTCATTTATAAAGCAAAGCTTGCAAAAGAAGCAAGTTTAGAAATGCAAAATAAAACAACTGAAGAAAAAAATACAGCACTATTAGCAATTGCAGAGCAATTACTAATAGATCAAGCGTCTATACTAAAAGAAAATGCAAAAGACATTGAATATAGTCAAAAATTAGGGTTATCTGAGTCCATAATCGATCGTCTTATGCTGAATCCAGAACGGGTTAAAGCCATGAGTGATGCAATTCATTTTGTAATTGATTTGCCCGATCCAATAGGAGAAGAATTGGAACGCATAAATAAGGATAATGGACTGATTATTAGTAAGCGACGTGTACCACTTGGTGTCCTCGGTATGATCTATGAAGCCCGTCCGAATGTAACCATTGATGCAGCTACGCTGTCTTTAAAAACAGGAAATACTGTTCTACTGCGTGGCTCTAGTTCAGCAAAACACTCCAATATAGCTTTAGTTACGTCTATACATCAAGCATTAGAACGTGTGCAATTCCCTCAAAGTGCGGTACTTTTAATCGAGGATACGTCAAGAGAAACTGCTAAAACATTATTTAACTTAACAGAGTATTTGGACCTTTTAATTCCTCGTGGAGGCAATGATTTAATTGATTTAGTGGTACGTGAAGCAAGTGTGCCTGTTATTGAAACAGGGGCTGGTAACTGCCATGTTTTTGTTGATGCAACCGCAAAATACGATATTGTAAGACCAATCGTACTAAATGCTAAAACTCAGCGTCCATCAGTATGTAATGCAATTGAAAGTTTATTAATCCATGATGAATTCTTTAATAATTATGGGAAAGAACTACTTGAAACGGTATCAATTGCTGGGGTTAAAATTTATGGAGATGAAAAAGTTTGTAAAGCATTTCCAACAGCCCTCAAAGCAACAGAGGGACATTATGCAAAAGAATTTTCAGATTTAATCATCAGTGTGAAAACTGTAAATAGTGTTAAAGAAGCCATTGCTCATATTAATCAATATGGTACAAAACATTCCGAGTGTATTGTGTCGGAAACGCCAAAGAATGTTGAACAATTCTTAAATGATATTGATGCAGCAGTTGTCTATCATAATGCCTCAACACGCTTTACAGATGGCTTTGAATTTGGATATGGTGCCGAAATTGGCATTTCAACACAAAAGCTACATGTAAGAGGACCAATGGGGTTACCAGCTTTAACGACGACAAAATATTATGTCAATGGAGACGGACAAATTCGACTTTAATTAGTCACAATGTTATTTGAAATTTCTTTAAATCATGCATAACCGATAAAAAATGAATAAAGGCCAAACCCTTGGTAGAAAAGGGTTTGGCCTTTTGGTGTACTTTCGAAAATTATTTTTATACAGTATTCATTCGATCCTTTGGGATCTTCTTCAACTAACGAGCAGCAATGTTTAATAAGGGTAATCGACTGGAGTTTGATAATGATGTCCAGTGGCTTCTAAAACGACTGAAGGCTTCTTGACCAGACTCTTTCTTTACATCCTCAAGAAACGCTACAAGTAAAGCCCCTCAATAGTATGAGTTATTTTAAAACTCTTTTGATAAGGTTTACCTTTATCCAAAAATGCTTGAACCTGACTTTCCCCTTTTGAAATATCCAGACCAACAACTGGATTCATAAATTATCTCCTTCTAATATAAAATCACCGGTACCCCAATTCCTTCTTGCAGTATCATAGCTTCGCTTGTTATACGAGATCATAGTTCCAACCAGCCTCAATCATGTTTCCACAAGTAGGGGGCGAACTGTTTAGTTGACGGGATCAAGTCCCATAGGTGCGGACGTTCTACCACGGTCACGGTTATCATATATCGATATAAAAAATGGTCAACCAGAAATATTTTCTGGCTGACCTTATAATACGAACAGGTGCGATAGTACTTATTCTGATTCGATTTTGCCAAAGAAGTGATTGATTGTCTTTGCCGCTATTATAGCTATAGACATTAACCCTTATACAGATGGCATTTGCTTTAGAATGGACATTTTTTCGAAGAATATTTAGAATTAATTTCTCCTATTTAGAAAGGAAAATTGAAAGTGGTGTTTTTTCGCCTGAAATTATTTCGATTTTGAGATATTTTAATTTGAAGTAATGTTGTTGACAGTGAATGTTATTCATGATAAATTATCCTTAAGTAAAGATAATTTAATTCAAGATAATAAAAATGTATGTAAAACCTTATACAAACGCCTTTAATGAATAGCCACCATTCTTGAAGGAAAAATATAGGGGGTTAATGAAAAAGCTGAACATTCAAATATTGAATCGTTTTAATGGGAGGAATAATTTATGAATGGATTAAAAGGTATACACCACGTAACGGCCATAACAAGTAGTGCAGAAAAGAATTATGAATTTTTCACAAATATATTAGGCATGCGTTTAGTCAAGAAAACAGTTAATCAAGATGATATCCAAACCTATCACCTGTTTTTTGCCGACGATGTTGGCGGTCCAGGCACTGACATGACATTCTTCGATTTTCCTGGTATTCCTAAAGGAGTGCATGGGACTAATGAGATTTCAAAAACATCCTTCCGTGTACCGAATGATGCAGCATTGGAGTATTGGGTTAAGCGCTTCGACCGTTTAGAAGTAAGGAATACAGGAATCCAAGAACAATTTGGCAAAAAGATCATCTCATTTGTGGATTTTGATGATCAGCAATATCAATTGATCTCAGACGAAAATAATGAGGGAGTTGCAGCTGGGATTCCTTGGCAAAAAGGACCGATTCCTCTAGAATACGCTATTACAGGATTAGGACCAATTTTCATTCGGATCGCCAACTTCGATTACTTTAAAGAAATGATGGAAAAAGTCCTATTATTCGAAGAAATAGACAAGGAAGGATCATTTCACTTATTTGAAGTAGGCGAAGGTGGGAATGGTGCACAAGTGATTGTCGAGCATAATTCGATCCTTCCTCAGGCACGTCAGGGTTTTGGGACTGTTCACCATACAGCCTTCCGTGTTGAAGACCGTTCCGTTCTGGAAGAATGGATCAAACGAATGGAAAGCTTCCAATTTCATACGTCTGGTTATGTTGATCGTCACTTTTTTGAGTCGCTTTACGTGCGAGTGGCGCCGCAAATTTTATTCGAGTTTGCCACGGATGGTCCTGGATTTATGGGGGATGAGCCGTATGAAACGCTTGGGGAAAAGTTATCTTTACCACCGTTCTTAGAACCGAAAAGGGATCAAATCGAAAAGTTGGTCCGTCCCATTGATACAGTGAGAAGCACCAAGGAAATCATTAAAGAATAATTGACAATCTTTAACGAATGATATGTCGGTTTATGCCCATACTAAATCAGGTATAAATAAAAAATGTAAAATGTAATAATCATTTGAAATAGAAAAACGCACTGGAGGAATGACTCATGACAAAAGATTTTTACACGGCCATTAAAGAGAGACGTTCATATTATGGAATTAATAAAGAGGTCCAAGTATCGGATGAGAAAATTAAAGAAATTGTTGAATTTGCGGTAAAACATACGCCATCGGCTTTTAATTCCCAATCATCCCGCCTTGTTGTTTTGACAGGTTCGGCACATGATAAATTATGGGATATTACGACGCAGGCTTTAAGGAAAGCGGTAGGTGAGGGAGATTTCTCTGGCACTCAACAAAAAATGGATTCGTTTAAAGCGGGATATGGGTCAATATTATTCTTTGAAGATGAATCTGTTGTGAAATCACTTCAAGAACAATTTGCAACTTATGCCGATAACTTCCCAATCTGGTCACAACAAACATCAGGCATGCACCAATTAGTTGTTTGGACTGCACTTGAAGCAGAAGGATTAGGAGCAACTTTACAGCATTATAATCCTTTAATTGATGATGAAGTGAAAAAAGAATGGGATGTTCCAAGTAATTGGAAATTGATTGCACAAATGCCATTTGGAAATCCAACAGCTCAACCGGGTGATAAAGAATTCAAACCACTTGAGGATCGTATAAAATTTTATAAATAACGAGGACTGATAAGAGCAACCTTGTTGAGAGCCAATTCTAATTGGCTCTTTTTTGTTGGCTTTAAAGAATAATATTGTTATTTGATTTGATCGAACATATAAAAGATAACTTTACGATAACCAAAATGGTTTTAGATAGTTGTTCTTTCTCAGTTAACACAACTTATGATAAACTAAGGTTATCAGAATTTTCCAAATAACGGAACATTCGTTGTTCCGTTAAAGGGCCAGTTTAATTGAACAAGGAATTGGCATGACACCTTAATTAGTGAGCTATCTACAACACGCCGCAAATGAATGTTGACAAAGGGATTATCTATTAAAGGGATTAAATTGGAGGGAATAGAAAATGGATGTAAAGACACTTTTGTTACAACAATGGGCAAGCTGCTTAGATGAAGAAGACTGGTTTCCACCACTTGAAAAAGTGCTAGAGGATATTACTTTTGAACAGGCAATTTGGAAACCAGCTGATGGGGCAATGAATTCCATTTGGGAATTAGTTTGTCATTTACTTTTCTATGAAAAGAGATTTCTGATGCGATTTCTTGGTGAAACAGCGAATGAACCACAGGCAGAAAATAATGAATCTACATTTCGATTACCAACTGAGACGTTAGAAAATTGGAAGGAAACAAAACAAGAATACTTTTATGTTCATCGTGAACTTGGAAAAATACTAGCAAAATCAGAACATGAAGATTTGTATAGACAGATCCCAGGAGAAGATAATTCATTAGTGCTTGAACTGAAGAGTTTAGCAATGCACGACGCATATCATATTGGGCAAATTGTATTCCTTAGTAAAATGCAAGGAGCTTGGCCAGGGAAACGCAGCTTTTAAAAAAGCTTCATTAGCTTTACAGTTATTCCATTATAGGGGGCTTTAATGGAATAAGAACGGGAACGTCTAAATCGGACGTTCCCATATTTTATACCTAAAAAACAACAATACTACTTAATAAAGCCTTTTTGTTTAATGTTCTAAGTGAAAAGTGACCATAAACCTTATGTAAAAGCTTTATAAGTAATAGTTCTGCTTGTTAAACATTTCTTTAAAAATGAGAGCTATTCCTTGGTCAAGTTTTTGTATATTTGTATTGGACACGTTTAATTTTAATATTTTTTCCTGGTGAAAGCCATCTAAATAATTTTGACCCATCGTCTCTACCAGTACTTGTTGATTCTGTAAGTTATTGATGAGATGAGTACTATTTAAACGATGAGGCAATACGATATGAGCGTTCATACATATGGATGCTGGGCGATAAAAGCCTGGAGCAGAGTACTTTTCTAGAGCATCATATAGCAAGTTTGCACGCAATAAATAGGACATACGCACTTTGTTTCTATGGCGTTCAAACATACCGCTTTTTATGTAGATTTCCAAGGCTGCTTGTGAAATCATGGAACTATCAATATCAGCTGTTCTTTTATATAGTTGGAAGCTGTCCGCTAATGGTTTAGGCAATACGGCAACACCTATGCGTAATCCTGGAAACATTATTTTAGAGAAGCTTTTTAAATAAATGACCATGTTATGGGTATCCTCGGAAAAAATAGGGTCTACCTTCATATTTTCTTCGAAATCTGCTAAATAATCATCTTCTACAATATAGACACCATACTTTACTGCAAGTTTCAGAATCTCCTCTCTTTCCTTTTTAGAGTAAGAAGTCCCTAACGGATTATGAAAACGAGGCATCGTATAAAAGAATTTAATTTCCTGATCACTAAAAATCCGTTCCAATTCCCCTAAATCAATACCTTCTGCTGTTCGTTGGATTCCTAGCACGGAAATCTTGTACGCCCTCAATTGCTCCACAAATAGATGATAACTAGGCTGCTCAACAAGTATATGAGTCCGTTCATTTGGAAAGGGGATGAACGTTAATAAGGAAAGTGCTTGCTGCACGCCAGAAGTAATGAAAATCTGTTCTTCTTTTGCAAAAACCTGATACTGCTCTAATTGTTTTTGTATCACTTTAATTAAAGAGGGTAGTCCTTTTGGAGTGCCATAGATAAACAATTCTTGCTGATAGGTATCGATGGCTTTGTTGATACAATGTTGAAAGTCATGATACGGAAATTGATGCCAAGCGGGAGCGGAGGTAACAAAGTCGATTTCCGTTGTTGGTTCGCTTTTACCATCAAATTCTTTTTGAACGACATAATATCCACTTTTAGGAACCGCGTAGATTAAATGCCTCTTTTCCAATTCTTGCAGGGCTTTCAAGACTGTACTTTTACTACATTGATGTTGATCGCTTAATTGACGGATAGATGGGAGTTTAAAGCCTGCTTTGAGCCGTCCATTCTGGATGAGAGATTCAAATTCATTAAACAAAACTACGTATTTTAGCATGAATACCTCCTAAAACTGTACCGTTACAGATGCTTCTTATTTGTATTGTATCGCAGTGGAACTTTTAATACGATACTAACAACCGGCCGGGTGTTGAAAAGGAGGATTTACTCAATATGCCAGAAAATAAAAAAGCCTATTTTGCGGCGATAGTATATGCCATTATTATTGGATTTTCATTTATCTTTACAAAAATATCATTAATGGAAGCTAGTCCGCTAGATACATTGGCACATCGATTTACGATGGCTTTTTTAATCGCTATAATTTTTAAACTATATAGGAGGACATCAGTGAAAATGAGTGCAAAGGATACTTTGAAAATTCTTCCGTTGGTGTTCCTTTATCCAATTTTATTCTTTACATTTCAAGTGTTTGGACTCTTTTATACCTCATCTTCAGAAGCGGGGATCATCCAAGCGACCATACCAATTTTCACGTTATTATCAGCTTCATTATTTTTGAAAGAATACGCTGGTAGAGGTCAGAAATTTTTTCTTTATTTATCTGTGATGGGGGTCATCTTTATCTTTGTCATGAATGACTTGCAACTTGCGGCTCACAGTTTGAAAGGAACGATCCTGATCTTATTATCCTCGATTGCTGCCGCTCTCTATAATGTGGTAGCGAGGACGTTAACAAAGCGATATTCACTATTTACGTTAACTTATGTGATGACGTTCTTTGGTTTTGTGGCTTTTAATAGTATGGCCATCATCAACCATTTCATTAACCAATCTATTAGTAGCTTTTTATTACCCTTCACAAGTAGTGCATTCCTCATTTCAACCGTATATCTTGGTGCATTATCGTCACTGCTTACTGCTTTTTTATCAAACTATGTATTATCTATATTACCAGCATCTAAAATGAGCGTTTTCAGTAATTTAGCGACAATGATTACGATCATAGCAGGGGTGATTTTCTTACATGAATCCATTCATTATTATCACGTTATAGGTGCAATGATTATTCTTGTTGGTGTAATCGGCACGAACTATTTTGGTGGAAATCGGTCAAAACATATCAGTAAGACTATTGCCGATCCATTGATGAAAAGGGAGGTAAAGTGAATGAATAAATATGTGTTGTTAGTCTTGATTAGTTGTATATGGGGATCTCAATTTTTCTTTATTGCATTAGTTATAGATAATGTTGGGGTTATAACTTTGTCAGCCATCAAAGCATGTATCGGTGGTATCTGTTTACTCTTCATTGGTCTTTTTTTATCAAAAGAAGAGCGAAGAGTAAATAGGAGTTATTATAAATGGTATATAATCATTGCGGTTTTCGAAGTTGTACTGCCATTCGCATTTATTGCACAAGGCCAGAAAACGGTACCTAGCAGTATCGCAGCGATGTTGATTGGAATGGTTCCTGTCTTTACCATCCTCTTTTTAATAGCATTTTTCAAAAGAAAAAGCACAATGCCGGAGATTACAAGTATCCTATTCGGATTTGCGGGTATCGTCTTCCTTTCCTGGCCAACACAAGGATTCCAAGACCTTCTCAACAGTATTCAAGGTAATATCCTATTGATATTGGCTGCCATGAGTTTTGGATTTTCATTGATTATCATGGAGAAATTAAACGAGGGATCTTCCATTATTCATATGAGAAATGTATTACTGATTGCCAGTGCAGTGCTCATCCCAATGTCCCTTTTGATTGAGCAATCTTTCAAGTTGGATATAGAACGATCTCAATCTATCTACTTAGCAATTTTAGGCATTTTCCATGCAGGTGTTGTTTATGCGTTATTTAATAGGCTGATTCGGCAAGAAGGCGCATTATTCTCGTCATTTAGTAATTATATAGTGCCTGTCATCGGAATGATTTTAGGCTTTTTCTTTTTACATGAAGCGTTGTCTATTCATCAATTGATTGGAATGGGTATAATAATGATGTCATTGGTTTTTTTAGACGAAAAAATAATAACCAAATTGATAAGAAAGTAGTATTTTATTATATGTGCTATTGTCCGTTATCTTTAATTGTACTTATAAACGCAGTAAATTTAGAATTCGTATATTTAACGAAACCAAATTGAGTAAAGGGGAGCAGGTTTAATATTTCTTCGTAAGATCATTTTTTGTTTTCTGATCCGCAAATGATTATATAGTAGAAGAAGTATCTGCTGAGGTTAATGCAGATGCTTCTTCTACTAAAAGGGGGAACTGATTTATTGGCGCTAACCAGTAATAAATGCTTATATTTTTATTTTTTCTGCATTAGATAGTGAAGTATTTTTCTCCATCTTCATTATAATGAATCCACTCCAGGCAAACATTAAGGATGCAAGGTAAAAGATGCTGCCGATCGTTAAAAAGTCGACTAAATATCCGGTTGCAATCACCGCAGCTGCAGCACCGATGGATGTCCAAACATGGTAGTTTCCAATTTCCTCACCCGCTGTTTTCTTCGTAACATATCTTGCAAGTACGGTTTTCTCAGTGTTTTTTTGTACAGCGCCAAGTATCCCCATAAAGATTTGCAGGAGATAGACATGCCAAATTTCATATGCGAGAGGAAAGGCAAGAAGGATAAGTGCCATCCCCCATGAGTAGATAAGGAGAAATGCTTTGTCACCTGCTTTGTCAGTGAATTTTCCGATTAAAGGATAGCTAAGTGCTGCAGTCAATGAGAATATTCCATATGCCCACCCGAATTGCGAATAACTGGTGCCTACATTTTTGATTAGCAAAATATAAAAAGGGAAAATCATGCTGGCAGCCATTCCAACAGTGCCTTGATAAAAAACAAAACGTTTATAATTCATGGATGATACTCCTCATAGAAAAGATTCATGAAGCGATTATCAGGATCATATTTCTTCTTTAATCGAAAGAATTCCTCAGTATGCGGATACGCTTCAAATAATTGTGTCTTGGTAGGATACCCATAATAGGGCAAATAGTAGCTGCCGTTATGGTCAAGCGTCACATCAATCATGTTACGGATGACCCTTCCCGTATTTTCCTTGCTTTCGTTATCTGTCCCTTGATTGATAAGCATTACAAGAGCGAACATATCATCCTTGGCATAGGACATGAGTGATTCATCATTATGTTCCACATAACGAATTGTAATATTTAATAAATTAAAATCTTTTTCATCAGATAAGGTTCTTCTTAAATCATCGATATAATCAGCAAATTGATCAATCGGAACGAAGTATTCTTGCAGTACTTCAGTTTTGGTGGGGTTGCTGTAATCCATAAAGGCAGAGTCCGACCGCATCACATTATTTCTTGAAACCAAGTTACCATCAATATTGGCCGTGTAGGATTTTTGAGTTTCCCAAAATCTTTTTTTACCCCAGTCATTATAACGTGAGAGGCCAAGAAAGAATTTAGGCACGGCGATGATCGTTTCCCGTTTGAGAGTATTGTAGCTAGATAGCCTTGTTTGGTCATTCGCCCTATAATAATCCGTTACATACATGTCATCCAAATAGGAGCCAGGAGCGATCGATATTCTTGCCAGATGCATTTTAACATCATCGTTTTGGAGAACTTCTCTTTTAAAGTACGACGTATATTCATCATAATGGAGTGATTTGGTTTTAATTTTATAAAGTTCGTCATCGGTAAGGTGGAGTGTTACATCGAGAATTACTCCAAACAAACCATACCCGCCAATAACCGAATGGAAGAGCTCCGAATTTTCTACGCGGCTCACTGTTAGGATTTCTCCTTTTGCGTTAAGCAATCTAAAAGATTCCACGGTTTCTATCAAGGCATGATGACGGATATCGCGGCCATGGACATTAACGCTCAAAGAACCGCCAATGGTAAAAATGTTTTGGGATTGACTGACCTTCAGTGCAAGTCCATATGGGTTGATATATTCCTGGAGAGCAGCCCAGGTTGCTCCGCTTTGGACCGTGATGCGTTTTTCTTTTACATCCAAATCAAGTATTTCATCATAGTGCTTCATATCGAGCAGGATCCCGTTTGGATATAATGTCTGACCTCCTTGGCTATGCTGCATTCCGGCAATGGAAATGGGATCATCGTTTTTTTCGGCATCCAAAACGACCTTTTTGATTGCTTCTTCACTATCTTCTGTCTTTATCGCTTTCATTTTAACTGGCATCAGCCGGCTGATATCTTCTGCAATAGGGTGGTCAAGCTTGAAATTAAAAGCCTGCAGTGATAATCCAAATAATAGTGCATATAGGATGATAAAGAAAAATCGTTTCATGATATCTGGCTTTCGACTCCTCGTTTAATATGTCTGACACTCAATTGAAATAATAAAAATGTATGAACTTTATAGATTAATGGAGTTACCCTGACCATTCAGTGAGGTTGGGGTTAATATTGAATTAAATGTCAGATTTTTTGAAAATGAATCTTTTGATTTATGTATTAGTTCTTAGTTTTCAGCCCATTAATGATTGTTTTGGTTAGCGGTATGGATAGTGATTCCAAGCTTTGTTCTGAGTTGTTTAATCCCCAATGATAGATGATTCCCATCAGGCTTTGGGTGATAAGTTGTGAAATTTCGTTAACTGATTGGTCAGTGCCAATGGCGTTTTGTTCTTTCGCCTCTTCAATTAATGAACGGATAATTTGGAAGAGTGAGCGATTTGAATTTAAAAAGTAGGTATGTTCTTTTGAATCTAAAGCGGAACTGTAAATCACTTTCATTAAATCTTTGCCCATTTCTTCTTCCAGAAAACGCATCAATTTGCGTATGAAAATAAACAATTTCCCGGTAGCGTCCATATCGACTGGGAACGAACGGAAGACTTCGCGATAGTAATCATCGATTTCTATGAATCTCACTAAAAAAATGTCCGATTTCGCTGAAAAGTGTTGGTAAAATGACCCTTTTGATGTGCCGCTTTTTTTCACGATTTCGTCAACGGTAACTTTATCATAACCTTTTTCGCTGAATAGCTTTAAAGATATTTTTAAAATTTTTTCACGAGTCTTTTCTCCCCTAAGCTGTTTCTTTCTGGGTTCAATCATATAAAACCTCCAAATGATAATTGACAGAATATTCCTGCGTGGTTTAATATCAGACTACAGTCTAGTTAGATGATTGGTGGTCTATTTAATCTAACGTAGATCATGAATAATCACAACGCTTTCTTAATTGCATTTTGCACATTTAGAAAGCGTTTACAAGTTTTTGAGATCAAGTATGGGGAAGGCTAATTCAGTTTAAATAGGTGGTTTTTCAAGTAGAAGAATTAGGTGAAAAGGTTGCTTGGATTTTTCTGAAAATTACTATAAAATTGGTTGCTGCCGTGTAGCAAGGCTTATTCCTCTTTAGCCCTGCGTATATGTAAAAGGAGGGGAGGTGGTATAGGGATATTTTTTGTGGTACCAGGAATGAACATGGGTGTCGGGCAGCAAGGAAAAGATCGACGGTAATCGGACTTTTTTGAAATAGTAGCTTCAAAAGGGAGGGAATATTCTTGAAACATTCCATTGGTGAAATAGAGAAAAGAACGATCAGTAAAACGATGAAACGGATTCTTCCATTTATCTTGCTCCTTTATATCATTGCTTACTTGGACAGGGTCAATTTAGGCTATGCTGCTTTACAAATGAATGCAGAATTAGCTTTATCCGCTGAAGTTTTTGGATTGCTTTCCGGCATTTTCTTCATAGGCTATTTCTTCTTTGAAGTTCCTAGCAACATGATCATGCATAAAGTGGGAGCTCGGATATGGATTGCCCGTATAATGATTTCGTGGGGGCTCGTGGTAATATTAACAGGTTTTGCGCAAACAACGATGCATTTATATATTCTCCGTTTTTTATTAGGTGTCGCCGAAGCTGGTTTTTTCCCCGGTATAATTTTGTATTTAACATATTGGTTCAGGGCCCGCGAAAGAGGAAGGGCAACAGCGGTTTTGCTTTTAGCCCTACCGATTGGCGGATTGATTGGTGCGCCTGTGTCGACATGGATTCTTGACAATATATCCTGGTTGGGTATGGCAGGGTGGAGATGGATGTTCATCCTTGAAGGCATTCCGGCCATTATTATTGGTGTTTTTGTTGTTTTCTATTTAACTAATAGACCGACGAACGCTAAATGGTTATCTAAGGAAGAAAGTGATTGGTTAGAAGGGGAATTGAGTGCGGAAAGGAAAGTTAGCTCGAAAATAAATAAAGTCACTAAGCTTGATATGCTGAAAGATTCGAAAATCTGGAAGTTGGCCCTTTTTTATTTTGCAGGGTACACATCTATCTATGGATTGTCATTCTGGATGCCAACCATAATAAAATCTTTATCGGAAAATGCAACAACCAATTTAGAAATAGGCTGGTTAGCGATGATTCCATCGTTAGTCGGTATACCTGCCATTATGTTTGTAGGCTGGAATTCAGATCGGACCAATGAACATAAATCACACTTGCTCGTTTGCCTCATGATAGCAGTTGTCGGATTTATTGGGTGCGGCTTTTCGGATAGTGTCTTTATGATGGTGCTTATGTTAACGATTACTTCTTTAGGGTTATACGGGTTCAGTGGATGTTTCTTTGCCTATATGACATTTTTCTTCACTGAGTCCACTGCACCAGTTGGAATAGCCATAGTCAATTCATTTGCGTCTTTAGGCGGTTTTGTAGGACCGATGATTCTCGGAACTGTTGCATTGACTCAAGGGATGTTTATTTTATCTGGATTACTTGTATTAGGAGTCATCACCCTATTATCATTAAAATTGACAAGTGCTTCAGATGAAAACATCGTAAAAGAAGTTGAAGTCAATATTAATCAATTTTAACGGTTCTAAATGTATTGAAGATTAAAAGTGACTAAAAAAGAAACATCAATGGAAATCACAAGGTTTCCATGATGTTTCTTTTTATATTTTCATATAGGAAGTACATATATATGGGATGAAAATACCAGTTGAGCATATCAAAATTTAATCTAAATCGCAGGTTCTGCCCAATAAGACTTGTTTGTAGTTTTCGGCGGGATTAGAATGGAGATGAGATACAAGTGCTTTCGAAAAGACCAGGAAATCCTTTTCTTTTCAAGTGCTGACTTCATATTTATTCATTACAGGAATAACAGCAGAAATGAGGTGATGATGTGGAAATCCATTTGGTGGCAAAAGATGAGATTGAGGCTCAAGGAATTCGTTGGATAGTGGAGTCCCACTTAACGGGAGTTAGACTGATCTTATGGAAAACGATTGAGGAATTTGAAAAGGGCATTCGCAATCAGCAACCGGAATTCGTTATTTTGGATATGGATATTTGGACGGATGAAAGTGAGGCGATGGGTGTTTCGTTAAAGCGGAGGGGAATTCGATGGTTAGGCATTTCATCTGAGCGAATCTTTCAAACAGCTTATCGAGCCTTACGTTTTCGTGCTGAAGATGTTTTATTCCGTCCTTTCTCTTCGGCGGATTTGGTAAAACATATCCAACAATTGCGTTTTCAATTGAGAAATGGTCCAGGTCTACTTTCGACAAACACCATGGATGATGAGAATGCTCTGGATATTGGATATCCGGATTTCTTCTTGACAGACCGGAGGCATGAAAGTCGAATAACCATGGTCGCTTTTTTGACACCTGATAACAAGACCCTTCCTTTAGTTTATGATGAACTGCATCGCTATTCTTTTACAGGGAAGAATCAAATCTTCGCTTTATCGGATTTTATTTTATGTGTCCAGGAAACAAAGGAAATGGAGGTATATAAGGAAGAGTACCAAGCGTTCCTTGCTCACTGGAAAGAAAGAATGGATGAGCCCCTTGCCATCATAATAAAAGCGGCAACTTCAGATGAGTCTTTAAAAAGGATGTATCAGCAAACACGTGAATTTACGAGACAAATCTTTTTTGATGGTTATGATATCATTTTAGCCGAAAGTCAACAGACTTCGCCTCAAGAGATGGATCCATTCCTCACTCCTCTTGAACAAAGACTTTGGATAGAAATGCTCGAAAGGCGAGATGCGAAAGCCATCAGGAACTGGATTGAACGTGAATTCCTTACTTTTGAACGACCATACCCCGACCCGGAAATCGTTCGTATCCGCCTTACAAGCGTACTCGCGCAGATTCGTAGGCATATGAAATCATACAACTTGCAAAATGCTTCTCTAGAAGCAATATACTATGATGTATTTCAGCAAATTGTACATAAACCTGTCATTCATCAAATAGTAAAAGAGCTGCATGCGTTCACCACCCATATGCTTCTGCAGGATCATGGCCAATTACAAGAAGGGGCACGCACACTTAGCGAAAAAGCAAGGGAGCTGATCGAGTCCAACTATTGGGACGCCCAGTGGAATCTGGCGAGTTGTGCAGATACTCTGCGTATCAATAAAAGTACACTCAGCCGTCGTTTTGCGGCTGAATCCGGCGAGTCTTTTCGAAATACGCTTCATCAAGTTCGAATTAGGGAAGCTAAACGTTTATTAAAGGAAACGGATTTATCATTGGAGGAAATCTCACAATTGGCCGGCTATTCACATCAAACTTATTTCAATGCCAAATTCAAACTGCTTGAAGCTTGTACACCATCAGCATATCGGTCTGGATTATAAAAAAGGACGATTCAATAAATGAATCGTCCTTTTTTATTTATTTCATAACAATGTAATTAGTGAAATTATTCATAAAAAAATAAAGTTAACTACAAAATATCGAAATAAATTATAAAATTATCATTAAATTATAATGAATTATTCTGAATTTTTCTTATAGAATGAAAATATAACAAAAACAAGGGGGAAATGAAAATGAACACGATTACAAACAAGGTTATCCGTTATACTGGAACAGAATTGCATACTAAAGGATGGCAACAAGAAGCAGTGCTTAGAATGCTTATGAATAATTTGGATCCTGAAGTTGCTGAACGTCCAGAAGATTTGGTGGTATACGGAGGGATTGGGAAAGCAGCCCGTAACTGGGAATGCTTTGACGCAATCGTCAAATCCCTAAAAGAGCTTGAAGAAGATGAAACTTTACTGGTCCAATCAGGGAAACCGGTGGCAATTTTTAAAACGCATACCGATGCACCACGTGTCCTGCTTGCCAATTCAAATATCGTCCCTGCATACGCGAACTGGGAAACATTCCATGAACTTGATAAAAAGGGATTGATGATGTATGGGCAAATGACAGCTGGCAGCTGGATATATATTGGTTCCCAAGGAATCGTACAAGGTACATACGAGACCTTTGCCGAGCTTGCAAAACAACATTTCAATAACTCGTTAAAAGGCACCATTACTTTAACGGCAGGTTTAGGCGGAATGGGAGGGGCACAGCCGCTAGCAGTTACGATGAACGGTGGTGTCTGTATCGGGATCGATGTAGATGAGACAAGAATTGACAGGAGGATTGAGACTCGTTATACCGATGTGAAAACGGATTCATTGGATGAAGCCATTCGTTTAGCCAATGAAGCTAAACTTGCAGGAAAAGCATTATCGATTGGTTTGATTGGGAATGCTTCAGATATTCTTCCGGAAATGATCGCAAGGAACTTCATTCCTGATGTCTTGACGGATCAGACTTCGGCCCATGATCCGCTAAATGGATATACTCCTTCAGGCCTGTCAATGGCGGAGGCTGCAGAATTACGGAATGCAAATCCAGAAGAGTATATTAAACTCTCTAAAGCTTCAATGGCCAAACATGTAAGAGCGATGCTTGAAATGATGGAAAAAGGAGCTGTGACGTTTGATTATGGCAACAATATCCGGCAAGTTGCGAAAGATGAAGGGGTAGAGAATGCTTTTGACTTCCCGGGCTTCGTTCCAGCTTATATCCGTCCACAATTCTGTGAAGGTAAAGGTCCATTCCGCTGGGTCGCTTTATCTGGTGATCCTGAAGACATTTATAAAACAGACCAAGCCATTTTACGCGAATTCGCTGATAATGAACATTTATGTAACTGGATTAAAATGGCTCAAGAAAAAATTCAGTTCCAAGGTCTTCCTTCCCGCATATGCTGGCTTGGTTATGGGGAGCGCGCCCGTTTTGGTAAAATTCTCAATGATATGGTTGCAAGCGGTGAATTGAAGGCCCCGATCGTGATTGGCCGTGACCATTTGGATTCTGGCTCTGTCGCTTCGCCGAATCGTGAAACGGAAGCCATGAAGGATGGTTCCGATGTAGTGGCTGACTGGCCGATCTTAAATGCAATGGTGAATGCAGTGGGAGGTGCAACCTGGGTTTCCGTACATCATGGCGGTGGCGTAGGAATGGGTTACTCCATGCATGCAGGCGTTGTAATTGTCGCAGACGGAACAAAAGAAGCAGCAGCCAGGATTGAGCGAGTGCTGACAACGGACCCTGGGATGGGTGTAGTGCGTCATGTTGACGCAGGGTATGAATTGGCAGAGGAAACAGCCCGTGAAAGAGGCATTAATATCCCAATGCTTGATAAAGGAATTGATAAATAATGACAAAACCAATTTGGATAAAACATGCCGCTCAACTTGCAACGCTTACCTCTGATAGGAAAGGTCCTCGTTCCAAAGAGGCAATGTCAGAGCTTGGGTTGATAGAAGATGGAAGTATATGGATGGAATCTGGTTTGATCCAAGCGATCGGTACGACCAAAGAATTGGAAGAACTCTATGCAGATAGAATGCATGAGGCTGAAGTCTTTGATGCAACTGGCCATTTGGTGACACCTGGGTTAGTTGATCCACATACGCATGTTGTGTATGGCGGGAGTCGGGAACGAGAATTTGAAATGCGTCTTGAAGGCGCAACATATATGGACATAATGAACGCAGGTGGGGGCATTCATGCCACCACCCGCATGACAAGGGAAGCAAGTGAAGAAGAATTGATGGAGCAAACCATTCGACGCCTTGATTCGTTTCTCGCTCATGGCGTGACTACAGTAGAGGGTAAAAGCGGTTATGGAATGAATTTGGAAACCGAATTGAAGCAGTTGCGGGTGATGAAGAAGTTACAGGAAGAGCATCCGATTGATTTAGTTCCTACTTTTATGGGAGCCCATGCGGTTCCAAAGGATTATAAAGGCCGTGAGGATGAATTTGTCGATCATCTGATTAATGATATGATTCCAATCGTCTCTGAAGAAAAGCTTGCTGAATTCAATGATGTCTTTTGTGAAAAGGGGGTTTTTACCCCTGAACAATCAGAGCGGATTTTAAAGGCGGGGAAAAAGTACGGCTTGATCCCTAAAATTCATGCTGATGAAATTGAGCCTTACGGGGGAGCGGAACTAGCTGCCAAAATAGGGGCTATTTCAGCTGAGCATTTATTAAAGGCTTCCGAAGAGGGAATTCAAGCCATGGCTAAGTCAGGAACCATTGCCTGCTTGCTTCCAGCCACAGCTTTGTATTTAAGAGAAGATGCGGCCCCAGGACGCAAAATGGTTGATGAAGGTGTAGCTGTTGCCATTTCGACCGATTGCAATCCCGGATCATCACCGACGACTTCTATGCCTCTTGTCATGAATCTGGCATGCATCTCGATGCGGCTTACCCCTGCTGAAGCGCTTACGGCGGCAACATACAATGCTGCTTGTGCAATCAACAGACAAGAAAGGATTGGTTCGCTTGAAGTTGGCAAACAAGCGGATGTCGTTTTATGGAATGTTGAAAACTATCAGGAATTGCAATATTTATTTGGGGTTAATCACGTTAAGTCTGTATGGAAAAACGGTGTTCAGGTTGTGAATGATAGAGTAAAGACTGATTCCAAAAGCCTGACTGGCCTTTAAGAATCACTAAAAAAGATACGGCCTCGATTATCAATCAATCTCTACCCATTCCATCCGCTGAAAAATTCAGGGGATGGAATGGCTTTTAGAAGTATTTATCAAATGTAATGGTGCTGAATGGTAGGATGATGGTTTATCATCCTACCAATTGCCAGCGCTAAATACTTTACTGCTTTACAGTGGGATTAAATGAAAGTGTTTTAAGGAAATCGTAGAAATGAATCTTCCATGTGGAAGGAATTTTATGTGGATAATCACTATCCATTCTAAAAATGGCATAAAAATGTTTGAGTTTACCACCGAAAAGGAGGCTAGGGAAAAATCCGAGGCAATAGAAGGCTGTAAAATCCTTAGTGAAGTCATTTATTTCAATGATTAACAATTGGTCAAATCTATCAAAAAAGGTAGAATGTTTTAATATAAATTATAAAAAAATTACTATTTTATAATTTATATTGTCGGATTTTCTTTTTAGTATTTCCATCCGGAGATTGAAGCGATTTATAGGCAAATTCATGAAGGGGAAATAGTGAAGCTCGTTGAAATGGCGATCGGTGAAATAGAGTTCTAAAACCATGTGGAAGCTGCTTTACTTTATTTTATAAGGTAAAGTGGCTTCCTTTTTTTAAAATGAAGGTTCATATTTAAAGGAGGAGGGATGTAAGATGCACTATGATGTAATTGTAATTGGAGCAGGATCTATGGGTATGTCTTCAGGTTATTATCTATCAAAAAATGGACAAAAAGTATTATTATTGGATTCCTTTACTCCTCCTCATAATAAGGGCAGCCATCATGGCGAAACAAGAATTATTAGACACGCTTATGGTGAAGGCATGGAGTATATTTCTTTGGCACTTAAATCCCAAAAACTATGGGGTGAATTGGAAAGAAATTCGGGGAAACAATTATTTCTTCCAACGGGGGTCCTGAACGCTGGAAGCGAAAATTCCACCTTCATTAAACAAGTGAAAGCGGGCTCAAAGGAATATGGTTTACCTATGAAAATCTTGGATTCACAAGAAATTCATGATAGATGGCCTGGAATAACACTGCCAGAAGACTACATTGGGTGCTATGAATCTACTTCGGGGGTGTTGAAAAGTGAAGAGTGCTTAAGGGCGTATCAGCAACTTGCGAAATCACATGGTGCAGACATCATTGTAAACAGTGAGGTAAGGAAGATAGTTGTTCATGGCAATGGGGTCACGATTAAAACGGATGAGCAGACATTCCACTCAGAATCTTTAGTGGTTGCAGTTGGGGCATGGGCCCCGAAAATACTGGCGATGTTAGATTTGGATCTGCCGCTAGAACCCATTAGAAAAACTTTTGCCTGGTTTCATACAAATGAAAAATTATATAATCATAATGTTTTTCCAGCTTTTACTTTTGATACTTCAGTTGGTACATACTATGGCTTTCCTAGTATAAATGGTTCTGGAATGAAAATAGGGAGACATGATGGGGGAACCCGTATAAATCCTGATGGCTGTATTGAAGGTTTTGGTGAATTGGATGAAGATGAGGGAGATTTGGTGAAATTTTTGCGGAAATATATGCCTGATGATCAAAAAATGAAATATGGGAAAACTTGCATCTATACCATGACCCCTGATGAGCATTTTATAGTGGATAAACATCCTTATTATCCACACATTGCCATAGCAGCAGGTTTCTCTGGACACGGTTTTAAATTCAGCAGTGTCATGGGAGAAATTTTGAGTGACTTGATTATCTCCGGTAAGAGCAAGGAAGATATTTCATTGTTTTCTATTGATCGATTTAAAAATGGAATGTCATAATAAACTCCAAATTTTAGTGCTGTAATCATGGCCGTTGCTTCCTTTCAAAGGAAACAACGGCTTTTATTATCATTACTTATATCCAACTATAATGTTAGGTTATCTAACAAAGTATTGTCGAAATAATTAAAATATGCTAGAATGAGAATATTCCGAAATATGAAACTGCAATTCCGAATTTCGGAACTTATGCATTTGAGCGATTGAAAGAGCACTTACATATGTATATGGGTTATTTACTGAAATTTCCGTTAATAAAGGAGAGGGTAGTATGAGCATGGTTGATTTGAATTGTGATTTAGGAGAAAGTTTTGGCGCTTACCGAATTGGTAATGATCAAGAGATTTTGGATTATGTAACATCTGTCAATGTAGCTTGTGGATTCCACGCTGGTGATCCGACAGTCATGAGAAAAACGGTTCAGCTTGCTTTAGGGAAAGATGTCAAAATCGGAGCCCACCCAGGTTTACAAGATTTAATCGGATTTGGCAGACGCAATATGAATATTTCACCACAGGAAGCTTATGATATTGTCGTCTATCAAATTGGTGCATTAAATGGCTTTCTGCAATCCGAAGGCGGAAGTATGCAGCATGTGAAACCGCATGGGGCTTTATACAATATGGCCGCAAATAACAAAGAGTTATCCATGGCCATCGCCGAAGCGGTATATAAAGTGAATCCCGAGCTTATCTTATTTGGTTTGTCGGGCAGTGAATTAATACGTGCCGGACAGGCTATCGGATTGCAAACCGGGAGTGAAGTATTTGCCGATCGTACCTACCAACATGATGGTTCATTGACTTCCAGATCGGAAAAAGATGCATTGATCGAAAACGATGATGATGCCGTTGCGCAAGTCATTCGCATGGTGAAGGAAGGAAAGGTTCTGTCTCAACAAGGATCGGATGTGGCTTTAAAAGCAGATACCATTTGTATTCACGGGGACGGGGCACATGCTTTATCCTTTGCTCGCCATGTTAAAGAATCTTTACAATTGTCTGAAATAACAGTCAAGTCCTTTTCTTAAAAAAAATCAAAACCATGAGGAGGCAGATTCCATTGGAGCCAATTAAAAATACAACCGCACAGAAAAAAAATCCGGCTAAGCCAAAAACAAACCGCACTTTATTGTTAGGTGCGGCATTCCTAATGGCAACATCGGCAATAGGACCTGGTTTTTTAATGCAAACAACCGTTTATACCCAAAGTCTTGCGGCAAGTTTTGGATTCGTCATTCTTATTTCGGTCATTCTTGATATATTTGCCCAAACAAATGTATGGCGCATTATTGCTGTATCCGAAAAAAGGGGTCAAGAAATTGCAAACATGGTCCTTCCAGGGTTGGGCTATGTACTGGCAGCACTGATCGTTATGGGCGGGCTCGCATTTAATATTGGAAATATAGCAGGAGCTGGATTAGGTCTAAATGCGATGACGGGAATATCCCCAACAGCCGGGGCGGCAATAAGCGCAGTCATCGCCGTACTGATTTTTATAGTGAAAGAAGCAGGAAAAGCGATGGACCGTTTTACGCAAATTGCTGGATTTTTCATGATTTGTTTGATGATTTACGTTGCTTGGACAACCTCTCCTCCAGTAGGGGAAGCGGTAGTGAGGACTTTTGCACCTGATAAAATCGATATTATTGCTATCGTTACATTAGTGGGTGGTTCTGTAGGCGGCTATATTACATTTGCAGGGGGACACCGTCTCTTGGATGCAGGCGTGAAAGGTGTTGGAGCATTACCTGAAGTCACAAAGAGTTCGATAGTGGGGATATTGATCACTACGGTCATGCGTGTTGCGTTATTTCTAGCAGTATTGGGTGTTGTATCGAAAGGTTTACAAATTGATCCGAATAACCCTGCAGCATCCGTTTTTCAACTCGCAGCTGGGAATGTAGGATATAAAATCTTCGGTATCGTTATGTGGGCTGCCGCAATCACATCAGTAGTTGGAGCGGCATATACTTCCGTTTCATTTATCAGAACATTCAGCGAAAAAATAAATAATAAGGCTAACTGGATAATCATTGGCTTTATTGCCGTATCGACCATTTGCTTTCTAATAATTGGCCAACCGGTTAAAGTACTCCTTGTAGTTGGGGCCATAAATGGACTTATTTTACCAATTGCCCTTGGAACATTGCTGATTGCCGCATATAAGAAAAAAATCGTGGGTGATTATAAGCATCCTTTATGGTTAACGGTTTCCGGTGTATTCGTGGTAGTCATCATGGCGTTAATGGGCGTATATACATTAATGAAACAACTGCCCGCACTTTTTTAATGATTAAAGAATGAAAATCCAATAAATACAGATGGATGTGGCGTCGCAGTTTGTCACTGACTGCCAGTTCTTAATAGGAGATGAATACTAATGATCGATCTTTCCCAAGCTGCCCCGGCTGAATTGCGATCAATGATTCGAAACAACGAATTGATAAAACCGACTGCTGGCATGGCTAACGGTTATGCACAAGCGAACTTAGCCATCTTAAAAAAAGAGCATGCTTTCGATTTTTTATTATTCTGTCAGCGAAACCCTAAATCCTGCCCATTGCTGGACGTTACGGAAATAGGTTCACCCATTCCCGCATTTGCAGCGAATTCTGGGGATATACGCACCGATATTCCTAAATATAGGGTTTATAAATATGGAGAATTAGTGGAAGAAGTAACGGATATCTCAAACTACTGGGAAGACGATATGGTTGGATTTTTAATCGGGTGCAGCTTTACATTCGAACACGCCCTTTTGAATAATGAAATATCTATACGTCATATTGAAGAGGGATGCAATGTACCTATGTATAAAACCAATATTCCGTGTATTGAAGCAGGTATTTTTCATGGGAAAATGGTAGCTAGCATGAGGCCGATTCCACAAAAGGATGTGGTGAGGGCAGCTCAAGTGACATCGCGGTTTCCTGCAGTTCATGGGGCCCCAATCCATATTGGTGACCCTGAAGCGATCGGTGTTTCCAGCATTCAGCATCCGGATTTTGGTGATCCAGTAACGATTCGTGAAGGGGAAGTCCCGGTCTTTTGGGCATGTGGTGTTACGCCGCAATCCATTGCCATGGAGACCAAACCGGAGATCATGATCACGCATGCACCTGGACATATGTTCATAACGGACATTCGTGATGAAAAATTAGGAGTTTTATAACTTACAGAAAGAGATGAGTCCCTATGCCGGAAAAGCTATTGAATATAACTGCATGTACACTTTCTCCATTGGGCGATTCCGCAATCGTGATTACATTCGGGAATGGAATGGAATACAGCATACACAAAAAAATAAAATTGTTAATGGATTTACTTGAAGATGAACCTTTTGCCGGGTTTATAGAATGTGTACCTGCTTTTACTAATTTGACGGTTTTTTATGATCCACTTGTTGTTTATAAGGATCAAAAACAAAGCAATGATTCGGAAACGATATCTCCTTATGAAGTGGTCCGTTCCATCTTGGAAATGAAATTACAGGATTTAAAAGAAGATAAGAAACTCTCACATCGAACAGTTTCCATTCCCGTGTGCTATGGGAAGGAATATGGACCGGATTTGGAATACGTTGCCCGTTATAATGATTTGACTACTGATGAAGTCATTCATATTCATTCAACCGGGGAGTATTTGGCCTATATGATTGGGTTCGCACCAGGTTTTCCGTTTCTTGGCGGATTGTCAGAAGACATCGCGACACCTAGGCGTTCCTCCCCCCGAATGACCATTCCGGCAGGGGCAGTAGGAATCGCCGGTATGCAAACGGGTGTATATCCTATATCAACACCTGGTGGATGGCAATTAATCGGACAGACGCCAACCAAACTATTTTTACCAAATGTAAATCCTCCTAGTCTATTACAAGCAGGGGACATTGTGAAGTTCCATCCGATTTCGGATCAAGAATATAAAGAAATGATCCTTAAGGAGGGGGTACAGTGAGCCTGCGCGTTATCAAACCGGGATTATTGACAAGTATACAGGATCTTGGAAGAAAAGGATTCCAGCAAAATGGGGTAATTGTAAGCGGGGCAATGGATGGACATTCTTTACGAACTGCCAATATGTTGGTTGGCAATGATGAAGGAGAAGCGGTTTTGGAAATTACATTGATGGGGCCGACCATTAAAGTCGAGAAAAATTGCCTGATTTCGATAACGGGTGGAAACTTATCACCTACAATCGATAATCAGGTTGTACCGATGTGGAGGCCTATTCTTGTAAAAAATGGATCGATGCTTAGATTTGAGGGGTGTAAATCAGGTTGCAGGGCTTACTTAACAGTGGCGGGAGGCTTCGCTATTCCTGAAGTTATGGAGAGTAAAAGCACTTATCTAAGGGCTGGGATTGGCGGGTTTATGGGGAGGGCATTAAAGGCTGACGATGTCTTGGAGTTTAATGAACCTTCGAAAATTCTTGGTGATCGGGCGTTCAAAGGTTCATTTTCCTTCCCAAAGTGGTTTGTGAATAAGATGGAGTTCATGCCAGGAGGAAAACCTCTCATCCGTTTCCTCGATGGGAGCCAATATGAAAATTTCACGGATTCAAGTAAAGATAGTTTTGTAGCGGGGGCATTTAAAGTATCCAATCAATCCGACCGTATGGGATATAGATTATCAGGCCCCACACTGGAAGTAAAGGATAATGGGGAGTTATTATCTGAAGCGGTCACAAATGGGTCCGTTCAGGTTCCTCCTGATGGAAACCCGATCATTCTCCTTGCAGATAGCCAAACAACGGGGGGATATCCTAAGATAGCTCAGGTGATTACGGCAGATTTACCAAGTATCGCTCAGGTTAAACCAGGGGAATCCATTCAATTCTCTCGGGTGACCTTAAAGGAGGCTGAACGGCTTTTCCTTCAAAAAGAACGACAATTGAAGGAATTGAAGGTTTCGATTTCCTTAGCCCTGAACAAATGGCTGGATATATAATTCCTTCGGCAAAAAAACGCAAACGATGAGAAAGTACTCTTTAAGAGCGCTTTCTTTTTTTTTTATTATACAAAGTAAATGATAAAGACGCTTCCTTTCTTTCCGTTTATCCAATGCTGTCTTCAAAAGGTGGCTTTTTTTGATAGATCCCGTTATGCAATTCGGAAGTGGGGAGAAGTCGAAATACATCTTTCACCCAAAAAAACTTGATATCTTGAAACCTAACACCCCCATACGTACTTATTTTCATTATTATCCCACTCCCAATTAAGAAGTTGATAAGGGGAATAATGGAACCTCAAAGGTATGGCCGTTCTGACATCAGAACGGCTCAGACTGTAGACAAACTCGATGAAAATCGAGTTTGTCTATTTTTATGGCTTGTACAATTTGGACGTTGATTTCCACTCCAGGCACTCGCTTTCCGCGGGCGGTCGGGGAGCCTCCTCGGCTTT
>NZ_JAUUTW010000036.1 GCF_030676415.1 Peribacillus frigoritolerans | reverse complement strand
CTTATAAAACACCAGCGATTACAAGCTACCTATTTAACAAAGAAATCATACCGGCTTTACCTTATACACGTCCTCGCACCAAAGAAGGATTTTTCCGCAAACAGGACTATGTATACGATGAACATTTGCATATCCACTAGTTCGCTATCTTCACTTTGTCGGCGGCCGCGAGCAAATAGAAAAGAGTATGTGTTGAAAAATGATTGATCAAAACATGCTCTTTTTATGGATAATAATGCGTAAGCACTTGAAGGCCTTACCTTATCTAGCAATTCACTATCTTGCATATAGTCCTTTTTGACATTTTACCATTATAAATTTAAATGGAGGTTTATTTTCCATATTCTTATGGGGCTCAACAATTTCCGAAAACTCTATCAGTCCATAATTTCCAAATTCCTGTTTTATCGAGTCAGAATCATAAAAAAACATTTTTACTCCTTCCATTATCTCGAAATAATCTTTCCCCAGTTGTTTTCCCTTTCCAAACATTGGGGCTTCTTTTGAAATAGTAGTAAAAATCATATATCCGTTTGGCTTTAACTGATTATAGCAAGCTTTAATAAACTTATCTCTCTCACGATTATTCAATAAGTGAATAAGGGCATAACAAAATATACCATCATAAAGTTTGTTATCAAAAGGCATATCGGTTACTGAACCATGAAAAATATTAAGATTAAGCCCATTTTGCCTTGCCAATTCAATCGCGGTTTTTGAAATCTCAATACCTGTTACATTTATTCCATTGTCAGTAAAAACCTTGGCATTTCTTCCATATCCAATACCAGGAATCAATATATCCTTAACTTTCTTTTCAAGGAAAAAATCCTTTGTCAAGATTGCAGAGTCTGAAGGTTCAAGTCCCCACATCATTTGATTTTCTATAAAACTTGATTCCCAGATTTCCGTCATACTTCAATCTCCTTTACAAATGTTGGCTCTCTTTATTTAAAATCTGCTCTTTTTAGGAGATTTTCTTGGCATTTTAGAAGGTTTTGTACCTCTAAAACTTTCAGCAAAAAATACTTCATCAGCCTCCATAACACCTTCAACAGAAGCCTATGCCAAAAAATACTCTTATGCAGTCAAGGATTTTATGCCTCCAAAAGAAATGCAGCTTCAACTAAATCCATGATGACTCCAGCCGCCGCTTTATTGCCCTCCGCCGCCGCAATCACCAGCTGAGAAGGCGTGCTGAGGGATGTATCTCCGCATGCATATACCCCTTCAACCGTTGTTCGTCCAAATGAATCTACTTTAATCCCGCCGTTCGGAGTGATCTCACAGCCGAGCTGTTCCGCAAAAGGAGCAGACTGCACCAAGTCTGTCACCACAATACCTGCCTCCCTTTTGATTTCCTCTCCGTTTTGCAGCCGGATCGATATCAGCTGCCCTCCTTTCGATTTAAGACCTTCAATCTTTTCTTCCACGACTGTCACGTGCTGCTGAGCCAAGATATCCTTCTCCTCATCAAGTACCTGATAGCCATTTGTAAACACAATTACATCACCGCTCCAGTTTGACAGCAGTTTTCCCATATGAAAAGCCCGTTCATTTTCTGCAATCACCGCCAATTCTTGGCCGCGCATCTCCCAGCCGTCACAGAAAGGACAGCTGAAAACACTCGTTCCGTATACATTCTGTATGCCTGGAATCTCCGGCAAAACATCCCGAAGACCTGTTGCGAGAAGCACTTTTTTTGCCATGTAATCCGTTCCGCCTTTCGTTTGAATTCGGAACACACCACTGGCTTTTTCAATAATCTCCACCCGCTCCTCCTTAATGGAGACGGACGGATATTTTTGGACATCCGTTCTTGCCCGCTTTTTGAACTCTGACGGCTTTACCCCATCCTGTGTGATAAATCCGTGCGACTCCTGCGTCACCCGGTTACGAGGTTTATCCTCATCAAACAAAATTGTTTTCCGTCCAGCACGCCCCATGACCAATGCGGCATTCAGTCCTGCAGGACCTCCGCCAATAATTACACAATCCAACACATGCAACACTCCTTTTTTATAAAATCTATTAAGGACCCTTAATATCCTTAATTTGTGTAAAAAAATTCATTTTTCTTTTTTTGTCTCCTGACTCTGCTCCGCAATGCTTTGAATCGTCCGTCCAGCCAGTTCTTTCTTCATGTTGCCTTCCGCCTCGATCATCACGCGCTCAATTAAACACTCGCTTTCGTCATGGTCAAACGCACAGTTGAAAAGCACCGACTGACCCTCCACCGCTTCAATAACATCCAGAAACGAAATGTCCTGTGCGCGGCGTGAAATACTGTAGCCGCCTTTTGCCCCTGGTACTGATTCAATTAATCCAGCCTTCACAAGCTTCGTCAAAATTTTCGACAAGTACGTCGGAGACAAATCCTGCATACACGCCAGCTGATCCACGCTTACCGTCTGACCTTTTGGTTCCATCGTTAAATGCACCATTGTATGTAGTGCATAATTGGTTGCCTTTGAATACTTCATTGTTGTTGCACCTCATAATTAAAACTATTACAGACTTTTAATATCCGTAATTGATTGTAACTCAAGCTGCAAAAAACCGCAAACTTTTTCACCTCACCTAACAATGATCATACTGCTAAAAAAACAACAGTACGCTCATATTATGTATTCCTTTTTAGAACGAGTATATCCACACGAGAAAGTAATCAAAAAAGTATGAGCCCTGTTCATACAGAACTCATACCTTGCCGATGACGGTTTTTACAACCTCTATATTACAATTTCATTAATCATCAAGTTATTCACCAAGCTTCTTCCGGATATCCGCTGCTACATTCTTTAACGCCTTTTTCGATCCCCGCTCTAAGTCACGGTTCAATTTCCTTTCTTTGTAGCTGACAAATAAAGTATTGAGATCATAGCCTTCAGGATATAAATCGACGGCCTTTATTTCAAGCTCGAGCCTATTGGCATGAACCTCCTTGAAGGTTTCTTCGAAAAGAACGACGACATTATTGTAGGAATCCCTTTTCTTATAAACGATTGCATATCCATTCAGTTCGCTTACCTTCACTTTGTCACCGACTTCATATTCATAAGATGCTTCCTTAGGAACGGCCTCTGGCTTCGCCTTTTTGATTTTACCTTCCTGAACACGCTCCAAGTCGTATTCTTTATTGTCGATATAGAGCTTTGCCTTTTGCAGAACCTTTTCACGAACATTCATTTTTTTGGCTATCCAGAGGGCATTGCTTTCCCCGGATTGACCGATCAACAGCTTATATTTTGGCTCAAGTGTTTCACTGTTGAATTGCATGGCCGCATTCATGAAATCACTGTGTATTTCCGAATAGCGCTTGATTTCACCATAATGGGTGGTCGCAATGGTTATGCAGCCCCTTTGATAAAATTCCTCAAGGATGGCAATCGCTAATGCGGCTCCTTCATTCGGTTCCGTTCCGCTCCCGATTTCATCGAACAGCAGCAAGGAGTTATTGGTTAATGCCCCCATGATTTCCGAGATGTTTTTCATATGCGATGAAAACGTGCTCAGTGCATTTTCAATGCTTTGATTATCACCGATATCGACGAATACCTGATCGAAGATGGCAAGCTCCGTCCCCTCTTTTCCGGCAACATGCAGCCCTGACATGACGGCCAATGTAAGGATGCCGATCGTTTTCAGGACGACCGTTTTTCCCCCGGCATTAGGGCCTGTAATAATCAAGCTGCGATAGTCCTTACCGATTTCAAAATCCAAAGGTACGCTGTCCTGCGGTAATAGGGGGTGTTTACAGCTTTTCAATTTAATATAACCGTGATCATTGATTTTCGGTTCGATGGCATCCATGCTTTTACTGAACTTGGCTTTTGCGAAGATCATGTCATATTGACTGATTAACTCGATGTTTATCTTGATCGGTTTCAGCTGTTCGAAAACCGTTCCGGATAATGTGGCCAAAAGTTGATACTCTTCCATCGATTCCTCCGCTTTTAAACTGGCCAATTCAACGTTCAATTTCGTTACAGAGGCAGGTTCAATGAACACGGTAGCCCCTTTTGCAGATACTTCCACGATCGTTCCGGCCACTTGGTTTTTATAGGAGGCTTTGATCGGGATGGTGTAGCGATCATCCTTTTTACTGATGAAAAATTCCTGTATGAACTCTTTATTGGCTCCGCTCTTCAAGAACTTATTCAGCCGTTCCTCTATTTTACTTTCTGTCTTGATGATTTGGTTCCTGATCCGTTTCAGATCCTTGCTGGCTTCGGAAACAACAGCATTTCCTTTTATGGTGAATTGGATTTCTTCTTCAATGCTCCTGAATTCAGTCATGGAGCGGGCGTAGGAATGCAGTGTTGGTGCAAAGAACTCTTTATCGGTCATGAATTTCTTGATATTCCTGCAGCCTCTTAAGAAGTCCGCTATCGCCACTAACTCTGCCGGCTCCAAAATCATTCCTTTTTCCAGTTTGTCGATATGGAGTCCAATATGTGAAATGCCTTTTAAGGGAATATGACTTTCCGCATTCAGTAAGTTCCTTGCCTCAGTTGTCTCGTTCAAACGATTTTTAACGACATTCAAACGGCTGCTCGGCTTAAGCTGATCCAATAACGCTTTTCCTAAACCGCTTACGCAATGGTTTTTCACCATTTCCTTGAGTTGGGTATATTGTAATTTTTCATAAGTCATTGTATTCATCTAATGATCCTCCTTGAATGAGTGAGTGATTAAATTTCCCGAATCCAAAAAATGCCCGCAATGGTCCCCCTACCTTTACAAATGAACAAGCCATTTGAGTAGAAAGCTCCTGCGGGCATCGGCCTTATCTTATAGATAAGTACCTAAAATCGATAACAAATTGGGCAGCTCGAATAGACCTGCGTACACAAAAAAGCATGATAGGACAAATCCCACCATGCTTTTCGCCGTAACACCTGCATGTTACACGATTTATGGAAAAGGAAGCAGTCTTAAGGTAGGTATTCACAATGCAGAGTTGCACTGTGAAAAAAGGCATACTTAATCCACTGACCAATCAGTGATTAAATACCTTATTCAACTAAATTAGTTGATACCTACTCCCGACATAAAACACCACACCTTTTCTTAGATTGGAATTAACATACCATATCAGTAAGAAAGAGTCAATTCATTTTTCCCATTTTGGGCTATCCTTCGAATCTATTCATGTAAAACAAAAATGGATATTGACTTTATCAGCCGTAATGCTTCAGTAACTCCCTCTTCAGTATCTGAATATTCACTTTAAAATCCGGGTGTGTTCCTTATATTAACAAAAACTAAAAACAGCCTCATGCGCTAACATGAGGCTGACAACTAGCAAGAGTGGTTGATCACAACTAACTTAATTAATTGTCAGAAGAAGAACCATTGCCATCTTGGGAGGATGAGTGGTTCTTTTTCCGTTTCTCGAAGGCATCCAATTCCCGTTCTCCAATATAATAGAACTTTCCATCCTTGATGGCTGCATTCCCTTTAATCTTTTTAAATAGCTGTTAAACACGTAGATATCTCTTACAAGCATATCCATTCGCATAACTTACCCTCCTAAGCTAGTCAACAAGCACCATCTGGTTTCTCGGAATTTCAAGGATGATTTCCTGACCCGTCCGATAAGATTCCGCCATTTCCTTGTTCACAGTGAAATCCCCTATTGGGGTTTCAACGACATATTGATAGCTTCTTCCCAGATAGGTACTTACCTTAACTCGGCCAGATAAGCTATTTTCCTGGACAGCTCCAGTGTTATCTTTTTCCCTGATCAACAGATCGTCCGGCCTGATGGCGCCTATTTTTCCCGTTGAATTGGTCATCTGTGCATCCTTGTGCAGCACAAATGAGTATCCAGATTTGTTCAGTTCAATTTTACCTTCATGATCTGTCCGCTTATCGAAGTCAATGAAGTTCTTGAAGCCGATGAAGTCTGCGACAAATTTGGTTTCAGGATATTTGTAAATGGTCGCAGGGTCACTAAGCTGCTCGATGACCCCTTTATTCATGATCGCCACCTGGTCGGATATCGAAAAGCATTCTTCCTGGTCATGGGAAACATATACCGTTGTAATTCCCAGCTCTTGTTGGATACGGCGAATCTCGACTCTCATATTCTCCCTCAAGTTGGCATCAAGATTACTCAATGGCTCGTCAAATAATAGGATGTCCGGTTCAATCACCAGCGCCCTGGCAATCGCAACCCGCTGCTTTTGCCCCCCGGAAAGCTCTTGGGGATATCTCTTTTCAAATCCTTTTAAATTAACGATTTCGAGCACATTCATTACTTTTTTTTCAATTTCACTTTTAGAGTTCTTTCTCAGACGGAGACCGAATGCAATATTATCGAATATCGACAAATGCGGAAATAATGCATAGTTTTGGAACACAAAGCCGAAGTTCCGCTTGTTGACGGGCACTTTCGTATAGTCCTTTTCCTTGAATAAAAACTTCCCTTCGTTCGCCTGTAAAAACCCGGCAATGAAACGCAGGGTCGTCGTTTTCCCACAGCCGCTCGGGCCAAGAAGGGATACCAGTTTCCCTTTTTCAATCTCGAGAGTGAAATCTTTTAATATATTCTGTTTGTTATATGCTACTGATATATCTTGTAAAGTGAATAAAGCCATCCATCATTACCTCCTTTATCGTTTTGTGTAATAAGACAATCCCATGAGCCGTTCTACTATAAACATGAAGAAAGCCGTTATGAACATGAGCAATACGGAAATGGCCGAAATGGTAGGTTCGAAGTAGTTCTCTACATACGTCAGCATCTGAATCGGAAACGTACTTACCCCAGGTCCTGTCATATAAACTGAAATGTCTACATTATTGAAGGATTCCAAGAAGGCGATCATGACTGCCGCTAGAATTCCTGATTTTATATTCGGAAGGACGATTGTAAAGAATGTGCCCAATTTACTGGCTCCGAGACTCTCTGCCGCTTCTTCAATGGAAAAGCCAAAGTTTGATAAGCTTGAAGAAATCATACGGATGATGAACGGCAGCATGATAACAGTATGTCCCACAAACAGAGCCGCATAAATCGGAAGCTGATAAGTCCCCACAATCTAACGTAAAAACGCAAAGCCCAGCACAATTCCCGGTATTAATATTGGAGAAACGAAAAATGCATTAATCACGCTTTTTCCTTTGAAATCAAATCGGCTTAATGCATAGGCAGCCGGCACTCCCAGTAACAATGCCAAAAGGTTGCCTGCCATTGAAACAAGGATGGACGTTTTAAAAGCGACCCAAAACATTTCCACATTAAAAATATTTTCGTACCATCTTAAAGAAAGAAAACTCTTCTGGCGGGAACTTCAGAATATTTCCGCCTTCAAATGACGTAACGGATATGATAAGTAAAGGCCCTGGTAAAAAAGGAACACCAGGAGAGTAAACAGGGCCAATCCTCGATTTTTTTCCTGCATACACCTCTACCCCTTTGGATTTAATTTTTTTGCCAAACCATTCATGATATTATTGAAAACTTTTTCAGAGAAATAAGCGCAAGATTGAAAACAATTGATATAACCTTGCATCGTATTGAAAACGCTATCATCCGGATTTAATATAGCTAGTAGAGATCAATTAAAAATAGAGAGTATCAAAAGGCTCGTTAAATAAGGGAGGAACTTTTATGAAGAAAGCTTTTGAGAAAGCGCAGCAATTCGGTAAATCATTTATGCTCCCGATTGCCGTTTTGCCAGCAGCAGGTTTATTGCTGGGAATTGGCGGTGCTCTTTCTAATCCAAATACAGTTGAGGCCTATCCTTTTTTAGACTTTGCTTGGCTGCAGGCCATTTTCACGATCATGAGTTCTGCAGGAAACATCGTATTCGGCAACTTGCCGGTTATTTTTGCCGTAGGTGTTGCAGTAGGATTGGCACGGTCGGATAAAGGGACCGCTGCACTGGCAGCCATGATTGGCTATTTCGTCATGAACAGTTCAATAAATGCACTGCTTCAAATAAACGGGGAACTTGCCAAAGAGAATTTGGCAGGTGCCGGACAAGGAATGGCGGTCGGGATCCAAACACTGGAGACTGGAGTGTTTGGCGGTATCGTAGTAGGTATCGTTGCTGCACTTTTGCACAATAAATATAATAAAATTCAGCTCCCGCAAGTGTTAGGTTTTTTCGGTGGTTCACGTTTCATTCCCATCATCGTTTCCTTCGCGTCCATCTTGGTTGGAGCCGTGCTTTTTATCGTATGGCCTTATTTCCAACTTTTCATAAACCAATTAGGTGCGCTGGTAACGAGTACAGGTACGATCGGGACTTTCTTTTACGGATTCATATTACGGATGCTCGGGCCGTTAGGGTTACACCATATTTTCTACCTTCCCTTCTGGCAAACCGCTTTAGGCGGAACGATGGAGATTAAAGGGCAGATTGTAAGCGGGACCCAGAATATCTTCTTTGCGCAACTGGCAGATCCAACTACTGTTAAGTACTATGAGGGTGTTTCCCGGTTCATGTCCGGACGGTTCATCACGATGATGTTTGGTTTACCTGGCGCGGCGTTGGCCATTTATCACTGCGCTAAACCTAAAAATAAGAAAGTCGTGGCCGGTTTGCTTCTTTCAGCTGCCTTAACCTCTTTCTTAACAGGCATCACCGAACCGCTTGAATTCAGTTTCTTATTTGTCGCCCCGATCCTTTATGTTTTTCATGCCTTATTTGACGGGCTTGCCTTCATGATGGCAGATATATTCAATATCACGATCGGTCAAACCTTTTCTGGAGGATTTATTGATTTTACTTTATTCGGGATACTCCAGGGTATCAGTAAAACAAACTGGGTTTATGTACTTCTCGTCGGCATTCCATGGTTCTTCCTATACTACTTCACTTTTAAATTCTTGATCAGGAAAAAGAATTTGAAAGTGGTCGGCCGTGAAGATGATGAACAGGCCGCTGTTACACAAGTAACGGCATCAGAGAGAACCCAGACCATCGTTAATGGATTAGGCGGACAGGAAAATATCGATATAGTCGATTGCTGTGCAACCCGTCTGCGTGTCACGGTAAAGGATGAATCATTGGTGAAAGAGGACGTCATTAAACAAACCGGTTCAAAAGGCGTCGTAAAAAAAGGAAATGGCATTCAAATAGTTTACGGTCCCCAAGTAACGATCATCAAAAATGAAGTAGAAGAATACTTGGGTCATTGAGAACATAGATAACGATAAGGACGTGTTAAACATGCAACAGGTGCTGGATCAAATTCACAAAGGCTTAATTGTATCATGTCAAGCATTGGAGAATGAGCCGCTGCACAGCTCTTTTATTATGGGACGCATGGCCATTGCTGCCAAAGAAGGCGGTGCGAAGTGCATTCGCGCAAACTCTGTAGCTGACATAATGGAAATCAAGAAAAATGTGGACCTTCCAGTCATAGGGATCATTAAAAAGGTGTATGGACAAAACGATGTCTATATCACTCCCACCATGGCCGAAATTGATGCATTGATGGAAACCAAAGCGGAAATCATTGCGACGGATGCTACAGCCCGGGTAAGACCGGACGGTAAAACGTTAAAACAGTTTTATGGTGAAATACGAGCAAAATATCCGGATGTTTTACTAATGGCGGATGTATCCACCATTGAGGAAGCCATATTCGCTGACGAATTGGGATTCGATATTGTAGCGCCCACTCTATACGGCTATACGAACGAAACGTTTGGCCATAAAATATATCAGGATGATTATGCTGTGCTCAAAGAAATAGTAAAAGCAGTGAAAAAAGCGAAAGTGATCGCTGAAGGAAATGTCATAACACCAGAAATCGCTCGCTCTGTATTGGATATGAATGTCCATGCAGTAGTAGTGGGCGGTGCCATTACCAGACCGCAGCAAATCACTAAAAGATTCGTGGATGCCATCCAAGAATAGAAAATTGCACATAGTAATGAAAAGACCCAGACTGGAAACAGTTTGGGTCTTTTTTTTTCGATTCATATTCCTGTTTCCGTTCCTCCGGTTATTGACGTCCCTAATGGATACATTAAACTATGAATACATATAAGAAATTGAAATGGGTGATCACATGGAATATCTAGCAGAAAACCTCATATATGGCATAGAGTGCAGCATGGACAAGTTCACCAAAACAGAGGAAGAATTGGCCCATTATATTCTGCAGCGCCCTGAAGAAGTAAGTCAGTTGACGATCAGTCAAATAGCTAAAAAGCTTCATATTTCACCTGCAACCATTACGCGTTTCTGCCAGAAATTAGCCTTTTCTGGGTTTAATGAGTTCAGGCATGAGTTAAAAAGGTTCGTCGATCTCCGAAATACGCCGAAAAACATGAAGAACATCAAGCAGGTGGATTATTTCGCTAAACTGTATCAAGATCACTTAGGTATCATCGATAATACCTTTCATATAACGACATATGACAATATCCAAAAAGCTGTCTCTTTCCTTACACAGGCAAATAAGATACATGTATATGGAATAGGGAGTTCAGGTATAGCGGCCCAGGAGTTCAAGTCCAAGTTCTTTCGTATCGGCTTAACTGTCGAAGCCATTACAGACCCCCATCAGTCCATGATGGATGCAGCTTTAAGTAACGAGAATAGTGTTGTCATCGGCATTTCCATTTCCGGAACGACGAAAGAAGTGATTTCTGCAGTTAAAATCGCAAAGAAGCAAGGTTCGCGCATTTTGATCTTTACTGGAGATAAGAATTCCGAGCTCGCACAGCTTGGCGATCTATCGCTATTGGTCACGAGCAAGAACAGCATGCATATGGGACAAAACATCTCTCCATTGCTTCCGCTCTTATTACTTTTTGATTTAATATATACAGAGTTGGTTGCTAAAGATTATAAAAACAGGATAAGCATCAGGGAAAAGACTTTAAAGGTATTAACCGAGAACGACTGACTTTCGGCATCTGAAAGTTATCAGTTTGCTTATATAGCTGAACCTGCGCGATGGTCCTTTTCGTTATTCTTCATAAAAAAAACTGCATCTCCAATTGGAGTGCAGTTCACTTTTATTCCTTTTAAACTAAATTCCTTATTACAGGCATGGAACGTTCTTGAAGGCTCTCGGAAAGAAGACTATACGCAACTACTTTATTCTTGTACTGTTTGACTACATCCACATGGTCGTTGTAAATGTACACATATAATCTAACATCGTTTTTTCCTCTTTTTACATCAATTATAATGGGAGTCCCACTGTTCTCTGGATGTAAAAACAATTTCTCGTTCCCAGGAAATATATGATTTTTTTTCAAAAACTTAGCTTCGTTAAAATAATTAAGCACTTGAATTTTATCTTCACCTTCCAAACGTTTTCCATCAAAGGTCACGATTGCATCCGCGTCACTAATTTCTGCATGTATTTTAAATTTACTCATAATCCAATTCACGGCATCGGTTGGAAGACAGGTAACTAATAATTTAAGCAAACTTAAGATAATTGTCAAAATCAATACAGGCCATGTCATATTTGATCATCTCCGCTACACTAATATTTAATGATTCATCTATATATTTTTCATTAATAATTATGTCGAAAGGATTGTTCACTCAGCTTACAAAGGTATTGTTTCAAGGTATCGATCAGATTCATTTCGTTCATATTTTGCCACATTTGTGAACAAATTCACATTTCCATTCGTTTTGATAGACTATTATATATTCATTCACGGTATCTTAGGCTGATTTTATTACGAAGTAGATGATGCCCACAGTTAATACTAGGGCGAGACCCATATAAATATAACTAAGATTCAACAAATTCCCTCTCGTAGCTGCAGAATAATCACTATCACTCTTCCCCGTTAATGAAAGGGTACCAACCAGAGCAACTAAACTAATGGCTACTACTAATATTACACTTATCGTCATGATTCAACGCCTCCCAATATTATTATCTATTTCCTTGAACCATAAAATCATTCCGATTCTCATCGCATTTCGCAGTTTACTACATAAAGAGATCGCAAAATTACATGTAGATCGCTCTTTGTGTTTACTGAGTAAATATATTAGTAAAACCCTTCCCCTCTATAATAAAAGAACAACCAATTTTAGGACCATCCAATCAAGTGAAATTTCAACCATCCACTTGTTGAATTCTCTCGTTAATATCCATAGAAAAGCGCAAAGCGCCACTGAAGAAATCCCTAAGATACCACGGATTGCAGGAACTAATGCCTAACTTGTATCCACAAAAAAGACCTTCAACCCCTCGGATATGGTTACAATTTTTAGATGTCGATTTCCACTTCAGGCACTCGCTTTCCGCGGGCGGTCCGGGAGCCTCCTCGGCGCTCGCCTGCGGGGTCTCCCTTCGACGCGCTTTTCCCGCAGGAGTCTCGTACCTTACGTTCCAATCAACTTTGTTTTAAAATCATGGTTCGATATGGTCTCATCCTGAACCATGATTTTAAAGAAGACCTGGTTATCCTTCATGTTTTTTTACTTTTTATATGGAGAAACCCTCATTAGTTTGAAGAAATTTGCGACACTCCTGCCGAATTACTGGCTAGCCTAGACACCACAGGCGCTTGCTTTGATGCGGCTTGGCAGACAGTCAGCGGAAAGGGAGCGGATTTCTGAAATCAACGGAACTTTTTAATTAAAAAACTGCAGGCAAACCGAACAAGTTTGTCTACAGTCTGGAATCATGGAATCATCATGACTCTTTCTTGTGAATATCCAAGCATATGATTATAAACTTTTTACCGCCTCTGCAAACCTCTTGATGCCTTCGTGAATGGAACCCTCATTTTCCCTTCCAAAAGTAAAACGTACGTATTCCCTATTTGTACCTAGCGTTGAACCCGGAACGTATATGACTCCCCTTTTGATAGATTCCTCCAGTAACTTTATTTCGTTCAATGGCACTTTCAGCTTACACCACAAATGAATTCCGCCATTTGGCGAATAATAATCAACTTTTTTTGGCAGGAATTGTTGAAGACTCGAAACCATTGCATCCCTTCTTTTTTCCAGCTGCTCCCTTAAGCCGGCAATATGGGCAGGAAAATACTCTGAATCCAAAAAATCGTTTGCTATCCATTGAGTGAATGAGCCATGACCGAAGTCAACCTGCTGCTTAGCATCCGATAGTCTATCTATGACTGATTTCGGTCCAATAATCCACCCAATTCTTAAACCGGAAGCAACAATTTTTGACAAAGAGCTTATATATAAAACATTTCCGTTGTTGTCCATCGATTTAAGAGTGGAAATTTCTTCCCCGGCAAAGGAAGTTAAACTATAAGGATCGTCTTCTATGACCGGTATTCCATATTCGGATGAAAGTTCAAGAATCCTTTTACGGCGGTTGATATGAAGGACAGTTCCTGTAGGATTTTGAAATATAGGGTTCAAAAAAATCATCCTGATCCGATGTTTTTTATGGAGTTCCAGTAATTCCTCTGGGTTGATGCCATCTTTATCAACTGGCAAAGGAAAAATTCTTAGACCCGCGGATTGAAAGATGGGAAGGTTGTAACTATATGATGGATCTTCCAATACAACGGCATCCCCTGGCTTTAACAAGCATTGGACCACCAGATGCAGGGCTTGCTGTGCACCAGAAGTAATGAGTATAGAAGATGGATCCGTGTCAATTCTCCTATACTGTTTAACATGATTGGTTATCGTTTCCCTTAAAACCGCATTGCCTTGAGGGTGATCATAACCTAAGCTACCAATGAAGGACCTATTGGAAATGATTTCACGTAAGGACTGGACTGGAAATAAGTCTTCTGAAAGCTCCCCACTAGCTAAGTTAATAAGGTTATGCCCTTCCGTCACTTTACGTATTCTTTGGGTTACAGGCATATTGGGCAAAAAAGAACCCGCTTCGATATATCTATTCCAACTAGGGATACGTTTTCGGGTAATTCCCCAGATATCCTTGCTGATCATTGTTCCGCTTCCTTTTTTTCGTTCAACCATCCCATTTGCTTCCAATTCATCATAAGCCGCAACAACTGTGCTCCTGTTAACTCCCAGTTCACTTGCCAAGAAGCGTTCAGACGGCAGCGGCTTATCCAATAAAAATGTTCCATCAGCAATGCCACTCTCGATGTAAGCTGCTATTTGTTTATATAAAGGCTTCTTGGATTTTCTGTCCGTTTTCCATTCCATAAGCTACATCCTTTAAAATGTTTAGTTAAAATTATTAACTTTATATACTTATTCATTCCCAAAAGTAGTAAAACCTCTTATTTCAGTATAATCTTCAGCAGAGATTATTGCACTCTGCCGTACTACAAAATAAAAACGAAAGCCTCCATCTCAAATGAAATGGAGGCTTTCGTTTCATCTTCTTCAACTATGCAGGCTCCCCTTCAGCCAAGGGCGATTTCGATAGTGTCCGATCGGGATTTGGATCAGGCTCGTTTTCCTTTGCGGACCGCCTATCTTATAAATTTCATCACACATATTCACATCAAAGCCGAGCAGCGGGTGCCCGTTCATTCCGAGGGCTGACGACGCCAGCAGTAATTTCTGAACGAGCATCCCCGCCTCCATTTGCTGGATGCGGTATCCTCTATACCCAAGTTGCGTTTTGGAATGATCCCGCTCACCAACTACATGTATGCAGATCGGCACTTGCTGAAAATTCATGATATCGAGGGACATTCCGTATTGCAATCGGAGCCGATGATCTCCTGATTGTATCTGACGTAATGAATGTGTCGTGCTGTCATAATGGTATGCACCATCTTGAATGTCTTCCACATTATACAAACAAGCATATAAGGAAACACGATGTTCGCTGTTCTTGTTTGTTCCATACAAGTCATTTCGATAGGAGAACGAAGCGGTTGCCTCCTGCAGGAGAGCAGCCAGTTGCCATTGACTGATTTTCCCGAGTGCGAAGTCCATTTCAGGTGAAAATCGCTTCCGGCAAACTGATGCCAAATCATAGGACAACCGCTTTACGATAGGAAGGGCTACAATATGTCCTTCGGATTCTTCCCGATTCTTTGGATGGATCCGCCGGAATGATTGGGTGGATCCGATCATGGATGCTTCATTCATTTTAGTTAACATCGGAAATTCCCTGATTCTTTGCGACCGAACATAGTGTACAGGCTGAATATCCTTCAATTCCCTGCATAATTCCGTTGAAGTGACAGGTCGATCCATACTCCTTTCTTCTTTAAATCTAAAAGAAGGTTCTGCCGATAAGGGGATCACCGCATACGTGCTCTCTTCCTCTTCCGAAAGCCCGAGCAGATGATTGATGGCCCGATCAAGGAATTGGAAGCACACCCCGGCGGCGATTCCAAACCGTTTCGCCACTTCGAGCAACTGTCCAAGAAGCACGCCTGCATCCAGACCTTGCAGACGGTATGAAAAGTTATTATATTTGTAGAAGTTTTTCCAAAACATCGTCGATACAAAAACCGTGCCCAAGCATGCGGACATATCAATGGTTCCACCAAGAGCCTTTGTTACATATGAATCAAAATTCCCTTCCCGCAGCAAAACCAACCGGTGGTGTGCCGCATCATAATGGTATACGCCAGCAGGTAATCCCTCCATCTTCAAGTACACGTACAATTCGCTTGGATACAAAGCTCCCCCTGATGGCGGAAAACGCCGGAATGACTGCATGAGGTCCTCAGATTCCGAGGAACTCGGTACCTGACTGACTTGGGTCAGGCCATATGCATACCAGAGGAAATGACCGATTCCTTCGAGGTCCTGCTTTGAAGGCCCACTGCCCCCCTCGAGCGTCAGCGGCACCTCCAGTGATAGTGGAAAAACAGGCAAGTTACGGTAAAGCTTATACGTTAGCGGTGCATCATCCCAATCCACTTCCCAATCCGGCGGACTTGCCTTTTCGATATCAAAATGCAAATTGTGCAAAAATGCCTCTAGACTCATCCTCCAACCTCCTAAGTCACCGCTTATGGAAAAGGATGCGGATGCGGATTGAGCTGTTCGAAATCAAGCGGCCGTTCAGCATATCCAAGTTCCATCGGAACCCTCAGTATTCTCTCAAGCCCCGTTATGCGGGTAAGATGATGGCCGAATGTCATCGGCAGCATCCCCGGGATCAGCACTTTCACGCAATGTAATCCATTCCGTGCAATTTCCGGTGTTGTCTGATCGACCACAATCACCTCGAGTTGCAATCGGCGAAACTCCTGAAGGATTTTCTGCAAATCTTCCGTCAAGTCCGGATGGTTCATCTTTTCCCCGTATTCTTCAGCGAATGTTCGCATCGGGCGGTCATCATCCAGCAGGAACTGCAGTCGCTCTTCGGCTTGCGGTAAACCGTACAGCATTCCATGATCATCCATTTTCCGTACCAGTGAGGAATCATGCAGCATTTTCTCAACCTCATCCCGGTTCTCTTCCAATTTATCGTCAAGTGTCAGCATCATGCCAGCCAACTCGAAGACCGCGCTTTTCACAGCCCGGACCGGGTCCAGATGGGCCCCTGCCGCACAGATGATATTCAATCCTTTTTGTTTCCTGTTTTTGGCCAGCGCCCATACGCTCGGTATACCATGTTCCATTGTCGAATTAAACAAATGGATATCATATCCCGCTGCCGCCCTCGCCCTGTCAATCATCAGCTCAAGTTCTTTGTCATTTGCAGAATAAGGGTCAAGACGTGTGAGGGGCAGCTGCGCATACCAGGTCAGCAGAAACGAATCACGTTCGACCACTTCCATGATGCCGTAGAAAATGGCCTCCTCCAAACTTCCCCCTAAAGCACAGCCATTGGAAGTTTCATAGACAAATCCATGACCGCAGCCCAAGCTGTAATAGGAAAGCAATTCCGGGACCAAGATCGGCCGCTCTTGCAAAAATGAGTGGCCCCACACCCAATCTATCGAGCGGTCAGGATTAAACGGTTGAAATGGGAAATCATGCTGTGCATAATTTCCCTTCGAGTGTACCCCTATCCTGATGGGATCGAGCGCAGAATCTTTCAGGTTGTTGTAGCTATCATGTATGACTGTCCGTTTACCACGGGGCTCCATTCCGCAATATCTTTCCAAACCCTCCAATATGGCAGTCATCTCACTGACCGCATATGAGAGGGTACGGCCTGCCGCCCCCTCATCTCCTATGAATAAAGGCAAATTAACACTTACATCGGCAAATGGCGGCACAAGGTCTATCATTTTATTATTCAAGAAACCTGTGCGGTGGTCCAAGTAATCCTTGGCCAGAACTTCATTCAGCTCCTCCATTGAACGGGTCCGGTAACTGTCGGGACTGATTTTCGGACTTGGCTGCAACGAAATCCTGGCACGCTCCTTCGAGTCATCAGGTAATGTGGAGCAAACCTGACACAATGGATCTGGTAAAAATGAGTGCCACGAACCATTCAGCGTTTTCAGGTTGATTAAAGATACATGCCCTTCCGAACGGGCGCGCTCTCCTTTCATCGCCTTCCTTACCTCTGCACAAATCAAGTGGGCCATCTGTAAAAGGCCTGTGCGGGATGCCGCCGCATCACGCTCTATCCCCCCATTTTCTTGCAGCTGTTGGCGGATTCCCCACATTTCTTTTCGATCACGCCCGGCCATGAGATGCCTTTGGTCCGCACACTGTGAGCAGCCAGGAACACCCGGGCGCACCAACGGACCTACCACTCCCTCTCCAAATGATACGAACCCCCGCAGCCACGGAATGCCCGCTTGCCTTATCACCTCTTCCGCCTTTAAATGGACAGCGGGATTCCAAGCATCTTGCAGCAGAAGGACCATAGCCGTCGTTTGCGGGATTCCTGCCTCGAAATCGGTTTGGCGATTCACCTGATATTGGCCGGACAGGTCCCCATGAACATGGTCGGCCAACACTCCTTCACCGACAACCAATACGTCAGTTTTCACCCGGATTCCTCCTCTCGCAAAAACACCCCAAACACTCCTGCAATTTCTTCCTTCAAGAAAGGTTCCAGATTTAATTCGAAAACACAGATTCGCTTACTATTCTTCTTCAAGACTTGAATGGCAGACTGTACTAATTCGGAATTCCCTTTCACCCCGCACGAAGGAATCACAAGATTCAGGGGCATCTTTTCTTCCTCAAGAACAGGCGATGCCACTAAACCTGGAGCTGTGAGGCAAACGGTCTGGTTTTGAACTTTCATGACAGCCTTTTGCAACGCATTCCGTAATGCGATCGTTACATTCAAACCGACAGCGCCGGACCAGCCGTCGCTCGTTCCTGCCCAAACTACCGGGAAACCTGACACTTCCTCACCCAACGCGATGATCGGATCTCCTTGTAGCCGCGTCAGCGCTTGTAAATAATACCTGCAGCGCTCATCTTCCACCTGAGCCAACTGCACCGTCACAAGTTTCTCCTGGTTGAACCGCTTATTGCCAAACTCTGTATCCAAACTGCTTTGCAAACCACGGCAAACACATTCAGCAAATGTTTCCCCTGCCCCGACACCGATTGATTCCTTTATTTCGTCTGCCCCCTGAAGCGGAGGAAGAGTCGCAACGAGCTGGCTGAGTGTTCGGGATACATATGCTTCAACTCCTGTAAGACCGGTTTCCCTCCTCGCTTCCTCATGCGTCAGATCTGAACGGATAATTTCGGGGAGTAGTTCGGCCGGACCGGACGACAGCGGATCAACAACCTGAACACGGCATTGAGCCAACGGCAGCTGTTTTAAATCTCCCTCATCCCATCTATGAAAGATTCCGGATTCCGATGATGTCAACCGACTGAAATACATAAACACCTTCCCCGGCTCACTCGGGTCCGATTTCTGTTCGAGCCGCTGATCAAAATCTTCAATCCAGGCAGCTGTCCCTTTTCCCGTCACCCCCGGGTGGGGAATGAACGGATGCCATTTTCCCTCCAATGTATCCAGATCCAACAGATAAAATTGATTGGCTTGTTCTGCTGTCGTAACGCCTGTAGTGTCTTTAAACCATTCGAATACCATTATATTGGCTAACATCGCTCCGGCTGTGGCGGAAAAAGATGATGGTGCCTGATTCTTTTCCAGCTCGGCTTGATGTAAACGATGCCACGCTGACTCCCAACATCCCTTGGAATCCGGATGGACAAGCGGACCAGCCATGCCTACTTGATTGATGATCAATGCAGGAAACAGGATCTTTTTCCTTTGCCTGCAAACCGAATGAAGGTCTCTTAATTCCTCTATATCACCCTCCTGTGACACATATAATATCGAATCAAAAGGCCGCACGATCTCCTGCCATTCAATCTCTGCTCCCTTTTCAAGCACGACCTCCTCTATGACAACCTCGTTGTCCGTCTTACGCGCATGTGCCACGATTTCATTCAACCTTTTTCTATTGGTCGGTACCGTGTCCGTAATGAAGATATGGAATGCGGGCAATCCGGATTCAATCAGTGAGGACACCAATGAAAGGAACAATGGACCAGAGCCTATTGCCAACGCCTTTTTCTTTCGATAAGCTTCAAAACGGTGAGCCCCGGAATCGCCGCAACTTTCCAGGAACTCAATTTGCGAAGCATACCTTTCAAGAACTTGATTCCTTAATTGGTGAGGACTGTCCTGACTTACATCCCGAATAAACCCATTACGGTACAAAACCTCGGCGATTTCCATCACCCTGTTCCGGTATGGGCCAGGCAATCCATCGGTCAACTCGCTTAATGTATGGTTCCCGTTGAACATCGGTAATAACTTTTCAATCCACTGGACGATCGTGCTGCCCTCCATACGGAACGAACTTATGTTATTCCTGAAATACACACCTCTGTTTGGTTCCGGAAGAAAAAACGTATCCCTTTTCACTTTTAAACGCATAGAAGGGGTCAAATTCACCATTCCGCTCCTCCTAACCCGAAGCATTCTAAGTACTGCTATTAGCACTTCACATTAATTCTATGTACGACAATTTGTCTCTTATGTCTAATACAATAAAGAAAAGTCCCTGCTGCACCGCAGGGACTTTTCTTTAGAACCTGAAACCTTAACGGCCGCAACGTCCGCAACGTCCGCATCCACCACAACGACCGCATCCACCACAACGGCCACAGCGACCGCAACCAAAGCAACCAAAGCACAAGAAACAGCCAAAACAACCAAAGCAACCACCCACACCAATGAATTGTCGAGACGAATCATCCAAATTGTACTGGTTTTGTTCCCACGGAACTGGCTGAGTTACCTGGAAATCATCGACATTCAGGTTTTGCAATTGATTTTGAAACTCATTCATTTATATAACCTCCATGTATTATTTATAAGGTAATGCTTGGAATAGAAGGGAAGCCGTAACGAAATGGTCAGGGAATGAACACCACATCAAATACTCCCTCCAACAAAATATGTCAGGGGAGTGGGTATTGCCACTGATTAAAACGCCTAATTTCACATTAAAAGATAAATGAAAAACAGAAAACCAAAAGATTAACACCCTTCCGGTTTTCATGATCGCCTCTTAAATTGAGTCATTAAAAGTCACTTGGCATTTTCGTTTTCCTTATTTCAATGGGAGGACCCTTTATGTATGGCCATTACTTTCGGAATCACATTAGTTCTGCAATTGTTCATAACGATTCCAGTTTACCGATTTTTCCAGCACGATTGATATCAATACGCCCATTATGAGCCCATTCGTCAAAAAGGGCTGTAAAAGCGTGGGAACGTTCGAAAATGCATGAGGCAGGATGTTCATCAAACTCACTCCAATCAATACTGGTACGGCAAGCCTGAATATCGTGTCTGAAGTGAAATGCTGACCCTTGACGCTGTTGAAAGCCGTACCGAACAGCTGAAGGTAAGCAACGAACAATACTGCATTCCCGACTGTTATCGGCATCGTGGCCAGGAAAGAGATGAAAGGAGGAATGAGCCCAATTATGGCCAATAACATGCCTCCAAGTAAGAAGGGCCTCCGCTCATATATTTGAGTGCTCTGCAAAAACCCGATGGATGAAGTAAAAGGTGTATACGGAACAAGGCCAAGCAACGGAGCGAGAATGGTAAAACCGCCAGTCATGAATAAAGAATTTCGATACTGCTTGTGTTCAGCTTCATCACCGATTAATTCCGATGCAGCCTGAATGGAAGCGAACGTGTTGCACAAATTCAATAATCCTGCAAAAAAGGAAATCGCTATTATCCCGAATTCAAGGTTTGGAGCACCTAATGGGAAAAATGAAAAAGCGGCACCCGTCGATCCCATTTCTCCCCCGGCCTCCGGAAATAGCAGCTCGTAAAAAATCCATCCCACTATAATCCCGATCAATATGGAGAAATTGCTTATGGTCCTTGGTCCTTTTATCTTTAATATACTTACTAAAAGTACAATCCCCACTGATAGGAAACTGACCGGGATGTTAATTTCCCCATTCTCCGTAATCCCCAGCATCCCCTTAAAAAAGACAAAAATGAGCTGGAACGTCAGAAGGAATAAATAAACCGTCATGACCATGGGAGTGAAAATCTTCTGGACATAAGAAATCAGGTTGAAGGCAGAAATAATGAGGGTCACGACACCAGCTGCAATGAGGCCAGTAGCAATTCCCCCTCCTATCTCAGCATAACCGAGCCCTATGGATGGTGCAGATAACCCTAAATTCAACATCACTCCCCATAATAGACCTGAGTGACCTTCCATAAGTGGATACTTATGCCCCTTCCACCCCTGAAACACGCAAGCGATCCCGGTGAAAATGAGCGAGCTTCTCATGGTCATTTCCGTAACATTGGGAGGAAGATCAAAAGCTGCGCCAATCGATATTGGCACTACCACTGTATTTGCAAAAATAAAAAACAACCATTGAAAAGAAGAAAATAGAGTCACAGAAGATCTCCAACTTTTCATAGATTCCATCTCCTTTGAACATGATACTTTTCAAGCTCATGGTGAATTTCAATTGCCCTTCCCTTTAACAAAGGAGATAGGACAACATCATGCTAATAAACGCGGTCCCCGGATGGTCTGCTGCCATTGCTGGACTCACGATCAATGTTATATGACCTTTGCAGACGCATGCGAAATGATAATGTTACCATTAATAGTAACAAAGACTGCGGCTCCCTGCTAATTTGTCGGCTTGACTCTGCAAGGCAAATGGACAAGCGGAAGCCAGCCCGTTTAAAGTATATCGGGCAATGGCGATAGGACATGGGAGGGCTAACCAATATAGCCCCCAAAAAAATCACTTCCAGTATAACATAAGTAAGTAAAAGTACACGGAAGCGGACGCCGTTCAAAACCCAAAACGAAAAAGGAAATCCGGAAGTATCCAGAGATCCTTTTTGGTTTGTTCTTACTGTTCAATTGACTGCTTTTGTTTATATAGTGAACCGGAAACTACATTCCCCTTGTATATGACCGCTTTACGTTCAGAACGCCTGGCAACTGCCTCGGCAGAACAGCTTGCGTCAATTAACACCAGACTTGCAGCATCCCCCGCTTTCGGCCATGCCTGGTTACCCTTTTCATCCAATGGGATTTTTCCGCCAGTTATATACCCGAGTGTTCGGGAAAGTGAGACTTCATCAATCCATTTGAAACGTTCTGCCAACCTTCCTGCTCTCTCCAAGATGTCACCATTCCCAAGAGGTGACCATACATCAAAGATATTATCATTGCCGACTGATACTTCAACCCCTCTTTCATGTAATAAATCAACAGGGGGCATCTGCCTGTTAATAGGGACACTGGTGACGATGGAAATACCCGCATCCCTAAGAATGTCAGCCAGATCATAGGCTTCTTCCTTGGATACGTCCCCGATACCGAACGCATGGCTTAATGCTACCCTGCCTTCCCAGCCCGCTTGCTTGGTCAGAGCTGCCAAACGTTTCATGGTGAACGTGCCCAGATGGCCTGGATCATGTAAATGCAAGTCCACATCAGCGTTCGCTTCCACTGCTAAATCCAGCAATTGAACCAGCGATGCTTCAATATTGTTATCGACTGTGGCTGGATCCACCGCCCCGACGATTCCTGCTCCGTTTCGCAATGCCTCCCTGACAAGCTTGACAGAACCGGACCGCAACAATCCGTGCTGCGCAAATGCGACTATTTCTGAACTAAGTCTATTAGAATAGCCAGCAAGCGCCTGTTGTACTTGCTCTAAGTTTTGTAATCCCACTTCCGGATAGATATCGACATGAGTCCGAATATGTGCAGAGCCAGAAGCTAAAAGGATTTCCAGTAAAGATTCTGCACGTTTACATGTGCTTGTTGCAATGGAAGGCAGAACCCTCTTCTCATTTTCAAAGCGTTCAATGACACTTGAAGAAGGAGTGCATGCTCTCCAAACATCCCCCATCAGTGTCTTATCAAGATGAACATGCTTTTCAATGAAGGATGGTAACGCCAGCAATCCTTTTGCATCTTCCACTGGTAAATCATCAAGTATGGCTTCCCCATCTTTGACAATCTTCGTGATCCTTCCATCCTCCATCAACAGATGAAATAGCCCGGTCAACGTTCCTGTAACTCTTTCATTCTCTTTCCGGTAACCACATTCCAAACGAACATTCCTTAACCAATAGATTGTATTCATGATCTTCATCCCTTCTTGAAATAGACTTCATTTCGAATTCAAGGCAGATTCGCGATCGAGTCCGCCGTAAACCAGATTCCCATTGACCATGACCGCAGCTCGTGTCGATCTCCTGGCAACTGCCTCGGCAGCACATGATGCATCAACAAAAACCATACTTGCGTCATTTCCCACTTTCGGCCATAGACGATTTCCTTCAGGGTCCAGTGTCTTGACCCCGCCTGTAATGAATTGGAGCGATTGAGACAATGCATACTCGTCCTTCCAGTTGTACCTCTCGGCCAATCGGCCTGTCTTTTCCAGCATATCGCCTGTACCGAATGGGGACCAGGAGTCATAAAAGCCATCGCATCCGAGAGCAACATGGACACCTTTTTCATGCAGTGAATCAATCGGGGGAATGACCCGGTTGATCGGAACTGTAGACATGACGGCTATCCCCAGGTTTGATAATTCACTGGCCACTTCATTTGATTCCCCTATTGAAACATCACCCAGTGCAAAAGCATGACTGACAGCGGCTCTGTTTTTCCACCCCGCTTCATCGATCAAAGAAGCCAGCTTCTTGATCGTATATAAACCAAGATGACCGGGATCATGTATATGAATATCAATATCTGCATCAAATTCAACAGCCAGATCGACCATTTCATATAGGGAAGTTTCTATATTATTATCCACTCCGCCAGGATCCAAGCCGCCCACTAAGGACGCCCCTTCTTTCATCGCTTGTCTCATCAACCCTTTTGAATTCGTTCTTAGCAGTCCATGCTGCGGGAAAGACACGATCTCGTATGTCATTTTCCCTTTGAAACTACTTAGCGCCTGTTGAATTTCTTCCAAGTTCTTCATACCGATGTATGGATCGATGTTAACATGCGTCCTTACATGCGTTGCCCCGCCGCTTAACAATAGCTGAAGCATCCGTTCGGCCCGGAGCCGCCCGGTTTCAGCCAGTTCAGCAAGCTCTTTTGCTTCCAACTTTAAGCGTTCCATTAAATTCGGAACCGGAGTGCATGATTTCCATGGCAGTCCTAAATAGGTCTTGTCAAGATGATTATGCATCTCTTTAAAAGGCGGAAGTGCAAGCAGCTTTCCCGCGTTGTGAACGGGACCATCCGTTTTCAAAGGCATACTTGAAGCCAATCGCAATTCCTTTATGATCCCATTTTTTATATACAAGTTGTATGTAGCTGTCTTTGTCCGATCCATTCGTTCATTCCCAAAAACAAATCCACTATCAAGTGTAACGTTTGTAAGCCAGTATGCTTCATTCATCAAATCACTCTCTTTATATAGAAAGATTAAACACCTGTCGTCTCAAAAGATGAAATAGATCCACTAACAACGTTGCCCCTAAAGATGACAGCGGCACGCTTTGCCCTTCTAGCCACCGCTTCCGCTGAACAGCTGGCTTCAAGCAAAACGATATTCGCCTCATCCCCGACATTAGGCCATGACTTGACCCCTTCTTGGTTTAATGGGGTCTTCCCTCCTGTTATGAATTGCAGGCTTTTCGCTAAGGAACGTTCATCAATCATGCGAAACCTCTCTGCAAGGCGACCGGCTTTTTCCAGATTGTCCCCGATGCCAAAGGGTGTCCAATGATCAGTGATGCTGTCATTACCCAATTCCACTTTCACCCCTTTTTCATGAAGCAGGGGGATGGGGATCGTTCTGAAGATGGGCACTGTGGATGTAATAGATATTCCTGTTTCCGAAAACCTTTCGGCTATACCCGTTGCCTCTGGGACTGAAAGATCTGCCAAACCGCTGGCGTGGCTAACCGTAACCCTTCCTTGCCAGCCTGCTTCTTCTGTCAGTGAAGCAAGGCGCTGCATGGTGAAGAGTCCAAGCTGATCCGGATCATGCAGATGAACATCGATATCGGAGTTGTATTCAACCGCGATATCCATGATCGTTTCAAGTGACCGTTCTATGTTTTCATCAATGGTAGCGGGGTCCACTCCTCCTACCAGATTCGCCCCATTCTTCATGGCCTCCCTTATTAAACCAACGGAATTGCTGCGTAATAGTCCATGCTGTGGGAATGCGACGATTTCATATGTCAATTTATCCTTATATCCTTCCAGTGCCTGAATGGTGGCTTCTAAGTTTTTCAGTCCTATAACGGGGTCAATGTTGCAATGTGTACGTATATGAGTAGATCCGAAGTCCAATAATAAATCCAGCATTTTCCCTGCTCTTACTTTAGCTGTAGGCAATAATTCGGGCAGTAAGACCTGCTCTTCCTCTATCCGGGTTTTCACGCCATTAATGGCAGGCATGCAAGCCTTCCACGGACCGCCATAGTACGTTTTATCAATGTGGATATGCATTTCCTTAAACGAGGGGACCATCAGAAGACCGTGAACATCATGCTGCGGATCCTGATCCGTTATCGATTCCTTTGCCGATAAAATGGAGGATATTTTTCCATTTTCAATCTTGATGTGGTAATTGCCGGTTTCAGTGCCGGTGATCGTTTCATTTTCATTATAAGTAAAACCATTTTCCAAGCGTACATTCGTTAACCAATATGATTGAGACATTAAACTCACCCTTCCATCCCAGATTGAACAAGCATCACTTTCATTATAGTTTTAAAGATCAACGAATAATTTCAGAATTTTTACTCGTTTTTATGTTATTTTTACTTATTGTGCCAAAGAAAAAGGCTCACCCTAAAATGGATGAACCCTTTCTACTTATCTGCCTATCATTTTATCGTTACGTCATTTATATCCAGATAGCCTGAAGGGCTGATTGAAAATCCTTTTACTTCTTTGGCGACTGCAGCAACATTTTCTATGACCCTTACAGGAATATACGGGGTGTCACCCATCTCGATTTCCTGTGCCTCTGCGTATAGTTCTTGGCGTTTCCCTTCTTCTTTTTCCTTCCTGGCGGCATCTATCAAACGATCAACCTTTTTATTGCTGTAAAAGAATGTATTTCCTGCCGCTCCCTGTGAATCCGTATGAAATAGATTATATTGATTATAATCAGCATCCCCGGTCGCGTTTCTCCAACTGATGATGAACATTTCCGATTGCCCTTTATTCACTTGTTCCACGAACGAACCGTACTCCATGACCTGTACCTTCAAATTAATCCCGATACCTTTTAGTTGTGATTGCAGGACCTCAGCCAAGTTAACTCTTTCTTTACTGTCCATTGTCAGGATGGTTGCATCCAAGCCTTTTGAATATCCTGCTTCGGCCATCAGTTTCTTTGCTTCCTTTAAATTGTAATCATAGGCTTCGAGATCTTCGTTGTACCCGAATACTTTAGAGCCCATCAAGGAGTTCGCCTTTACTCCCACATTATTAAAGACACCCTTGATAATCGAGTCCATTTCAATGGCATGGGCAATCGCTTTACGGACCCTTACATCATTGAACGGTTCATTATTGACATTGAACCCTAAATATTCGGTACCATACCCTTCACTGCGATAAACATCCATTGCCGGTGAAGATTCAACCTGGTCCATGACAGCTACAGGAAGAGGCTCTGCGATATGCGCTTCACCGGTTTCTATCATGGATATCCTTGTGGAGTCTTCCGGGACGACCTTGAAGATGACCTTGTCCACTTTTGGCTCGTCTCCCCAATAGCTGTCGTTTTTCGTCAAGGTGATTTCCTGGCCTGGGGACCATGATTCAAAAACGAAAGGACCGGTTCCATTCGGTTCCTGGATAATCTTTTTGCCATACTTTTCAATCGTTTTTGGACTGATGATTCCGCCTTCATGATTCGCCAATATGGAAAGGAGAGGGGAAAAAGGTTCCTTCAAAATGAATTGCACGGTAAATTCATCAACCGGTTTCACCTCTTTTACCATATCGAATACTACCGCTCTGGGAGAAGCGACCTTCGGATCTAATAGTCGATCAAACGTCTTTTTTACTGCATCTGCATTAAATGGTGTCCTATCATGAAACTTTACATCTTCCCTAAGCTTGAATTCCCAGGTCGTGTCATTTATTCGCTTCCATTTTTCTGCCAGCATTGGCTGTATCTCACTATTCTCATCCCGTTGTACAAGACCTTCATAGATTTTATGGTGAGTGACGCTAGCGGCGTTAATCGTGGACATGAACTGCTGATCCAAATTCTCGGCGTCGGATAAGCGGGCAATAACCAATGTACCCCCTTCGTTTGATGCTTTGTTCGGATCACTTGCTGTTGTACTTACGTCATTGTTAGAAGAACAGCCCGTAATGATGATCGCCATGATCATGACTAGAAAAAACTTTCCTCCCCCACGTTTTAACCCCATGGACTTCGACCTCCCAATTTCATTTTTTGAATACTTATCTAATTATAGGAAATATTCTGACTATTCTTTTCGAATATCTTTACTATGTTTTTCATTTTCTTTACTTGTTTGGTTTTTATGCTTCTGTATCGCTTATCGATTCCACGACCTTGAATGATGGCTTAAACAATTCTTCCTCGGGAAGCTCCTGATAATCTCTTTCCATATATCCTCTTCTCATCTTCTTAAAATATTGATGCCCCTTATATTTGATTTCCGTTAAATCAAGATCGGGGATTATTTGATCCTTCATGACTACCTTTCCATTTATGATCGATAATTTAACGTCCCTCCCAGACCCGCTTACGAACATGGTTCGAATGGGATCATCGATTACCCCCATATGAAATCTATCCAAGTCAATCGCGATGATATCCGCCTTGGCCCCCGCTGCGATGCGGCCTAGATCGTTCCTGCCAAGAAAAGCGGCCGCATCAAGTGTGGCTGACCGAAAGAAATCGGCATAGGCAGAGCCTTCCGTTTCTCCTTCCACCAGCCGTGAGAGCATGCTGCCTGTCCTGACGTTCTGGAACATATCTGGAGGGAATGTGTCCGTTCCAAGGGCTATATTGATTCCAGCCCTTTTATATTTAGCAAAAGATTCCAACACCTCCCCATGCCTCCCGATGATCAGAGGGCAATGAATCACCGTTGTATTCGTTTCTCGCAGCAGCGCCAGGTCATCACCCTGTCCATGTTGCGCTTTACTATATCCTGAAACAAAGTGGGCATGCGGGATCCCTGTTCTTGGACCGAGAAAGCCAAGGTCGTACAAATATCTGATCGGTGTAACATGATGGGCTTCCCATATGGTGTTGAATTCAAAACTTCCTTGTGCAGCATGAAGTTTTATGGGTACATCCAATTTCTCGCTGTAATATTTAATCTGTTTTAATTGATCTGCCGTTTGAGACTCTATACGTTCTGGAGCAAGCATCCCTCTGACCATGCCTTCATAGGCTCCATCGAATTTTTCTACAAACTCGACCGCTTTCCGTAATCCCGCTTTCCCGGCTTTTTCATCCCAATGAAGTTTAATTTTCCCGTTAGGCTGGACGACTCTCATTCCTGATTGGAAACTCGGGCCAAGGTAAATCCTTAACCCCAATCCAGCTGCATGTTCTGCCGCAGCTGCCAGTTCAGCATAGGTTTCAGCCCAGCTTTTATAAAAAACGGAAGTAATGGGCATGGCCGTCGTCACGCCATGAAGTATGAGTTGTGAATAAGCATATAGTGATTTAAAAGCTTCTTCTTCCTCGGTCATTAATTCAGGATGTCCGCTTTTTATATAATTCTCTGACCAAAGAAGATTCTTCTGTCTGTCGGCACCGGCTTCAAAATGTAAAATATCATGGTCAATGTCCCCTAATGCATTTAAATCAATGAACCCAGGACTGATAATCGCGTTACCGGCATCCATTACCTCGTCCACTTCGTCTGGATAATTTTTTCCGACATACAGAATCGTGTCTTTTTCATAAACGATTTCTGCGTTTTCCAAAATGACATGATCGCATCCATCATACCCAATTACATATCTTCCTTTAAGCTTGGTTTTCATCTTATTCCCCTTTCACCATCGCGGCAGCGTCTTCACGTTCGTCATATCGCTTTTCATCTACATAGGCCCTGGCATGGCCCCAGAAATATTTCGTCGGCTGCATATACTTTTCGAGCCCCGCCCGCTTTATCGTTGAAAAGGCCTCTTCATTCGCTTCGTTCAGCACTGTACTTTCATGGACCGTCCGTACATTCCTCCCTTCCATGATCAATTTCCCATCCACGATGACATGCTCCACATCATTCGCCACAGCTTGAAATACAAGCCGGTGAACATGCATGAATTCCGGGGTCAGATGAGGCTGATGCAGATTGACCGTAATGACATCCGCTTTTTTCCCGATCTCAAGGGAGCCTATTTCATCATCCCAGCCAATGCATTTCGCTGCATCTATCGTAATCATTTCCAACAGCTTGCCTGGTGGTAAATAATAGTAGTCCCTAAGGGCGGCCTGGTGAACAAACTGTGTTTTCCTCATAGCCTGAAACATATCGAAGCTTGTGGAAGGGGAAGTCCCATCCGTGGAGATTGCCACAGTTGCACCCATCTCCAATAATTCAGTTATCGGGGTACGGGCATGAACCTGGCCAAATCCAGGTGATGCACTGACGTTGGTACCTGTTTCTGCCAGTATTCTTGCCTCATCGAAGGAAATGCCCCGACAGTGCTGTAAATGGACATCTGGACCCAATAGGGCATTTTCCTTATCCTGTATCGCTAAATGAATCATCCCGCCAAAGGCATCTGAGTGAATGCGTGTGTTATATTTCCTGGCTATCTCCCTTATTTTCTTCGCTTGATAAAGATCATGATCATTCAGCCCATAAAGCCTGTCAGGGGATGTGGGATTGGAGGGATCCACTGATGTAACGATGACAAATGGTGTAATGAAGGCTCTCGTGCGGTCCTCATTTGCATGGTTCAACGCCTCGATTACAGCTTCCGCCCCCTGTAACACTTCTTCATAGGAAACTTCCTTTACCACTCTCTTTCCGTCAATCCACCGGCTGAATGAATGGGGCCATGGAGGGTTGCAAGGACCTGTGCACACCACTTCCCTGATTCCCACTTCGGCATATGCTTTTGCATGATTGATGGCGAAAATCGGTTCATCGGACCGCGGCATGGATCCTAACACGCTCACCCCAGTTGTCACGCCCGCCTTTAATCTCTCAAGAGAGGATAGCTTTCCTTCGTAATACCAAAAGTCATCTGTAACAAAATGCTTGTACGCATTCGTCATGATGGGCATCCAAAAATCAATATTCTCCATTGCAATCGTTTTGAACATGGAATGTCCCCCATGACCATGAACATCTATCAATCCAGGCAATATACATTGATGGCTGCAATCGATGACTTTAACAGCCTCATACTTCAATTTCAATTTTTCCGTTGAATCAACGGCTAAAATCCTTCCTTGATTTATGGCGATGGCGCCATCTTGCAGAATTCTCCTGTTTTGATCCATGGTTATCACGGTCCCATGGATTAGCAGTAAATCTATCATCATTTACCCTCCTAATTGAGAAGACAGCATAACATCCTTATGCTGCCTTCCTTTTGTGATGAATTCCTACTTCACGGTTACGTCATCAAGCATTAAATAATTTGCCGGGTTCAGCCAAAGTCCTTTTACCGTCCCACCATATACGGCCAAGTGTTCATAGTTACGGATAGGAACATATGGAACCTCTTCCCTTTCAATTGCTTGTGCCTGCGAATATAGTTCCTTACGTTTATCTCCATCCGATTCTTTACGTGCACTTTCAATCAATTTATCCACTTCCGGATTGCTATAGAATGAACTATTTCCAGCAGCACCTTGGGATTTGCTATTGAAAAGATTGAATTGATTATAATCTCCATCCCCGGTAGCATTGCCCCAGCCGCCTATCGATACCTGGTGCTCGCCCTTAGCTGTCGCATCAATGTAAGCCCCATACTCAAGGACTTGAATCTTGACCTTAATTCCAATTCCTTTTAACTGGGATTGAATCACCTCGGCCATATTGATCCTTTCCTTGCGATCACTCGTCGTCAGTGTAAACTCCAAACCATCCTTGACCCGCGCTTCAGTCAAGAGCTTCTTCGATTCATTAATATCATAGTCATAGCCTTTTATATCCGGATCATAGCCAAACACCTTCGGGCTCATTGTTGAATTTGCCCTCGTACCGACATCGTTATAAACCCCTTTGATTATGGAATCTACCTCGATCGCATGAGCGACCGCCTTACGGACCCGTACATCATCAAATGGTTTTTTCTTAACATTGAAGCTTAAGTATTCAACGGCAAGTCCCTCCGTCCGATATAAATCCATCGTGCCCGACGCTTCGATCCTATCAATCTCCGTCACTGGCACTTGATCGGTCACATGTGCTTCACCCGTTTCAATCATCGCAATCCTCGTGGCATCTTCAGGGACAACCTTGAATACCACCCCATCGATTTTAGGCTTATCCCCCCAGTATTCCTTGTTTTTCGAAAGTGCGATTTCTTCACCAGGCTTCCACGATTTAAAAACGAATGGCCCTGTCCCAACAGGGTTTTGACCCAGTTTGCCACTACTTTCCTTAATGGCTTTAGGGCTGATGATGCTTCCTTCATTACTCACTAAAATCGATAACAGCGGAGCATAAGGATATTTCAGCTTGAATTGTACGGTCGTTTCGTCAACGATTTTAATTTCTTTGATCATTTCCAATTTACCAGCCTGCGGAGAAGCTGTTGCCGGGTCCAGTATCCTGTCGAAATTGGTTTTCACCGCTTCGGCGTTGAATGGAGCTCCATCATGGAATTTGACTCCCTCCTGCAATTTAAACTCCCAAGTGACATCATCCAGTTGTTTCCACTCTTTTGCGAGCAGCGGTTTAGGATTCATGTTTTTGTCAGGAACGACCAATGTTTGATAAACCTTTTCATAAATGACGTTTGCAGATGGAATGTCGGTTATGAAATGAGGGTCAAGGGTGGTCGCGTCAGATAATCGCGCGACGATCAGCGTTCCTCCTTCTTTCGCTTTTTCCTCTGTTTCCTTGCTGCCGGTTTGTTCTGTTGCACACCCTGATAAAACGGATGAGATGCCTAATAAAGATGCAAAAAGCAACCCAATCATACCTTTTCTCATTCTATTTCCTCCCTTTTCAACCTGCCTTTGTTTCTCCAAGTAACTTTCAGCTATGAGTACATCGGGCTTACTGTAAATTATAAAAAAAAACCGAATTTTATATTTTCGGAATCTTTACTCTTTTTTTAATTATCTTTACTGCTTTTCCTCATCATATTTACTTCAATCCCTTTTTTGAATAAATTGAATGAAAGAAAAGGAGGAAGTCCAATGAAGCCAGAGGTCGTAATGAATAATACTGAATTGAATGTAAAAGAAAGAAAATCTCCGAAACTAAGACACTGGAAAGCCTTTTATAAAAAATTCAAGCGAAATAAATTGGCATTGATAGGCGGGTACATCGTACTTTTTTATATTTTATTGGCTATCTTTGCACCTTTGATCTCACCGCAGGATCCCTATGAAATTGATTTAGTCAACAAACTCCAGCCTCCGTCAGCCGAACATTGGATGGGTACGGATGATAAGGGAAGGGATATTTTAAGCAGATTATTATATGGAACACGGCTTTCATTAACGGTTGGGTTTGTCTCTGTATTCTTCGGGGCGTTCATTGGCATACTCCTCGGGTTAACAGCTGGTTATTACGGAAAATGGATCGATACCGTCATTATGAGGATTGTCGATGTTCTGCTGGCTTTCCCGGGAATATTGCTTGCTCTCGCCATCATTAGTGCCCTTGGTCCAAGTTTAATCAATGTAATGGTAGCGGTCGGCGTCTTTTCCATACCGATGTTTGCCCGGATTGTACGCGGTTCCACATTGTCAGTGAGGAAGCTGGAATATATCGATGCCATTCGCGCATTGGGAGCCACTGATTTCACGATCATATGCAAGCATATTTTTCCGAATATTCTATCACCCGTCATCGTCCAAGCCACATTACGTCTGGCAACGGCCATTCTGTCAGCAGCCGGATTATCATTTCTGGGACTGGGAGCCCAGCCGCCCTCACCAGAATGGGGAGCGATGCTGAGCAGCGGTCGGGATTATTTGTTCAGCGCCCCCCACATCGCTTTGTTCCCAGGGATAGCGATATCAACATTGGTACTTGGTTTCAACATCTTCGGGGATGGACTTAGAGATGCCCTGGATCCAAGAATGAAAAAATAAGGAGGAGAGAAAATGTTCGTATTCATTATCCGACGGGTACTTCAAACCATACCGGTTTTACTAGGAGTAAGTCTTGTTGTTTTCCTCATCATGCAAATGGTCCCCGGAGATCCGGCAACACTGCTTGCAGGTGAAGGAGCGACTAAAGAAACGATTGAATCGCTGCGGCATGAGCTTGGCTTGGATCGTCCAATCCTCTATCAGTACGTCGACTATATCCTTCACGCTGTTCAAGGTGACTTTGGAGAATCACTTCGCAGCAGTCGCCCTGTTTTGGACGAAATCTTGGTCCGCTTGCCCATCACCCTTGAACTGGCACTTGCCAGCATTTTCATAACCGTTGTGCTTGGAATGATCGCAGGAATCATCTCGGCTACCAAGCAATACTCGGCAGCTGACATTTCCATCATGATCGTTGCTTTACTGGGAATTTCGTTACCTAGTTTTTGGCTGGGCCTCATGCTTATCTACTTCTTTTCCGTAAACCTTCATTTGTTTCCGGTTTCAGGTTGGGGAACTTTCAGGCACATGATTCTCCCAGCCATAACCCTTGGGGCCGGCGGAGCGGCCATTGTTGCCAGGATGACCAGGTCGAGCATGCTTGAAGTCGTTCGCCAGGACTACATCCGGACCGCAAGAGCCAAGGGATTGAAAGAATATATCATCATTTATAAGCATGGCCTGAAAAATGCGCTTATCCCCGTCATTACAGTCGTTGGCCTCCAGTTCGGTGCACTTCTCGGCGGCACCGTATTGACAGAGTCCGTTTTTGCCATCAATGGACTTGGGAGATTGATAGTCGATGCAATCAGAACGAGGGATTTACCGATGGTCCAAGGCGGGGTCCTCATCGCTTCCGTTATCTTCGTATTCATGAATTTAGCAGTGGATGTCCTCTATCGATACTTTAACAAAAGAATAGACTTGAACTAAGGAGGTAGGATGATGAAACAGGTTGATGATAAAATACTGGAGGTAAAAAATCTGCAGACCCACTTTTTCACTGACGAAGGAACGAGTAAAGCAGTCAATGGAATCAGTTTCTCCCTCAATAAAGGGGAAACGCTTGGAATCGTCGGGGAGTCGGGAAGCGGGAAAAGCATAACATCGCTATCATTGTTAAGGCTCATTCCGTCGCCGCCCGGTAAGATTGCCGGTGGCAGCATCCTTTTTAAAGGGGAGGATCTGCTTACGAAGACCGAAAAACAGATGCGGTCCATACGCGGCAATGAAATTTCGATGATATTCCAGGAGCCGATGACATCATTGAATCCCGTATATTCAGCCGGTGAGCAAATTGCAGAAGCGATCCGGCTCCATCAAAAACTGGGAAAAAAAGAAGCATGGGACAAAGCAGTCGACATGCTTCGGCTCGTCGGAATCCCCTCACCTGAAAAAAGGGCAAAACAGGAGCCGCATGAGCTAAGCGGCGGAATGAGGCAAAGGGTCATGATTGCCATGGCACTTGCCTGCCACCCTGAGGTTTTAATAGCGGATGAACCTACAACAGCACTGGATGTGACGATCCAAGCCCAAATCCTCGAACTAATCAAGACGCTGCAAAAGGATTTCGGGACGGCTGTCATTTTGATTACTCATGATTTGGGTGTCGTATATGAAACCTGTGATCGGGTTGCCGTCATGTACGCAGGGAAAATCGTTGAATACACTTTGGCCAAGGAAATATTCACAAACCCAAAACATCCTTACACCATTGGTTTATTAAACTCCCTTCCGCGTCTGGACATGGACCAGGAAGAACTGACTACAATTCCCGGGACCGTTCCAAGTCCTTACAACATGCCCAAGGGCTGCAGCTTCGCTCCCCGCTGTACAAACAAGAAGAGCATTTGTGAACAAGCCGCACCGGATCTCCAAGCAACCGGCCCAAGCACTGAGGTCAGCTGCTGGATGTTCACCCCCCAATGGGAAAAGGAATATGACGCTCAAGAGAAGGTGGGAATTTAATGATGGGGGTACCAGCTGCCGAGAAAAAGGTTCTGCTTAAAGTGGATCAATTGAAACAATATTTTCCGATCAAGGGTGGATTTTTCGGAAGAACCATCAATCATGTAAAAGCCGTTGATGATATCACCTTCGATATCCGTCAGGGTGAAACCTTAAGCATAGTCGGAGAATCCGGCTGCGGAAAATCGACTACCGGAAGGGCCATCCTTCGATTGGATGAACCAACAAGCGGGAGCATTCACTTTCAGGATAAGGATTTACTGAGTTTAGGAAAAAAAGAAATGAGGCGTACCAGGAAGGATCTGCAAGTTATTTTTCAAGATCCATTTGCCTCCCTTAATCCGAGACAGACTATCGGCCAAATTCTCGGAGAAGCTTTAGCGATACAAAATGTAGTCCCTAAAGAAAAACGAAAGAGCCGGATTGAAGAATTATTGGGACATGTCGGGCTGAGACCTGAATCCATGGAAAGATACCCGCATGAATTCAGCGGCGGCCAGAGACAGCGGATCGGTATTGCGCGGGCTCTTGCAGTGGACCCAAAATTGATCATATGTGATGAAGCTGTATCTGCGCTGGACGTCTCCATTCAGGCGCAAGTGTTGAATTTGTTAAAATCCTTACAGCGCCAGTTCGACCTTACCTTTCTTTTCATATCACATGATTTAGGTGTGGTCAGACATATCTCGGATCGGGTAATGGTCATGTATCTCGGAAAGATAGTCGAAATCGCCGATAAAAAGTCCATTTTCGAACAGCCGCAGCATCCATATACAAGGGCATTGCTATCGGCCATCCCAGTACCGAATCCTGTGCATGAAAGAGAACGGATCCTATTGACGGGTGATGTACCCTCACCCATCGACCCTCCAAGCGGCTGCCGCTTCCATACACGGTGCCCTTTTGTACAGGATATCTGCAAAACACGGTTACCCGAACTAAAACGATCGGCACAAAATCATCAAGTGGCTTGTCACATTGTGTCATAAGCTGTAGATTTCCGAAGGGGTCTCTAGTATGATACTAATAAACAGAATAATTCAAGTTATTTAAAAATATAACCAGCAGAGGTTCTCCATGCTAAGTTACGAGGGATTCACGTTAATTATCATGCTCTTCATTTTAGCTCCCATCATGGGGGCTATCGCTCTTTTATTTCTATTCATATTCGAGAAGAGGATCGACCTTCTTGAAAATAAAAACAAAGAGATACGCCTGGAGCAAGCACTGCAAGAAGCACAATATAATAAATTGAACCAGCAAATCCAGCCTCACTTTTTGTTCAATACACTGAATGTCATACTGGGCTTGGCCCGCCTGAACAGGACGGCAGAATTGATACGGGCCTTAGAGGCATTTTCGCAATTCCTGAAATTCAAATACAAAGCATCAGAACCATTGATCCCCCTTTCCCAGGAAATCCAGTATACCCAGCACTATCTCGACATCCAGACCCTTCGCTTCGGTGATCGGCTCAAGATTGATATGGAGTGTCCAGAACCATTATCAATCGCACTGGTCCCCCCATTCATTCTCCAGACATTGGTGGAGAATTCGTTTAAACACGGTTTGGAAAAAAAAGTGGGTGAAGCCCTGCTGCATATCCGGTTCTATCTGGATTCGCAGATGGTATATCTTGAAGTGGCGGATAATGGATTAATGGGAAATGAATCTTCCGTTACGGACGAAGGCGGCCATGGCCTGGATAATATCCAAAAACGTTTATATTTGTACTTCAATGACCGTGCACAATTAAATATAGCTTCTAATGAATCGGGAACAAAGGTAGAGGTATCATGGCCACTTGTTTTTGATAAGAAAATGGAGGAGGCGGCCCCGGAATGAATGTATTATTGGTTGATGACGAACCATTGGTCCTTGAACAAATGGAATATATGATTCAGTCCATATACCCTTTTTGGAAGTTTCACAAAGCTGCTGATGCCTGTCAGGCACTGACCCTCAACCAAAATCATAAAATCAACCTCGCTTTCCTGGATATTAATCTACCGGGGCGATCGGGTCTTGAATTTGGTGAAGACCTAAGGGCATTAAACAAAGAGGTCGAAATCATCATGGTGACCGCACATCAAAGTTTCGATTATGCCCAGCAATCCATCAGGATAGGCGTGGTTGATTATTTAACGAAACCTGTAATAGAAAGTGATTTGCATAAAGTCCTGGCTAAGTATGACAAAAGGGAATCTTCTCATAACTATTCAACCCTTATTCACCATTCGCTTTCATTCATTCATGAAAATTATGCCGAAAAACTCTCCCTTTCGGACATCGCCCGTGAAGTGCATACCAATCCGACTTATTTAAGCAGGAAATTCCATGAAGAAGTCGGCACTTCCTTTTCGGAATATTTAATGCACTATAGAATAAAGGCCGCTAAAAGGGCCTTAACCAATAACACCAGCTGGAGCATATCAGACGTCGCTGAAAACTCGGGTTTCAATAGCCAGCATTATTTCAGCACTTTATTCCGGAAGATAGAGGGAATCACCCCCAAGGAGTTCCGCGAGAAAGGAAAATGAACATTGCGATCACGTACATTTCAAGAATACGTACAAGGCCCCATTCAAATCGGGATGGGTTTAGGGATCATCTCCCTCCTGGCACGCTGGGTGACAGGAACCACGATATTATCCTCCCCTGAATCGATGGTGAAGTATGGAGTTTTCGGAGGGATCGGATACGCCCTGATGGGAGCGATCGCCCTGTTCATGTTCAGCTTCATCGGGAAAAGGGTCCGGCAGGATTTCCCCGTGGGTTTGACCATTGGCGACTATTTAAAAGCCCGTCTCCATCCCCTCGGATATTGGATTTTGATCGTGATTCTGGTCATAACCAGTTTATACATCTTATTCATTCAAGGAATGGCCGCGTCCACCCTATGTCAGTTTCTTTTCGATACGCCGCTCTATGTCGGGTTATTCTTTTTTTTCGGTTTTTGTGTCCTTTTTGCTGGATTCGGGGGATTAAAGCTCATTCATGGATTCGCAGCTTTTCAAGTCGTCTTCATGTTTGCCGCAGTTATCTTAATTCCTCTATACTTTTTCGTCAAAGAAGGGATTCAACCTGTTTATGATGGGATTCGTTTATACCATCCATACATGCTCGTCATCAATAAGTATGATCTATGGAGTTTTCTTTTTGCAGGACTTCTTGTTGGATTCGGCCAGTTTTTCTTTGATCTGACATCATGGCAGCGATTATTCATGATAGAAATCAAAAAGGTTCCATTGACATTCTCTTTATCCGGCCTTATATGGATCATATTCCCGCTCTCCTTTTCATCCCTGTTCATCATGGTTATCTTTACGGGCGGCTTCACTGATATACACTCGATTCTGGCTGGATTGGCAAACAAAATAACGACACCATTCTTTTTCATCCTTTTTGTGCTCTGCGCTTTCAGTGCAATCACCTCAACATTCGGTGCCTGCCTGCATTCATTGGTCAGCCTGATCGTAGCCAATATTCTTGAACCATTAAAAACAAAAAAAAGCGACCAGCAAAAAATAAGGATGGCCCGCCTGCTTTCAATCTGTATTGGAGGATTGGTTTTCGTTGCTACACTCTTCTATTCCCCAAACCTATTGGAGCTCTTATTTTATTCAGGCAATATATACTCGGCATTGCTGGCTCCAATCCTGGTTATCGTATTCAGCAAAGGGAAAGTCGCTGATTACATACCGATAAGCGCGGTCCTGGCCATTGTGGCTTCATACATCATCCAGCCTTATTTAAGTGAATTCCAAAGCATATGGTTTAGTGGATTAGCTTCATTGTCGATCCTAGTGATTTGTACGATCTTTACCCTTATTAAGAAAAAATGGAGATTCGTCAAAACAAAACTATGAATACTGCGAACCCCATTCATTATGATGTTCCTTACATGAATGGGGTTCCTCTTTTAATCTCATAAAAACTTAGCTTGCCACCTTTCTGAAATACCGATAAACCTTCTCTAGCTTTTGAGTTTGTTTCCCTTTTAGGCTTTCCATATTTCCGAATTCGAAAAACTTCACTTTTTTGATTCCGACAAAATTGAATAAGGCTCTTTTCATCAATATTTTATGTGCATCATTCAACCAAAGAAGTGGATACTTTGCAGGTCCCTTCATCGTGGACACACATACGACCGACTTTCCTTTTAGAAGGCCTTCCGGGAACAATCCCTTTTTATCCCTGTAGGCAAAATTCGCAGAAAATAATTGATCAATGTATCCCATCAGCATTGCCGGAGGCCTCCCCCACCAGATTGGATAAACAAAGACAATCTTGTCGGCCCAGGTAATTTGATTTCTATATTTTTCAAGGTGAGGATCACGATGCATATCACGCCTTCGTTTATGCTCATTGAACTCCAAGAGCGGATTGAAGCCCTCTTCATATAAATCCAAGACCTGCAGCCCCTTTATGTTGGGGTTCTCCTTACTTCCTTTGATGACTTTTTCTAAAAAAGCATGGCTCAAGCTTCTTTGATTAGGATATGTGTAGATGACCAGCATGTTCATGACGTACCCCCTATTTACTTATCATTTGATAACAATCATATAACATCACCTTTTTTATTGTCAAATGATAATTGTATTTTGATAATACTTTTGATATCTTCTCAGTAAGAGGTGAAAGTTATGGACAAAAAAGCTCTTTTTGAAAAAATGGTCACATTTACAACTTCCGTACATCAAGTCACACACGAATTGACACAAAACGCTAAATCCGATTCCGTCACGCCGGTGCAATATAAAATTCTTGAATATATAACAGTCAGTCAGCCTGTCACACCAAGTGAAATCAGTGACTGTCAGCATATCTCCATGCCTAACACGAGCCGTGAATTGAAAAAATTAAGCGAAAAGAATTTAATTGAAAAAATAAGTGATTCGGAAGATAGACGGAAACAATACATCCGCCTTTCCAAAGAGGGGGAAATGATGATGAACGAGGCTTTTGCAATCGTAGAATCCCGTTTCCAGAGCCGCCTGCAACATGCATCAAAGGAAGAGTTAGCGGATATTGACCGTGCCCTGGACATTCTTCAAACAAAACTTTTTTACTAAAGGCATGAATACACAAAAATGGCTCCCGCTTGGAGTTGACAACTGATCAACTTCAATCGCGGGAGCACCTTCATTATTTCCAAGCACGCATAAAACTAACTTATAATCAGGTACCGCAAAAGGTCCGGTAAGGTTTTGTTGACTCAGGCAGTGTCGAGTATTCAGCTTGTTCCTCGAAGTGCGCATATGGATTTGAAAGAACATCCAAAAGCCGTTCCATCACGCTGTAGTCCCCTTGTTCCACTGCCGCCTCCAACGCCTCTTCCACCCGATGGTTCCGTGGGATCACTGCAGGATTGCTGTTCTGCATCAACTGATTCGAAGATTCTTTCGATTCCTTCTGCCTGCCCTGTCTCGCCTGCCAGAGCTCTTGCCATTGAGCGAATTCCGGTGTCCCGAATAGGACCGTATCCTCCATTTTATCAAAGGTCAAAGCACGGAAGGTATTGGTATAGTCGGCACCATGCTTTTTCATCATACCGAGGATGCCATTAATAAGGGCTTCATCCTGAGTCTCTTCGTTGAATATCCCCAGTTTGGCCCTCATTCCAGCTAACCAATTAGAGTGATACAAATCATTAAAAACAGAAATCTTATCTTGGGCCAGTGTAACGGCCCGATCCTGGTCATCATGCAACAGCGGCAATAGGGATTCAGCGAATCGCGCAAGATTCCAACCCCCAATAACCGGCTGGTTACCATAGGCATAGCGGCCTTGAGTATCAATTGAACTGAATACCGTTGCAGGGTCATAGGCATCCATGAAGGCGCAAGGGCCATAATCGATGGTTTCCCCGCTAATTGTCATGTTGTCGGTGTTCATCACCCCATGAATGAAGCCAATCAGCTGCCATTGGGCAATGAGCTCTGCCTGACGCTTGACCACTTCCTGCAGCAGCGAGAGATAACGGCTTTCATCTGCTTCAATGTCTGGAAAATGTCGCTTGATTGCATAGTCGGCAAGTGTCCGGAGTTCCTCGATCGTGCCCCATTTTGCAGCGAATTGAAAGGTTCCGACACGAAGATGACTCGAAGCAACACGGGTCATGATGGCACCAGGCAGCCCGGTTTCACGGATTACCGTTTCACCGGTCGTCACCACTGCCAGACTTCGGGTGGTAGGAATGCCGAGCCCGTGCATCGCCTCGCTGATGATGTATTCGCGCAGCATCGGTCCAAGTGCAGCCCGGCCATCGCCCCCGCGGGAATATGGCGTTCTACCTGGACCCTTCAGCTGGATATCGACCCTCTCGCCTTCGGGCAAGACCTGCTCACCAAGCAATATCGCCCGGCCGTCCCCTAACATGTTAAAATGACCGAATTGATGCCCCGCGTAAGCTTGTGCAAGAGGCGAAGCACCTTCTGGAAGCTCATTTCCGGCAAACACCGCCACAGCACCTTCGCTTTGCAGCGACTTAACGTCCAATCCTAGAGATCCAGCCAAACTCTCATTGAGAATGATCAACTCCGGTGAACGTACAGGAGTCGGGTTCGTGCTCGTGAAAAACTTTTCCGGAAGACGTGCATAGCTATTGTCTAAATTCCATCCAGTTTCATTAGTCATGGTTTCTCCTTTTCTTATTTTGACTTTTTGTATAAAGGTTCTTTCTCTCAAGATTCAGTTAAACACGCGATAAAAACTCAGTTGCAGTCCATATTAATGTCTACTTCTGCCAATTAATTATACCGTTTTTGCATAAAAATGGCTCTTTTAAAGTCATGTTAAATCCATGACGCCCCGAGATTTCATAAAACGATTTTGTGAAGCACCAATATCCTCATCGGTCCCTTAGAATGAAGAAAGCAGGTACCCTTACTGGGTTCCTACTTAAAAATATCTTAATCGATTCCCGTTTGAAATTGTGATACGGTTCAGCGTGATTAAATGAAATCAGGACGAAAGAAGTATGATTTCCTGATTAATTCCACCTACAGAATTGCTCAGTTATTCATGTTTAAGCGTATCCCCATTTATAATAATCATTACATCATATTCCCACTATTTAAAACATTTTGATGATTCCTTCCCCAGACATTGATTCAAATGTACGAATTGTATTGCCTTTTATTTTTTCAGAGAATACCTTTCCCCCCTTTTAATTCTCTTTTCAAAAAATCATGATAGGAATATTTTAAAAAATCCCAGCACCGCCCCTAAGTAATATTGCTACAGTAATGGTTAATATAGGTATATTTCATTATAAAAATAACTTATTTTATGAAAAAAAATAACAAAAATGCGTGCCTTTAGTTTTATTTTCACCCTAAAATAAGGAAAATGGATGTTTTAAATTGGCTTATGCAAAAAAAGCCGCCGTTGATTCGGCAGGCTTTTTTATAGCATCTATGATTTTCACAAACAAGTGAAAAGAAACTTGCTAATCGAGTGGAGGAATCATGTTTTCAGCATGACTCCTCCACATTTTCCACTGTCTTTTTCCTTCCCGCTTCGTCTCCCACATCCCTCTTCCAATCCAGGATATGCTTAATTCAGTAAAGTCAGGCCGATAAAGGCAATGCCAAATATACAGTACAGAATGAGGGTAAAGGGCTGGGGAAAAATAATATATACCATCATGCTAATGATCATCAGCAGGATGCTGAAGGCATTTATCCTATCTCTCCACATACTCACCTTTGGTCAACTCCTTTTCCATTGCGTTCAAGTGTAAGGTACATTTTTCATCGCATACTTCTTCCGGTGCTGCCTGGTCAGCTTTGAGGAAACGCCATAAAATTTTCCTCCCACAGTCAAAGCGAATATCAGCAAAAATAGAGTTTCTTCTTCATCCATCTTTTCTCTTTGTTATAATGGCTGTGTGCCTAATTTGTATTTTTCATTTTTCGTTAGTAAGTAAGCGACTGATAATTTATAATTATAAAATTGAACCCACTAAACAGCCATGTAGCCAAAATGATAAATCCATAAAAATAATTTAAATATTCAGACTTTTTAAGGGGTATGAAATGAATGATCTATAAAACTTTCAAGGTTGTATTGAGGACCATGCACAAAGGCCAAACCGAGGAATTCGCCTATGTATTTGAAGGGAAAAGCCTGCTGATTGGGCGTGCAAGCCAGCACTCCAAAGCTGATTTCAAGCTTTACAATGACTTTGTTTCCAGGGAACATTGCCGGATTTATATGGAGGAAGGACAGCTCCTCATTGAGGATTTGGCAAGCAAGCACGGTACCTCGGTGAACCAGATGCTGCTCGTACCGGGCAATCCGTGTCATATTGAACCGGGGGATTCGATTACTTTGGTTAATGGATTGATTGAATTCATGATCTCCATCGACAACGATTTAACAAGGGATTTCACGCCGGTGAACCCCGATATCCAGCAAACCGTAGCTATCAATGAGCACCTTCAGACCGTGATCATCAATGAAGAAGCACCCATTAAAATGCCGACAAAGGAATTCAATTGCTTTAAGCTGCTTTATGAGAATTTGGACAACCTTATATCAAAGGAAGAAATTGTCCAGCAAGTATGGCCAGAGAGAGTCGGAGATCCCGAGCAAATTGTGACGGCAGAAGAAATCGCTTCACTTCTGTACCGGGTGCGGAAACGGATAAATGGGCACTTCTCAATAAAAGCCGTCATTCAAAAGGGATATTATATGGAATCCATCCATTCATTCAATCTATCGGACTTATAATGACAATCATTCGAAGACATGAAAAAAAGCATTGCGGATAACAATGCTTTTTTTCATGTTTATATCGGAGATGGCAAGCAGACTCTTCCATCATTCCGATGTCCACTGGTCCATTATCACCTCTTGGTAAGTCCAGATTAGTGAATTCATCGACTGGAACGATGTCTTCTTCCATATTCATCACCTTCAGCACAACCCGGTCTCCTACATTCGTCAACACAATATCAGATAGCGCATTGACACCAGGGTCCACCGAAAACCTCTTGGCATTGCCTTCGACGATTAAATGGAATACATATCCATTTGAGAGATTGGCATCATTGATCCTTATTACCTTCCCCTTTATTTCTTTCATTTCAAAGCTTTTTTGAGGCGTCACACCGCTTACTTTTCCCAAAGAGGCAATCAGCTTTTTATAATTACGGAAAGCTTCGTCTTTCGTTTTCCCAAAGGCCACTTGTGGATTATCGCTATTGCCATTAACAATCGCCACACCATGGAACTTGCTGCCCTTTGTGGGTGCACCGTAAATCGTATAGAAAATTCCATTAGTGGCTTTCCAGTCTGGATATTTAGACAAAAACTCACTCGCATTGGCGTTAGGGAATATGGACCCCTGCCCCTTCATAACCTAGAATGAATGGGGAATCACTCACCAAATAATAATTACCTTACCTTCTATATACATCAGCAAAATTCAATCGATTGCTTTCATTCGAACGATCACGGCTGAAAGTGCAGGTTCTGCAATTTCCCTTACAGACAGAACTTCAGGCCCGCCGAAATCATCAAAGACAAGTGCTTTCATCATCCTAACTCCCTTAAATGCTTCTTCACTTTAAGATATAGGATGAACCCTTTGATGGGAAGAAACACAAACAAATAACCGCCCTGCCCTTTATAGGCAAGAGCGGACACTAAGTTAGTTTAATCAATCTGTATTGGAACCAGGACCATTCTTTCGTTTATTCGCAGAATATTCCTTACCGTGTGCTTCATGTTCTGCAATGATGTCCGCTTTCGGAATATGGTTATTTTTTTTCGGTGAAGCGATTCGGTTGCGATGTTTTTTTCCCATGATCTAACTCCCCTTCATCCAATGTTTTTTTAGGTTGTGCTAATGTTAGCTTGTCCGATTACCACCGAAATTACCGGCAAAAAAGGTACTTCATAATAAAGGAAAAACCTTTATCGAGACCGAATAGATAGAAAACTGATATATGAGGAGGGGAAAAAATGTTTCCTGTATTGAATACGGAAAGGCTACGCTTACGGGAAATTCGTGAAAGTGATGCGGAAGCTCTTTTCCAATGTTTATCAAAAGATGAAGTCACCCGCTTTTATGGCCAGGATTCATTGGAAAATGTCGAACAGGCGAAGGATATTGTAGCCTCTTTTGCGAAAAACTATCTTGAAAAACGTGCGGTTCGATGGGGAATTGAAAGAAAAGATACACAGGAATTGATTGGTACCATCGGTTTTCATGCCCACAGTCCCAAATACAGACGGGCGGAAATTGGTTATGAAATCCATCCTGCACATTGGCGCAAAGGATTTGCGTCAGAAGCTCTTAAAGAAATTATCGCTTATGGTTTCAAAGACTTTGATTTAACTCGCATCGGCGCGGTCGTTTTTCTGGAAAACGGGCCATCAAGTGAGCTCTTGCTTAAGCTGGGCTTCATCCAGGAAGGAATATTAAGGAGTTATATTTACCAAAACGGTATCCCTCATGATACATATGTCTATTCCTTGCTGAAGTGAAACGAAAAAACCTCATTGAAGAAATTTGCAAAATCCCTTCCGATAACTGCTTGGCCGAGACCCCGCTTAATGCTTGCTTTGATGAGGCTTGTCGGCAGTCTTCGGAAAGGGTGCGGATTTCCGAAATCGGGCTGGAACTTAGATTCCGTTCTTTTCGGAGCATCCGTTCCCCATTCCATTTACTTATTCGAATATGATAAAACAGTAAATAAATTACCTTAATATTCCAAATTACCCACAAAAAAAAGTCACCAAAACACGGCGACTCCCACTTCACGCTTTAGGTGCCTACAAGATAGTCCTTCAATGCCTGCTGCAGCGTACCCTTTGTTTCTGCTTTATTATCGAGCTGAATCCCTGAACGGATCATTTTCGTAACAACCTCTGGGCGTAATCCAGTCACCACAGCTTTACAGCCCATCATTGCCGTTCCATCGAGGATTTTCATCAAATCAGTGATCATTTCAACTTCGATTTCGATGATACCGGACAAATCCAAGATCAAGGTTTGTATCCGCAGTTTGCCTATCTCCATCAATACCTTTTCTTCGATTATCTGTATTCGTGAATAATCGATTGTCCCAATTAACGGAAGGACACAGGTGGTGGAAGTGATGGGAATGATCGGGACGGATAGATTTTCCACCAAGTTTTGCTGAGCGAGAATCAATTTGTCTTTGTAATCGGAGTAACTTACGAAAAAGGATTTAAGAAATTCATCAACCTTTTCATTCACTATTTTCTCTAAATCAAAAAAGACCTTGGAATCCTCAATAAACGCTTTCTTTTCTTGTTCGAACTTATAAAGAAAGGTCCAAAGCGTTCTGCGGAGGGCCTGAATCCACTCCAGCTTGAATGAAAGCGTCATGGAGTGGGTTGCCCACGTAACTCCTTCTTGTTCGGCAAAGGCAATCAAATCCGTTTCATTCTGCTCCACTATATAACGGACGAGCTTATGTGCATTATTCAAAAGATCGACATTTCCAATCAGGAGGATTTCTTCGATTTTATCCCTGACATTGACCGCTGCTGATAAAAGATATTCTTCAAACTCACTTTTATTCTGCAAAAGGAATTCCATTATTTTATCTTCATCATAAACAAAACTCACTCTTCTCCACTCCCTTTTTGAACATCCAACTGTGATTTTTGTTACTATTTACTTTCTAGATTGGTGGAGTTTTTTCCTGCTAATCGCTCATATATTAAAAAGAAGGAAAGTAAATGTGGTTGAAGCCGGTTAAATCTCCTCTCCTGAAAAAACATTTTTCGATGCGGAAGAAAAAATTAGATGGGTGGAAGATTTCCCGTATTTAATGGCTTCATCGACGAAGTCTTCCAGTGTTTCCATGGAATATGTACTTATTTTAATAAGATAACTGTATTGACCGGCTAACCGGTGGCATTCCAGAACTTCCGGATGGCTCAAGCTAAATTGATAAAAATCTTTGCATCTATCCGTTTCGAATAATATGAATGCCGTAATGCTCCTATCAAGTTTTTCAAGTGATATTTCCGTTTTATACCCCTTTATCACTCCGCTTTCCTCTAATTTATTCACACGTTCTTTCGTTGCTGGAGCCGTTAAGGACACTTCTTGTGCCAGTTCTTTCATGGACATGCGCCCATTATTCTCCAGCAAGGAAAGTATTTTTTTATCCGTTCGATCCATCTCAATCGCCCTCACTTTTTATTATTAACAGAATCCTTTCAAATACATTATAAAATAAAAAGAAATGAGATGAATACGTAATTAATCGCATGTATAAAGGAATTTGCTTTTTATATAATTAATTCAAATATAAATAAGGGGGATGCTGTTATGAAAAAAGTATTGATGCTGCTATCCAATGGATTCGAAGCGGTTGAAGCAAGTGTGTTTACAGATGTATTGGGGTGGAATAAATTAGAGGGTGATGGCACCACTGACCTGGTTACGGTGGGACTTCACGAACAATTGAAATGCACATGGAACTTCATCGTGCAGCCTGAAATGACCCTCGATCAAGTGAACCTTGATGACTTCGATGCTTTGGCCATTCCAGGAGGTTTTGAAGAAGCCGGTTTCTATGAGGATGCCTATGATCAGAGGTTTCTTGATGTAATCAAACATTTTCATAATAAGAACAAAATCATCGCAACCATTTGTGTAGGTTCCCTCCCACTAGGAAAAAGCGGGATATTGAATGGAAGAAAGGCCACAACATACAACCACCCAACCAGTAAGAGACAGGGGCAGCTAAAAGATTTTGGGGCGATTGTCGTGAACGAACCGATTGTCGTCACGGACAATATCATTACATCCTACAATCCATCCACAGCTTTCGATGTTGCCTTTACGCTCTTGGAAATGCTCACTTCACAAGATAATTGTGAACATGTGAAGGAATTGATGGGCTTCCATTAAAAATGCGCTGATGAAAAAAGGTTCCGAATGAATTCGGAACCTTTTTCACGTTACTTCCAATGCCAATGAACGGGTTTTCATGTATTCACGGAACTGTTTTATTGATTCTGGCAGGACTCTATTCGTTGAATAATCGATGATGATATCATACTGGCGAATGACATCCAGACTATCCAGCTCGCCATTTACGCATTTACCTTCAACGCTTTATATGTTTTCCTCAAGCCATTGTTTACGGTTGTTTCTGATATTTTAAGTAAGCATAACTGTTTCGCTATGCTTACACAACACTATTATTTATCAGGTGTTTCCGATGTGCCTTCCTCACTGTTTTTGAGGTAAACTTCAGAAATTCCATTCATACCTTCCAATAGTTGTGCTTTAGTATACTCCATACTGCCAACCAGTTTATGACGCTTCTTATCATTATTCTCTTCTGTAAGTTTAGATTCTGAATCAGTCACATTTTTCACCTCCATCATTTAGGATGGCAAATCAAAGATGGAAATATGTATGACAGGCACCGATGTTAGACACCCTCTCAAAGTCCATTATAGGTAAATAATGGGATACACCATTAGAATCTGTACTTCAAATAAGCAGGAAAAGATTATTTTATGGATATTTTTTAAAAAATCAGCTGTTTTCATGGAACTAAAGGGATATACTATAGGATAGCATTTATTACATTTTTGTTCGTATTTTTTCTTGTCACACATTGTGTAATATTTTACAAGTTTTTCTATTTATATCAACAAAATGCTTATTGCAAAGGAGAATTGGATATGTCAGAAACGATTACCCAATCACAAACTGAACAACTTAATGCCCGCCAAAAACAATTAGATGTACTGGACCAATTATTAAAGCCTGAGGTTCAGGAATCATTGAACACTTTAGTTGAGCAGTTACCAAAACTGACTGAGTTAGTGAATATTTTAACAAAGTCTTATGATTTCGCTCAATCGGTTGCGACTGATGATGTTTTGA
>NZ_JAUUTW010000035.1 GCF_030676415.1 Peribacillus frigoritolerans | reverse complement strand
TAAAAAATTGTCGATGCAGGCGATGCTTACTTTCGCTGCCATTAATTTAAAGAAGATGGCCAATTGGACATGGCGAGGTCCAAAAATGGCCTAACATAGTGGGCTCGTAGAGCCCCAATCTCTTAACCTTTGGTCAAAATTTAAAAGGGAATTTCAAAAGGGGTTCGGAATTTTTTAATTCCGAACCCCTTTTGTCTACAAACTGAAGGGTATCCATAATGGATACCCTTCTAATTAGCTATATTCGCATAATTAAATGAAGCGCTTTCATATCACTTCGATATAATGCCTTTTAACTTTTCCGCCTGCCCGGTCAATTTCTTTAAGGACTCCTGATACTCTTTTTCTAATTGTTTAATGATGCCGGCAGCGGTATCTATTTTTTTAATCGCCCCTACACCATGACCCGCTGACCAAATATCACGCCACGCTTTAGAATCAGATGATTTGGACATGCTGTCAAAATCGACTTTATCTTTTTTAGCTAATCGTTCTGGGTCCATGCCTTCCTTTCTGATGCTCGGTTTAAGCATATTACAATTAACGCCTGAAAATGCATCAGTCAAGATGATGTCATCATGATTTGAATCGACAAGCATTTCACGATATTCATCATTTGCCCTGCTCTCTTTTGCCACGATAAAACGTGTACCCATATATGCAAGATCAGCTCCTGCAGCCTGAGCGGCCAAGATACTGTGACCAGTACTGATGGATCCGGCAAGCAAAATGATTCCGTCCCAGAATGTCCTTACGCTGTCCACGAAAGCAAAGCTATTTATCTCACCAGCATGACCACCGGCTCCCGCAGCAACCAAGATCAATCCGTCCACACCTGACTCCGCAGCCTTTTTTGCAAAATCCACAGAGCTGACATCAGAAAAGACCAAGCCGCCATAGCTATGTACGACATCCACCACATGTTTTGGTGAACCTAATGATGTAATGACGATGGGAGGCTGATGCTTTTTGACCAATTCCAACTCTTCTTCAAGACGGCTATATGTACGATGGACAACCATGTTCATTGCCCATGGAGCAATCTTTGAGCCTGGTTCTTTAGCCTTTGCTGCAATCAATGTATCGTTTATGTCACCCATCCATTGATCCAGTACTTCTATCGGCCGCGCATTCGGTGCTGGAAAAGAGCCGATCACCCCATTCAAACAGCATTCTTTCACTAACTCAGGACCGGATATTAAAAACATAGGTGCTGAGATAACTGGTAAAGATAATTGATTCCACCATTGTTCAGGCAAAGTTCTTGTCATCTATGAAACCTCCCATTTTAATATATTACCAAAATATAACACTACAAGATTATCATACTTCTAAAATACACAATTTTCAAGAAATTAATTCAGCAGCAGAATCTCTTTGTCATGCAGCGCCATTTCAATGAAAAAACTGTATATGGAATACGTCCCATATACAGTGTCGATTCAATTTGAAAGCGCCCATTTACGAATGGCCTTAGCCACACCATCTTCTTCGTTTGTTGCTGTAACCCAATCTGCTTTTTCTTTCACAATTTCTTGGGCGTTTCCCATTGCCACCCCCACTTTTGCTTCAGAAATCATCGCTAGGTCATTAAGGCTGTCACCTACTGCCATAACATTATCCATAGTAATATCGAGCAATGAGCATACAAGCTTTATCGCTTTCGCTTTATTGACGCCCATGGCATTCACTTCAATATTCGTTGGGCTTGAATTGCTTATTTCAAAGTTTCCTTTTGATACCAGTTCATCCATGATGATTTGGCGGATGCTTTCATCATTTGTATCAAATCCGAATTTAAGCCATTGCGAATCATGAATTTTTTCAGGCATTTCAGCCCTGTAAATATTATCGCAACTAATTGCCCAAAAATGTGTACCATGTTTTTGGCTTAATTCCCACATCCATTGTATGGACTCACTATCGACGATATTCCTTTCCACCAGTTTTCCTTGATTATCGTAAATTTCGCTTCCGTTTACCGTAATGAGGTATGATTGGAGTTCCATTGACTTTGCAAAATCACTGCATGTCGCATAGGATCTTCCTGTGCTCAATACAACAAAAACCCCTTGATTTTCTGCTTCTTTTATCGCTCTCCGATTTTCTTCAGATATCTCTCCAGCCTTATTGAGAAGCGTGCCATCCATATCAAGTGCAACTAGCTTAATATCTTGTTTCTTCATTCTTATTCACCCTTCCATAATCCCTTCTTTATGTAACTAAGTCCATGATAGCTTATAATGCATACGCAAGGAAAGTACGTGAATAATTGAACAGGCATTACTCTAAGTGGCATTATTTTTATATTCAAGCGAATATCCTTATCCGGACACTTTGTATTTTGCCATTCTAAAGATCTTCTACTCCCTATCTTTTTTCATTTCATTCAATTCTTTTTTTATCTGACCTTCCCATTTTGGGACACCATCATTTTCATCAAATTCTATAATGACATCCGTTACTCCTCTTTCCTTGAATATCTCATTAAACAGCCGATCTTTAATGTCATCCGCCTGGGCGATTGAAATATGGGGATCAAGTTCAACTTCAAGTTCAACATGAAAGTCTTCCCCTTCTTTTATTACGGCCAGTTTCTGTATATCCCTTACGTCTGGATCATCCATGACCATAGTTCCAATTTTTTGTCGCATTTCAATATCGGCTTCCCCAAGAGCACCTGCAGCATTATCAAGAAAAACCCTTCCAACCACATAGAACATACCGAGACCGATCATGACGGAAGCAACTCCTTCCGCTTGGATGAAGGGGGTGAAGTTTGCTAATAAAATGGCAATTATCGCAAGGACCCCACCTCCGGTTGCAACCATATCTTCCATGAATACTAATTTCGTCGCTGGTTTTGCTCTTTTTAAACCAGAGAAGCTCTTAAATATGACGGCTGCTCCTTTAGCTTCGATTCCAGTCTCATGCACCACTTCTTTCATCGCTTTAAATAATACATATGTTTCCAACACAACTGCTAACGAAAGGACGGACAAGTTTATAAGGATACCCGTTGATTCTGCAGGGTGCAAAATGTGATGGAACCCTTCTTTAATCGTTTCATAAGACATGATTCCAACAACCAATACTGCCCCTAATAATACGAGGTTAACCAAACGTCCAAAACCATCAGGGAATCGATCGGTTGGTGACTTTTTACTTAGTGCGGAACCAATGAAGACGAAAAACTGATTCGCAGCATCGCCCAAAGTATGTAAAGTTTCAGCAAACATAGCGACATTCCCTGTCATGAAATAAGCAATCCCCTTTAGTACAGCGATGATACTATTCACACAGGCAGCAATGAACGCCGATTTATTCCCTTGTTTTAATAACCGAAATAATTCTTTCATATAAAATCCCCCCTAATCTTTTTATAAATCCATTAACATAATGTATTATCCCCAACACTGGAATATATGAAACCACAAAAGCGATACCCAAAACTATACGATTGGAGAATGGTTATAAGTTGTATCTCCCACAAACGAATATATTCCAGGAATGGACTCATCTATTCTAATAAGTTCACAATGGGCATTCATTTCTTTAGAAAACTGATTAATGCAACAAAAAAAGGGAGTAAGCGGCGGCTTACTCCTATCATTCAAGAACTTCTTTAAGCTTCCATCCCCTTTTTCACTAACTTAGATGGATTATTTACTTTATACCGTATTTCTTTATTGTATTTTTTGTCGACCACTTTTCCATCAAATTCGATTGCGTCCCCTTCTTCGAGCTCTGCTTTTTTTAGTGTCTTGCTATAACCACACCAAGCATCGCCGATAGTCAATTCAGGTTCCGTTGTCACTTTGACATTCTCCAAGAGTATGACTTCATCTTCTTCACCAGTGAAATGGTTCATTTTCGCCGTGAACTCCTTGATGGTTGCGGTGAAATGTACTTTTTCCCCAGGTAAGTCCAACTTAGGTTTTGCTGTCGTCTTTTTAGTTTTGGTTTTTGCTTTTTTTGGTTGTTCACTTATCTGATCGGAGTTTTCTGTAATTGGTGCTTCCATTACCTGTTCAGTTTCTCTAGGATCTACAGATGTTTCGGAAACCGGTCCACTCAACAATTCTTTTCCGAAACTGGAGCTTTGCATTTCCTTTAAATAGGAAGGGTGAATGCAACTAAGCTTGCCATTTTCAAATTCAACGACTACAGTGTCAAGACCATTTCCATATTGTTCATAACCTGCCAATTTGACTTTTGCTTGAAAACTGCCGCTTTTATATAATAGTTCTCTTTTTACCGAACGGGCAGTGAATAATTTCCATTCCAATCCTTTAGCGATATAGTCCGTATCATCTAAAAAAGGGATATACTCTCCTTTTGGTGCGATATAATGAATCAACTCTTCAGCTGGAGTTTCAGCCACAGTCACCACTCCTAATCTTTTCTATAGATTATATTCTAGCAAAGGATTTCAAAGTTGCAAATGAATGTGTATCATAATGGGTTGATAGCAGTCACAATTACGACCACGCTTAAATTACCCCCATTAAATGAATGCGATCATTTTTGGAACCCGAAAAAAGCTGCCCACTAAGAGCAGCCCTGACTGTAGACAATTTAGAAAGGGAATTTTGCCTTCATTTTTTTACGTTCCAGTCATTTTCAGAAATCAGCCCCCTTTCCGCCGACTGTCTGCTAAGTCTCTCGCCACAAGCATCCAGCGGGGTCTTGCCTAGCCAGTTATTCGGCAGGATTGACGTGAATTTCTTCATTTTAATGAGGGTTTCATAAAACAGTTAAAAACCATAAAGTATAACCTATTCTTGTTTTAAAACCCTGGTTCGGGATGAGACATTCCGAACCTCCTCCTACATTAACGTCTGCAACAGGAATGAGAGTAATAGAAAACCGTTTATATCCAAATTTCCCACGAGTTTTTCTTTCGAAATAATTACCTTTCTTTTGGACACAGAAAAAAAGCTACTCACTAAGAGCAGCCCTTTAATAAGAAAAATCAACCTTTATGGCATATGGGTTGCCAAAAATGGCTCAGATTAATTCATTCCCTTTACCCTTCTTTCACATCTTCCATTGGCAACTGGACTTCGTTGTACTTCATTTCGCCAGAACTATAATTTTTTCTCATTTTAAACATGAGGAGAAAACCAATAGCCCACCAGCCTGCAAAAATGAGCCATTCATAAGGCCAAATTAAAGCTGCTGGCATACCTGGTAAGTATAAGGCAATAAATCCTATGCTAAGAACCAATGCGACCCAGCCCACGATATTTGATTTTCCAGCACGGAAAGGTCTTGCCATCTCAGGAGCATTTTTTCTCAATTGAACAAATGCAATTGCTACGAATAAATATGCCAATACAATAGCCAGTCCGCCAGCATCAACCAACCAAACTAACATAGGTCTCCCTAATAATGGACTAATCATGGATATAGCACCTATAAACAATACAGCATTTGTAGGCGTATTTGTTTTCGGATGTAATTTACCAAACCAAGCTGGAATCATCTTTTTTTCCGCCATTGAATAGAGAACTCGGCTGCCTCCAATAATAAAGGCATTCCAGCTCGTCAGAATACCTGCAACACCACCTATTATCAAGATGTTTGCAAAAATACTCGATCCATAGACTTTGGCCATTGCATCTGCCGTTGGTAATACAGAAGTGGTTATTATATTTTTATCTAAAGATACTCCTACAGCGTATATAATGGCAATATACCAGATAACGGCAAGGCTTACTGAAAATATAAGGATTTTCCCAATTAATTTGGGTTCAACATTCATTTCTTCAGCTGTTTGAGGTATTACATCAAAGCCCACAAACATGAACGGAGTCATGATCAGTACAGTTATGATTCCTACTGTGCCATCCAAAAATAGTGGTTTCGCATCTCCCAAATCACTAGTGAATCCGGCTCCAAAGATTAACATCAAACCAATGAGACCTATTACAATGGTTAAAACCATTTGGAGAATGGCTGCCGATTTCACACCAAAATAATTAATAAGTGTAACTAAAATGGAACCTATTACCCCAACAAGCACCCATGTTAAATACACATCATATCCAGTAATAGAATACATGAATCCTACCTTATAATTAGGAAATACATATTCAATGACAGTTGGCAAAGCAACCGCTTCAAAAGCAACCACAGATATATAACCTAATGCGAGGGCCCATGATGCTACAAATGCAGCTTTTGGACCGACGCCCCTTAATACATAAGATAAAGCACCTCCAGCAGCGGGCATAGCTGAAGCTAATTCTGCATAGGTCAGACCTACAAAAGTTACCAATACTCCACCTATTAAAAATGCTATCATCGCTCCAAGTGTACCTGCTGATTCAATCCATGTACCCGATAATACTACCCAACCCCAACCGATCATGGCCCCGAATGCCAAAAATAATATATCTACCTTAGAAAGAACTTTATTTAGACTTTTAGTTTCTTTAATGGTAATCCATCCCTTTCTTGAAAGACTGTAGGACAAAACAAAAACTTAGGAACCCTTTTCAAAGAAATAATGATAGAAATAATAATAAAAAAGCATTTGGTTGATATGTATAGAACTTATGGACATTTCTGCATTACAAAGTGCTGACATTAAGGAATAATTGGTTATGTATCTGAATCCACTAAATTGATCTATACCTGACTATTTTCTCAAATAAAAGCACCCTCTCTCACTAAAATTTTATACATATATAAATAAAAGCAATATCCATGCCAAAAAAAGGATAGTTATTTTAATAGGGTTAAACGCTTTTATGAATTTAAAACGATGCATTACTGAATCATAAATTCGATTTTCGATTCATATATTAATTATTGCCCCTTTTTGATTCACAATCGAATTAAAAAATGACAATTTAATTGTTTTCTTTTAAAATTTCGACACACATACGAAAATAACAGGGATAAAAAAAGAAGATGCTAAAATCCAAATTATGATTTCTTGGCATCTTCCAAATAAATTTATTTTCACTGAGAATGATTTTATGTAAAGTACCGGCAGACACGGAATGCCCTCCCGCTATTAATCAAAGATCTATGTATAAAATTTCGAAAAATATTGATATGTATATAATGCTTTATGTAAAGTCACTATATGATATGTATTAAACCCTTATAAATTCATTCTGAACTTTGGGGAAATGAATGCTGAATGTGGTTAACTTTTCATTGGAGACACAATTCATATATCCATCATTACTTTCAATGATCTTTTTACATACGTATAATCCAATTCCCGTTCCTAACTCTTTCGTTGTGACAAAGGGCTCAAATATAGATTCGATCAATTCACTGGCAATGGCCGGTCCATTATTTGAAATTCGAATTATTCTTTCATTCGCCTCAATTAAAGAGTTTATCCTTAAAATTCTAGGATGTTCCTTATCCTTTAAGGCATCAATGGAATTTATAAAAAGATTCAAGAACACTTGTTTTAACCCATCCTTGCTCGCAGTCATGACGAAGTTTGGATAAATATCTATTTCCACATTAACGCTGGCATCGACAATATTTGCATAAGTCAGTTCTTGTATTTCTTCAATTAACTTTAATACGGAAATTTCCTCTCTTTGTTCCTCATTAAAATCAGATTTAGAGGTATGGAGGAATTGGGTTATCCTGAAATTCAACTGATTTAACTCATAATCGATGATATCCAAATATTTCAAGCTCGGGTTCTCCCTCTTCAGTAATTTATTGAACCCCATGATTGCTGTAAGAGGGTTTCGGAACTCATGTACAAAGCTTGATGATATCTGACCCAGTACCGCTAATTTATCTTTGTGGTTTTCACTGATATAAGACTTTTTTTCCTCGATCACTTCATTTGTAAGATTCGTATATCTCGTTACTGCATGATAGCTGAACGTATCAAAGTGCAAGTTGATGTCATTAATGAATTTCTGCAAATAATTAATAGGGATATTGGCCCCAAAAACATTTCTGATTATGATATTTCTCCCTAAATTGATATTATATAGAAAATCCCCAATGTTGATATTTGCTTCAAGACGTTCTTTTGCTACCTGGTAAGCCAATTTTATCAGCACATCATCAGACAATATCTCTTTGAACGTTTGGATGACCAGTGAGTACATCCCATAACCATTTTCTTTAATCCTTTCTTTGTAGGGGTCTATTTCATTGATCTTAATAGTCTCGTTCCATTCATTTAAAAACACCGATTCATTTTCCTCCAAATATTGAATCAATATATGCTTATACTTCTTATGTTCACATGACAACTCCATACTATTGACCACACATCCCCTTGCGGAATTTAGATACTACATCAATAACATCATTCTATATGAGATTTTGATTTCCTGCACTTCATTATTTATTGTTTTTTAAGGTGAAATGTAGCTTATAAGGAGACAGGTATGCTGGTCCGCATATAGTTACTTGCGATAACGAAAGAACCGACCAAATCAGGTCGGGAATCTTGGATCGCCATAAAAAGGAAACTCATCATTCATATTTTTTATATACTAAGAATCTCTTACTTTTGAAAGTTGATTCCATATTTTTTCATTTTTCTATATAGCGTATTTCGGCCGATGTCGAGTTGTTTCGCGGTGTTACTGATATTTCCCTTTGTTCGTTCCAATGCATTCCTGATAAGTTGGGTTTCTTGTTCTTGAAAGTTTCTTGGTTCTCGATCGGCATTTGCCCCTTCCTCATGTTTAATGGAAGAAACAGGACAAAGTGCCACAAGCAAGTCCCTTGTAATCGGGCCATTATCAGCTAGGAATGAAGCCTGTCCGAGCACGTTTTGCAATTCACGGAAATTTCCTGGCCACGAATATTCCAAAATGAATGTTTTAGCTTCGTCAGTTAGTTCTGCATGTTCGCTTTTATAAGGTAAATCCGCTAAAATGTATTTTGCTAACAGCAATAAATCTTTACGACTCCTTAGGTTTGGAAGTTTTAAAGATAATCCACAAAGGCGGAAAAATAGATCTGCACGGAATTCTCCAGCTTCAATTTCTTTTTGTAAGTCTTTGTTGGTGGCGGCAATGACCCTTACATCGATTGGAATGGAAGCATGTCCCCCTACACGCGTCACACATCGTTCCTGCAGCACGCGGAGCAGAGTCGCTTGAGCTTTAAGCGGCATGTCCCCGATTTCATCCAAAAACAGGGTTCCGCCATCTGCAGCTTCGAATTTACCCTTATGCCCGCCGCTTTTTGCGCCAGTAAAGGCACCCTTATCATACCCAAATAGCTCACTTTCCAATAAGTTTTCGGGAATTGCGCTGCAATTGATGGCGATGAATGGCTTATCACTTCTTAAGCTAACCCCATGAATGGATTGAGCGAACAGTTCTTTTCCCGTTCCGCTTTCTCCAGTGATAAGCAGGCTGATATCAAGCGCTGCAGCTCTTTTAGCAATGGATATGGTTTGATTCATTTGCGGATCATTACTTATGATATCGGTAAATTGATAACGATTAGTTGTTAAACCATCAGTCAATTTTTGTTTTTTTAACCTCACGATCACGGAGGATTGATGTTCTATATTTTTGCCAAGGGTTTGAACCAGGAATTCCTGGTCTTTAATTGAAATCTTCTGTTCTAACACAAGTGGGTCCGTTCCTGATATTATATTCGATACCGGTTTTTTCAATGTGCCGATAACATGTGACGCCGCTAAATTGAGATCTGTAACTTTCCCCTCTTTATCAAGGGTAATTAATGGATCAGGGTATGAATCATATATAAAATAAAGGTTTTTCTCCCTTTTTTGTGTATGGGACAATAAGAGTGCTTGTTTGATGCTATCAGCCACCCTCTGAACTAAACTAATGGAAAAAGGATGATAATTCTGTTGATGACTGCTTAAATTCAAAACACCAAGCAGATGCCCATCAGGGTGATAAATGGGCGATGCGGCACAAGTAAGGAAATGGTTATCCTGGTGAAAGTGTTGACTGCCATGAATCAATACAGGGTTTTTCTCTACTATGGCTGTCCCTATTGCATTTGTTCCTTTTGATTCCTCTAGCCAATTGGCCCCTTTTCTCAGGGAAACATTATCTGCATGGCGAATGAAAGCTGGATCCCCAACTGTTTCGATGATATATCCTTCAGGAGCAGCAAGTAATAAAATGGACTCCAAACCATTAATCGAGCGATAAACTTCTTCTAAAATGGGGGAAGAATGGTACAGTAGTTCCGCATATCGATCGTGGTATTCGGCCAATTCAAATGCACCAAGCATATCTTCCTTATCCATCATGCTTGGCTGAAGTCCCTTCGAAATGCACCGCTGCCATGATTCTTGAATAAATGCCGGTATGGTTCCTTTATCCGCGCTTATATTAACAGACATTGAATAATCCTCCCGTATGTATAATCCAGTAAATCGGCCACTATTTTTTTATTCAATTTCATTAATGAAACTCTATGTAATCCAAAGTTTCAGAGCATTCAGGCTTCGTTGATTCAATTTAATTATAACAGAAAATTCAGATATCCACCAAAACGAAAACAGCCTTATGCGAACTACTAAACTTTTTTGTTCCATATTGGAACACCAGCTGTTCCAATATGGAACAGTCCGGCACCTTCCAAGATCCCTCTACCATCTTCTTTAACTGGTTTCATTGGTTTTTTGTTATGGCATTAGACTTGCATAATTACATGTCGAGAAATTGATTCCTTTGATAAGGGGGGAAAAATCAAGTAATCCGTTTTTTAAGATATTCAGACTTGCTGCAAGTCAGCCAAAGAGAATGTATCGAAACATAAGATTATGCCTGATCCTTTTACTTAGAGGAACGCCATTGTCCGAACAGATATCGAACTTAAAATCCAAATGAAAAGGGGTATTATACATGGAACAAACTATTAAACTTAATCAACGAGTGCAAGAATTCTTGAAGGGCACTAAAAAGCTTTTGATTAATGGGGAATTGGTGGAAGCTGCTTCAGGAAAAACCTTTGAAACACTCGATCCTTCTAACGGCAAGGTTTTAGCGATTGTGAGTGAAGCAGGTCCGGAAGATGTAGATAAAGCAGTCAAAGCAGCCCGTAAGGCTTTCGACAACGGTCCTTGGAAAAAAATGAGTGCATCGGAACGCAGTCGCCTCATTTATAAATTAGCGGACCTCATGGAGGAACATAAAGAGGCGTTAGCACAATTGGATACCCTGGATAATGGCAAGCCGATTGGCGAAACCACTAATGCCGATGTCCCCCTTGCAATCGATCACTTCCGTTATTATGCGGGATGGACCACTAAGATAGTAGGACAAACAATACCTGTTGCTGGGAATTACTTCAATTATACCCGTCATGAAGCAGTTGGAGTGGTAGGACAGATCATCCCTTGGAATTTCCCTCTACTTATGGCCGCATGGAAATTAGGAGCAGCCCTTGCAACCGGATGTACGATCGTTTTAAAACCAGCGGAGCAAACGCCGCTTTCAGCATTATATTTAGGTCAATTGGCGCTTGAAGCAGGTTTTCCTCCTGGCGTTCTCAATGTCATACCTGGATTTGGTGAAACAGCAGGGTCACCGCTTGTAGACCATCCAGATGTCGATAAAATTGCCTTTACCGGTTCAACCTCAGTAGGCAAAATGATCATGCGCCAAGCTTCGGGAACTGTGAAAAAAATCTCGTTGGAATTAGGCGGGAAATCGCCTAATATCATTCTACCGGATGCAGATATGAGTAAAGCCATTCCTGGTGCTTTAATGGGCATCATGTTTAATCAAGGACAAGTTTGCTGTGCCGGTTCCCGCCTGTACATTCAAAAGAAATCCTATGACAACGTGGTAGCTGACTTAGTGTCCCATGCAAAAAACATTAAACAAGGGGCCGGTCTTGATCCATCTACCCAGATAGGGCCTTTGGTTTCCAGTGAACAATTGGAACGGGTGGGCAGTTATATTGAAAAAGGAAAGTCTGAAGGAGCTGAAGTGGTTACCGGGGGCAATTACGGACAAGGAGAGGGTTATTTTGTAGCACCTACAATATTTGCAGGCGTTGAAGATGAAATGACAATCGCTAAAGAAGAAATCTTCGGTCCTGTTGTAGCTGCCATGCCATTTGATGATTTGGATGATGTGATAAACCGTGCAAATAACTCTGAATATGGATTGGCTGCTGGTTTATGGACACAAGATGTAAAAAAAGCCCATTATGTGGCTAATGAATTAAAGGCAGGTACAGTTTGGGTAAACTGTTATAACGCCTTCGATGCAGCTTCACCATTTGGCGGTTATAAACAAAGTGGAATTGGTCGGGAAATGGGCAGTTATGCTTTGGATAATTATACGGAAGTCAAGAGTGTATGGATTAACTTAAACTAAATAAAAGAGTGAACGCTCCATATGATCATTTGGCTCAGGTATCGTGATTGAAATGCATGTTACCGTTTCCTTAAATATTTGCAAAAAGGTGTACCAAAGTGCGGACTTTGGTACACCCTTTTCTTGTTTTGTAACTTATATCATTCGGACTTAAACAAAAAGAAGAGACCTTTCATTTTCGAAAGGTCTCTTTGTATGCATTATCCATTACGTTCGATTTGCATTTTCTCTCTGTTTGCTTTTTCTTTTTCTATATTTTTCTGTCTTGAAGTCCCGGCAACCAGGATTCCAATCACCACTATCGCTTCAAATCCATACTTAATGAAGGGATTTGCAAAGTAGTCGTGCATGAAGGGTTCAGCTACGATCATTTTAGCAGCTGTCCAGCCTAGTATTCCCGCACCAATTATTATGATGACTGGGAAACGTTCTATCAGTTTCAGGATCAAAGTGCTTCCATACATCACTACTGGGATAGATACAAGTAAACCGATCACCACTAAAGTGAAGTTACCATGAGATGCACCTGCGACCGCTAGGACGTTATCCAATCCCATCAAAGCATCTGCAATAATAATGGTTTTTATAGCAGCCCACATCGAGTCTGCAGGCTTCAAATCATGTTCCTCTTCTTCGATAAGGAGCTTATAAGCAATCCATACAAGAAGTAATCCCCCTATTAAATGCAGCCCAGGCACCTCTAATAGCCAAACAACCAGCAGCGTTGCGATGATCCTTATCACAATTGCCCCGACCGCTCCCCATATTATTACCTTTTTTTGCTGTTCTTTTGGAAGCTTTCTTGCAGCCAATCCAATAAGGATCGCATTATCACCGGCTAGAACCAAATCTATCATAATGATCGCTAAAAGTCCTGAAATAAATTCACCTGTTAAAAAATCCAACACAATTTCCTCCCTTTTACAAAAATAAAGAGACCTCTGCCATAAATGGCAAAGGTCTCGCTAAGCACTAAATAAATTAGGCCAATAAAGCCGGTGGAATTCCCACGTAATGACGACTTTATTTCAGGTTATCCCTGACGCTACTCCCCTTTACGGGAATAAAGAATATGTAATTCTTTTAATATCTTTCCATAGGAAACTACCAAGAAAAAATATCACTAATTCAGTATACCAAAAATAAAAATAAAATAAAGGAAAAAATAAAAGATAGGAAGGAAATTCATGAACTTAACCTTGCCCAATGATAATTTCAGTCAATCATTCCTTCTAGATATTCGCATAATTCGTTTCCAAGGTTCGGGATATCGTTCAAATCCTTCCCCCATAGATACTGATTACTTAAGGTGGCCTCTATCAATTGTCTAAGCGGGATTTCTCCCCTCTCATAACGAAGCCATTGTTCCCTAAAAAATTCAATTGTCTTTATATCGTCTTTGACGACATAGACTTTACCCGAAAAGCTTTTACCAATATAACTCCCCTTCATTTCGTTAACCTTATAAAATCGGATCAGGCCCGAAAAACCTCGGACGATACAGTCGGGCAGCCTGCCTTTCGCCCTATGATATTCCTCCAAGGTAGGCAGGAGACGAACCTTAAACTTCGAAATACTATTCAGCGAAATATCGGCCAGGAGGTGATGTACAAAAGGATTCTTAAATCGCTCAAGAACACTTTCCCCATATAGCATCATCTCATTTTGATCAAAAGGTAATGAAGGAATTATTTCCTTTTCGATGGCATTGCTCAGAAATTGGTTGAATTTCGGATGATCGATTGCCTGTTTTACTTCTTCCAATCCAGATAAAATGCCTAAAGGAGCCATCAAGGTATGTGAACCATTAAGAATCCGTACCTTCCTCATTTGAAAAGGTGTTAAATCTTTTACCCAACGCACATTTAAGCCGGATTTTCGTAAGGGAAGACGTTCATCAATAGAAGGATCACCTTCAATAGCCCATAAATGGTAGGGTTCTGCCGTATTTAGCAATGTATCCGAATATCCAAATGATGCAAATAGCTTTTCCGCCTCATTAGCTGGGAATCCTGTAACGATACGGTCTACAAGCGAGTTTAGGAATAGGTTGTCCCGGTCCACCCACTCCATGAATGGCTTTGGTAAATCCCAATCCCCGCTATGCTTAAGAACACATTGCTTCAATGAATCACCATTTCTCTCTAAAAGCTCACATGGAAGCATGGTCAGTCCTTTTTTCGAATCCCCGTTGAAATGCAGATAACGATGATACAAAAATGCAGTCAGTTTTCCTGGAAAAGATTCAATCGGCTTTCCTTCTACCAAAGGAGTCGGTTGGTATTTGAGCCCTGCTTCAGTCGTGTTGGAAACTACAAATTCCAATTCAGGATTTTCTGATAGTGCTAAAAATTCCATCCATTCTTCATATGGATCAATTACCTTCGAAAAAACGGAAATGATCTCTGTATGTTCCACTTTCTCCCCTTGGTGAAAACCACGTAACATCAGTGTATACAGTCCATCTTGCCGCTTTACTTCCTCTATTTTCCCTTTTCCGGCGGGGCGAGGCTGGGTAACTGCAATACTTCCCATGAAATGGCCTTGTTTATTACATTCATAAATCATCCAATCAAAGAAGCCCCGAAGAAAATTCCCTTCCCCAATCTGCAATACTTTTATGGGAAAATCCATCATATGTGAATATTGGACAGCTTTTATATCTTTACTCAGACCCTTCAGTTGGCTTTTATTAAAGTTCATGACCAAAGAACTCCTTTCTAACAGAAATATCCAATTTGGAGTATAATTTCAAGAGGTTACCCATACGACAGCATACCTAATGCTTATATTTCGACAATGGCCTTGATCACTTTAGCTTCAGGAGTTAACCATCCTTCAAACTGATTGATCATTTCATCCAAATGTGTGCGGTGTGTAATATACTGGCTCATGTCCAGCTTGTCATTCTTCAGCTTATTCACGACATAATCAAAGTCATCCCTTGTTGCATTACGGCTTCCCATTAATGTAAGCTCTTTACTGTGGAATTCAGGATCATTAAAGGAAATATCCGCTTTAACTAAACCTACATAAATCAATCTTCCGCCGTGAGCAGGATATTTAAATGAATCCATCATTGACTTAGCATTACCTGTCGCATCAAATACCACGCTTGGCATATCTCCATTCGTCAATTGGGCTAATTTCTCCATTGGATTCTTCAAAACGTTCAAAGTATAATCGGCATTTGCCCATTTGCCCGCAAACGCAAGGCGTTCATCATTTACATCCATAGCGATCACCTTCGCACCCTGTTCTTTAGCGAATGCCATGACTCCCAAGCCAATTGGACCAGCACCAATCACAAGTGCAAATTCCCCTTTATGAATAGCAGCGCGCCTAACTGCGTGAGCCCCTATACTCAAAGGCTCTATCATTGCGGATTGGTCAAGTGTGAGACCCTCTGTTCTCACCAAATGATTATAAGGAACCGTAATCCACTCACTCATGCCGCCTTCAGCATGTACACCCAACACTTTCATATCCGTACAGCAATTCGTTTTTCCATTTCTGCAAGCCAGGCATTTTCCACATTCCATATAGGGGATGATCGATACCTGATCCCCGACATTAAGCCCTGATTCATTCTCCGGTATGGACTCAATAAAACCGGATAGTTCATGGCCAAGTATTCGAGGATAGCTAAAAAAGGGTTGATTACCTCCATAGGCGTGAATATCCGTACCGCATATACCTATACGCCGCACACGAATTAAAGCTTCCCCTGAGTTTGGAAAGGGTTTTTCCGATTCGATCATCTTAAATTCAAAAGGTTGTTCACAAACGATACTTTTCAATGAATAACACTCCTTTTTTATAACTTAATAGAAATCGTGCAGCTATTAGAGAATGACACCTTCTTTAAAGATGCTTATCTCCCTATATCCGAATTTTTCATTATTCGTTTTCTTTTTACCGGATGAAAGCTCAAGAATGTAATGGAATAAATCGTCCTTTAATTCATCGATCTTTTGACCTTCAATCAACCGACCGGCATTATAATCGATCCAGTGCTTTTTACGATCAGCTAATTCCGAATTCGTAGCTATTTTTACAGTTGGCACCGGTCCCCCAAATGGTGTTCCTCTTCCCGTAGTAAATAGAACGATATGTGCGCCCGCTGCTGCCAAAGCCGTCACCGAAATCAGATCATTTCCAGGAGAATTGATTAAATTCAAACCTTGCTTCACTACTCGTTCTCCATATGGGCTTACATCCACTACAGTGGCATGGCCCCCTTTTTGCGTGCATCCAAGTGATTTTTCCTCCAGTGTACTTATGCCGCCTTCCTTATTTCCAGGTGAAGGGTTTTCATAAATTTCTTGATCATGGCGAATGAAATACTGTTTGAAATCATTAATAAGGCCCACTATTTTATTAAAGGTTTCTTCATCTTTTGCCCTGTTCATTAATATCGTTTCCGCTCCAAACATCTCAGGAACCTCTGTCAATATCGTGGTCCCGCCATTTTCTACAATAAGGTCGGAAACCGCACCAACCAGTGGATTAGCGGTAATGCCTGAAAAACCATCGGAACCCCCGCACTTCAAGCCTATTTTCAACTTTGAAACCGGTACGGGCATGCGCACAAACCCTTCGGCATATTCCACTAATTCTCCCATTAAACGTAAGCCGCTTTCCAATTCATCATGAACCTCCTGGGCTTTTAAAAATTTAATCCGATTTGGAGGAAATTCGCCAATGACTTCTTTAAATGCTTCGATTTGATTATTCTCACATCCTAATCCTACAACTAAAACCCCTGCTGCATTTGGATGTTGAACCAAGGCCGCTAATAGTTTCTGTGTATGGGTCAAATCGTCTCCCAATTGAGAACAACCGTAGGGGTGGGAAAAGTGATGAACCCCATCAAATTGTCGATCTTTAAACTGCTCATTTCCCATTTTAGCGAGAAGTTCACATGTTTTATTGATGCAACCAACCGTGTTGATGATCCAGATTTCATTCCGGATACCCACTTCCCCATTTTCACGGATATATCCTTGGAAGGTATGATTGTGACTTGGCTCTTTTGTATGTTGACTGCTAGGTTGATAGGAATAATTCAATATACCATGCAAACCGGATGTTAGATTATGGGTGTGAACCCAATCGCCAATGGAAATATCTTCTTTAGCTTTTCCGATCGAGTAGCCAAATTTGATTACGTCCCCCCCTTGTTTAACCGGTTTCACTGACATCTTATGCCCTTTAGGAATGTCATCACTTGCCTTTATATGGATCATTCCCCTGCCTTCTGTTTGAATCTGGAGCCTCTGTCCTTTATGAATCCCCTCCAAGGAAATAACAACATCATCATTTGAATGCAATTGAACAAATTTATTCATTTTGTCCCCTCCTTATCATGAGTGAAGACGTTCAAAATCAAACGTCAACCCATTCCGAAAGCCCTTTCATTTTTCGCTTGAAGTTTTTTAATTTTTAAATCTATTATAATTTTAACATCAATTTTTGTAATATAAATTGCATATTTTGTTATAAATATACTCATTCTTGTTGTATTATATATTCAGGAGATGATCGAAATGAAAAAAATCCATAATGCATTAAATCATGATTTACTTTTCCCATTTTCCTTTGTCTATCAAGATACGAAAAGTCCTCAGAATGAATTGTCCGATCATATGCATGACTATTATGAAATTGTTTATGTTTATAACGGTAAAGGGACCTTTTTTATCGGTGATGTGTTTTATGATATGCAGCAAGGGGATGTATTCCTGATCCCGAATAATACCATTCATAGGGCATTACCCAATAAGGACGATCCTGTTACCTCCACCATCATCTTTTTCAGTCCAACATTATTATATAAAGATATGGTTGATGATTCTTTTTCTTATTTACATTTGTTTGACCTGACAAAAAAGAGTAAGAATTACAAAATATCATTGCAGCAAAAGGTACAAGTAAAGATGGAGGAACAGCTACAACTCATCCTGCAAGAAACAACTAGCCAATCAATGGGCTCAAGGCATGCTTGTTTGCTGATCGTTCATCAAATCATACTTGATTTATACCGGACCCGGATAAATGGCAAAGAAGATTTACCCGAGGGCAATAGCTATAGTTCAGAATGGATCAAAGATATTTTAATCTATATTAATGAACACATCGATGAAGCATTGAATTTGACGATACTTGCACAAAAAGCTTTGGTCAGTCCCGCTCATTTCAGCAGAGTTTTTAAGGAAACGACTGGAATTGGGTTAATCGTGTATCTAAACACGAAAAGAATCATCAAGGCAAAGGAACTTTTACTGGAAACGAATCACACCATAGCCAATATAGCCGAAATGTGTGGTTTTGAAAGCATGCCCCAATTTTATCGTACCTTTAAGAAATACAATGAAAAGACACCAGCTACATTTCGTAAAGAAAATCGGATCTGCTAGGCATGCCTAATAAACATGAAAAATTTTAATTCATTAAAAAATGGAAGTGTCTTCTCATGATATTTCCTTTGGGAGACACTTCCATTCTAACAATCTATTACGCAGGCTTTACTATCGGTCGTACAAAACGGATGACTGCAAGCGATGCAACGATGGCCAAGCCACCTGCAAGCAAGAATGCAACTGTGTATGTGCCTGAGGTATCGACAATGTATCCTGTTAACGTCGGTCCGATGATTCCTGCTGTATTTGCCAAGAAATGCATAAAACCTCCAACAGATCCGACATTACCAGGGTCGACAACATCGTTGACGATTGCCCAGTAAATGGCACCCGTCAAATATAGGAAGAAAACGGAAAGTGCAACAAGTGTTACCGCACTGATCGTTGTGGATACAAGTCCGGCAAAACCGATACATAACGCCGATAAGAACAAACATGTTACAAGCACGAGCTTACGTGAGAATAAAACACCTTTTTGAGCGAATTTTTTAAAGAAGAAATCCGACACGAATCCACCCAAAGCAAGCCCGATGAATCCAAAAATCCAAGGAATCACTGTAATGATACTCATATTTTCTACACTTAGGCCGCGTGCATCCACCAAATAGCTTGGGAACCAAGTTAAGAAAAAGAAGAGAATATAGTTGTAAGAAAAAAAGGCTAGAGCTGTAAATAAAACCGTTTTTTGTTTTAAATAAAAGGTGAATTTCACCTTTTCTTCCGATGTTGCCGCTACATAAGATTTCCCCGTATGTTTCTGTTCTTTTGACTCTTCTGGTTTTTCTTTAATGAACTTCCACCAGCAAATCGCCCATATAAGACCAATCACCATAATGGCGATGAAAGAAACTCTCCATCCATATGAGATGGCAATGAATCCAACTATTGGACCTGCAATCGCGCCACCAAGCGGCGTCCCGCTATTCGTCAAACCAACGACAGATGCCCGCTGATTCGCTGGGAACCAGTTATTCACCATTTTATTGATGGTTGCGGAAAGAGGGCCTTCGCCCATCCCAAACAGGATTCGGATGACTATCATACTCACAAAACCGACAGCCAGTACAAGTGCACCGCTGAATAAAGACCAAACGATCATCGCCACGAAAAGCGTAAGCTTTGCACCCCATTTATCGGACGCCATTCCTCCAAGGAAGTTAAATATGGCATAACCAACTGAAAAGCTACTAAAGATAATTCCCATCTGTGTTGCAGTTAAGGATAAATCATCTTGGATGAACGGAGCTGCAATGGACAGTGCAGATCGGTCTAGATAATTTATTACCCCTGCCAAGAACAAGAAAACGATAACCATTCCTCTACCATTTGAAAACATAAAGTACCCCCCTATACGTTTCTATAAATGCAGCAGCATCTTTGGAAACGTTTCCATTTAATAACCAAGAGTAAAGCCTATATGACCTATAACTAAATCGGTTTAGAATTCCCGCAAAAAAGCGCTTTCTTTTTCACGGAAATTCTTACGTCCGGTTCTAGCAAGAATTCCTTGAAAGCAAAGTCGGTTTCAAGCGATGCACGCTTGTATCCTCTTTTCCTGATTTGTTGATTTGACTAAGCAGTAACTCTGCTGCCAAGTTGGCCATTTCAATGGCTGGCTGATTAACCGTTGTGATTGTCGGTGTATAGAAACTGGCATACGGTACATCATCGATTCCTATGACCGCTATGTCATCAGGTATATTGATTTCGTGCTGTTTCATATAACGCAATACTTCATTAAGTACGATATCATTTCCTGCCAATATGGCTTGAGGCGGCTTTTCCAATTCGAAAAATTCTGAAAGTGCAACAGGGATTTCATCTGCGTTCACTGTTTTAATATATTCAGAATTGAATGGTATCCCATGTGACGCCAATGAATCCTTGTACCCCTGGATCCGTTCGATTCTAGGACTGATATCGCGTATTATTGAGGTGGTCATGATTGCAATGTTTTCAAAACCCTTTTCAACAAATCGGTCGATCGCTAACTTGGAAGCAAGGTGATTATCGAGCATGACTGTTGCAATATCCAATTCTTCGATCGTCCTATCCATGAAAACAATCGGGAATTGATCACTCTTCATACGTTGATATAAATCAAGATTGTCACCTGTGGGGAAAATGATGATCCCATCCACTTGTTTAGCTCTCAGCATTTCAATATAATTCTTTTCCTTTTCAGGGTTGTCATCTGCATTGCATACGATAATATGGAACCCTTGTTCATAAAAGTAGTTTTCTATCGCTCTAATAACTTGCGTTGAAAACGTGTGAAGGATGTTGGCAACCACCACCCCAACGGTAAAAGTGGATTTTTGTTTTAAACTGCGCGCTATTATATTAGGCTGATAGTTTAATTCTTCTATAGTTTCTTCAATTTTTTTCCTGGTTTTTTCACTCATATACTCGTATCGCTTGTTCAGGTATTGGGAAACTGTGCTTTTTGATACTTTCGCGTGATTGGCGACATCAGTAATTGTAATGGTTTTCATTTCATTCATTCCTGTCGTGTGATTTCATTTCTCTGCCTAATTCCATAAAAGAAATTGGCTTAGTATATAAGGAATATTCTATTATAATAAGTAAAGCTTTACAATCACCTTCTGATGCAGTAAAAAAGTCAATTTCCCATACCGTGTAACAAAATTCAATCAACTAATGTACAATCGGTCACTTGGTTGCCTTTTTATTGGATCTGAATTCAGACGCCTGAATATGCCATGAAACCCCCATCGACTGGTACCGTAATTCCTGTAACAAAGCCCGAATAGGATTCATCAACGAGCCAAAGCAAGGTACCAAGTAAATCTTCAGGCTGCCCAAAACGCTTCATGGGTGTTGAAGTTATGATTTTATTTGACCTTGCCGTCAGGCTGCCATCTTCATTAAGCAGAAGATCCCGATTTTGCTTCGTCAAAAAGAATCCTGGAGCAATGGCATTCACCCGTAAACCTTCTTCGGCAAAATGAACAGCCATCCACATGGTAAAATTATTAATCGAAGCTTTGGCAGCACTATATGCTGGTACTTTAGTCATTGGAGCGTAAGCGCTCATGGAAGATACATTTACGATAACTGGTGCTTCCACTTGCAATAACTCTTTCCCAAAAACCTGACTGGCCAAAAATGTACCGGTGAAATTACTGGCAAAAACCTGGGAGAAACCATTTTCATCCAGATCAAAAAAGGATTTTCCTTCTGCTTCTTCCCCATATTTCTCTGGAGCTGTAATGGCATCAGGATGATTGCCTCCCGCTCCATTTATTAATAGATCCACTCTTCCGAACGTTTCTATTATTTTTCCTCTTGCATTCTCCAATGAGGTTCTATCCAAAACGTCTGCCGCAATGGATATCGCAGTGCCCCCTGTTTGTTCAATGAGTTCGACCACTTCTTGCCCTTTTTCGGCTGTTCTGTTCAATATAGCTACCTTGACACCATGACGGGCCAATTCCTCAGCCATTTTGGAACATAAAACACCGCTGCCTCCAGTGATCACTGCCACCCTGTTCGATAAGTTTTCATGGATGGGAATCATGATTCCCCACCTGATTTCCCAGCTTCATATGCATCCCATAATCCGAGCAAATACATGATTCCAAGTGCTCTGTCATATAAACCGTAACCTGGGTGGCAAACTTCACCCCATATATGGCGGCCATGATCCGGTCTGACATAACCAGTATAATTTTGCTTATTCAATTCTTCCACGATGCCCTGTATATTGATGGATCCATCCTGGGTATGATGGGATGTTTCCACAAAGTCACCATTTTCATAAATCTTCACATTCCGTATATGGGAGAAAGGCGAACGGTTTGCATACTTTTTAGCCACCTGGACCATATCATTTTCAGGGTTTGCCCCCATCGATCCTGTACACATGGTGAAAGCATTCGATGGTGAATCCGAAATCGAGATCAGTTTTTCATAGCTCGACTCTCCGGTGATGATTCTTGGCAAGCCAAAAATGGACCATGGCGGATCATCCGGGTGTATTGCCATTTTTATACCGCAAGCCTCGGCAACAGGTAATATTTCTTTTAAGAATATTTCTAGATTCGCCCATAGCTGCTCTTCGTCCACAGTTTTGTAAGCTTCGAATAATTCAGAGATTTGATCCATTTTTTCTGGTTCCCAACCTGGTAAAGTTAAATCTGAAGCTTCCGTTACCGTACGAATTAAATCTTGCGGATCTAGCGTATCCACTTTCGCCTTTTCATAAAACAGGGCAGTTGAGCCATCTTCCAAAGGATGGAACATTTCCGTTCGAGTCCAATCAAAGATCGGCATGAAGTTATAACAAATGACTTTCACTCCAGCTTCCGAAAGATTCCGGATCGTCTCTTTGTATTTCTCTATATATATCATGCGATCTTCGTTACCTAATTTAATCGATTCATGGACATTTACACTTTCTACGACATCCGTGTGAAAACCAAATGATTGGATATACTCGATTTCTTCTTTAATTTCTTCCTTTTCCCATACCTCACCAACAGGTTTTTGATGTAGTGCCCAGACAATCCCTTTCACTCCAGGAATCTGTTTAATGTGCTCCAATGTAACAGTATCATTGTCTTTCCCGTACCATCTAAATGTAATGTTCATCATGCACCTCCATCATTCCGCAATTTTCTGCATGTATTTTCTGCTTAACTCCACTGCTGCCTCATAGCCGCCATTCTGATTGGCTTTGTTCAAGTCACTGCCAATCCCGATTGCTACCGCGCCTGCATTAAGCCAGTCCTTCATGTTATCCAAATTAATTCCGCCGGTTGGCATGATCCTTACATTGGGCAGTGGACCATTAACCGACTTGATGAAAGAAGGTTCGAAATGGTTTGCCGGAAATAACTTTAAAACATCACAGCCTGCTTCCAATGCCGTAGCCATTTCTCTAATTGTCATGCATCCAGGCATATAGGGAATGCCGTATCGATTACAAAGTTCGGCTACATCATTGACAAAATAGGGGCTGACGATAAAATTGGCGCCAGCTAAAATCGCATGTCGTGCCGTTTCAGAATCAAGTACCGAACCTGCTCCTAAAAGTGCCTCCGTATTTTGCAGTTCTTTGAAAGCTTCTATAATTCCCGGTGTTGTATAAGTCAATTCGATTGCCCGGATACCACCTTCCACAGCTGCTTTAGAAAGCTGTGCTGCCTCCTTTGCATCCTGTCCCCGGATAACAGCCACAACTTTCATTTCCGTTATTTGATGTTTGATCGAATGTTTATCCATAATTCCTACCCCCTTAATTAAAAACGATGATCGCTTTTCGAACTTGTTCGGGATGATTTTCAACAAAATTAAATGCTTCCTGGATATCATCGAGCGAAAATGTATGGGTAACTAAACCTTCATGTCTGAGTTTGCCTTCATTCAAAAGTTTAACCACTTTTGGAAACTGGTCGGTTTGCAATCTAGATCCTTTCACAGATACTTCCTTTTTAGTGATTGGTAGCTGGGAAACCGCTGAAGGACGTTCATCAAAACCGAGTACCACAATCCGACCCGCCGTTGACACGACATCGAAGGACAATTCAAATGTCATCGGCAAGCATACTGCATCAATGACGACGTTGGCCCCTTCACCATTCGTCCATTTTTCTACTCGTTTATTAACATCTTCTTTTCCCGCATGGACGATGATATCGGCGCCGCTTTCTTTAGCGAATTCCAAACGCTCATCACTTAAATCCGTGATCATCACTGATGCTCCTTGAAGCTTTGCCATCTTTAATATGCAAATCCCAATAGGCCCAGCTCCCTGGATAAGAACGGTTTCCCCTTCCTCCACTTCGCCTCTCCAAACGGCCTGTGCGCCAATTGTGTATGGCTCAGCCAATACTATTTCTTCCCAAGCTAAAGCGGAATCCACAACATGTAATTGTTTCTCGGGAAGGACGAACCATTCCCTCATCCCACCATCTTCATGCACGCCAAAAACAGAGAGTTTTTCACAAACATTTTGGCGACCTTTACGGCAAGCGTAACACTCCCCGCAATAACTGATAGGCTCAACAACAACGTGGTCCCCCACTTTTATGCCCGCTACACCTTGACCTATCTCCACAACTTCTCCCGTCACTTCATGCCCAACGACCCGCGGCAGCGTTGCAAGAGGATTCGTGCCATGGTAAATATGCATATCCGATCCGCAAATTCCGACCCTTTTTACTTTTACAAGGACATCCGTCGAGTTCGAAATCAGGGGTTTTTCCACTTCTTGAATGATAAGTTCATGAGCTTTCCGTACTTGAACCGCTTTCATTTCCCCACCTACTTTGTAAGAAATTCATAAACACTTGATGCTATCGTAATCCCTTGTTTCAGGTTTTTTTCTTCATTGATTTGTTCAATCTCACCCGGTATATATACGCGATCGAACCCTGGAGCAGGTTCAACCTGTTGCAGCTCTTCGATCATTTGATCCATTTGCTCTAAAAATATCTCAGTATCCGTAAAGAACGAAGGATTAATTACACAAAAATAATGTCCCAGCTTCCGTTTCTTATCAAGATCGTCATACATTTTCCCAATGTGCGGGCCAAATGCCGCACCGGCCAATAATCCAGAAAACACATCTACAATTACGGATAGACCATAGCCTTTCGGGCCTCCGAAAGTGGAAAGGGAAACGACTTTATTCGGGTCTGTGACCGCAGCCCCATTTTCATCCACTCCCCATCCTTCAGGGATTTCCTTTCCTTCTTCGCGTGCCTGGAGGATTTTCCCCAGCGCAACATTGGATGTTGCCATATCAAGAATAAAGGGTTTCTTCGTTTTGGCAGGAACTCCGTAAGCGATTGGGTTAGTACCAAGAAATGATGTTTTTCCTCCGAACGGGACCACAATTTTATCGGTATGTGACATCGCGATGCCAATCAACTTTGCATCAGCAGCTTTTTGAACGAAATAGCTTAGTGCTCCGCAATGGCTGCTATTAAAAACAGTCACCATGCCCACGCCATTATCTCTAGCCATTTCGATTGCATGGTCCATGGCCACGTCACCTATCACATGCCCAAATCCATCATCTCCATCAACCACACCGGTAACGGGCCCAGTCTTTTGGAAGGAAATCTGTGCATCGGGATTTATGCCTCCTGCCAGTAAACGGTTCACATAATGCTCTGTTCGCAATACACCATGGGAATTGACATTTCTGAGATCGGCATGAACCAATACTTCCGCGATTTTTCCGGCATTTTCTTCATTTAAACCCACTTTGGTCAGCTGTTGTATGGCTAATCGTTTTGCTTCCTCGGCTTGAATCGTTACTGTTGCCATTTTCTCCCCTCATTTCTTTCAGTCATCTATCTTTCGATAACAGACACATTCTGTATGAAAGGCATTACTTCATCCAAATATGGTAATCCTTCATTGTCCCCTGCAACAGTGGTGACAAGAGCTCCTACACCATTTGCAAATGTCAATCTTTCATCAATGGATAAGCCATGAAGATATCCGTAAATATAACCGGCATCATAACCATCTCCCGCACCAACAGTATCTACAGGTATAACAGGGAAAGCTTCTTTTTCATGCCATTCATTTTTGGTATATAGTTTTGAACCATGTTTCCCGTCCTTGATGACAAGCTGATCAATCTCATTCACCTTTGCGAATTCCGCCAATGATTCTTTAGAGTCAGTTCCGATGATCAATCTTATTTCATCTAAACCTGTAAGCAAAATATCAACATATGGAAAAATATTACAATAAACTGATCTAGCTTCCTCGATGGACCATAGCTTTAAACGGATATTCGGATCAAAAGAAACAGGTATATTTTTTTGTTTTGCAATATCCATTACCCTCTTGGCAATTTCCACATTTTTGGGGTCTATAGCCAAAAAAACTCCAGTAAGGTGGACTATATCAATCTCTTCAAACATACTTTCAGTTATATCTTCCGGTTTTAAAGTTAAAATGGGAGATTGATAGCGGTAATAAAATGTCTTTCCGGAACCATCTTCCCGGATTTCTTTAAAGTTAAGGGATGTTGGATATCCATTTACATAGGCAACATCACTCATGTCCACGCCTTCCCCACGAGCAAAATTATATATAACTTTACCGAACTCATCCTTGCCTAAACGGCTTATCCATTTTGCCCGCATGCCAAGCCTTGAACAGCCAATCGCAAAATTCAGTTCAGCGCCTCCTACTTTTCGCTCAAAACGGGTAACGAATCTTAAAGGTCCTGTCTCTTCCGGATTTAGCGTAATCATGGCGTCGCCCAGCGTTAAAACACCATAGTTTGATGACAATACAGTACCTCCTTCTTACGAACAATCAAAAACATTTGATCATATCACTTTCAATAAGCTTCATTGCTAAATCGATTTAGTAAATTACTAAACCGGTTTGGTAAATCATAAGGAAATTGTAAATGAAAACCCTACCAAAAACAATAGAAAAGTTAGATAATTCGTAATTTTATTTTTATTTGGTATTTTTTCATATTATATTTCAGCTAAATTTATGATAAAAAGCCATATTAAGGTAAAGGGAAGGGATTATTTCTTCCCTCTTTTTTAATGATTAAGAGTTTCTGATTTTTCATCCAAGGGCTTTCAATCAAACTTTACTCTTTGCTATTAATTTGGAGAAAGTTGTATAATATATCAATTGTTAAATAAGTTTGAAAGGTTGTTTGGAATGAGTTTTTTGAAAATATACATCTTACTTACCGGAATAATGATCACGTGGGGGTTAAATGTCTCAGTTATTAAAATTTTAGTTGCGCATACGCAGCCCGTAACAATCACTTCATTGAGAATTTTTACAGCTTCTCTTATCGTCATTATTATCCTTTTCTTCTTTGGATTAATACGTCTTCCTAAAAAAAGTGAACTTTTTTACGTTTTTGGAGGAGCTCTCTTGAGTGTCGTTTTTCATCATTATTTTTTAGCTGAGGGATTGACGAAGACTTCCGCCTCGAATGCTGGACTGATTTTGGGCATGGGTCCAATATTGACTGTCATCTTGACCATGATTTTCTTTCGTAAAAAGCCCACTTTAATCCGGCTTCTTGGCTTTATATGCGGTGCCCTAGGTGTGAGTTTTACCGTTATGGCAGGAAGTGGAGGACTTCATTCTATTAATCTGGGAGATGTGGATATTTTACTTTCCATTCTTTCACAGGCATTGAGCTTCATACTCATTAATAAAGCCTCAAAAACAATGGATCCACGATTACTAACCGGCTACATGATGCTTATCGGGTCTTTTATTCTTTTTGCCATCAGCTTATGGAAGGAACCAGAGGGCTTATCTTCACTGGCAACGGCACCGCCATCCATCTGGGGAGCTTTCTTGTTCTCCGCTATTTTTGCCACTGCCCTCGGGCACATGAGCTATAATTATGCCATTGGTAAGGTAGGCGCAGCTGAATCATCCATATTTCTTAACTTAAACACCTTATTCTCTTTGTTAGGGGCAGCATTGTTCCTTAAAGAAGCCATTGTGCCTGCACATTTCATTGGACTTATCTTCATTGTTTCAGGAGTATTGCTTGGCTCGGGTGCAATTGAAATGTGGTTTCTCCAAAGGAAAAATAAACGTATATCTGCCTAGCGGCTACAGCAAAACCTGTTTTCGTGACTTTTTTTAAAAAAGGGACCCTATGACACTGCCATTCTAAAAAAATTGGCTTAACAATGTCATAGGGTCTTATTATATATTGTCCATCCTCTCCTTCATCTACAGATAATAATAAACCTAAAACAAACTTGCAGAATAATAATGGGAGATTCATATCCGTTACAATATACCCCGAAGTTTGCAACTTTTCTTTCTGAGAAACCTCCTTGAAGTCATTGTCTACTTTGTATATATAATAAAGTCCGAATGCAAACTTATAGCTCCCGCCAGTTTGATTCGGTTTAAAACGATGTCCTTTCCATTCAAAGCAAACGGTATGCCTAGTAAAGTTGTAAAGCACAGCATGCCAATAATTGTCCCTGCGCCAAATATAATGATATAGATAGATCCTTCGCCCATACCGGTTACGGTCGACATCGTTAGAATGACCATTGCGGCATCGCCCGCGAGACCATGGACGAACCCAATTTTTTGTTTTTCCTCCCGGAAAATCTGTCTTTAAGAATGACTTTACTTTCTAAATGGTTAAGGCAACATGTTTCGTATACAATTCCATTATCTTTTTATTCTTTTATTTTTTATCCACCCTATCCTACGAGAAAAAGATAGACTCTTTTAATTAAAACTAGATAAAGATATACATACATAATATTTTTCCGGGATATCAATTAAAAACATGCTTTAGCCAATATTTTCTTTTCTAATTTGACCTTGCGCTTTGTCAGAGTGGTATTCGTCTGTTTAATTTTTTGCCTCGTTAATAAGTATATTAACCCGTCCATTTCCTTCAAAAGATATATTCCATTTTTAAAGGTTTATATCTTTTTTTCTCTTTTGAAAAATTACAATCCATTATTTATATTGAGATCATTTCATTATGAACCTCTGTTGCAACAGGCTCCTCCCAAAGGTTTTAAAGTCTCATTAAATATATTTAATTATTACCGATATATAAAACATGCTAGATATATAAACCGGGAAGGAATAAACAAAGATGAATAGACTCAGTACGAAAATAGGTTTGGTTCTTATAACAGGCATGTTCGTTACATTAATTGGAAGTTTACTTTTAATGTATAAAAGTACAAATGATACGGTTGAGAAAACAATCGCTATGAGCAGCTTAGACATAGCAAGCAACATCTCTCAAGGAATAAATCCAACATCTTATGCTGATTTTTTAAGTAATCAATCCGAAACCTCTACATATTGGGAGATACGCGAACAGTTAGACGATTATAGACAAAAAACTGGAGCATTATATGTATATACATTGGGGATTAACGAAAGTAGCGAAAAAGTCCATATTCTTATAGATGGAATGGGTAAGGGAGATAAAAAAGCATATCCCATTTTAGCCCCCATAACCGTAACTTCATATCAGGATGTAGAAAGCGTCATGAAGGGAAAGGTTTCTACCACTTCCATCGTTCATGATCCTGAATATAGTGACTATTTATCCGTTTTTGTTCCCATAAAGAAAGGGGACGAAGTCATTGGAATACTAGGGGTGGATATTGATGCCAGCAAAGTCGATGCTACGACCGGCAAGGTTCTGGGTGGCATTCTTCCCCTGACCATAATAATCAACGTAATCTTAATAGCGATCGTAGTGGGTGCCTTAATATGGTTCTTGACTAGAAAGTTAAGCCCCCTTCTCAACGTCAGCTTGGCTGCAAAGGAAATCTCAAATGGAAATTTATTAACAGCCAATAAACTGATTAGCAATATAAAAGTAAATGGACCCGATGAAATCAAGGTTTTAGTGAAATCCTTTGAAGAAATGATTACCAATACGATTATGATCGTCAACTCCATGAAAAGCTCATCATTCCAGCTTTTGGAGTCATCAAGTGATATCGAACACAAAATCAAAGATATGGATACTTCTACACAATATATCGTTAAAGGCATTCAGCAAGTTGCAGGAGCTGCGGAAGTACAATTACACAGAAGTGAAGAATCATCGAGGGTCATCGAGGAAATGACCATAGGGATACAAAGAATTGCCGAAGCGTCTTCAGAAGTCAGCGAACAGACTAATCATGTTTCAAGTAGAATGTCCATTGGAAATAAAGATATAAATGAACTCTCAAATCAAATTCTGCAAGTAAAAGATGTGATGCTAGAAACCAGTTCAGAAATAAAGAAATTGGACGAACAAGCAAATGAGATTGTGAATATTGTACATTTAATTACAGGAATTGCCGAGCAAACAAACCTGCTATCACTAAATGCGGCAATTGAAGCTGCTAGAGCCGGTGAACAGGGTAAAGGTTTTGCGGTGGTATCGAACGAGGTACGGAAATTGGCAGTAGGTACGAAGGAATCTGCAATCAATATACAAGAGTCCCTACTTCATTTTAAATCCATCATAAATGAGTCAGTGAAAATGATGGAAACTGGAACTAAAGAGGTAGAGGAAGGGACAAAATTTGTCCTGAATACAAGAGAAACTTTTAAACAGACTATAAAATCTTTTGAGCATGTTAGTGATCAGATTCAAGAAATTTCAGCCATTACAGAGCAAATGGCAGCAAGTTCTCAGGAAATCAATGCTTCGATAGAAGATTTTGCAGGGTTAACAAGGGAAACTGCAGTGGCTTCAAAGCAAGTTGCACATTCAACCGATCAACAAGCGAAATCCATGGAGGACATATCCTTCTCAACCTCCTCGATGGTAAAGCTCGCTAATGACCTGGAAACATCTGTTGAACAGTTTAACGTGTAAAAACCTTGAACACTATTCTATTACTATATTAAAAAAGGGATTTTGCTATTAATGCAAAATCCCTTTTTTATTTACTTAGTTGGTTTTAGTTTCAAATCACCTTCATAAGGTATATGTTCAACTGTTATCGTTATTTCTTTTCCATCTTTATCTTTACCGATTCGTTTATAAGTGAATTTATTTTCATTAAGCTCTGTAAGTTCAAGAACTGCGCCATACTTATTTTCCCCCTGTGAAACATGGGCTCTTATCTTATTTCCATGAACAACATCGTAATAACCGTAATCACCACGGCTTTCACCGGTTTTAGCATCAAAAAATTCATACTTATTTGTTTTAGCATCATATTTTGCCAGTCCTAAATAATTCGAGTTATAGCTTGATACATCATTTCCTTTTTCATCCAATGCCACTGTTCCTTGCCATGGGGTGCTTGATAAAATTTTATCTCCATCAACGTCTGTAACTATATCTCCTGTGTAAGTTTCCAAATTTTTGTCTGGATCAGTAAAGGAAAGTTCTGTTTCAGTATAAGGAATATGATCAACAAACACCTCTACGTCGTTACCATTTGCATCTTTACCCATTCTTTTATAAGTAAACATATCCTTATTCAATTCTGTTATTTCAACAACTGCTTGGTAACCCATTGATTCTGAAATTAACACTCGAATCTTCCCATTTGTGATAAAGAAAGTTCCTTTATCACCACGACTTTTTTTTGTATTTTTATCAAAAAATTCATATCTCGATGCTTCAGCATCATATTTTGCTAGACCAATAAAGTTTGCATTCTCCTTTGTTAAGTCATTATTATTCTTATCATAAACTTTAGTTCCTTGCCAATTCGTGCTACTAAGAATTTTAGTCAATTCCTGTCCTGCGGTTAACTTATTTTCTTGTTTACTCTCTTTGGCATTTTGTTCCTGCTTCTGAGCACTTTGATTGTCTTGTGCGTTTGTGTTACATCCTGTTATGGCCAATGTCAACCCAAGTAGTATAGATGTTGAAATTTTTGCTTTTTTGTTCATTTTTTCGTCTCCTTATCACATCGTGGTTGTAATTAATTAGTAGTGCAATTGACATTAAAAATTGAAAATATCAGCGTTCTGGTTATTTTGCTGCTGATGTTAGTAAAATTTTTTCAATCTCTTTAAATCCCTTCTCGCGGGCATGTTGTAAAGGGGTCACATCATTATTATCAGGAATGTTGACATCTGCCCCATGATCTATTAACAACTGCACTGTTTGCTGCTGTTTTCCATCTCCATTATTCAAAATGATTGCTTCTAGCAAAGCTGTCCAACCGAGATCATTTACATGATTCACATCAATATCAGTTTTAGTAAGGAGTTCTTTAATAACTTCAACATATCCATGTTCCGAAGCAGGGATTAATGCCGTTCCTCCATAACGGTTGGTTATAGACGGGTCGGCACCTGCTTCTATCGCAAGTTTAAGTATATCTACATAACCTTCAGCACCGGCATACAAGAAGGGGCTATTTTTCATGTCATCCTGAATGTTGACGTCTGCACCCGCTTCAATAAGGATTTTTGCCGTCTCTACATCATTGTTATAAGTCGCAATCATAGTGGCGGTTCGCCCTTCCGAGTCCTGTGTATTAATATCGGCACCTTTCTCAATCAAACTTCTTATTCTTTCCGTTTCTTTTCGTTCTGCAGCTTGAATCAGTTGTTCATTCATTCCCTTTCCTGTCTCCTTTTCTTGTTTATTTAGCTCTCTTTCGTTATCTAAAACACACCCTTGAAGGATGAAAAGGCATCCGATGACAATCATTAGCCGTCTCCACATGAAACACACCATCCTTTCCCTGGTTGTACATCAAATCATCTGCACCAAAATGATTTTCCGTCATTTTAATGTACTAAATGACTTGTTCTAAAAATCTTTTTGAGGTTGCATGAGGATTTTATTTTTAGTTGCTTACTTAATCCGTCTTCATTATATTAGTGCTTATTCTTAAACTCCCTCTAAACAATTTCTTAAAAAATGATTAACTTATTAATAAACTTTCTTAATGTTTATAAAAAATCCCGTCACCTTCGTGACGGGTCCTAAAACATACTATTTAAACATTAAAGCGATACCCTGCTCCCCAAACGGTTTCCAAAAATTTAGGATGAGCTGGATTCCTTTCAATTTTTTCACGTAGTTTCCTGATATGGACGGTGACAGTCGAAACATCTGCAGCCGATTCCAATCCCCAAATATTTTCATAAAGCTGCTCTTTGCTTAATACTTGATTCGGATGCATGACAAAAAACACTAAAGTATCGAATTCCTTTGTTGTAAACGGGACCACCTCTCCGTTTATGTGAACTCTGCGTGCTGACTTATCTATTGAAATTCCATGGACATAGATTGAATTAGATTTGGGGTGACTTCCTGATAAACGTTCATAACGCGCTATATGCGCTTTCACTCTTGCAACTAGTTCACTTGGACTAAAGGGCTTTGTAATATAATCATCTGCCCCTAGACCAAGCCCCCGAATTTTATCGATATCTTCCTTTTTGGCGGATACAAGCAAAATCGGGATATTCTTGACAGCACGGATTTGTTTGCATATCTCAAACCCATTCACCCCTGGAAGCATGATGTCCAAAATGATTAAATGATAATTTCCTTGAAGCGCCTGTTGGAGACCTGCATCACCAGTATGTTGAATATCGACACTAAAATCGTTAATTTCCAAATAGTCCCTTTGCAATTCAGCAATACTGACTTCGTCTTCAATAAGTAATATCTTTTTCACATTTCCTCACCTTTCTTTATGGAAAAGAAGACACTTGTACCTTTTCCTATCTCGCTAGTAGCCCAAATATCTCCACCATGTTCGCCGATAATTTTTTTTGCAATCGCAAGTCCTAAACCACTTCCACCTGTCCGAGAATTTCTAGATTCCTCAGCACGATAAAAGCGGTTAAATATATAAGGCAAAGCAGAAGATTCTATTCCATAGCCATTATCTGTTACTTGTACAACAACATCATATAGTCCTTCATGCAGAGAAATGGAAATGTGTTTTTCATCTTTATTCATATACTTTACACAATTGCTGATCAGGTTGGCCAATACGCGTTTCAGTTTCTCTCTATCCGCTGTCACGTATATCGGTTTATTCACCTGATGACGTTCAATCTGGATCCCTAGTTGAAGTAAATCCAGTTGAAGTTCATCTACGTAGTCATTTAAATACTTATCTAATCTGACCGTTTCAAAAGTGAATGGTTCTTTTTTCAAATCCAACTTGGAAAATAAAAATAATTCATCTATCAATGAATCCATATCTCTTGCTTTTAGGTATACAGTCGATAAATACTTGTCCATTTTCTGTGGGGTGTTTGCTACTCCGTCTTTAATCCCCTCAACATATCCCATAATCGAAGTGATCGGTGTCTTCAAATCATGGGAAATATTGGAAAGAAGCTCTTTGCGATTTTCCTCATACTGAAGCTGAATGTTCACGGACTCTTTTAACTTTTTTCTCATTTCCTCAAACGCTCTATTTAATTGTCCGATTTCATCATTCGAAGTCGCTTTGATTTCAAAGTTTAAATCTCCTGATTTTATCCGCTCTGCGCCTTCTTTAAGTATTGAGATAGGTTTGATGATGCTTCTTGAAACTAAGTAATTTAAAAGTCCAATAATCATTACAAACAGTAATAACAATAAAGCGAATAAAATGGGAAATAACTCTCGAGTCAGCTCGGCATAGGAGCTTGCCTTTCTCAATACAAAAATACTTCCTTCACTTTTATCCGAAAAATAAAAATCAAACTTCACATATGTGAAAAAAGAGTCTTTCATTTTGATTGTGTCTCGCGTATTGATGTTCGTTTCTTCGAACTTGGGAAGTGATTGAACCAAGCCTAGCTTATCAAGTGTTGGGGACATATACTCAATGTTATTACCTTTTCTAACGACAATCTTAATATCTCTATGTTCAATCTTCTTCAGCTGTTCTTCGTTTAGAAGCTGCTCAGGGTTATTTTTTGCCAAAAGCTTTAAATCGAGAAACACACTTTCTTCTACTGCAGTCAAAGGTTTTTGGAGATAAGATTTTTTATATAAATGCTCTATCGATTTTACATCACCTGTTATTGCAAAAATAAGTAGAAATCCAGCTGCTAAAAATAAAGTGATGGAAATCAGTATTACGCCAACGTAGGACAACAGAAACCTCATTTTAATTGACAAATATTTTCACCCCGTATCGATCTCTCGTTTCCTCTTTTATAGAAAAGTTCACCGTTTATCTGCAGTTGTTGCATGAAAAATGTTTCCCACGATAATTTTTTCTTAGAACTAAAAAAACATATCACACAAATCTTAAAATTTTCTAAAATACATAGAAATAATCTTATTCTATTGTTGGTCTACAGTTTTTTTATTTTAAAAAGTTCCAGTTGATTTCAGAAATCCGCCCCTTTCCGCCAACTGTCAGCCAAGCGTCTGTGAGGTCTCGGCTAGCCAGGTATTCGGCAGGAGTGTCGCAAATTTCTACAACCTAGTGAGGGTTTCATAAAACAATAAGAACCATAAAGAGCGACTTTATCTACAGTTTTTTTATTTAAAAACGTTCCAGTTTGATTTCAGAGATCCGCTCCCTTTCCGCCGACTGTCTGCCAAGCTCCTCGACGCATGCGTCTGGAGGGTCTCGGCTAGCTAGTTTTTTGTTAAAATATTTTTTAAACCTACCTTTATAATAATGATATTATTTATAAATTATCCAAGAATTATATAAAGCTGCACTTCAGTATTTTATAATAATAACTATCCCTTCAATTTAATGTATATCTTCACAAAGATACGAAATTAATTAGTCGAGAAACTATTTTCAAGCACACGGAAAAGACCATGAAGCTTTTTAGTAGTTTACTATTTGGTCCAGAGTTTGTAAGACATAGAGAAAAAGCGAACTTACCCAAAAAGGAAAGTCCGCTTTTAACTTATACAAATTTCAAGAAATATTCACCTGTTCTTCTCATTAATTTGGTGAAACGATCATTTGGTCATCCAATCTAATATCATCAATCGACCAAAACCAATTATTTTTCGCATTATGCATTCTCCATTGTAATTTCATAGAAGAAGCATCTTCAGGAACCTTAATCGGTTTAACTTCATACTTATTCAAAACATGTCCATTTTTATTATCCGAAGCAGCTTTATTGTCATAAACGAGAACTTGTTGTTTTTCCCCATTATCAAAGACAGCAGTCACTTCAGCTGTTTGTGTTCCTTCTTGTTTATAGTGAGATGCAAATCCTAAGTATAGATCTTTTGCACCATCAACTTTTACAGAAGGTGAAGTCAATGTACTATCAAAAAAGCCTTTTGATGCTGGTGAACCGTTATCATCCCATTCATCAGGATCCGCTACAGCTATGATACCTTGACCAAGCTCAAATTTGTTACGATCTTGGTCTTCTGCTTTTGTCCAAAAGTCTTTGGTTGTGAAGCTCCAACCTTGCCACTCCTCCGTACCAGCTGGCATATTTGAGCTATTTGTAACCGACCAGCCGTTAGGAGCTGTATGGCTCCAACCGAGAATAGAACTTGGAATGTTTTCATTCACTGCTGGCTTTAATGCGGATTCCAATTGGTCAAAACTTTCTCCAAGCATCATGTTTACTATGACATTTATATTCTTGGAGCCAATTATTTGGCCGCCCTCGTAAGCAGTAATCGTGAATTGTGATGAACCGGAACTTTCCTTACTAGGTGTAGCTTTTATTGGCAATATTTTTTCTTCAGTTCCTGATAGCTCATACTCAAGTTCATTGTGCTCCACACTCCAACCTTCAGGTGCATCAACTTTAATTTTCCCTTTCACACTAACACTTCCATAATTTTTCAACTTCACTTGGAGTGTAGTCGATTCACCTGCCGTTACTAAAGAAGGAGAAGCTTGTGCTGAGACCATTTCCAGGGCTTTTGTCTGGCCATCAGCCAGTAACACCTTTTTACTGCTATTATTAAATGAATCTAGTGCTAGTACCTTAATTTCATAATCAGTACCTGGCTTAAGTCCAGCAACAGGGAACTCTAAATTCTTTGGCACAGGATCATAATAGAATTCAGAAAATGCGGTGAAATCTGCGTCAAGCTCCCCTGTTTCCATGTTTTTGGCTGTAATGTGATAAGAATGTACCAGTTCGTTATCTTTTGCCTGTGGAAATGTTACATTTAAACTTCTTAGTGTCGATTTTTCTTTTACAATCGAAGCCTTATCTTTAACTGCAAAAACCGGTGGTAACTGATCTCGGTGGTCTGTATATTTAAAATTATTTTTTTTAGAAGGACTTTTTATTACCCATGGTTTTCCTGTCCAATCGTCTTTATGAAAGTCACGTTTTTTAATGACAACTTCATTATTATAAACTTCTACAATCATTCCTTGACTAATATCCCGATAGCCTTCTGGATGGAACCCTTGGAGTTTGCCTGGCTCCAATTCCAAATAACTTACAGAAGAAGTGCCGACAGACGTAAAGTCTTTTTGATGAATCGTTCTAGGGTCTTCAAGTGGATAATGAGAATGGCCTGAAAATGTAATAACCTGTGGATGTTTCTTTAAAGTATCATATAAAAGTTCTTTATTTTCCTGAGTTCCCCACAAGTCACTTCCATACACAGTGTCTTTAATGTGTTGATGAAGAAAAACAAAGATTGGTTGGTCAGGATTCTCTTTTTCTGCTGCAGCTAACTTTTCACCTAGCCAGTTAATTTGATTAACGGAATATAAACCATGCGTATTACCATTTTCCGGACTTAACGTAATAAAATCATATCCATATACTTTTTTATGATAGTAAAGAGAATCCATTCCTGTTTTCTCGAGAAAACGATCTTGTGCCTTTTCAATGGAAAGTCCATTCCAATAATCATGGTTCCCCATTGTAAACATGGATTGGACATCGCCTTGTTTCTTCTCATTATAAATGGAGAAGAACTTATCATATTCAGTAGCGTATCCATAGTCCGTTAAATCCCCAACGACAACAAAAGCATCCTGTCTAGGCGCAGCTTTATTTAATTGATCCATGGCTTTTCTGAACTTGTTCATATCAGCTGTTGATCCATCATCAATATGTACATCACTGATTACTGGAAAAACGAGCTCCGGTTTACGTTTATTATCTGAATTTGAAGATTCCGAGAATGCTTGTACACTTGATAAAGAAGTTGTTAATCCTACTGTTACAACTGTCAGCATTGCAGCAAATTTATTTTTCGCTTTCAAAATCAATTCCTCCTATTTATCGTTTAGCCACTTAAATTATGTAATTATTTTACAAAAAAGACAAATATCCTCCTCATTTTTAAATTTTTATGTGGTTTACCAATTAAAATAGTAACTTTACATTATTAATAAAATATAGGACCCGTGTAATTTAAATATGAATAAATTAAAAAAAGGCCTATGGCCAGTATTCGTTCCATTCACTTTTGTCTCGTTTTTGGTATTTGATTTGCCTTTGCTTAATGGGCATGGGGTACTATCCCTTAACTATGCAGTTGCCTATAAAATGGTAAAATTTATGTAGTGGGTAAATGATTCCATAGAACATAGAAATACTAATTTTCATGTGGTAAAGTCTAGAAGAATGAAAGGAGAGAGGTAATTATAAACAAATCATTATATATTGTGATGGTAATAACTCTTGTCTTTGGACTGTTTTTTGCGATTGCACCCATTAATAAAGCATTTGCCTTGTCCTATGATAATACAAACCCTTATTCGACAGGTTGTGCTTCTAAAAGCCCAATCACTTATGAAACAGAATATATCTATAAAAACGGTGTGAAAATTGGATATGTGCAGCTAAAAGGAAATGCGTATTGTCATACGTCGTGGGGTTACTTAAAGTTTTATTCGGCTGCTCCTTACGATTATTATGCGAATGTTTGGGTTGACAGTTTTAATGGCACGGCTAAGAGTGTGCTACTAGCGGTGGTAACGGATGGATAATGAAAGGTCAGACGTCCTGTTATACGGCACAATTATGGAATTTAGATCCGTATAATGCTTTAGCCAAAGCAGGTGTTTATTCTTCCACTGGGGCTCTAATTATCTCTGCGAACACCGGTCGTTATTAATAGGTTATAAATGGGGCCTGACAGCAAAAAACGCATAAATTATACGGTAAAAAATCACCGCCTAACAGTCAATCCCCCTACAATAATTAATTGTTCAGGAAAACTACCAAAATATCCTCCTTAAAAACAAATTAGTAGATGTTTCCATATGACAGGTTGTGACAACAGATGTAACGGCGTTTTTTGATTTGGAGGAGATCTCGCCTTCATAGTCGTTGTGTTTAACATTAATAATAGTTGGATTTTTTGCCGGCAGTAACAGAGGCGGCGGAGGCTTCTGCTAAAAAATTAATTAAAATACTGGGCGACTGTCATAGGCCGTCCTTTTTTACTTGGATTAATTGAAATTCGTGCTTTCACCCAGTAACACAACTGATGAACATATTGGAAAAACTATCATGTAAAATAAACAACCTTCCTTAAGATTGGCTTCAGATTATAGACAAAAAGCATTCGGAACGAACTTTATTCCGAATGCCTTTTATTTAATCGCAAACCATGCTTTTTGGCATCAGCGAAAATGCGATCGCGAGCTTAATGGATAATTTTTTGTTAACTACTTAGTTTGAACCAAGACAATTTCGTCAATAATCGGAATCTCACTTTTTAATAAAGATAGAGAGGTCTTCGATTGTATGGTCGATTTCACAAATCGTTATTGCAGCACCATTGATTTTGGAACGTTCATTGGCCATACGGCCTATATTGAACCCTTTTTGACAAAGAATATCCGATAATTCCGCAATAACCCCTTAATAAGGGAGAAGCTATAAAACAGTCAAATATGTAATAAATTTTCATAACCAGTGTTTTGGATATTGTCTTGTTTGAAATAAATTATTATAAATCATCGATATAAAAACTAATAATAAGGTACCTATTACAATCGAAGTCAGGAATCCCCAACCAGCTTGAGAATTGATCGAAACAAGGGCACTAGCTGCTGCGGGAGGGTGAACGGTTTTTGTAAAAGTCATTATAATTAATACAATAGCTAATACTAGACCGATAATGAATAGGCTTTTACCAAAGATGCTCCAAATGATAAGGGCTGTTGTTGTAGAGATTATATGTCCTCCAATAACATTACGGGGTTGTGACAAGAGACTTTTATGCGCACCAAAAACAATGACACAGCTCGCCCCAAGGGGAGCTAATGCCATAGGATATCCTAAATAAACAGCTATAAAACTAATAATGATAATAGCAATGAGCCCACCTATAGCTGAAACAAAGGAATCCATATAATCAATTCTGTCTTTTTCTCTAGCTTCGCCCTTCATTTTCTTTAAATATGCTGTTAAACCTACGTTTTGTTGATTACTCCAACTTTTTTCAAGACTTTTTTCGAATTCCATAATTTATGTTTTCCTCACGTTTTCTAAGTAAGTCGACAAGTCGACAGGGTTTTTATATATTGTTATCTTACAGGAAAACAATGAATTTTTAAATATATATCTGAATTTTCATTTTTTGTTTCCATTAAAACAGTTAACACTCCCCCTTATGTCGGTGAACTTTGCGAGTGTTCATAATACGATGTTACTTCATTAAGGCTTTACCGTTAAAAGAGAGTATAGATTAGTATCAAATGAAACATCATTTTGGTACATATAATTTCTCAATATCCCTTCTTTTTTGAAACCTAAATTTGTCAACAACTTATTGGATGCTTTATTTTCAATAAAAACGATTGCTCCAATACGCGTTAAGTCAAGTTCTTTAAAACCGTAAGAAATCACCTTACTGACAGCTTCTGTTGCATAACCGTTACCCCAATAATTTGGGAAAAGTGCATAGCTCAGTTCTGCTCTTTTATGTTCATGAGACCATTCTTGAAATCCAATTGTTCCAATAATGCCATCCTTCCCTTTCAATTCGATTCCCCATTTAATTCCATGCTTTTCATCGAAACTCTTTGAAAAATTCCTAATGATCTGCTTCACCTGATCTGTATTTGTTAATGGAGTTTGCCCATAATATCGTAATACATCTGGATTGGAAAAACATTTTAATATATCTAATGCATCACCTTCAATCAATTCCCTCAAGACCAACCGTTTTGTTTCTAATATGGGAAACATATTTCCACTCCCTTTGCTAAAACTAGATCTATTTCGTTCCAGAGGCGCACCTCAATAACACCCGTACGTACTACCCAGACATATATCAGACTTCCATTTTTAAAAAAGGTCAACCAGTAGAAACCGGCTAACCTTATAATTAAGAACGCACCCCTTAGCTTTATTAAGAGCTTGATTATTATTTTGTTTCATTTATTAGGATCTGCTATTATGTTCCATGGTTATTACGACATTTCCCTTCTTGTGTCCTTTCTCTACATATCTATGGGCTTGAACTATTTCTTCAAACGCATAATATCTGTCAATGACCACTTTTACCTTCCCCGCTTCAACAAGTTCTTTGAGGAAGTTTAGAGCTTCGGGGGTTTCAGGTGAATTTTGACTCAATATCAGCTTCTTGCTGGTTGTCAATTTAGTCCACAGCATTTGAACATCGGGTACCGGTACGGTGACATTTAGATAGGTTCCGTCCTTCTTCAGCGATTTCATACAAGCTGAAAATGGACTCTTGTTTACCGCTTCAAAGATAACATCATAGGTGCCACCATCTCTGGAAAAATCCTCTGAAGTGTAATCAATGACCTTATCGGCTCCAAGAGATTTTACCAATTCTACATTCGCGGTACTGCAAACCCCCGTAACATTTGCTCCGAAATACTTGGCAATTTGTACTGCATAACTTCCTACACTTCCTGAAGCACCATAGACAAGAACCTTTTGACCACTCTGAATGTTAGCTTTTCTAAGATAAAACAATGCTGTACGTGCCCCAATTGGAATCGCTGCGGCTTCCTCAAAAGATAAATTATCAGGTTTAATGGAAACTGGCCCGTCTTCATGCAAGCACTTATACTCAGCATAAGCACCAAAACCCACTTGGGAAGCTGCAAAAACCTGGTCACCTGCTTTGAACAACTTGACATCTTTACCTACTGACTCAACTTCCCCAGATAACTCCAAGCCCAATATGGATTTCTTGGGACGTCTTAATCCCATTATTATCCGGGCAGGCAGCCAAACAGGGAGGGGAACTGTAAAGCTCCGTGACCGAATATCCCCCATTGTTACGGTTGTCGCTTTCACTTTTACCAGTATCTCATTTTCCTTAGGAGCAGGCTTTTCTACCTCTTTCAGTTGAAGAACGTCGGGGGGACCGTACCTTGTGTACACAATTGCTTTCATTAATCCTCCTCCAATTCGTTAAAATTCACTTAATATCTACGAATCTTCAATAACTGTTCTTAAACTATCCTGCTCCATTCGTTGAATAAAGAATATCGTATAGCAAATTGGGGAAATGAAAAAATAGGAATTTGCACTTTCATTGCATTATTTCGGATCCTATCCAAAAAGCGACCAACTTTTGAATAATCTCTTTAAACGCGTTTACATTAGCATACTCGCCTTCATTTATCTTCATGCCTCCAATAAGAACTCATCTACCTTAGGACGTGTTAACTCAAGTGGCGGGATAAGTCCCTTCCTGAGCATTCCCAGGACTTTGATCCCACTTAATATTAATGTATCTTCATCTTTATGTATGGGGACATGTTTCATGGAAGCCATGTTCAAACATTTTTTGCAGTAAAAGCTAAGAAAGAATAAGGTTTTTATATGCCTATTTTCAAAAGACTTTCTTCGGCATCATATGTCCATAATAATCGCCTGCACCCACATGATCTCGGGCGACAAATATTTTTTATTGAATTAAATGATGCTTGAAGTTTCCCCCAATTTATATTTTCCCCTTCAATTCCTATTATTAGAAGAAAAAATCCATTCGTATCGAATGGATTTTAATCGATCGTTTGCTTCCCTGATGCTTAGCAATAGAATTTAATCCCCCCTTGTACTTGCTATCATTATACAACACTGCTCCAAGCTGTCTAAACTTTAACCTAAGAATATATAAGCCTCTCTGTCTATGAAGCACTTTTATGATATCCGCATATCATATTAGTCTGAATAACTATATCCGCTTATCAAATTACATAAAGTTCACTATTCTTTTCTTTGTGCACCCCTACACGATTAGGGAAAATGCACGTTCATACTTTCGATTCAATAAAAGCAGCAGCTCCCGCGACAGCAAAGACCAATATGATTGGAAAAGCAGCAGGAAAATGATAATAAGTAAGTACAGTAATGAGGGAACACCAAAACCCTACACACCAATAACAACTTAAAAGCGAACCTATGAAATAACGAAGTCCTGATCCTTTTATTTCAATGATTTCCTCCAGTTGTCCAGAGGCATTTTCTTGGATGGTGGTAGTCAAGAAAGGTTTTCTGATGAATGAAGTGATTTCGTCAAATACAATTAAATGAGTTAAACGGAAGGTAGCCAATATTAAAATAAAAAAATCAAGCCATTCAATAGCCAACACCTATTCACCTCCTAATCTTTCTTTTAATATTTTATGATTTGAATTTTGATTATATAAATATACATTTATAAATCCATAAAATTTTATTAGCCCATTTTCTAAGAAAAATGTACCCATAAAAAGATATCCCCATAGTATGTTAATGTGTTCAAAACCTGATACTGAAGGGAAAGATGTTTGATGAAAAAAAGGAACGTCAAATCTATTCAGGGCCGACAAGTGGTACCGAACCCCATCGGACCTGAATGTATTCGTGTTACAAAAGTATATGACTGGGTTGTTCTGACAAATCGTGATCGCAATAAGGTTCAAATACCTGAGGAATGTTTTGCAGCAATTGAAGATGCACGTCATGATGGTAACACCATAACCGCTACTTGTTCGGAAGTAGTTGGTACACGAAGCTGTGATTTTATCGGTGCCATTCCAGCTAACATTCCTAGTGTTCCAGGGGCCCAAATTGTTTCCCTTGCCTTCCATGTCCATATCCGCGTTCAATTCTTTTGCAACGGAGAACCACTACCAGGTTGTAATTTCGTAGTACCTGTTAGTTTCATGGATGAAGTAATCCTATGTTTCCCAGAGGGAACAGAAATCAACTGTAATATTTTCGATGTTCAATGTACAGTTGTTTTAAATCAAATGCTTGGTGATATGGTTGTACTTGATGTGACCATGTGTAAAGATGTTCAAGTTGAGGCTGAGGTTAAGCTGGAGGTCGAGGCTAAGTTCTGTGGACCACGTCCTGTCATTCCAATTCAAGAAGAAGGGTTCGTCTGCCCAACACCACGATTCCCGCAACAATGCCCAACCTTCTTCCCGACATTGAACTGCGACTGCCAAGGTTCAGCAGACTTTGGTGGCGAAGCATCCATCCTTGTATTTGAGGACGGTCTAGGAGGTCCAACAACAGGAAACTTAGATTTGACTGCCCTAGTTTGTGACCAATGTACCCTTGCTGGTAGCAGGATTCAGGTTACCTACATCGATACATTAGGACCTACTCCTACTCCAACTGGAACCCCAGATGCTGATATTGACCAAAGCTTCACGTTTACAGCCAATGACTTTAACCAGCCTGCATGTGTTACTGATCCTGTTACTGGTTTAGTAACTGGACTTACTGCAACTGGTACCGGTGTTATAACACCAGCCGGAGGTGTACCAGAAAATGCGACATTCACACTAACTCTAGCTGATGCTGATCCTTTAGGAGATACTGCTACACTTTTAATAACTGGTGCAACTTCAACGGTTACTATTGCTCTGACAGAAGCAGCTAACCCTGGATTGGAGGTTGAAGTAGGAGATTGCGAACGTTTTCCTGTATAATAATAAAAACCCGAGGGATATTAATCTCTCGGTTTTTTTTTGTGAAGAAACTTGGAAAGTCTAATACCATCATTTACTCCAACACTCAGTATATATATCCCACATTTTAGGCGACCCATTTATTAATTATTAGGTTACCTAAAGATTCAAGTTTTCATATTTATAGAGCATACCTATAAAAGGAGAGAAAAAAATGGCATCTGATAAGCTAAGACGTAAAGTAAGAAGAAAATTAGGAATGCCTAACCCGCAGCCCAATCAACAACATCAACAAATCACTCCCTCTGCCCTCCAGGTTCGGCCAGTACGAGCAAAAGGTTGCTGTGGAAAAAACAAATGATCTAAGTTTAACACCCGGTACTTTTTACATCACAAATCATGTCAGGCAAAAATTGATTTCTCATTGCAAAAGTGAACTTCCTTATGAAGCCTGTGGGCTGCTTTCAGGGGAAAAAGGGGTCGCAGAAACAATTTGGCCTATGGAAAATGTCAATAGGAGTTCCTATTCCTACTCGATGGATTTAAATCAAATTCGTCATGTATTTGAACTTATCGATAGGAGGAATGAAGATTTGATTGGCATCTACCATTCCCACCCAACAGATAGTGCTTATCCGTCTGAAGGGGATATTACTTTAAATAACTACCCAGAGGTAGGCCACCTTATTATTTCGTTTGCAAACTCGACCCCTGAATTAAAAGGTTTCCAACTAACGGGAAAAAAAGTCTTTCCGTTACAATTAAAATTCGTAAACTGAATTTAATCAAATAATATACTCGCACCTCTTCCTTATGAATTCAAGGTTGAAGCTGCGAGTATTATTTTATATCCTTGTCTCCATACAATGATTATACTTAGTTTTTGTTTTCCTTTTTAGGAAAAAACTGATCATTCCACTTTTTTACCAGGTCAGAAAGTCTGTATTCTTTTCCATCAAGAATCATATCAAGGGCATGCCCGAAATCAATGGCAACCTTCTGGGTCAATTTTGCAATTCTTGGAGCTAAAATGGTTGCCGGAATCCCGGCGGAAATTAACGCTATTTCCCACTCCTTATTAGACTGTAGCTCATTTTGCACTCCACTTAATTCCTCATATCCATTTAAATCTATACTGCCAGTAATTTGCACGCCTTGTTCTTTAAAAACGATTTCTGCTTCTTTTGAACGGCGTCCAACAAGAAATACCTTCTTATTACTCAGCCATGGCCATAATGTCCCCTCGTCTAAGAGGCTCTGCATGATCCAAGCACAACAAGCTCTCGATGGCATGAACTTCAGTTGTTTAAGGACATTTCGAGTTTGTTTTGCCCAAGGATCCAGTCTCCAAGGAGCTATCAAACCAGCAATGTCTGTATCCCGCAATGACCTGACCAATTCCCTCTTAACTATCTCTGGTGAATTGGATACTCCCGCATAAGATTCATACCGTTTAAACTCCTGAACAAATAATCCATTTGCTGGCCAGCTTAAATAGCTTATTTCACCTATTCCAAAACGGGCAAGAGAAAAGCCTTTATTCTGTTTTATCGCTTGGTCCAATAATTTTATCACTTTCATATTATCTAATAAGTATTTCTCAAAGTGATAATTCCCTTCAACCACCCCACTTCCACCCCCAATATGCTCTGCCATTATACCTTTTAGCTTATTGTTTCTTCGATAATAATAAGGAAATTTGATTGCTTGAACTGATTTCCAGATCTTGTTCTTTAAAAAACACAAAAGCTTCTACACGAATATTGCTGTTTTCTTCAGGTTGAAGGACGCTTATTTGTAAGTTAGTTAAAGATTCTGTTTGCCTAGGGTTTATATTTTTAGATTGAATTGGACAAATCCAGGTTTCCCCCCTCTCCATTTCCTCAAACCATTCATCATTCATATATTTCCACCCTTTTGTTTCTTCATTTTTCATTACCCCCAACGTTTCGGCAACATTCGGCGGCAATATTTGCCCAGATATTTTTATACTTTCTGAAGGGGTGGAACGCAGACAGATAACTGGATTCCGCAAAACTTCCGTACCGACATTTTTAATATGAACATTTCCTATAAGCTTGATTTTGTTACGTTCTTCATGTTCTTCAATAAAAATATGATAATCTAAAAATACTTCTGCTTCTTTTCTTTTAGGAATAGATGGTTTCTTTACTAAAAACTTTTTCTTTTCTGGTAACCTTTTTTCTTTTTGCATGGCAGGCTCTAAATTCAACCCAGTATTTTCAGAATGAACAAACATGTTTGAGAAAATTTCAATTGGAACTAATGACAAAACAGATAAAGGCGAACTTTCGTGAAATCTAGCTAATATTCCTATTGTTATGGACATCGCATATTTTTCACCAAGTTCCCCCCAAAAATCTTCATCCGTCATAACAGGATACATAATCTGTATGTTAATAAAAGGGTTATTTGCGCCTCTAACTACCTCATTAGATTTAAATTTTGTTCCAGTTCTTGTACATTCATAATGAAAAATATCCAATAACTTTTTATTAGTTGATTTTGAATTATGAATTAATTCAAGAATGGGCTCTTTTATTACTGGAATTTCAAAGAGTGAAAAGTATACATGAAAATCAGCACTATCCGATTCCTCCTTTTCATCTATAAGTATCACCTTTGCCCCACATGCTGAAAGGAATGTTTGAATATACTCCAGCACCTTCCTTTCCGGAAGGTGCTTTCTAAAGGTGTTATGTTTAACATCATAATCGGAAGAAATGACAATTCTTTTACCATGCAATGCAGAATATAATTGCACTTTCTGATTTTCAGTATCTGGCTGCACATCAAAACCCAACTCCCTAAAAAGATAAGTAAATGCCGGGAGAGACTCATAGGGAATGGTTCCTGCCCCCTTATCTCCAACTTCAACTTTAATATCCATTTATGTATCCCCCTTTATGTTAATCCTGGTAACAGATTTAATATTCAAAAGGATAAAATCGTACGGCTCTTTTCTCACAAACCTTATATCACCCAATATTTATAATATGTAAGAGTAATGAAGAAATGATAAAGAATAAACTTAACAGACTCTAAATGTTTGTGAAAGTTGTACCTCCATCGATGTAATTCTTTAGAATTTTGTGAGGGAATTAAAAAGGTAATAAATATAATCACCAATTTGAAATACGGTACATATAACTATTATGGAATCATTTATAAAGGGATCAGTATTTGATTAAAACCCGTCACATGGATATTGAAAAATGGAAATTAAGGATTTTCGGTCAAGATGATAATTTTATGAGGAGGAGGAATTTACTTTTGTCTACGATGCCCCTGCAATGATTTGGTGTAGCTGAGTTCCTTAACACGAAGCAAAACCCACACTCTTCCGAACGAGTGCTCTATCTAAAGTTATCACACCCATAAAAATCTTGATAAACATCTCCGCATAGGAACTTCTTGGTCATTTACAGTAGCTGAATCTCATCCTGCCTAATTGATTCCTTATTGGTAATGGGGGAAGATTGCAGCCTGTTACACGTGATCAAAAATAAGGAGTGGTTATTTTTGTATACAGATGATGAAATACAAAAAAGCAAATTGAATAAAATAACTCCAGTTCAACTTCAGCAAATGATCATTCACCTTAGATCTGAACTTTCCCTATACAAATCAAAAGTTAATGAATACGAAGTGGATTATAGTAAAAAGAAAATACGAAAATTAATAAAACAGAATGAAGAAATGATAAATGAACAAAGAACATATCAAGATCTAATCAATCGGAAGGAACATGAAAGGAAGAGTGCAGAAACCAAGGTTCAGAAATTAGAAGAAGAAATAAAGAAATATAAGACCGAATTACAGTACGTTAAAGAAACCAAAACAAATGACGAAAAGAACAAAAATGACATAAAAACTCTTGGAGATAAGAATAAATTATTACAAAGGGAAATTGCTTCTCTTCAAAAGAAAGTTCAAGGTTATGAGTCCGCTCAAAAACAAAATGTATATGATGAGGAATTTAAAAAGTTCGGCCATGAAGGTTTTAAAAAAATGGCGGATGGGCTTTCAGAGGTGAAATCACTTCTTGCACCAGTAAATACAAAAATAACTAATTTAGATGTACAAAGCATTAATTTAGAAATTGAGAAATTAGTTGAAAAAGTTATGTTTTATTTTCAGGAGCAAAATATTTTCAAAAAAGAAATTCAAGAGTTAAAAGGAACCATTAATTCTCTCAACGAAAAAGAACTGAATTATAAAAATGAAATGAATCACCTTACTAATACCATTGATCTTTTATACGATCAAGAAAAGCAATATAAAGTGGTGATTAATAATTTAGAAAAAGCACTTTCAGATAAGGAAGAGCATCATAAACAAGATATTAAAAAATTTAAACATGAGATTGAAAATTACATTTCAAAGATCGGCCACCTATCGGAACTGGAAAGTCAATATAAAGTGAACATTGAGAATTTGGAACAGATGATTACCGATCTAAAGGAAAAAGAGAACTTCCATCAACAAGAAA
>NZ_JAUUTW010000034.1 GCF_030676415.1 Peribacillus frigoritolerans | reverse complement strand
CTAAAATGGCTTAACATAGTGGCTCGAAGAGCCCAAATCTCTTAACCTTTGGTCAAAATTTAAAAGGGAATTTCAAAAGGGGTTCGGAATTTTTTAATTCCGAACCCCTTTTGTCTACAAACTGAATGGTCCATTCCTAATGGGATGGACCATTTTCATTCATTTCACATTTTCCCTTCATTATATTCAAGATTCACTTTTATTGAATGCTCTTTCTTCACTCCAAAATAATTCGTGCCTATTACACCTAAAATGATTAGAATCGAACCCAATATATCGTAGATTGTAATCTTTTCATTTAGAATGAGAGCTCCTGCTGCAATCGTGACAACAGTGGAAAGATTTGCAAACACACTCATTTGGGACGCTTTGATTTTTGATAAAATCGTATTGGATAATAACGAAGTGACCAATGAAGCCAATATTCCCAAATACAAAATGGAACTGATGAATTCCATGCTCGACCATGGTGTAAAGAATTCCGCCATCGATCCCTGTTTTAAATGGGTAACGAGAGCAGCCACGTTAAAAATGACAAAGCCTGTTCCCATCATGAAAAAGGACATTTCACCTGGTGTATAGTCCTTTGCAAGTGAACGGGTCATCGTTGTATAACACGCCGTTGCAATACAGGATAGCAGGATCAACACCATCCCAAGCATGTCGGAAAAATTGATGGTGCTCCCTTTCATCACAAAAATAAAAATGACCCCAACTACCGACAAAACAATTGAAAGTTTTTGATATAAAGAAGTTTTCTCCTTCAGGAAATATCCAGCTATCATCAATGTTAGAATTGGGGTGACGGCAGACAAAATCCCAGCATCAGTGGATTGCGAATACTTAAGTCCGAAAGTTTGAAAGGCAAAGAAAAGAGTTGGGAATAACAAGGATAGCGGGACCAGATTTTTAACTGACTCCCAGGAATAGTTCACCTTAATGACTTTAACGGCGACCAGGAATAAAATGATGACGAAAGAAACCGTGAATCGGAACGCCAAAGTATCAAGCGGATTCGATTCTGCAATCGCCATTTTCGTAAATAAGAAAGATAGGCCGACAATACTTGAATGAAATAGCGCTAACATGTATGCAAATGTTCGGGATTTCATGGCTGCAACTCCTCAACTAGATTACTATATTCCTATTTAGGTATAGTACCCTTTGCATCTGTATTGCAATCCAAGTTAGAGTTAAAAATTCAGGTCTTTTTTTTGGGTATTTAACGTATTGGAAATTTTAAAAAAGAAAACAAGGTGTAGAACACAAAATGGATACCTGTTTATCATGAGGAATAATTCTTCTATTTTTTATAGTCGGTAGCTTTGAGAAATATGATGAATATTGTGCTATGCAAGTTAAAGCCTATTACAATAATGTATGGTTGAATTAAATCTGAATGCATCATATCGTAAGAAATATTAATCGACAATGACAGAGTTTTTTGGATAGGTTTCTTCTACTTCAAGAGGTCAGAACATTCAGCCATATATATTTTTTTTAATCTTATCTACATAAACACTTAAAGTGAAAGATGGTTTTCAATAACTTATAACTTCTATCTAATAAATAGAAGGAACCAGATCAGCACAAACAACTTCATAACAATATCCTTTTAGTGAAGAATCATTTTTCATGCCTTAACGGTGATGTTCCGGTTAACTTTGGTTAGTAACAACTCTGTAAAGTATGATCATTTACAGGTTCATATAAAATTCAACGAGGAAGCGAGGTACATATATGTTAGTTACTATTGTAATTTTTCTTATGGCTGGTCTAGCGGAAATTGGTGGCGGTTACCTTATATGGCTTTGGTTAAGAGAAGGTAAATCCATTTATCTAGGTTTAGCCGGAGGTATCGGGTTGGTGTTATACGGTATCATTGCAACTTTCCAAACGTTCCCTACCTTTGGACGTGTATATGCTGCATATGGCGGGGTTTTCATCGTTTTATCGGTTTTATGGGGATGGGGCATCGATAAGAAAACTCCTGATTTATATGATTGGATTGGAGCTGTAATCTGTTTGGTCGGGGTTTCAGTCATTATATGGGGCCCTAGACAGTAAAGAAATTAAAGGGCTTAAGGCCCTTATTCTCCGCTTGTTGTTTGGTCTATCTTCATTTGAACATTTTGATACAGTGATTCAGCTGCTTGGGTGTACATTATATCAGTTTCTTTTCCTGCCTGTTTGCGGTCATATGCTGAAGTTTTCCTGAATGAACCAAATCGCGACTGCTGCAATGATGCATGGTATGGCAAAAGCTAAAAAATGGACTTCCAACGACAATTATACATATATAGAACTAAGTTCATTATATATCAAGTTAGTTTTTTAGAATATTGTCAATAATCAAAGTCAATTAACCATATTGATCAACAAAAAACCCTCTTATCAAAGAGGGCTTGTAATGAGTATAAGTATTAAGCGTCCAAGGCTTCTTTACGCTTTCTTTTTCTTGATTCTGTTATTAGATCATAACCAAGATAAAGGATGATGGCTCCGCCTAACAATTTAACATATAAGGGAATGTCCGCTACAAAGAAATAAATCATAGAGAATAATGTTCCTATAATGCTTAACCAAAAAATTACATGTTTTAAAATTTTCAAAGTAATGACTCCTCACAAAAGATGAGATTAATTTCTAGTTCGCTCCATTTCAAGGAGGAATTAATTATCCGTACCATCATTCTAACATTTATTCTTTATATAATGAGTGACTCGTATTGCGATATTATGAACATTTAAGCAACTTTTCTCAAGAATGGGTCAAGCCAAACAATTCCAGGTAAATCTTTATGCTAATTCTTGTCAAGGCCCATTACTACGGGGAAAAGGCCAATAAAACAAATAGGCATGAAATGACAGCGAAGGTATCCCTTCACTGCATTTCATGCATTTAACTTTACAATACATTCATTTTATTGGTTTCCACCACATTTTCTTCAGGTGGTTCCGAATGATCATTTTTGTTGTAATAAGCCATTTTCACTGGAACGAATGATAAGGCAACCGCGGCAATCAGACCCGGAATGGCGAAGGCAATGAAATTCAATTGGATGGGTAGCGAGATGGATAATAAAAAACCGCCGAGTATGGGCCCGAGCATACCGCCGATCCTTCCGATTCCAGATGCCATCCCTAGTGCAGTCGATCTAATATTTGGTGGATAGTACTGGGAAACATAGGCTTGTACAAGGTTTTGGGCACCAATGGTACAGGCTCCTGCAATCGCTACCAATGTGTAAATCACGAAGGAGCTTCCGCCCATTCCCAATAGCGTCAAACTGACAGCCCCAAGCGCATACATCGGCACAAGCATTTTCTTTGATCCATAACGATCACAAAGTTTAGCGATGATAAGCGTGCCTACGATAGCTCCCCCTTGAAGGACGATCAAGAAACCTAAGCTTGAATTCAGCGCATACCCTGCCTCGATCATTAGCTTTGGAAGCCATGTATTCAATCCATATACCATCAATAGGCACATGAAAAAGGCAATCCAGAACATCAATGTGCTAAGAGCACGGGAATCCTTGAACAATCCGACAATCGGCATATTGGCTTCTGTTTTTTTCACTTCCACAAGTTCGTCCTTGATGTCGAATTTACTTTCCGGACTTACCTTTGATAATATTCTGATCAGTTCTTCCTTTTTGTTAATTCTGATCAGATGTGTCGAAGCCTCTGGTAAACGTTTCATCATAAAGGGTAAAAATAACAATGGTAATCCTGCAAACCAGAATATTGATTCCCAACCTAGTGTCGGCATAACCAGGATACCCAGTATCGGCGCAAGCATCCCTCCGAATGAGTAACCGCACAAAACGATGGAAACGACCATGCTCCGCATCGTTTTCGGTGCATAATCTGTCAATAAGGCAATGACGTTCGGCATGATGCCCCCAAGCCCTAATCCCGCTAGAAATCGGAAAGTCGAAAACATCGTAGGCGTATTCGCAAATCCACATAAAAGCGTAAACAAACTAAATAAAATAAGTGTAATCGCGATTACGTTTTTTCTGCCGATCCGATCTGCTAATGTACCAAAGAAAATGGCCCCGAACAACATTCCAAATAGACCGTAGCTGCCCATGGCCCCCGCTTCCACGGAAGTAAGGTTCCATTCCTCCGTCAATAACGGGACAACCGTTCCGTAAACGACAAGGTCATAGCCGTCAAAAAGGATAATGATAAAACACCATGCCAGCAACCCAAAATGAAAGCGGTTAAATTTACTGTTGCTTATTACCTCGGTCGTATTAATTTTAGCCATAAAATTTTCTCCTCTCTAGGTGACTGCAGTAATTCCATCCAAATGATAACGCTTACGTAATCATTTAAAAAACATCGACTCATCATCATTTTATACAAATAGTGAACTTAGTTATCTATTTATTATTATAAGTGCTAATTATCTGATATTTCAATAAAAACTTTCACATATTATTCATAAATCGTGAAAACTTCACATAACCAGGTTAATTACATGGTATTTACGATTTCTGATAACATCCTTTTTTATACCTATCTTCAACGTTCCAAACCGTAAAAACAACAAAAAACCAGTTCCTGTCGGAACTGGTTTCTAATTATTAAAGTAGTAAGCCGCCATTGCCGTATTCAAGTAAGAAAGTTTTAAACCACCACTCCTCAAAGTGGGTGTTTGCAGAAACAATCCTGTTGTCCAAGTCAGTGACGAGGCATAACATTCCTGTCTCGATGTAAAACTCCCTATTACAGCTTAAAGGTTAAAACTTAATTATCATTACGAACAACGCAGCTTGTATAGTTATAATACCGAAATATCTTCAATCTTGCAAGTTTAATCATTCCCAAGCAACAAAAAAATTTCATGCTACACATTAAGCAGGTGGAGCCAAATTAGTCATGCCCAAAACGGCAAAATAATGGAGGCACTCTGATTTCACTCACCGTCCCCCGCTTTCATTGATATCTTATAAAGGAATGGCATACTTGGGTACGTAAATATTTTTAGATAGAATGTGCAAGATAAAATTGGGACGGAATTGAAAGTGTTTGTTTTGCGAAGATCATCGGATGTTGAACTCTATAATATATCCTAAATAACATTTGCAAATACATGGAAGGAGTCTATAATATTAACTAACAGATTTGATTGGAGTGACTAGTTTATGCTTTCTAACATTGGTTTTCCCGGTTTAATATTAATCCTTCTTTTAGCTTTAATTGTTTTTGGACCGAACAAGCTACCCCAAATCGGACGGGCAGTCGGCACTTCGCTTAGGGAGTTTAAGGATGCAACCAAGGGAATAACAGAAGAAATACAAGAGGAATTCAAAGATGACGTACAAGCTGCTAGAAAAGAATCGATAAAATGAAAAAGACGCCTGCACGCAGCAGGCGTCTTTGATGCGTTTGTGGCGCAGAACCGTCAGGCCACATCCCGACGTTTAGCTAAAAGCATGTTCTTCGACTTACACAAATTAGCTCATCGCTTTATTAATATAACATTAAACTTATTTTATATCAAGTGATTTATTGAGCAGTCTGTTAAAGGCATCCCCTGGAATTGATTTAAATCCTTCTTTTTTATTGTTTGTTCTTATTCTATAACCACTTTTGGGCATTTTAGAAATATTCTATCAAGTTGTTTTTTAAAATACAATTGAGCCCAATAAGATGTTCTTTCAAACAAACCGTTTAACTTCATTACAAGTTCATCGTCAATTGAGTCAATTGATCCGAGGAAACGGCCACTTGATTGAACGCTTCATTAATTTCATCGAATATATCATTTAGCTCTGTCATTTCCTTGGTGATCTTAATATTTTGCTCTTTAACAGAAAGCATGGACTTTGCTATATCAGTAAAAAATATGCCAGTTTCTATTCCTTGTTTCGTGCCTTTAGTAATTTCCCCGCTAACCATGGAAATTGACGTGTTCATGACATTGGTAAAATGAGCAATTCCATTAACCAGTTTCACTACTTCCGAAACTGATTCCTTGGTATTTTCTGAAAGCTTCCTTACCTCACCAGCCACAACCGCAAATCCTTTACCATTTTCACCAGCTCTTGCCGCTTCAATCGCTGCGTTCAACGCCAACAAATTCGTTTGCTCTGCAATTGAAGTGATGATCGTGACAATTCGTTCAATTTCCTGTGAAGTATTGGATAGCTGTTCCATATCTTTTGAGATAATCGTCATTTGCTCCTGCGTTTTTACCAACCCTTTCTCTAATCCCTGTAAAAGCTCGACTCCTTCATTTGATTTTCCTTCTGCGTGTATTGCAATCTCTGACCCCTTTTGAGTGAAATCATGAATTTCGCCTACCTTATTTGCCATTAATTGAGTTGCTGAACTAGTCTCTTGACTGATTGCTGCCAATTCCTCTGCATTATGATTGACCTGTAGTTTAATCGTTTCTTTTTCTGCTAGGTTTTTTTGGCGAATCTTCTCATTTTCAAGTTCATAAGCCTCTAAAACTATTTGCTGCTCTAAATTAAAAATTTTAGTGACAGCCAGAATGTTATCTTGATATTGCTCAATATTCTTTATACCGGAAATCACATGAATGATTAATGATTGCAATAAATCCTGAAAAGCACTCAAATACCATTTTGGCTGTAATCCAATTCGCACATGTACTTGTGCGATAATATAACGTTGTTTAATATACGCATCATCAATGGCACCGCTAAACATTTCGAACATATGGCGATGCAGGGTTTTTTTCAATCTCTCAACAGAACTATTATCCGAAATGATTTTCATTAATGAGGGTTCATTTTCTAGATTTTTATAAAAATTTTCTACAATTTGGGTTAAATGTTCTTTTACTCCTTCTTGTAAAGAACGAATTATGCATAAATCCCCGATCGTCAAATGAATCATGTCCACTTGATTCAATACGCTCGGATATTCCGTGATATTGATACCCACTTGTTCTTTATATTGCATATAGTCTATTGAATCTATCTTTTGTTTATTTCTCCATATACTTTTCATGATTGAATTGCCCTCCAATTTTTTCTACCATATATACTCTTTCGACATAAAGTCTGTTAATCTTAATTCACTTTGATAAATTTTTCTCTTTCACACAAGACTTATGAACGATTTATGTCCAAACAAAAAAACACTCCAGAGAGTGTCTAAAAAGAAGTTCCAGTTTATTTCAGAAATCCGCTCCCTTTACCGCCGACTGTCTGCCAAGCCTCCTCGGCGCTCTTTGCGCCTGTGGGGTCTCCCTTGGACGCGCTTTTCCCGCAGGAGTCTCGTACCTTCCGTTCCAATCAACTGGAATATTTTTTCAAGAAAAAACTGGAGGCTAGTCTCATCTCGAACCCTTAAATAAGTCTAGTTTATTATTTTTGGTTCTTTATATTTCTATGAAACCTCACTAGATTGAAGAAATTTGCAACACTCCTGCCGAATAACTTACTAGGCAAAAAAAGTAAAAAACATGAAGGATAATCAACATCAGGGTTCGGGGTGAGACATCCCGAACCTCTTTTGTCGTCAAACTGAAACACTCCAGAGAGTGCCTTTTTCAATGATTATTTTTCCTGCTGGTTAAGATTAGAATGCTTACGCGAATAAGTGAAGTAAATGACGACTCCGATAGCCATCCATATCAAGAACCTTATCCATGTATGACTCCCTAGCTGAATCATCAAGAAGACGCAAAAAACGATTGCTAAGCCTGGAATGAGCGGTACAGCCGGACAATAGAAAGCACGTTTCATATCCGGTCTTGTTTTCCGTAAAACGATGACCGCTACGGAAATCATCGTAAACGCAGTCAATGTTCCAATGTTGACCAGCTCAGCCAATTCACCAAGAGGTATGAATGCTCCCAATAAGGCCGCTATCAAACCAAATATCCATGAAGCCGCATAAGGTGTTTTATATTTTTTATGAAGTTTTGATAAGGATTTAGGCATCAGCCCATCTCGTGACATCGCAAACATGATTCGGGTTTGTCCATACAACATAACCAAGATTACCGTTGTCATTCCGAGGAAGGCACCTAGATCGATGATACCTGCAACCCAATTTTGTCCTGCGCTTTGCAAGACCAAAGAAATAGGATGGTCAAGAGCCTTGCTGAATTGTGCATACGGTACCACACCTGTCATGATCAAACTTACCGCCATATAAAGCACTACACAAATGACTAATGAACCGAGAATTCCCCGTGGTAAATTCCTACCTGGATTTCTGGTTTCTTCAGCAGCAGATGCAACTGCATCAAAGCCGATGAAAGCAAAGAACATTAAAGCGGCAGTTGAAAATACCCCATCGATTCCAAATGGCATGAATGGCTGCCAGTTTTCCGGTTTCACATAATATATAGAAGAAACGATGAACAACAAGACTACCAACACTTTAATAACGACCATTATATTATTGATTCTAGTCGTTTGTTTCGTACCTATGGAAATCAAAAAGGTAATCGCCATGACTATCAAAAAGGCTGGTAAGTTCATATAAGTCGTGACACCTTCGACCGAACCTGGTGCTGCCGTCAATTTCTCCGGCAAGTTAATCCCGAATCCACTTAAAAATGATTGGAAATAGCCCGACCACCCGGCCGATACCGCACTAACAGCCAATAAGTATTCAAGGATTAAATCCCAGCCGATTATCCAAGCGGCGAATTCACCTAAAGTTGCATAAGCATACGTATAAGTCGAACCTGATACCGGCACGGAAGCTGCAAATTCTGCATAAGAAAGTGCAGCGAATAAACAGGCAAGACCAGCAATGACGAACGATAATGAAAGTGCAGGACCAGCATTCACTGCACCAGTACCCGTTAAAACAAAAATGCCTGTCCCAATAATCGCTCCAATTCCTAGCATCGTTAAATCCCAAGCTCCCAGTTCCCGTTTCAATCCCTTACCGCCGGAACCTGCGTTTTTCAACAAGTCCTCAATGGACTTCTTTCTAAAAATACTCATGTTCTCTCCTCCATAATTTTATAACTATTCTGAAAACTATAGACAAATAATTTCACTTACCATTTATATCAGAGAAATTTCGACAAATTTCTGCAATCCCTGAATTATCTGACTTTCAAATTATACGTATTACCCTTTTCTTCGTCAATGGTTTATTATTGTAAAATTCTGTTTTTCGGAACATCTTTGTAGCGAAAGCTTTATTATTCAACATAATCATCCATCATTAACATTGAATGATTAAAAATTCATTATTCTAATATCAATAAAGTGATATTCCATTAATTTGTCCTTGTATAAGTGCTAATATTTTTAATCCTATAGTAAATCATTTTTTTCTCTATGTATTATTATTAAATAATACACAAATATTATTCTGACCATTCATGCACCAATAGTTTGACGGAATCAATGTACATCACTATACTTATTAAGTCTTAAAAAAAGTACGGGAATTATGCTTAATAATTGAAGAAGGTGACATTCATGGATTTTACGATTACGTATCTGTCTTTTTATCTAATCCAAGTCGAAGGAAAAGGCGATCAGGCTGATAAGCGTTTTAAACATTTCCAAACTCTCGATACCCAAGAATACGAGGAAAGTCCTCTAAAGGACTTTTTGGATGGGGAATTGATGAAGATTTCCAAACGAAAAGTGGACCGTCATCCAAAAACTGAACAAATACCGACGAAAATCGGTTCTTTTATTGTCGAAGAAGGGCATGCACTTGATTCCAACCCTAATTACAATGTATTTAACCGTGTTCGATATGCAAAAACAAAAGAAGAATTCCAAGGGGAAAATGAACAATTCACGCGGTCTTATATTGATACAAGTGCCGTCCGAGGCGGTGTCTTCATAATCGCATCGGCAAAATTAACGAAATATCTTGATGAACCATTCGTTTTCTTATTAAAATGTGATTTCGAGCCGAAAGTTGCTTCCATTTCGGATGAACGGACCTTGATAAGGCACGTTGAAATGGCAATCACCACTAAAAATATGAAATCCATTCAATACCCATACATGCCCGAAGAAGGAATGGTCGAAGAAGGCGAACTGAAAATCCACCAGGCCTCACATGCCCGCTACTTCGAGGACTTCTTGAAATTCGTCGAATATGGCGAATCGATGCCTGAAATCATGAAAAACCAGGTCATCCACATGGTCCATGAGCATGTTTCCGCTCAATTCGAAGAAAACAGTGACGAACTGCAGAAATTCGAACAGGACCTGGAAATCTGGGAAACTAGCGAAAAAAGGGAAATCCAGGAACGCCTTGAAACACACCAAGTCGTCGAAGCTACAGCCCAGATTGTCGAGCATACACCTGAAGCCGAACTGCGGATGAGGCTTGGGAGTACGTCCATCAAAGGACTGTTAGCCGATTTTGGCGATAGCATCCATTTAGGGAAGATTAATGGGAAGTATGTATTGATGATAGAATCCGATACGATAGAGTTCGATAAAGGTGTCTCGCCGATTGAGTTTCATAAGCCGGATGATTTGATGGAGATTGTGGAGCGGATTAGTAGGAAAAGTGTTGGGGAGTAAACAGTGAATGGTGATGATTTGTGATCATTGATGGAATCATTAAAACTGTGCCATATAAGGGTATGTGATCGTTTGTGTGATCAAATTTGTGATCAAATTTATGCTCTAAAACATGTTAATAAGGGTTTCCTATTCCTTTAATTTTATAGCCTTTACAAATTAAAAATACAGTGAGAAACTAAAATCTCACTGTATTTCTATTAACCACACCCCATCGGTTAGAGTGCATCTATTAGGGTCTTGGCTCGAATGACAAATTGATAATTATTAGTATTAAAATTATATATGAATTCTTTTTCCATCGATTCTTTCTTTTTCATAGACCTTTTCTCTAAGATCATCAAACTTCTCAACTAAATCTCTTCTCCCCAACTTAATTAAATCAACATACCAATCTTTAATATCAATTAATTTAACATCTTCTCTACCATGGTTAAACTTGTGACCTCTTAAGTATAATAGCCACAGTTCTTTGCATTCATGTCTAGCTGTGTACTTTTTAACTGTATCATCTGTGAAATAAGCAAATGATGATAATTTAGAATCAATCCATAAATCTTCATTGATTATGAAGTCAGGTCTTACATTATCTATCCATTTATTATAAGAAACATGTTCAAAAATCAGTTCAATAGCTTCCTTTGCTAATTCTTCAAATTGCAAACCAAAAGCCCATAGTTCCATGCCGATATGTTTCATGTTAACAAAATCATTCGCCCTATTATGTTTTTCGAAGAATTCTTTAATACCACCATAATTTTTAATGATCCAGTCTCTCATTCCACTTAGCTTATAATTGACAAAATCCGCCTTAATAAGTGCTTCACCTTTTTTTTCTAACATTTCATTTATCTTTTCTAAGACAAGTTCTTCTGTCCAATCTGTGTGCCTCGATATGACGAAATCTGTTAACCCTAATTTAATTGCTCCATTAATAAAGCTTCCTTCTCCTATCTTAGTAAGATAAATAGCTGTACCACTAAAGCCGTTTTCATGTAACCAACTACTATAAACTTTTTCTCCAAATAATGTAAAAGCCTCTTTTATTTTTGTTTGAACTATTTCATCTGTATAAATCGTATTATTAATCTCAACGTAATCCTGTAAATCATAAGTGTTTAAGAAATTTTCAAAACTCCCATGTTTGTTATAGATATACGCATGTGCGCCTTTATATTTACTCTTTATAATTTCGGGGTTAAAAACGCCACCATTTAATATAAATTGATCTTTAATCAATCGAAAACATAGAGCATCAGTCCAGTTATTTTGATAACTTGTGTACTCTATCAATTCATGTTGTATAATAAATTCTTTGTAGCTACCATATTGCTTTGTAGCCCACTGATACAGGCCTCCATAACCTGACTTCGTGAGCAGGTTTATTCCTACAGGCTTTTTATATTCTTTGTGTATTGTTTTGACTATATCAAGAGCTTTTTCCGCTGTCCAGTTATGAACTTTTGGTTTTTTTAAAATATGGGATAAACCATTCTTTTCACAAAATTCCCTAACTCCTCCCGCCTTAGTTCTTAAGTATTTCTCTAGTCCACTATTCCGAGCCATTAATTCACTAGTGCTAAATAATCCGACTTCTTGATAAATACTTTGTAGTCCTATTTTTGCTTTCTCTTCCGTCCAATTATTTTTGTTGCTTCTAAACAAGTAGCTTAAACCATTAGCATCACAGAAAGCTGAAATACTTCCATGGTTTTTCTCTATGTATTTCGCCATTCCGCCTTTGTATTTATGCACTGTCGTAGCATTGAGTATTCCATGCATTTCATATTGATTCTTTAGTTCCAATATACATTTATCTTCATCCCATTTAGATACCTTAAATTCTAAATGGGGATTCTCATGTAATGAGTTCGACTCTTCAGAACTAGCATTAATACCTAAAAAGTCATTATTTAGGAATTTTTATTTCTTTTTCAATGTAATTTTCATTAACTTCACGGGTTGTATCAATTTTATTACTCATTTATTTTTTCTCCCTTATTATTCTTTAGAACTTCTTCTCTACTAAAAGTGGAGGCAACTATCGTTATCCTGTTCCTATCCCTAACGAATATAGTTACCACTTTAACCAAAAATACCCGAGAAGTTCTTTCAGTATCATTTTACCTACCCTATATTTATATGTCAACGAGAATTTTGAATATTCAAATAATTATCTTAACTTACCTTAACTTACTTTAACTAACCTAAATTCACCTTGATTAACTCTATTTTTCTTAACTATTTTTTTCTAAACCCCACTAACTTAAACATACTTTATTACATTTAATTCACACTAAAAGATTGAACTTAATTATTATTTTAATATATAAAAATAAAACTCAACGTTTTACATAGTTATCAAAAGAAAAATGCTCTAATATTTGAACCAACACTATCATTTATCATAACCATCTTATTAAAGCGACTAAAATATAGATTTTATAACAGGGAGGAATTTAAAAGTGAAGTAATTATTATTGATTTTTTTCTACTTTACTAATAGTCAGTTGATATATGAAACCACACATATGTGATTAGACCTATCTCAAAGAGGTAGGCCTAACACATTTATTGAATGTATACAATTGGAATTCGATCATTTCTAAATTTAATAATCTCAGAAGTAATTTTTTTCATACTAGTTCCCCTTTTCATCCTTGCAAGTTATTAAGATGATATCCCCACTTCACTACGAGAAATTATAAAAAGGTAAAAATATGCAACAGACAATTAGTTTTGCTAATTTACCTTTAATCATAAAGAAAAGTTTATGTCTTATTTTGTCGAATCTATGGTATTAATTTCATATTACCCTTACTATTAATTTAATAGTTTTAAATATGATAGCTATTATATTAATAAGTAGGGAGCAACGATAATGAAGAAAAAGGCTATTATTCTTTTAGTTATATTATTATTATTATCATTAATTTTCTTAGTATCATCTTGGTGGAGTATTATTGGTTTGGTTGTTGTAGGGTTTGGTGTATTTCACTATTTAAAAAAGAGTACAGGAAAGCCCTCGATTAAAAGACCTCTCATGATCATTTGGTCTGGTATCCTTCTATCTTTTATTATTGTAATTGCTAATACTGATACGGATAGTGCTACCAAAGATATGGATGTTAATACATCTAATACTGAAAAAGTAAAGAAAGAAAAAGAAGCTGATGCAAAAGCTAAGGCTGAATTAGAGAAACAAGCCCAATTAGCGAAGGAAGTAAAAGCCAAAGAAGAGGCTGCTGAACAGAAACGAATCGCCGCTGAAGCAAAAGCCAAGGAAGACGCTGCTGAACAGGAACGAATCGCCGCTGAAGCAAAAGCCAAGGAAGACGCTGCTGAACAGAAACGAATCGCCGCTGAAGCAAAAGCCAAGGAAGACGCTGCTGAACAGGAACGAATCGCCGCTGAAGCAAAAGCCAAGGAAGACGCTGCTGAACAGGAACGAATCGCCGCTGAAGCAAAAGCCAAGGAAGACGCTGCTGAACAGGAACGAATCGCCGCTGAAGCTACCTCTTCGAATCTCCTATATGATCCGTTTGGCGCTGATAAAAACTGTTCCGATTTCCCTAGTGGCGGTGTTGAGGCACAAGAATTTTATATAGCAGCTGGAGGTCCAGCAAGTGATCCTCATGATTTAGATCGAGACAATGATGGTAATGCTTGTGATTGGAACTAAAATTATAAAATTCCATTTTTTAATGAAACCTTTCTTATTTTTGAAAGGTTTCTTTTTGATTTGTCCCATGAAAGTACTATAGAAAAAAATGAAGGAATATCCAGAAATTCTTGTTCTTATTGTGGCATGGAATTTTTTATCCTTAATTGAACTAAAAACTTGATAATTACCTTTTTCTAAATATGCTTAGTTTTAAATTTCTAACCAACTTCAACCTCAATTTATAAACCAATTCGAATTATAGCTTACACTATTTTAAAAATATTCTTCTTATGCCACCTAAAATACACTTTATTTTCGGAATGAATCTTTATCTTAGTCATTGGTTTTAATCCATACATCAAATAATCTTCATGACAGATCACTGAAGAAATGTGCAAACGTCCCTGCCCATCGAATGTAATTAATCCTTTATCGTAAAGTGCATCATGATTACAACACAGCAGTACGCCGTTGTATGCATCTAAACGTTCTTCATTTGTACTATCTTTCCACGGTTTCGAATGGCTCGCTCGTAGTAACTCAGGTAAGTCAATATTGCATAATGCACATTTATGATCCCACAATGGCGTAAGATACTTGCGAAACTTTTGTTGACCTAAACGGATTTTTGTTTTTACTTCTGATTCTGTTTCTGCAATAACTGGAACTAATGTATTTCTTTCTGTTCTTCTCACATTATCAATCGATAGCTCAAGTTGTTCCTGGTCTACTTGATATATATTTAAATCACTAATCAAATCTAGAAGTTTAATAGCCAGTTCCTCATTACAAGGATATAAATAGCCTTGATTTCCATCACCATTTTTTTGAAATGCCGAATACTTAATTGGAAGGAGCGGAAGAATTTCATTAAAACTAGCTCTAACATTTAAAGGTACATCTAATTCATGGTATTCTAAATTCACCAAATATCCTTCATCGTTCCATTTGCTATGATTTTGCATAATAGAAGGTTTAGGAGCATTTTGATAATTATCATTTGCAACGCTAATTGCAACAATTAAACCTTTTACATAGTGAAATACTCGATCTCCTTCTTTTGCTTCTGTCATTCGCTTCCATGAATGTGGTACATTTCCCCCTTTATCTTGTTGTGGCGACCAAATAATCCCTAGACCTTTTTCTTCTTGGTATGTGTGACCTTGCATAACAATAAAATTATTCAAATTGCTTCCCCCTAAACAACGTGCTTGTTTTGATATATTCTATTTTACATTAAATGTTCTATTAAAATAACACCTTCTGCCTATTCGTCTCGGAACGTCAAAATCGTCCTATATATACTGGCTACCTGTTCGACGGCTAAACCTAAAAACAACACAAAAAAGGTTGATATACAGTGGAACTCTTGATTATTTCTAACCAGAGAACCTTTATATATCAACCCTTTTCTCAATGTAACGTACTGGGAGGGATTCGAACTACCGACCGACGCCTTGGAAGGGCGTTGCTCTATCAGCTGAGCAACCTTATATATCGCTGTTTTTCTTCGGTTCATTGTAACGGTCACTTTTCGAACTTAGACCGTTTGACATTTTATAACTCAAGGTTAACTTTATGACTATTTCATATTTCACTTAAAGCTTTAGACAAAATAGATTGTTCAAGAAGTTCTAACTTCGATGTTATCTTAACAAATCCACTGCTCGGGACAAAAAAGGTGGAGAACGTGTCTCTCGTGATGACTTAACATTTGAGTCATCAAATAACAGTTAAACTCCACCAAGTACCATTTATTTTAAGAATGACGAACTTTGGCTTTTAAGAACTGTTGATACTTCACAAAAGTGTTTGTATACTGACTGACACAGTCATCAAATGACTGATGCTCAGAGAAGGTTAACTTAGCAACTAACTTATAAAGATCTGTGTTTCTTGAGCCTCTAATTAATTCAACTTCGCATCCTAATAACACTCCTAATTCTTCAAGGTGATTAGAAGCAATGGATCGAATTAAGTCCGTTCCCTCTTTTTTATAAGACTCAATAAATACAGAGGATGTTCGGTCTTTCTTATAAACAAAAACAAACCTCCACGGAATGTTCAAAAACTGATGTCCGACAAAGTAATCTCTTTTGCCACCATAGCGAGCCGTATATTCAGTTTTCGTATTTACGAAGTTTGAAATTTCCTGCAAAAAGGTTGATACATCTTGATCTATGCTAATTTTTCGTTCTTTAGCTGTAGTCTTCTTATTAATATAATAGTCCTCAAGCCTATATGGTGGAATAATTTGATTTGTGTCTAAGATGATCTGATCCTCAAACTTATAAGGTTTTATCGTTACACATTTTATATCAATGCTATTCTCATACAACCAAGTGCAAACGGAAAGAATTCTCTTATCAATATCTTTTCCAACTATGATTATCCGTTGGCTGTTGTTAAGGATATTGTTTAATTCCTCTTCGATCTCCACTTCTAAAAATTCCATAAGTTCATCCTTAGCATTAGTTACTGCAGAATTCACCTTTATATATTCTTCGTAAGTCTCCAGAATATCATGTGGACTTAGTCTTGCACAATATGAAGCATATTTCAGAGCTTGGAAGTCGACATTGCTACCCGTTGCGTCTCTTTTCACTTCAATGATCACTAAATTACCTTCTTTATCGATTGCTAGAAGGTCTAGCCGTTCATTCACTTCAAATTTATCGTATTCATGGGCAATTATCAGTAGGTCTTCACCTAATACATCTGGGCTTTTACGTATCCACTCTTCGATGTGTTGCCGCTCTTTCAAATCATTTTCGGTGAAAGTAGTTTCTTGGATTTCTTCTAATCTATTGTTGACTGCATCTAATCTATACACTCCTGTTTTCCTCCTATTGCTTAGTTATCATTGATTCTATTTATGTATCAATTAGATCACCAAATTCTCGATGTAATAACTTATATCCAACTTGGCTACGAAACGGTTATTCGGTACAATCGCAGCTTCATTAATGTTGTATGAGGGTCATGACATACACTTTCTCCGCTATCTCTACCAAGTTAGCAAGTACATCTCATTTCCCTTGAAAAAATGAAAAGTATCTATTGATCCATTTTCTGAAAGATTGTACATTCCATTATACTATATACATTCAAAAATTGGGGTATGTACAGGGGTACTATCTTTCCAACAAAATCATATAACCAATAAAATTGTTTTTGAAAAGATTATTAAAGAAGTTATTCCAAGCAAAAAACAGTCACTTTTCTTATGACTGTTTTGGCTAATAACTATTTTAACAGTGAATAAAATCGATATTTCATTAAGCAATTAAAGGAGCATTCTAACAATAGGTATTGGATTTTGGGAGTCAATATAAGTGCGGGTTTCTCGGGGATAACAATTATCTGTAATGTGTGGATTAACCCTATAGCTTTGTATCATAGAAGGTGGGCGCATAATATGAAAATATCCCCCCACCTCTTGAATCGTCCATCTAATTCTAAGGATTTTCTCATATTTCGAAAAGTGTTCAATCACTCGAGTATTAGACATTTCTTTAAACGCTACTCCCCTTTACGTAACTTACTTTGAATTTTACTCCAGTGCTTTCTCACCTGATTTTTAATTAAAACCCGAACTGGTAGTTCAATCATTTTCTCATGCGCTTCTTGGGCATACGATATGAAATTACCATATCCTTTATAATCAGAGCCTAGATGAGTATAAAGCTTATATAACTTCCATCGGTAAGTTTTAATACCCCTAACTTTGGTCCTTTTTGTAGATATCATTGCCTTTCTATATGCACGGCTATAGTATTTAAATACACTCTTCTCACGAATTTTTATCGTCTCACCATCTAATAAGAAACCAAGATAATCAATTTTGTCGAGCTTATTTTCCAGTGTCTTTATTCGTCCATTTTCATAGATGCGTATCTCGGTTTTCTCTTCTTGGACCTTTAAATCATCGTATTCTTTTATTATCTCATATACTTCATCTACCAAGGCATTAACATTCGTTTTGTTGTCTTTTGCCAAAGGAATAACAATAATTAGGTCGTCACAGTATCTTCTATATAAAGCATTCTTACTTTCAGCCCATTTCTTTAGGCTCGCATCAAATTTAATAAGATGAACATTGGAACAAACAGCACTCATACCTGACCCTTGAGGAATTCCATAATCCTCCTCATGTGTCTCAATACGGTATTTTTTGAACTCTCTGAACTCAGAAGGATTCATAATTCGTTTTAGAGTTCCTTGCTTTTTCAACTTCTTCAACTGCTTTTCCCCATATTTACTAGTTAAGTATTCATCTATTGCTGCCTTATCGATGTAACTGAAATTAGTAATACTCTTAAACACTTTATAAAAATCCAAAGGTAACTTATCAACACCTAATACTGTTTTAATATTCTCTTTCAAAACCTTATGATTAATAGTATCGAAAAACTTTGTGAAATCTAAAGCTATAATTACAGCATTATCCTGTTGAAGGATAAACTTAAACACTTCTTTTGCAAAGTCGATATTATTTTCACCCGACTTATTATTCCTATATGCGATAGCAATTTCATCAATACCCTTCTGTTTTGCATATTCATTGTAGGCATCATTTAATCGCTCACCATAGTACTTGTATATATAACTATCTAAATGCGAAGCATAGTATATCATTCTTTCCTTAGGCTTTTTAAACTTGAAGAACTTCTGATCTTTACATAATCTCAGATCTTTTGAAGTAACATCTGGCTTTACCGTATACTTATTTAACTTAATCTTATAATGAATGAATGGCAAAAAAGCATGTCCCGCAACCCAGTTTTGATCCTGAATTTTTTGGTAAACATGCTCCATTTTTATTCTTTTATCAAAATGAAGATATCCTTTAGAGCGGTATCTCTTCATGTCTATTTGTGAAGAGCTGGGGAGATTATGTAATTGTAGCCTATTACTCTGATCCATCAGAAAACCTCCCTAGCATACACTTTCTCGCCTGAAAGATAATAAGGTGTTTAGGGTATTAGTCTATAATAATACCTTTCGCATCATAATCACCTGACAGTAAGGCTAACTTGTTTACACTTATACGGTACAATCTAATTAAACAAATGATTGTCTATTTGATTGTGGAAGGATTGGATATTATGCTCATTGACTTACTGATCGATGTCTTGGCGACTCTAGTCGTAAAGCTAATTCTTAACATTGCCGAAGTTGACAATGCCAAACCTTCTCCTCTTATCACCAGTTAGATAAGACAATTAAATTATACCAAAATACTCCAATTAATTCAATTCAAAACTTTTAATATATTCAAAATTACCTCTGAATCTAAGTTATAATTTTAGCTTGTTGCTCATTCTTCCTGCGAATGAACGTCTTTTAGGAATGACTGTCATTGCTTCTACTTCCTGTATGTATGAGTCTCAAGCCATTTCAAGGCATGTTCTACTTGTTGCTTGAAGTGATTTCTTGGTCTACCTTCACGGAAGTCATCCCGCAGTTTAGCAAGTGCCTTGCCCTCCTGAGATACTAGCACCAGAACACTGTCTCATTAACTGCTCAACCGCTTAAGCGTTTTAGGGGTGTCTGTCTCCATATCTGTTTTCGCATAATCAACTAACATTGTCGATAACTCAATTTCATTTTCACTATAGTGCATAGAGACGGGGGGCTTATAAAGTGGAAAACACCCCCTTACCTTTTCTTTGTAGGCGTATTAGAATATGTGATTAAGTTTATATTGCAAGTTCCACGATCAATACAGAATGGTCTGATATTTTGCTCATTCTTTCTTGGTGTGAAAAATACGATTCTAATATCACTTCATATAAAATGGGTGATGCAAAAACGTGATCAATCCGAAAACCATTCCCCTTTGTACTGTACCAGGAATATCCACCAAAATTGCCGTGAGTGTATCTCCATGTATCTATCCAACCTAAATCTAGCAAATTTCTCATGAATACCATCCCATAAAAAGGGACACCTTGCGCATCTTCTAACAAACCAGTATTGTAATCTCCTAAGATTACAGCCTTATTATTGACATTCTTCTTTGCAAAATTATTCACTTCTATCCAAAAGTCTTGTTTTTCTTGTTTATCCTGACTGGTAGGAATGTGTATGCCAAGAATATGTAAGTCCTGTTGAATCAACTTAATCTCAAGCCACCGTTCCTTATTTTTTTCTCTTTGATAGGTAGATGGAAGTACTTCAAGGGGATAACGGGAAGCAAATAGTAGGTGGTTTTGTTTTGCTTCACCATTACTGGTAACGACATATTCATATCCATATTCCCTTAACAGTTTCTTGAGTACCTCACCCTTTTCTCCACTCCAGTATTCACAAAGTAATACAATATCAGCCGAGTGCTTGTTTATTTGCTGAGCTATGCTATTAATACGTTGTAATGACCCACCTTTATTTATATTCCATGTTAATATCTTCAACATCCTCTCCTCCATTAATGTTTAAAATCAAATTCCATCTTAATGCTATTGTTCTTTAACTGCCCTGTACAGGGTTGCTCTGCTTATCTTAGTTATGTCAGATAGCTTCAAAGCATGATGTAATCCTTTATGCTTATGTACTTGTTCGATTTTCCTTATTAACACACCTTTTTGCTTAACTAAGTTAATACATACTTTGTCTTTCCTTAATCTTGTCAATGTCTGCTTCAAATTCGGTTATGCCACTTAATACAGTTATCATTAGCTCACCGATAGCAGTAGAACAACCTTTAAGACAACAGGCTCACATTCTTTTGTTAGAGTTACTTAATCGCCCTTAAATCCTTGGTACTTCTTGTAAACCGAAACTATTCTAAGTTCCAAAAAGGGACATTTATTCCACTTGTTGCTGTAGATCTATTCCCTTTTACCTCGTTACAACTGCGACAAAGAATTTGTAAGTTAGTAACATCATTATTCCCATACAGACTAATAGGAACAATATGGTCTATTGCTTGTTTAATACCAAGATTCCTTAATCCAGATATATCACTTCGACAAATAACACATGTACCTTTATCACGATAGAAAATAGCATCTTCTAACCAAGTAGGCCAATAGGTTGCCCTTTTTAATCTCTTAGAATCTGTAACATCTTCTGGGTACTGTTCACTAATCCAGTCACAGTTCTTCTTTATGATTTCACTGAACCTTAAATGAAAATCATGAAGAAACATACGATTTTGCATAATGATTTGAAAAGCAGAATGTATAATAAGGTCATTTATTTTTTGAAGGTTAGAGGAAACCTGTTGCTCTAAATTTTGTATTTTTTCGTTATTTTCTTCTGTAATCTTTGTTATAAATTCCGCTTCGTCTAATTCCAAACGGAAATACTCAGCAGTATAGCGAATTGGTTCATACTCTCTGGGAAGCACCTCCGCTTCGTGCAATAAGTAAATCATCTCGTTAATATAATCCACTTTGTCTAGATTTTTTTTTGCCATTTCTAATTCGCTATCTACATGAACATAATATTGTAGCCACATGTGTATGATAGTTCTTCTATGCGGTTTAATAAGAATTGGCATTATGTTTTTTTTATCCCAATTCCAAAAATCCTCCAAGGATACTTCACTTTCTTCATCTTCCCTATAAAAACTCGAAATTACTTTTGCAGCTGTTTCTGTTGCTAAAGTATAAGAGATATATTCATGTTTATGCACTAGCGTTTCTCCTTTATTTTTAATTCCACTTGTATTAGACTCATAACTTATTACGAATTAGTAGATCTCCATTTAGATTCTTAATTAAATCGCCCTAATTCAACTTCGCCTCCTCTCCTAACTTGTCCTGTTTCGCTCTTACAATTTCGTTTTCATATTAGTATTTTTACCTTTACTATTTATAGCCTCTTCACTATACTGCCAGGTTGTAATTCGCTTAAAATAATGCGAATGTGCGAATCCTTATCTATATGTGTTGTGTTTCATGAAGATTTTAATAAGTACGCTATATTCCCATCAATTAACTGGATTTCATTATCAATCAAACTTATAACAAGACAAACAATCTAACCATAGCTGCCACTGCATTTATAAAATAATCACAATTGATATGAATAGCCACACTCAATCGGTTACAGAATCTTTGGTTTCAAAACGCTAATCCAGCATTAATAAGGAACATTCTAACTCCCTCATTACAAAAAGACACAAACAGTATTTTGCTGTTTGTGTCAACTTTTATTCAATTGGTATTCTTACTCTTTAAGACTTAATACCCTTACTGGTTTTACTTGGAGTTTTATTTATTACGTTAAGATTTCTGATTTTATGCAAAATCGTTTTGATTTTTTGCTCTGACTCGATAACAACTGAATGAATTGCTCTTTCGTTTCTATTCATCGCCTCTTTATATTGCTCAATCTTTTCGATGATTTGATGACAACTATAAACAAACTTCGATTGTTCAGCTTCAGAAAAACCAGAATAGAACTTGTTGTATATTTCTAAATAATATTTTGCGTGTCTAAGTGGATAATGCAAACTAAGTGGCTTATTTCTATTATGATATATCAATTCATGTGCTTTTATAAAGTTGCCAAACGCAGAAGAAGAATCTTTACCATAGTGAATCTCACTTTCTAGTAAATATCGTGCATAGTGAGTATTCAATTGGAATGTATCAAAAGCATCCATCTCTCTAGCATAAGAGTATGCATTGTCGAAGTATATTTTCGCTTCAGCATATTGTTTTAAATCTAGTCTTGCGATTGCATATTGAAACCAGAAAAATGGATTCCTTCTATTAAATTGTAAGTTTTTAATATTTTCATAGTATTTAATTATATGATTAGAAAAATCTACACCCTCTTCACTCATAATCAACCTTAAATTCGAGAAAGATACTAAGAGCTTCATTAACGGGCGATATTTACCACTAATATCTTTGCTGTCTGCAGATTGCATCAATTTTATTAGTAAATCAATTACTTTGCTGGAGTTTTTAGTATTTTTTATTACATGCTGTGCTAAAACTGAAGACTTTACTATTATCTTATTTTGTTTAACATCAATTAATTCATTTACATCAGGATCTCTTGTTATCCTAGCACTAAATTTCACTTGTTCAAGTAAATAAATAATATCGTCTAATTGTAAATTTAGTTTTACTATACTGTTTATAAAGGAAGTAAATATTATTTCTTCCAATTCATTATTATCTTCAATCACTCGTAGGATTTGATTTACTTTCTCAACCATTATTTTTGACTTTAACAAACCTAATAAAATACTCTGAAACGTACCTTTATACTCTGTTCTTAATAATCTTAATTTCGCATTATTATTTAATGTAGATTCTTCTCCCCATAAGTGATACTCGTTTAGAAGACAAATCAATGACAAAAGTTCCTCTTGGTTGAGTCTATTAACTTCATAGATACCAACGTTTTCATCTTCAAGATTCATTGCGTTTGTTAAATGTAAGTAAAATCCATCATTGATAAAACTTCGTGCAGTAACAACAAATTTCATTTCCTTTGAATCAAACAATTTAAAGGCTCTTAACTCTTCTAAATGAAGGTTGTAATTTTCAATAAAGATATACTTATTTCCCTTTATCTTTGAGATTTTTTCAACTTCAGAAATATATGTTTCTGTCTTATTATTTAATATAAAAACCTGATTTCCATCTTTTATAAGATTTGAAATAAGATTATTAATAAACATAGTTTTTCCATTCCCTAGATTGGAATGTATAATAGCTAATTTCATGCCATTTTCAAAATCATTTAAGACTCTACTTACTTGCGTTCTATTCACTAAATACTTTCCTTTTTCATTACCGTAATTAAAAATATGCGAAAAAGATACATCACCTTTAATGAACAAATCTATTACATTTTTATCTCTTATATCTTCAATAGAGATATCATTTGTATTTAAATGATTAAAAGAATAAAAAGAATCGTCTTTAAACTCTAAAGGTATATACTCCTCTGTTATCTTTTTAATTTTATTGGAGAATCCTTCTATACCAATTGTTTCTACTTTTCCAACGTCATTCATAATATCAATTGATATTTGATTTGTATCCTCTTTAGTAATAAAGAAGCATTTTTTTCTAATATGTTCGTTAGTACTCAGGATTCTTTGTATATCGATATCATAGTTTAAGGAATAACCCACAAAAAATATTACCCTAGCATTTTCAATATCATGCCTAAATAATGTTGCCCATTTGCTATCTGTGAACGAATCATTGATATAGCTTTCACGAGAAAGTTTGAATTCAGAGTATAACTTTACAGGCACTAAATCCTTTATGTAACCATTTAAATGAATGACCAGATTGGACTTGTCAATACATGTTTTGGGATCTCTTCCAAGAGTAATTGGAATTCTTGAAAGCCCTGTTTCATCTGAAGCTTTTTCTATTACATCATCATAGTTTGTTGTATAAATACGCTTCCAATTAATTTTTATTATTTCCTTATGCAAATCTAGAGCTTCCAAAGATATAAATTCTTTTTGTAAAAAAGATATTAAGGCATCCTCACCTTTTTCTCTTATAAATTTCTGAGAAATATAACCTAGATCATTATAAAACTCAATCTCTAATTCTTTACATAACACTTCACACAGTTCGTTAGCTCTTTTAAATGCTTGACCATTTTGATTTTTCACTCCTGTTGAAAACCCAGCACCTGCAAATAGTATTCCTTCACCGTTTAGTGCGTGCTTAATCGCTTCTTCTAAATTCAAGTTCTTATCCCCCTTTTCCCCTCGAAGTAATAAATAAGTAGTGGCATATGAATATTTTACCATAACGAAATTATACATTTAATAAAATCAAAATTTTATTCATTTCGCTATAGTACAATTAAACTTGTAATGCAAACACACTTTTTAATTTACCTATTAAAGAACTTATCAAACAATTCATATAATTGTTCTTTTGTTGGTTTCACAAAATCTTATTAGGGCCTAACTACATGACTGAGGCTTTTTCCATTTCTCTAACCATTTCTGTTATATCTATTCCTTTTATGCTGCTTGTTGTTGTTCAAAAGTTCGGTTTGATAAATCCCCTCTTTCTTCAAGTTAAAAGAGTATCCATTATGCTTTTCTTATAATGCTTCATAATTTACGCAGAGAGTACATCACAAATTTGGTTAAAAAGAAAAGACAGCTTAAAACTGTCTTTTCTTTTGAGTTACTCTATCATTTAACAGGCAGTTGAATTTCCTTTATAAACACAGATCTATTAACCGGTTTATCATTGATGGTCTTTGGCAATGTAATGTATAAATTTTTCTTGGGACGGGTTACCGCTACGTACATTAATCGCCTTTCTTCTTCAATCGTAGAAGGTGGATCCGCTAGTTCCACATGTTTCTTCAATTCTGTTTTGTTCGGTTTTTTTATGGCACGTTTACTAGGCAGTCCATTTTCGTAAAGTCCAATCAAAAAAACATTCTCAAACGACAAGCCCTTACTTTTATGAATCGTCAAAAGGTAAAGAGCATTATAATTTCCATTATGGTAATCCTCTATCTTTTTCTTCATCTCATCCTTTTTCTTTTTCATCTGGGAATATCTTTGCATCATGCTTGTCCATGAGTCGAATTCTTCACTTTCCATTTCAATCCACTTTTTTTCTTCTTTCGTTAATTGCTTCTCAATGACTGGGAATGTTAAGAATTTCTTGATTAAGGATTTTAAAGACACTGGTTTGCCTATTTTTAATTGGATAAGATCGTTTAAATACTCAATGACCATCTTTTTATTCTTATCTGAACTCCTACCACAAATAAATTCAGCTGCGTCAGACGGATCAATATCTCCTTTCCCTCTTTGAAATTCGGTTATATCCCTATTATTTCTATAAAAAGCATTAGCAGTGTGTTTTAAAATCATATTCCATTCAACTAGCTTACTTTGTCCCTCATTGATAAACTTAACCCAGTTATCAAAAGCTTGCTTGAACCCATCGATATTAAAAATACCCATAAGATCCTGATTGGTTTCAATCACGAAAGGAATGTCCAATATTTCTAATTGCTGAAGTAATGTCTTAAGCTGAGTACTGGACCTATACAATACAACACTTTTTGAATAATCCACTTCTTGTTGCTCATTGGTCCCTATCTTAACAGCTTGGTTAATAATCCAATTTGCCTCTTCTGCCGGATTGGAAAGAGCTTTTATATAACAATCACCATTTTTATAATGAAAAGGTGTCATGGATTTTTTGATTCGGTCTTTAGCATTATGTGTGATCACTCGATTGCCTGCCTTGACAATGGATTCAATAGAACGATAGTTTGTCATAAGAGTAAGGGTATGTGTTGAGTAGGTCTGTGCAAATTCTTTGATGAACTTAGGCTCTGCTCCCCTAAAGTAATAAATGCTTTGGTCATCATCTCCTACAATGATTAACTTAGCTGCATCCTTTTTATCCGGCGGGCATAGTAACTTGATGATTTCCATTTGCAACGGATTGGTATCTTGAAATTCATCAATAAATATGTAATCAAAACGTTGCTGCAAATATTCTCTTGCATCATCATCTTGCTGCAACACCTTTAAGAGGTTAACGATTTGGTCATCGAAAACCATAATTCTATCTGTTTTTCGTTGTTCGTTGAACTCTGTCATCATATTTGAAAAGCGAAGGCTTAGAGGGTTATCACTGTTTGGCTCAAGATCATCAAAATGCTTTTTTATAAACTTTGTCATCTCATCAGATGTAAAGCCCATGTTTGTCCAATAGCCAATCTTCTCTTTTAATGGTTTCTCTCCCTCGTTTATTGGTTTCAATCCATATTTCCTGATTAAACCATTTAATAACCTGTTGTACTTTCTTTGGCCTTCATTCACATCCTCGCCTTCGATTCCTATACGTTCCACATAGGGAAACTTTCTTTTTACGTCATTGTATAGAGAGGCAAATATACCGTTAAAGGTTCCAACAACAACCTTTGATTCTTCTTCATCTAAAAATTCATTGACTCTTGTCCGCATTTCAGAGGCTGCTTTATTTGTAAACGTAAACATCGCTATTTTATCTTGTTTAACATTTTCCATCATGATCAGGTAAGCTGTCTTTGCACAAATGGTTTGTGTTTTCCCACTACCGGCACCAGCTATTATCCTCAAATTCTTTTTCATATTGTAGCGAATGGCTTCAACTTGGTCATCATTAAAATCATTATTATCGTTTTTGGGTCTTAGGAAATCAAAAAAACTTTTATCTTGATCATGTTCCGAGAGGCCTTTATTGCCTTTTCTATCGACGTCTAAAATATCTCCATAATACTTACTATAGGTAGTGATCAATTTTTCCTTTTCCTGAATTTCTTTGTTTTGTGCTGTGATTTCTAGCTCTGCAGATGCGATGGTATCTTTCAAGTTACTAATGTTTTTTATCGCATCAGTATAATTACTTTCATATGATCTAATCTGTTGTTCAAGTTGCTTTGTTTCTTTCTTATATCTTGCTACTGTTGACGTTAACTCTTGAACTTCTTCGATTAATTTAGCTCTACCAGTGATGATATTAAATAAATTCATCGGTTCCCCCACATTTAGTAAGATTATACTCAAGTAATATTTTCCAAATCAATTATACATGATAAATTTAACAGAAACGAGGTCTTGCTAAAGGTTAATGATTATCTATTTCGAACTATATTATCTAATATGATGTACCTCAATGAGGTCTTGCCCCTCAACCCATACTTCATAATTTTCCCCCATTGTTTGTTCATCTCTATAACTGTTGATATAAATGTTAAAGGCGGGTATTCTCATAAATAGATTTAACACCTAGCCTTTTTTCACATTCCTTATAGGCAAGGTTTATTAATTCCGTTATACTTTCTAGCGTTACAATGTCCTTCAACTCAATGTCAATCTGGTTTTTGTCTCTCGGATCAACAGGAATATATATTTTCATCTTTTCTTTAAACTGATCAAAAACCGAGTCTCTTAATTTAATAGGAAGATGGAACACACTCTATTACCTTTCGTTGAAATTTATAAAAATTTAGACGTCTCGTTTCCCTTATCCACTTCTTCTAGACTATAGGCATAGTCTTCTTTTGCTATTTGTTGTTCATTTGTACTAAATGTTTGAATTAGTTCATGCAACTGATCCACCTTCAAATTGTCCCCCTCCAATATTCTCTAGTTACTGTATTTAATCAATAATTCATAGTAAATCTAGAAGTTGTTATTCACTTGCGTTTCAGTTTCTTACCAGAATTATAAAAATCTGACATCCTTTACTGTTATTATAGTCATAAAAGTAAAATAAATTAATAGAAAAGGAATTAATTTATGGATAACTTTACTCAATTTGTTCCAATGGTCCTCATGTTTATCATATTCGTGGCAATAATTTATGTACTTGCAAAGAAATTGATAAATAAAAGTAAAAATAAAAGCCTCCTATTTAACTGGAGGCTTTTCAATGCAATAGTACCTACTCGAATCGGGTCATTTCGTGACGTGTGGATACACCTACTATTGTACATATCCTATAGATGTGAGGCTTATAATGTGGGAAATCCCCCCCCCATTAGACATGCGGTAATTACACTACCCTACCCATAAGAAAGAGACTTCCTTCTGGAAGTCCATTTAAATAGTCACGTGTTGATGCTCTTTTATTAATTTGTCTAGTGTTGGTCTTGATACACCTAATTCCTTTGCAAGCTGAGACTTCGATAGTTCTCGAATGATATATCTTTGATATTGCTTGTCGAAGTCTGGAATCGATACTTCTTTTCGTCCTTTGTACTTTCCTGCTGCTTTTGCTATAGCAATACCTTCACGTTGTCTTTCAAGCATATTTTCACGTTCAAAATCATTAATTGCACTAATCATCTTTAACATCAATCTACCAGTTGCTGTCGAGGTATCAATATTCTCTTTAATGGATACTAATTGAACTCCTTTTGATTCTAATAGTTCGACTAGTTCTAACAAGTCTTTTGTAGATCGTGCTAATCTTGAGAAGTCTGCAACGTAGATTGTATCTCCTTCTCTTACAAAGTCTAACATCTCTTGTAGCTTAGGTCTTTCTATATTCTTAGCTGAAACCTTTTCGTGATACACCTTATCTATGTTGTACAGCTTCATTGCTTGTACTTGTCTTGCTTCGTTCTGTTCAACTGTTGATACTCTAATATATGCTATGTTCAAGTTCATCGTTCCTCCATATGTATCTGATGAATCAAAGATAGCACATTGTAAAAATAGATTCCAGGACTTCATTTACATTTTGTAAAGTAAATCTAATGAATACTCTAAGTTTACAATATTGTAATGCTTATTGATTGTAAACTTAAGGCACGCTCTAGATTTACAAACAGGTTATCGAAAACTATAGGATAATAGCGGAGATTTTCACATATTAGATTACACCTTTGTTATCGATAATCATTGTCGAACAACATTAGGGTTTCATTATACATTTTATCACTTTACAGCACTAAAATACATCTAAAAGTTGTTTCGTGTCGAACATTTGCCGAGTTCTTGTTTGTGGATGAGAGTGGTTTCTTTAAAGTACCAACGCATTAACACACTTACTTAACAGTAGGCATTACACAATCAAAAAAAGCATCCAATAATTTGAATGCCTGCTTACAACTATTCCACTTGTTCTTGCAACATTTCTTTCAGTAATTCAATCGCATTTTCTTCACTTGATTCTTTGTTCCTAGTTCCCCTTTAAAGGATTTAGAAAGGATTGACTGTCTAAGTGCCACAAAGTATTGTCCTTGATGAATACCTTAACGCTGTATTACTGTACCTTGTATTTCCATAGTTAGGTACTCGGTTCCCATTTCTATTAATTCAAATATTGATTAAATTCTATTACTAATTCTTCTATACTTCATTCTAATTCATAAAGCGTTAATCCTTCCTCAACCAAAGTAGCCGATAACGATAAGTACATTGGCTTAGAAAACTTAATAAACGGCATCCGAAATTTTTCAAAATTTGATATTATTAAAATAGTTTTATGGTAAAATTATTGGAATTGGATAGGAGGAATAAAATGGATATGGATACTTTGACTTCAGAAGATGTGGAAACATCAACGGATATTATAAATATTGAAAAGGAAATTGAACGAATAAAGAGTCTGTTAGAAAGGGAAACAGATAAAAAGTTGGAAGTTGTACGTTTGTATTTACTTATGCATCATGAGGTCTCAACTTCAATTGCTAGTGTAGATGACTTAGCCAATTTTCTTCGAACAAAAGATGTAGATACTGACTTATTAATTGGAATTTTTGATGTTTTAGATCAGACTTTCTCAAGAGGTTATCCAAACTTCGTTTTTGAATACGAATTGAGTGACGGAATGACATTAGCACAATTAAAAGATAAAATTGAAACTGGTTTACCGTTTGAGCAAGAGAAATCTTATAACGATTCGTTCATATACATTAAACGTGCTGGGGAAATTACCATACTAGATGGAACCATCTTGAAAGTACCTGTTACGTTTGAAAAATATAAAGAAGAAATGGAATTTGGAGGAACCAAAAAAAAAGGTGATTTAGATAGCAAGACAACCTTTGATGTTGTTTTTGATTCTGTTACCAACCTTAGCTACATACAATGTGGTGAGCGAAACCAATCGAATGCTACTCACAAAATATTTCAAAAGCATGTAACTAGGATTTTTAAATCCTTTACTCCCTTCTCCTTTAGTAGAAAAAAAAGCAATACCGTGGTAGAAAATGAATTTCAACTTGAAAAACAAACAATCATTCTGCTTGATTATATTGAAAAAAGTATAAACCAAGACGGACACGAAATTAACGACTATTTAAGTGTTGCTTTCGCTAATAAAAACCAAGAAAAAAAGGTAAGGTCGGTCCGACTTAGCGGAAACAACTTATTGGACAGTTATGAAGTGGGAGACCGTGTAAGACTAGGTGACCTTATAAAATCCGTCCGCTTCCAAATGCGTTTTAAGACGGGTGAAAACTCCATCGAAATGGTCAACGTAACTATTGATTTTCAAGCAACGATTAAATTTCAATATTCTAACTTACAAAACACGTTATACATTTGTCTAATTAATAGGCATCTTATCAAGACACTAAATGACTCACTAAATAAGTGTTATAAAGAACAAGAAGTCGATGCGAATATCAAAGAGATTATCGCTAGGGCTAAAGTTCGTGATTCTGCCTTTTTAACGAGTGTGCTTAGCAAAGTGAAAAACGATATCAATCAGCTAACTCTCCCAACACCAGACAAAGCGAAAGTATTGGATGTGATTAATACCTATCTTACATAGGGGGTGATACATTGTGAAGTTTAGTAATGGATTTTACCTATTTCAAATGGAAAATTACATTGATCTAGACATAAAAATGGAGAATATCACCTTTCGATGTACCCTTTCAAAACGAATTGGTGGATTCGATTGTTACTCCTTTTCCTATTACGTAACGAATCAACACTATCTAGATTTCGATGAAGCAGCAATTTGGATTGATAAAGACAAAAAACTATTGGTTGTCTTCACTCGCAATGAACTGCTACTTGACTACGTGATATTGTACATGAGGATCGAATTAAGCATTCTTTGTAAGCCTTTGGATATTGGTATTCATTCCTTTTTGATGCAAGACGGGAAAGGTGTTATCACGAGTAGTTATAAGCAAACGAACACGAACAAAGTAACAACATCCATGATGAGTACAGATGTTGAAAGAATGAATGCAATTGAAAAATTATTAGTTGGTGATTATTTTGAAACAATGCTTGAAAGAAGTTTTTATTAACATAAAGAATCAATTAATACTAGCTAATGAAACCGTTGAATATACTAGCTGGCTGACGGCTAGTATTTTTTCTGTTTTAGGTGTGTTTACAATCTTTTTATCTCATCAATATCAAAACCATACATCTGAACTAAAAAAGCTAATATGGAAGATGAGAAACAATGTAAAAAGAGAAGATCCGAGTGAATTCGAACAAAATGTTGTGGACTTTGAATATTTCAGTAAAACACCGAAAGTACTCATGAAAGCTATACAGACAAGCATAATCGTTTTATGGATACTTGTACCGATATGGTTTATATCTGGACTTTCTACCTTTTTTACTATATTAAATAAAAAAGGTACTACTCATTATTTATCTTTATTTTTAACCATAATTGTAACAGGTTTGTTTATTTTCTTTTCAATTAGGTTGGCAATTATTTTAAATAATCTTAGTGATACAGAAGAAGAAGGCACCAAAATTTTAAACATAAAGGAACTCTTCAATGCTAAGCATCTAGTAGAGAAGAATTTTGATATACCCAAGTTGTTGAAAATGAACAATACAACATGGCATTTTTTATTATCAGGAAGTGAACCCTACTCAAAAGTAAAAATAGAAAGTGAATACGGCGTTTATAATTATTCCTCGCTCTTGTATATTGAAGCTACTGGATATGAGGTATATATAAGCACTCCTATTGCGTTGCAAGAGAATGGGACATTACCGAAAGAATTGAATCTGACCTTAACAGATCAACAAAGAATAAATATTCAAAGATTTTTTTATGAAGTCCATGTTAACCAAATGACTGTCTCTCAAGTTATTTTGGTAGAAGGTACATATTATTGCTTTAAGGGACAAATTAGTAGAGAAGGTGATTTAATCACTGTTAATGTAATGGAACCAAGAAATAACATTGATTTACCGACGGAAATTGAACAAGACTTTAAAAGTAATGTTCAAATAGTAGATGTTATTAAAATGTTTTAATGTACAGCAGAAAGACAGCAATTGCTGTCTTTTTTAATTAACTTTCATTTAAACTTAAATTATGTAAAACATCAATAAGTAACGGTTTGATGATTTCTAATTATAACAACTCCTTTTTGGACTGGTTTAGAGCAATTTTATCAGTTATGCATGTTAAACTAAACTGTTTTAGTTTGAGTACATTTTTTCATAATCAACATAGCTTTTGTAGCAAACAATAAAAGACAGGTTTTATTAGCTTGGTTACGATATCTTGTAATGCGATTATATGTTATTTATCCCCTCAATATTAAAAAGGAGATAACCCAAATCTGAGTTATCCATATTACACTTGTTTTTTTACAATGACACTCCCAATAGTGCTTTGATATCATCAGCCATTGTCCCAATATCCTTGTTTTCTTTTTTTCGCCTCAATTCTGCTTTATAGTCAAATAATGGTGTCCTTTCTCCTCCTAATGTAATAGTTTTGTTTGTTATTAATTGATTGGAGAATTGCGAATAAATTCCATCTTTTATTAATTTTTGTGAATATAACTGCTGTATATCGTTGCCTGATTTTATAATCTGCAACATCATTAACTTTTATTCATTTTTTTAAAAAAATTCATAATTGTTAAACAAATGTTTTGCAAATTTAATCGTTTACTATTAGTAATACCAAGTTGAGCTTAATACAAAGTTTTAAAAATTAATTACCTTATTTTTATTCCATATTTCTAAGAATTAAAAAATGTGATAACTATTTCCGTCTCGTATCGGAAATTTCCACACGGGTATGTGTGGATCGACCTACTACCATATGCTTTCATAGGAAGAGGGACTTAATATGTGATATACCGCCCCCATTCCTTTTCTTTTACAAAAAAAAGAGCAACCACAATGTAACTAAAGGCACAAAAATATTTCTACCACCCTGTTTTTCGTAATCTGAGAAAGAATATGAATCGGTTTGTAGTTTAAATATCCATTGGGCAAGCTGCCCAATGCTTTTGATATCACAGCAACATTTGCCCCATTATCTTACAAGGGTTTAGCAAAACCCCTTTATGTTCTTCAAGCCATAAATCTTAGAAGTCGTTTTATGCGCAACATAGTTAAACTGACTCGCTAATCGAGTAAATAAATGATAGCACCATCTCAGTCTCTTTTATTCCAGAGAAATTGGATGCAGTAGAGCGATTGTGTGAGATGGCTAGTAAATTTCCAAATATCATCACCTTCCTTACACATGTATCGAAGGTCCATGACAAGAAAGAAGAAGTCCAAGAATATCGTCACAGCACATTCAAGCAAGGGCTTAGAATGGGATGTAGCATTTGTACCTAATGTAAATGAAGAGTTATTTCCGCATCGGATGAACGTAGATTCCGAGGAAGAAAGACGATTATTTTATGTAGCATGTAGTCGGCCCAGAAAGCAACTGTTTGTCTCTTGGTGGTTCTATGATACAGATATGGAGAAGATCAACGAAGGTTTCTTCAGTTTAAGGAACTACTGGGGGAAAGAGAAGGTAATGGAGATGAAGAAAGTGTTATTCCGTGGAGCAACCGAGGTTTTATCCAGCTAAAAGTATTGCTGCGATTGTAATTAACCTTACATTACACGAACTATTTCACTGGAGAAATTACGATTACAAGCGAAATTAACGGTTATTGAAAAAGAAGGACAATTAGTGGTAAGTAACATAGACGTAGCTGAAATGGTTGAAAAACGTCACGCAAACTTCCTTCTTGATATGAGTAAATATGAGGGAAATTTAACGAACTCAAATTTGAGTCCGTTAGATTTTTTCATTAAAGGCGATTTTCTAGATAACAGGGAGAATTTCACCTTGCCACTTCTTAACTCGTAAGGTTGCGATATGGTTGCTAACAAAATGACTGGTGAAAAGGAGTATTATTAACTGGAACATATGTTGATCGATTCTATGAAATGGAAAACCAACTTAAACAACAACAACCTCACTTCCTCAGACATCCAAGGAAGGGAAGGTTGCATTGATAGAAGCCGAGAAGAAAAAGAGAAATTGCTATTAGAGAATAAACAGTCAGATTCTATTATTGAAGAGTAGGCTCCATTGGTCACATGAGCAGAGAAGATATCACAAAAATTCGCCTCCCTTAATAGTTTAAAGAAGACTGATTGTAAGGGAACTTTATTAACTGTTTAGGTTGATTATACCTGTACTTTTTCTGGTCACAAAAAAGTGTCTTTATTTCTTTTTATATAATAATATTTTGGTTTACCAAATCGTATATTAAATCCCCAATTTTTGATGAGCGTTCTTTAATAGAATCTTTATCAAAATGTCCATTTAAATTTTGTACATACTTACTTTCTCTTTCATTTACCAAGGAAGCTAACTTTGCATTCTTACCGCCTTTTGTTGTTGAAACCAGATCTCTGGCAACTCTTTGTGTAATTATAAAATCTTGATCGCTGTATAATTTAATCTTATCATTAAATTTCTTATTTCCTACACTCGAGTTTTCATTATTATATAGTAAAGTTAAATTTCCAATTAAATTTATATGATTTTTAAAATCCTCTTCTGAAATAAAACCTGCATCGGTACTATCTTTATTAAAAATAATTTCTTTTGATAAAATATGTTCAACAGTAATTTTCTGTTTTTTTGGTGGAACTATTACTGTACTATTGCCATGGAAATATAATTCAATAAACTTTAAAATTACAGCTGCCTTATTAGATAGATTTCCATTTGCATTAACTAGCTTTCTTAATGGTAGGATTTGTTTAATATCAGTGGATCTACTTAATATTATTTTCTTAGCTTCAGCATCTAATTTTTTATATGCGTTCTCACCAGATTCTCCATTTTGAAGATCTTCATAGTATTTCTCTAAAATTGAGGGTAGGATACTTTCAATAAAATTCATTTGTGTAAATGTAAATAAAACAGAAGCTCCAAGTCTTACCCCCAGATCTAATACCTGTTCTTTCAATTTCTGATCTGCTTTGTAGAAGGGAATTAATAATGAATGCAATTGTTTAATATTGAAGAGTTTAAAAATAATAAACATATTATGATCATCTAAAAACACCTTATAATTTCCTTTTTCTAATTCAGCATAGATTTTAGATACATATTTAAGATCTTTTACTAACTCAAATATTTCATCTGTTGTTAACTTTTTAGTCTCAAAGTAATCATATACAAGATCTTTTTTTATATTTTCCGCATACTTCCCTATTATGAAATGTTTCAAGAAAGTTGAAGAAGATATTTTCTTTTTAGGGTTTACTTGAAGATTAGAAATGAATTCATTCCAGTCATTATTAAATTCTTCTACATCTTCTTTGGATTTTCCAACTTTTGATATAGTCTTAAGAAATAAATTTTTAACTAAATCGAGGGGTTCTAAGCTTCTTCCTCTATCATTAAGTACCTCAAATAATTGAAACGCTTTATTATAGCTAGTTGATACTGTCACAATAAAATAAACACGACTTTTAATATAAGAAATGAAATTTTTCAGCTGTTCATCACTAAGTGCTTCTAAATAATCTTTCGCTGACGTATAGACTTCTTCTATTTTTGAATCAGACTCTAGCTTTACTTCGTATTCTTTATTGTAAAGAATATTTTTATATACCTTACCAAAATTTAATGCTGGGTCATGTATTAATTTACAATCTTTAATTTCATCATCATTATCTAAAATTGCATAAGATTGAACAATGTCATTTAATTTCATTTGCCATTTCTTTATTTCTTTTGGATTTTGTGAAACAGTTATTTTAGCTTCAACGATTTCCTCCAAAGATTTACATATTAATGTTGTTGTTGTAAGACGTTGTTGTCCATCAACTACAAGATATCGTTCACTGTCAGTCGGCTTAATTAGAACGATATTTCCTAATAAATATCCTTCTAGATCATCCTCCGTCAATGTAAAACCATTAGTATCTTCTGATAAATCATCTAGTAGCTGTTGAACTTCTTCTTGCCCCCATACAAAGTCCCTTTGAAAATCTGGAATCAAAAATTTATATAAATCTTCCGTTAGAAAAGATTTGATATTCAATAATTCAGAGCTTATACCATTTTTAATCATAAATAGAATCCTCTCTCCTACACTTCTTTTAGTATTGTAATTATAACATTTAGGGTAAATTATTTAAGAAAAAAGTATAAATAAAAGCATACAAGTTCAAATATCATGGTTATTTCAATTTTTTAATATAATAGATATATTGTAAACAATATCAGTCTAGTAGCGGAAGTTTTCCACACTGAGTTGTGTCGATTCACCTACTACCCTATACTTCCATAGGAAGAGGGGCTTAATATGTGATAATTACCGTTCCATTCCCTTTCTTATACAAAAAATAGCAGCCTTAATCTTCCTTCTCATTTAGTTAAATACCTGGCAAGTATTTATAACATCATGCTAAAATAAAGTTAGGAATCCCTTTTGCATGTTTAGAGCAACTTTTAGGAGGTTGTTCAACTGTGAAAGGTAGTGTTAAAAAGAATAAACAGACTAGCAAATGGGATTTAGTGTTTGATGCTGGAAAAGATCCTTTAACTGGTAAAAGGAAGCAAATTCTCAGAAGAGGATTTGCATCAAAACAGGATGCAAATGATGAAATGATTAGGTTAAAGGCAGAAATATTAGAAAACGAGTTCCTTGATTTGACTCACATGACTTACGGTAAATATATGGAAGAATGGCTTCAAGAAAGAAAAAGTCGTCTACAGGCATCTACTTTTGAGACACACTCCATCTTTTATAGAAATGTCATAAAACCAAGACTTGGTCTTCTTAAATTACAGCAAATTGCTCCTATGCAAATTCAAAAGTTTGTTAATGATCTAGTTAACGATACGTCTTATTCAGGACACACTATCCATCTTATCTTTCGAATTGTCAGTTCGTCTCTTAAGAAAGCTAAAATCTTGAAGCTTATAAAAGACAATCCTTCTATAGGGATTACTCTGCCAAGGATAAAACGAAAAGAAATAAATGTTTGGTCTTTAGATCAGATCAATTTCTTTATTAGCGAAGCCAAGAAGATAAAACGGCTCACACGATGCTATATAGGATTTCTCATGTCAATCTTTACAGGGATGCGACAAGGAGAAATTCTTGGAATTAGGTGGAAAGACATTGACTTTGAGTCACAAACAATATTTGTAAGGCAGACGCTTACGCAAAACGCAGAGATTAAGGCAGGAGCAAAGAATGAAGCTAGCGTCCGTTCCATTCACATCCCCAGTAAATTAGTAGACGAATTAAGGACACATAGAAAGCAAATCTTAGAGGAAAAGCTTTTAGTTGGCTCAAGCTATCGTGATCTTGACCTAGTTATCTGCACAAAAAGCGGAAATCCCATGATACCAAGAAACTTCCGAAAAGAGTTCTATAATTTAACTGAGAAGATTGGACTGCCAAAAATACGCTTCCATGACCTTAGACATACACATGCTACTATCTTGATTCAACAAAATGTAAATGTGAAGCTTATCTCGGAACGGCTAGGTCATGCAGATATTGAAACAACACTCAATACTTATAGTCATGTCTTGCCCGATATGCAGAAGTCCGTCTCTGATAAATTGGACATAATCATCGGAATGTGATCAAATGTGTGACCGCTACACATCCAAAGTGCCTTAAATGTAGTCATACCAATACTTCAGCTACCTTCCACCCATACATGCCCGAAGAAGGAATGGTCGAAGAAGGCGAACTGAAAATCCACCAGGCCTCACATGCCCGCTACTTCGAGGACTTCTTGAAATTCGTCGAATATGGCGAATCGATGCCTGAAATCATGAAAAACCAGGTCATCCACATGGTCCATGAACATGTATCCGCACAATTCGAAGAAAACAGTGACGAACTGCAGAAATTCGAACAGGACCTGGAAATCTGGGAAACTAGCGAAAAAAGGGAAATCCAGGAACGCCTTGAAACACACCAAGTCGTCGAAGCCACAGCCCAGATTGTCGAGCATACACCTGAAGCCGAACTGCGGATGAGGCTTGGGAGTACGTCCATCAAAGGACTGTTAGCCGATTTTGGCGATAGCATCCATTTAGGGAAGATTAATGGGAAGTATGTATTGATGATAGAATCCGATACGATAGAGTTCGATAAAGGTGTCTCGCCGATTGAGTTTCATAGGCCGGATGATTTGCAAGTACTAATTGAAAAAATAATAAATAAAAGTTGAAAAAGTGTGACCAATAAATCATCTAATCAATGCTTATTATCAAGGGTTTCAGATGAATCTGTGACCAATTTTGTGACCAATATTTATAAAAAAATTCAAACTCTCAAACCGCCATTATTTACTCTTTATTTGATCACAACTACTAACTAACAATTAGTAGTTTTTTTCTTGTGTTTAAATAGTGAGTTTATTTCTTCATAACAAAGTAATATGTTAGTTTAGAGAGTCCAAAAATCCATCTTAGACTCTCTAAAAATAATCTTATCTCATTTAAAGTGGCCCACCGCCCGGATCAGCACTATGTTTGTAATCAACTTGACTAGCTCCAAATAAACCAACTATTGATGCTACTACTGCAATAATCACTAACTTTTAATCACCCGATATTCACAGATATAATCATTTCCATCAGGGAAATTATTGATTTCTGTGTGCCATTTAGCAACACCCTCAGCAGTTTCAACATTGTATGTAAAGTACTCACCAGTAGCTGCTACATAGTCATGAAGGTCTTCTATAGAAGCAAGTTGATAATTGAACCCTGCTTGTATTTCTTCTTCTAATACTATCGATTCCCCATACTTTTAAAATCGCGTCTGTACTGGATTCCGATTCATTTACATCATCACTCACTAACGCTTCGTAACTCTCATTTAAGGTTATAATACCTTCAAAATCAGACTTTAGCTGACTTCCCTTGTTCCAATAATAATTAACTGGCACTTCACCATATCCAAGAGCTTCTTCACTTTCTAAAAGGAATTCTTCATTATCCTTTTGGACAAAGTGATCGTTCGTATGCTCAGAATAGACATAAGCATGTAAGGATTTACCATCATTCAATATATCCTCATTTTCCCAATATCTAATTGCTAATATTAGATTCTCTTCTACGCTATTATCGAAAACAAGAATTATATTATTCTCAATCAATGGTAAAGGCCTAAATCTAGGTTCTTTCTTACCTGATTTAGTTTCCTTAGTGTAAAGTATCTCCACTCCGTAACCATAGCGACTGCACTGTTCAGCGATTTCATAGTCGATTTTCTGCGCATCGTTAGCATCATAAATATCCTGTATTTCCTGCATATACTCTTTATTCTTACTTGAATAAACAACAGGTTTCCCCATGAAATAACCTACATGTTGATCACTTATATATTCACAGAAATTTGCCGCAATTTTATTATTTGGCTTACTCTCGTCTGCAAATTTTCTATCGAGTATTTTGTGTTCACCCAGGTAGTATTTGTGCAAGTTTTCTTCACGTTTTGTATCATGCTTATAAATAAGCGTTTCAATTATTCCAGGTACAATAACCTCAATTTGACTTTTGTCTAACCTAAACAATATTCCACCTCCTACCATATACCGAGCGATTCTTTAGTTAATTCCTTCATCTTGTCACCTTTTAAATCAATGTGATCATAATCATCTAAGGCATACCAAATAGCACTGAGGCTATGCGGATCAGTGCTGAACTCATCTTCTTTTATTATTCCTTTTGAATCCTTTTTAAATGTTAGCCATTGCAGCTCACGAATTACATTAGGACACGCATCACTACAAATAATTTTCTTAAACCTTTTTACCTTTTTGGTGTATTGCAGTCTGCTTCCCTTATACTTCCTTGCTGACCTCATGTTAAATCCTTGTTGTCTGAAGTATCTAATTGTCTTTGGTTCTGCTGAATCACCTTTTATCAATTCTTTTGTGAATGCAAAATCTTTTAAGTCCTCTGCTGTCTCCGGATCAGTTTTATTTTTGTCATAATATTCATAATGAATGTAGAGAATATTTTCGTTTTTATCAATTTCAAGCTTTACCAAACAATTGTAAGATGTCGCAAATCCGAAATCCATTCCACATTTTCGTGAAGGATTTTGTATTTTCCTTATCTTTTCAATTATTTCATCATGAGGCATTGTTTGAAACTGCGAAAACACCCGTAAACCGCTAAATCCAAATCTTCCTTCAAATTTAATCCTATAGGTATCGGGATCATATTCTTTAGTCTCTTGTAAAGCTTCTATGTATTTCTCCGTTGCAAACTTATTATCTGTAACTACACTGTGATGGTAATAAGTATCCTCCAATTTAATAATTCTTTTTTCGTACAGTTCCACTTAATAATTTGAGGATGATTTTAAGTGCTGTATTAAATGATTTACTCGATCCATACCCACCAACTAATAGATAGTTAGTGTGATCCCAATCGTAAATGAAATCCTCAAAGTGTGGATTGATTTTTAATTCAGTCATCCTCGCCAGCTCGTTTTAAAACGATTTTAAATTCCTTATCCGTATCCCCATCAATTAAATTAGTGAACTTACTTAATATCTCCAGTGCTTTAGTCCTGTCGCTTAATTTTAATGTTGGTGCTTTACCACCTGCAATGTATTCAATTACTGAACCATCTACAGTTGAAGAATCTTTAAAATTAAGATAATTTGCATTGTACGTATTACCATTCTCATCAATTTTTTCTTTCGTTCCAAAATCTACATAATCGGTAATATCGGCAAAGGCAATTTTAATATACTGCTCCAAAACATCCTTACTATCCATTATAGTTTCTGTAAATAATTCCTTCTTCAATTTCTTAATATAGCTATTTATTTTCTCACTTTTCATCAAAATATGAGCTGCCTGCTTGTCATACTTCGTTTCATCAAATGCTTCCCGATATGCTTTAGCTGCATTAAAATGTCGCAGGTATTGTAAACAAAACATTCTCTCTTTGTCGGTCAGGTTATCATCACTCGATAACAACTCTTCAAACTCGTTAATTTTCTTGTCCTTTTCCATTTTCTCATCTCCCTTTCTTCATCAAATAATGAATATACTGATAAAATACAAACAAACGCACCAATCACTGCATCTAAGACAATAATCAATGCGTTAAGTAGTGTTCTCGTTATTTCTCCAAAATAAAAAGCACCCAATGAATAGGTGCCTTCAAATTCTTTATTTAGTATGTAACTGTACCTCGATCAATTTGTTTGCTTCCAACAACTCCTGGATCTAACATATTGATTACTTCCGTTTTTTTTATTTTAATTGTTCTATTAATGTATTCTTTTGATCAGAACTTAAATCATGATTGCTTTTAAGCCATTCATGAACCAATTTATACATTCCCTCAGGCTGTAATCCAATTTTTGTATCTCCAAAACCTTGTTGGATTCCTATATCTACTTTTCCATTAGTAGACACGATAAACCATGGTGAATCCGCAAAATTATATTGACTTAGATCTTCTTTATTCCAACTCATTTTACCATCTCCTTTACTAAAAGTTCTATAAAAGGTGATGATTTCCTGCAAATAAACACCAGATTACTCAAATCCCTCCTATATTCTGCAATTCATCAAATCTTTACATGATTAATACATTTATTGAACTTATCTATTTTATAATCAAATTACAATTTAATAATTCATCATCATATGGAGGGTACAATCATGGAAATAAATGAAAGGCAACCATTTGAGTCTTTTTTATCTCCTCGTCAACTTACTGAGCTAAAAATCTTATCTACTAAAACAAACATAGCTTTCCATGAATTATTAGCAATGCCATCAATAGTCTCACTTCTAGAGAAACTGGACAATACTACCGAACTGAATGATGAGCTTAATAATAAAGAAATGATATTAAGAAATAAAGTTTTCATTAATAAGAATAAAGAAGTATTAAATAAGACTCAAAAAGCACTCGACCATTTAGGTTAAGTGCTTTTTTTATAAAGTTATACTAATGGTTTTCCAAATAAAATACTATCTACCTTAAGGTATATTGCTTCTATTTCTTTAATAGCTAGTCCAAATTGTTCATTGGCTTTTTCCATTACCCATTCAATTGGTTGATCTTCTTCAAGGTGATATTGCTTAATAAAGTTATATATACCCAACAATTCAACTTGAACAGTTGCTTTTCTTCTTTCAAGCTCTTGTCTTCCTTTGCTTAATTCAGGGGTGATACCATCAGAACCACCATTAATAGCATAGATATTATCCTCTTCAATTTCCAATTGGTATATTGTTGGTTTTTTTAGAGGCCTTACATGTGCGATAAATTCAATTATCAACATCTTTTCCATATTAAGTAGCCTTAGCTGATGATTTTATTTCAAAATTATATTTGTGTTTATTGTACGTATGCTCATTAACAAAGCTCGCTTTGTTTGATCCCCCATATGGTACACCATTTTTTTGGTTTTTGGATTTTTGGGCTTCTTTTTTTTAGAATGTCCATTGTCATTAACGATGCATTTGACAGATGCTATATTTGTACTTTGTCTATTGGTTAGCGCCATTATTCGGAATGGAAATAGTATCTAAGATCATTAGGAATTAAATTACATTTTCTATTGACTAAACATTCATTCAATAATAAAATAAAACTGAAAATTCAGTGAAAAAGGGAGGGGTTGCATTGGATTTACATTTCGAGATTACTGGCAATGGTCGTCCTGTTGTTCTTATTCATGGTGGTGGGACTGATTTGAGGCAATGGACATTTTTAGCATCTCTTTTATCTAAGCATTACAAAGTTATTGCTTTTGATGGCCGTGGTGCCGGTAAATCACCATCCCCTATAAAACATGTAAACTATGTAGACGAAGTACTGGCACTAATGAATTACCTGGAACTTCATCAGGCAACCTTTATTGGCCATTCCATGGGCGGGCAGATTGCAACTGATTTCGCTCTTAATTACCCTGAAAGAGTATCGAAACTTGTGTTAATTGCTCCTTCTTTAACTGGTTTTCCCTATTCAAAGGAGTTTGAACAATATCATAATAAGATATTGGAAAGTGCCCCCAATATAGATAAGATGTTAGAGCTTGCCCTTCATTCACCAACATATCAAGTTGTTATCGATAGTCCGCATAAAGATCTCACTGTTCAAATGCTCAGGCATCATTTCGGTCGCATGCTCAAGTGGCCCGCTGATTTCTGCATGAAATGGCCTCAGCCGCCAGCAATGGAACGATTAGGAGAATTGAACCCCGAAACTTTATTTTTTATCGGTAAAAAGGACTTGGCAGACAATTTTCGGGTTGCCGATTGTTTCCGTAAGGTTCCAAACATCCGTTTCATCGAAATAGAGGATGCCGATCATATGCTGCCCCTAACCCATTCTGAAGTTTTATATCAAGAATTCACTGCTTTTATGGAGGATTGAAGTTAAAATGCCACGTACACCCGAAGAAAATGACCGCATTCGCCAAGCTTCCAAAGAAAAAATTCGCGCTGCTGCCATGGAGTTATTTATAAAACAAGGATATTACGCTACTTCTATAAGCGATATAGCAAAGAAGGCGGGTATTTCGAAAGGGTTACTCTATAATTATTACAAAGGAAAAGAAGAACTGCTTTCTGAAATGGTCGAGGCCAGAATCAGGGAAGTGGTTGAAGTCATGGAAGAAGCGTTCACCTTAAATACACCTCGTGAACAGCTTGAACATTTAGTAAATGGTGCCATTGATAATATCCACAAAAAACCTGAAGTCCATCGGTTTTATCTGCACCTGCAAACTCAGCCAGAGTCTGATGAAGAGTTGATAAAATACAGTCATCGCATTATTGAAGAAAATGCTAGACAATTTGAGTTTCAATGTACAATATTTGAAAATATGGGTGAAAAGGAACCAAGGAAACGATCGTTATATTTTTCATCTGTGCTACAAGGTATTATGTTGATGATATCCACCTACCAACAAGGTTTTCCGATTGAAGAAATGAAGAACCAGATTATAAGTGAGTTTTGTAACTAGTTAATAAGGAACTTCCACTATCGGCGCAAAAAAAGTTAGACACTTTATTTAATATGACAACCTTGAGGGTATGAACACGTTGGTTTACTGGCAAGTTTGTATCCTTGTTGAAGTAATTTGCTTCAGCATATAATCCTCCTGCTGACATACTAGCTTAATTATTTATGGTTATATTTGTTGTCATATATAAAAGTTCCATTTGTATTAAGCAAATATATTCTTCAATTGTTAACTTTACCTTTGACATTCCCCTCTTCAAAAATGTAAAAAATTTGAAATCTGATGCCCAGAAGAAATGAATTAGTCCTACAACCTTTTAATAATCCCATCCACAATAAATACCACACATATATAGACTTAACCATAACCACTAATATTAAATGAGATCTCCTTCAGACATAAATCCTGTCATGCATGAATTGATTCAATGGAATCACTCTCTTATTTAGGGCAAATAAAAGAAGCCTGAGTATTGTGCCCAGACTCCTAACTAGAAATTATTTTTGGTATGTTGGTTTTTTAATTGATATACATATCCAAAAAACCATGATTATTGGAATAAAAAGTAGATTTAAATTAATTCTTTGATCAACGAAAAGTGAAAAAACATCGTTAATAATTAAACTAACTAAGCTTAATAAAATGCATAAAAGCAAAGAATGTATTGATAATTTCAGCATTTTTATTCTCGAAAAGTCAGGTATGTCAATCATTGTGTTTCCCCCTTAGTTTCGGTTATTTTACCAGTATCCTAGTGCTTTACACGAATTTTTAACTTTAGGTTTCTTTTTACCCCATTTGTGGCAAGCAGAATAAGCTCCTAATTTATACAAGTCTTGAACAATTAAAGTAGCAACATTATCCCGACAACAGCTCCAAATACCAGTTTTAAAGCCTTTTCGAATCCTGAAGGCGGTGCAGAATGTCTACCTATAGCTGGCGCTGTTAGTTCGTCTATTTGAATAAAATCGTCTTGTTCAAGTATTTCCTTCTCTAATAATTCTGTTGCGCTTTCAATTTCATTTAAATCACCCGAAGAAATTCCAAAAAGTTCCTGTTAGAGATTATTAATTTCTGAAGTCGAGAGACCATTTTCTTTAGCATAATCTAAGTTTAACTTAGTTTCATCATTTTCTTCCACAATACCATTTTGTATAACTTCTAATACTGATAGAATTTTATCCTTTTCCCCGAATAAACAGAGCAGGAATTAATGCTGATACCACATAGGCAATAGCTAGGGTAGCTAAACCGAATCCAAGTGAATAGGATTCCGCTACATCTCGGCTCAAGCGGGTGGGTATTTTCTTAGCGAAGGGTTACAGGCACAAGTATTTAACCACCTTCCAAAGGAAGAAAGAAAAATACTACAACAATTAGAAATTATAGTAAATACCCGTTACTCAATTAATGAGGAAGAAATCACGAAGAATGTAGCTGCAATATCAGCACCTATATTCGGTGCGAAAGGAAAAATCATTGGAGCTATTTCCATTTCCGGGCCTGTCTTTCGCTGGAATAAAGAATCGATGGAACAACATATCTCTTTATTGTTAAAAACTGCTGAAAGTATTTCAAAATCCTTATATTAACTAATTTCAAAATATCACAACAAAAAACTCTCTTCAGAAACCTATCTGAAGAGAGTTTAAGTTTATTTGCTAAATGAAGTCGTTAATCTGCCCACCTATTCTACTAACATTATTCCGTCGGCAATCGGACGTTCACCTGCTGCATCAGAGGGTCTTGTGACTCGGTCATCCCCAACTGTCATGGTCGTCGATCCGCCGCCGTCTAGATTGATGGCATCGACAGCTCCTAATGACTTCATGACTTTTGCACTTTCTTCAAAATTAGCTCCCACACTCCATCCGGGTGCGCGTCCATCGATGGTGACAAATAATAGATTGCCATTCTCTTTGATTCCTGCAAGCGTTCTAGGATTACGGCGCTCCCCAAAACGATAATAAAACCCAGGATCTTCTTCCCAGTGAAAGCCTTCCTCTACAGCATTGATGGAAATTTCTCCTTTTTCCAATAAACGAGGACCTCCATTAATCATACTGGTGGTTTGGTCTAATTTTAATTGCTTTCCATCCCCGATGATTTCACTCTTCACCTGAATCTTCATCCCTTGTCGGGCATGGTCACGAAGCCACTCTGCCGCCTCCCCCGTTCCCGCAAGAACAGAACCACTGCCCGGAATGGCTCCTCCACGTTGGTTACGAATTTCCGCCACTTCTCCGGCATGATTTACAACCACTTCCACACCGTCACCCGATTCTGTCTTTCCTCCAAATACGGACGTATATTGGATAAGCTCACTTTCATCCTTACAAGTAAAATCATGTTTCGCCCGTTCTGTTGTCGTATCTCCTCCAACACCGCCACAATTGCGGATTAATCCTGGTTTCCGATTTAATCCATCCACTTCCCTGACCGCACCATCAGATGACGTAGCCTGAATTGACGTGGAAACAGACGCAATGTTTGCCTTCTCTTCAACAGAAGATAAAATCAGAGCTGAACGGCCATTTATCGCTTCACTGACAAGTTGACCCTTGCTGGCGAATATACCGGCAAGATCGCCTGGTGTTCCATCCTTCTCTCCTACAACAAAGTATCCGGCATTAACTCCTGCAATGGCATCATTTCTGTCAGCGATTTGGGTCAATGTTTCTTTCCCTGTCACTGCATCATTTGCCAATTCAGGCTCCACATGCCCTTGAAATCGATCCTGATCCACTTCAAGGACATTTACTACCCATGGTCCTGTTGTTTTCTCTCCGTCTTCACCCGTATAAACAGTCCGTAAACCCGAATATCCCTTTTGGGATAACTTGTTTCTCATTTCGGCTGCATCCGCTTCCAGCTGATATTGGCCGATGCGGACAATGTATCCAAGTGTACCTTTTTCCCCATCATCCATGGCCCGATCCGGTTCTCTTATGATACGAGCATTTTTGAAACCCTCTCTCTTTAAATTTCCCAACAATATCTTTGCCTGCTTCTTTGTTTTTACAAATGCCACATCCACTGTGAAATAGTCACTAGAAGATGCTTCACCACGGTGGATTCTGGTATACGTCACTCCTGGTGCTGGATTCATGGAAGTTCTTTGCTCATTCAAATTAGGTGTTCCTAACGGAAGCACATAACTCTTCACTTGTAATTGAGCATTCAATTCTGCTTGAACTGGAGTTTCTGGAATGGCATTTACAATCATCACAGATGCTAGACTAATAGTGGCGATAGGCAAAATGGGCTTTTTCCATAATTTTTTCATTTTTTCCTCCAATAAAGTTATGTCCTGCTTTAACTTTATTGGAGAAATATGATGGAAAATTAAAAACACTATTATATTTCAGTCAATTTTAAGTGAACAAAAATGAGCATAAATACTCGATAAATATTACAATTCATATTTGTGAAAGGACAACTTTTAAAATATCTTCACTTTGATAACTCAAATAACCATGTTTCCTTTGAAGAAAAATGTAATAGATGTCCAAACTGGATTTATTTTTGGTACGATAAGAGCCTTTCGGGTTTTCCATATTGGTAGTGTTGTCTGTAGTGATTTAAGTGTATCAATGTCCAAAAATTTTTATACAAATAATTCTCTGTGGTTTTAAAAGAAAGTCGCTCTGTTTATAAAAAAAATAACGAAAGCAACTCAGAGTTTTGATATATTTTTTGAGATAAATTCATTCATTTACTTCTTGCCTCATTTGCGAAGATTCGATCGAAAAATGTTTTCTTTTTCTCTGGAGGCACAGGAAGAAAGAAACGATTCTTGCTTGTTACATCAAGATAAGGCGTTAATATGTCAGTCTTCTCCTCTACAGAAGTTACGGTATTAAGCTGTTCTTCAATTTTCGCAAAATGTTTCGCTGTCGAGCCTTTTGGCGTATAGACAAAGCGCCCATCTGGGAAATTTTGTGATTCAACTGTTTCTTTTTCAGTATATGCATGTACAGATGGGCGTGCCCAAAAAACATTTTTCCGCACCACACGTGCAGGACTTCCTGCAGCTGCTACATTTGATGGGATAGATTTTGCCACGAGTGACTTTGCCCCTAAAATTGAACCTGTACCTACTTCTGCTCCTTTTAGAATCATGACGTCCTGCCCAATCCAAATGTGGTCACCTAAGTACACACTCTTTGTTGGATTTATCCGTTTTTGAGTTGTTACATCGTAGATCAAATGTGGATCTGCCAAACGAACGACTACACCACTTGAAAACATATTATCATCACCGATGAATAGATTCTTTTGCTCAGAGAGAATAAATCTCGCTAAACCATTAAATGAATAGTTGCGACCAAGGAAAAATGTATTATCATTCCAAACACTGACGCTCATTGTTGCATCGCGTTTTGATTTCCCAATGATTATGAGCGAGTTGTTGCCATTAAAATTTAGCGTTGCATTTTTAAATCCTGCTCCGCGTTCAATAATTAACCGATTTCCTTTACCCCAAAATTTGATTTTACTATTCACAAACGAAATCTCATCTTCGGTATTTCCTATAAAGTGTATTTCATTATTTGTTTCCGGTTTATGCAAGATGTTAGAAATGATTTCCATGCTGTCTATACCCACTTTCAAAGTGTTAAAAACGCTTTCATTATACATCATTTTTAGCTCACTACAAAGACGGCATAAGAAAACCTGAGTAGATGTAAAGTTGAAGCCTTCGGATTTCCGAAAAAAGGTAAATGAATTAAAGGTTGTAAATCAATATGAACAATTACTGGTAGATAGTCGTGAAGTTGCAGAAATGGTTGGGAAACGTCATGACTATTTAATTTGAGATATTAAAGGATACGTAAAGGTTTTTTTAGAGGTGTCCGTCAGCAACTAACCTTTTTCGTTTCCGATAAGTTTTCACAGCTACTTTCGTTTCCTCACCTTAATATCTATCATCAGCTTCGATTTTAAACGATTGGGATATGTACTTTAAAAAAAACTGCTATTTTAAAAATCATTTTTCATTCATACAAAAAAAGCCCTCATTTTTAGGGCTTTTGCTAACTAATTGCATTTAAGCATTATATTCTATTACATTTCATATATTTCATCCAAATAATTTTGCGAAGGTATTTTCACCGGCGATCCCGTCTGCAGATAATCCATTGGCCCTTTGAAATGCCTTCACCGCTATTTCCGTTCCGCTTCCAAAAATACCATCTATGCCATGTTTATTATGCCCTTCCAAATAAAGTGCAGCTTGAAGGATATAGGTGATATTCCCTTTCGACCCTTCCCTAACATTCGGTGAAGCCGCTTTTGTTTGGGGTCCCCATATTCCATCAACATTAATCTTTGCACCATATTGTTTATTCAATTCGGTTTGAAAACCCTTTATCAGTGCTTTTTTAGTATTAGGACCATAATAACCATCAACATCTATTTTTGCATGATACCGGCTATTTAATGTCCTTTGAATGGACTTGATAGTCTGATTGCCGCTGTCCTTTGCAGGCGTATCTTTTACAATGACTTCCGATTCGACTTGTGTTGCTGGTGGAGTGGTTCCATTCACTTTTGATATCAGTCTAGGCTTTGCTCCCGCTTTTAACTGAGAATAAGTCAGTCCGCCCGTCATATCCAAGTGCGGATAATCTTTAAATCTTGACCAATCCCCGCCCCATGCAAAGCCCAAGGATTTACCAATAGCCGCTACCCGTTTCCATTTTGAATCAACTGTCCATATGGCATTCTTTCCATCATCGCTGACTATGAAATAATCAATGGCTAGTCCATAGTTATGGTAAGATTGACCTGGCATCGCGTTTGTCACTCTCGGTTTCGATAAATCACTATAGTTTTTACCATCGTAGATATAACCTAGGCGACCTTGACCATATAGCTTTGCTTGCTCTTCCATAGACCGATAACCTGCGCTGATTTGGACGAAAATACCTTCTTGGTATGCCCGTCTAACCATTTCCAATGCTGATTCTTTTACGACTGGATGAATTCCGCTGCCCATATTCTTTTCCGAACGATCCAATAAAGTTTCTAATTTAACTGTCAATTTAATCACCTCCTAATATGTTATGGTGCTAATTAGGAAATGCTTGTACACCTACTTTGACGTTACCAAAAAAACGCCCTTTTATGAGGACCTAGTATGGGTTCATCGTTCTTAAATAAAAAAGCACAACCCTAAATGGGGCTGTGCTCAGTTTGTAGACAAAATGGGTTCGGAATTAAAAAATTCCGAACCCATTTTGAAATTCCCTTTTAAATTTTGACCAAAGGTTAAGAGATTTGGGCTCTTCGAGCCACTATGTTAGGCCATTTTTGGACCTCGCCATGTCCAATTGGCTATCTTCTTTAA